>CAZCUJ010000001.1:0-21539 GCA_964501565.1 uncultured Methanospirillum sp.
GGAGCCACCGGCGCGGGTGGCGGCCGGGAGGGGCACGTAGTGCGTCGAGATCGGCGATAGCCCAACGAGGGCCGTCACTATCTCCCCCCGACTGCATCGACACCTGATGATGCCCGGGTTACTCCGCCGGCGCCTCGTCGGCCAGCGTGAGCTCCGGCTGTGGCTCGGGCCTCCGCACCACCTCGAGCAGCCGGATCTCCTGCAGGGACGGAGCGGCCTCGAGGATGTCCCGCACGATCGTTGGCTTCCAGAGCATCCAGCGGCGGTCGTACGCGATCCCCGCGGGGAGCTCGAGGGTCAGCACGCCGTCCTCGATCGCCGCCTCCATCTCCCGCCCGGAGTAGAGGCGGATCAGCCCCTTCGCCCGCTCGAGCTCGTCCTCGACGACCTCGACCACGCGGAAGCGGTACTGGAGGGTCTTGCCCGCGAGCTCGTTGTTGTAATCGATGATCGCGCGCGAACCGATGATGTCGCGAACGACCCCCTCGCGGTTCTCGCTCTTGACGCGAGAGCCCACCTGGACCTTCTCGGCGAACGACTTGAGCGGCACGCCCTGGACCAGGTCCCGGTCGTACTCGCCAAAGCCCTTCTCCGGCGGGACCTCGATCTGGCCCTCCTCGCCCTCTTCCCGGCCGACGAGCGCGTCGTCCAGCCCGGGGATGACGTGCCCGCTTCCGACCCGCACCATGATCGGGCCGTACGTCGCGGACGGGTTCTCGATCCCTGCCTCCTTCGCCTCCGCGGCACTGGTGGTGTCAAAAACGATATCGTCCACGGAGCCCGTATAGTCGAGCCGGATATAGTCGCCCTCGTTGATCGCCATATCGCACCTTTCTATATCAAGTCGCAACCATCAGAGATAAGCTTTGATGAGATCGAGGCGCCTGGAAGGGCGGAAGACCGAACGGCAAGACACATCCCCTCGACGGGACATAGCTGAGGTATAGGATGATCGAGTTCGAACTCAAGGCGAAAGTCGACGACCTCGGAGACGTCCGCGAGGCGCTCGTCGCCCACGGGGCTCGCAGGGACGGAGCCCGCGAGGAGCACGACGTCTACTACAACCACCCGTCCCGCGACTTCGCCGTGACCGACGAGGCCCTGCGCGTCAGGTACGCCGCCGGGAGCGCGGTGATGACGTACAAGGGGGCGAAGCTCCCGGGCACCCGGCTCAAGGCCCGCGAGGAGCTGAACCTGGCCGTCGAGGACGGGAACGTTCTCGAGACCGTCCTCGCGCGGCTCGGTTTCCGGGTGACCGCGGTCGTCTTGAAGCGGCGCGAGCTCTGGACCCTCGGCGATGCGTCGGTCGCGCTCGACGAGGTCGAGTCCCTCGGTACGTTCGCCGAGGTCGAGATCCTCGGCGACGCCGAGGGGGGCGAGACCGAGGAGCGGGTCCACCGGCTGGCACATGCTCTCGGTATCACGGGACCCGCGATCACGGCCTCGTACCTCGAGCTGGTCCTCGAAGCCCGTGCCGGGTCCCGCGCGGGGTAACGCCGGCCCCCCCGCGCCCACCCTCCGCTCGGAAGGGCAGCTGCGCAGCGGGATGCTCTCCAGAAAAGGGTCGGGAGTGGTTTCCGTTATCCGGCACTCGTTTCAGACGGCCAGCAGCTCGATCTCGATCTCCTTGCTCGAGTCGCCGAAGTGGATCAGGGCACAGTGCCCGTCCGAGGCCATGCCCGGGTTCACCACCTTCACACCGTCGAGCTCGGCGATGCCGCGCTGCTCGTGAATGTGGGCGCAGCAGACCAGGTCGAAGGCCTTCATGTGCGACCGCACCGCGGGCGACCCCACGTGCTCTCCATCGACCTCGTCCAGTGCCCCGTGCGGCGGGCAGTGGCTCACCAGGACGTTGTGAACGGTCCGGTCCATCCGCGAGACCGTCGACCCGAGGACCCGGTCGATCTCCTCTTCCGTGAGCTCGAACGGCGTGCCGAACGGCGTCGGGTTTGAGCCTCCCAGGCCCGCGAACGTGATCTTGCCGAGAGAGATGCGGGAGCCATGAAGCGAGACGGCATCGGATCGCTCGAGGACGTCGATGATCTCGCGGGGGTCGCAGTTCCCCTGGACCGCGAAACAGGGAATGTCTACGCGGGAGAAGAGACCGTTCACGGCGTCGACTGGCCCGAAGTTCGTGATGTCGCCGGCGACGATCATCGCGTCGGCATGGAGGTCGAGAAAGCTCTCGAGCTTGCCGTAGTTGCCGTGGAGATCCGCGATCAGGAGGACGTCCATCATACTCCTCTAGCATTCGGGGGACGTCTACTAAACCTTAACCCAGTCTCGAGAACGAGCCGGTCAGCCTGCCGTCGAGGGCGAGCCGGCCAAGGCGGCGGCGCGACGACGCCAGAACGGGCCGCGCGGGCACCCCCGCGAGCGGCGTGCCGGGCAGCGGCGTGAACCGGTGGGCGTGCACCCGGCACCCGCGGCCCGCGAGCCGCTCGGCGAGCGCGACCGACTCCTCCTGCTCGTCGTCGGCCTCGAACGGGAAGCCCACGATCAGGTCCACGACGGGCACGAACCCGTGATCGAGGACACGGTCGACGGCCTCGAGCCCGTCCGCGACCGTGTGCCCGCGACCGATGAGGCCGAGCACGCGGTCGCTCGCTGACTGGATGCCGAAGTGGACCCGGTCGTTGGCGCAGAACTCGCCGACGAGCTCGAGGGCCTCGTCCGTGACGAACTCGGGCCGCACCTCGCTCGGAAAGGTCCCGAACCAGGTCCGGCCTCCCTCCCGCGCGAGCGCCGCGAGGAGCCGCCGGACCTTCTCGAGACGAGGCCTCTTCCCGTCCGAGCCGTACGCGAACGCGTTGGGGGTGACGAAACGGGCGTCGGGGAGCGCCCGCGCGGCCTCGACGCAGGCGTCGATGGACCGGTGGCGCATCCCGCCGGGGAAGAGGCGCGGGGTCTGGCAGAACGCGCAGGTGTTCGGGCACCCGCGGGAACACTCGATGTAGCCCTTCCTCCGCAGGAACGGGGGGTACGCGTCGAGCCGGACCGCGTGGTCGACCGGGACCACCCCGTGCACCGCCGTCGCCGTTCCCGGCACGGGGTCGCTGGTGCCCGTCTCGACGGCGTCGAGCACGCAGGCGAGGGTCCGCTCGCCCTCGCCGACCACGACCCAGTCCGCGACCCGGGCGACCTCCTCCGGGCACGCCGACGCGTAGGGGCCGCCGGCGACCGTCACGCACCCGGCGCCGGCCAGCTCGGCGAGGAGAGGACGGGCGTTGCCGATGTTCAGCGAGTAGCAGGTGACATCGCCCGACGGGCCGGCCGCGCCGTGCAGCGTTCGCCCGTCGCGCCCGAGGGCGGCGGCGAGGACGGCCTCGGTGTTCGCGGTCCCCCGGGCCCGCCGGAAGTTCACGCGCACGGAAGACCTCCGGAGGGGATACCCGAGCTATAAGCACCGGGACGCTCCACGGGAGTAGCGGTGCAACCGCAATGGACGACCTCGCTGTGCAGCTCGACGGCGCCGAGCTCGGAGACCTGCATACCTGCCGCGGTCCGGGCATCTCGCCGCGCATCCGCCTCGGCCCGCTCGACCCCCGTGTCCGCTCGCTCGCCATCGTGGCGATCGACCCCTTCGAGCCGGGCTGCTCGTTCGTGCTCTGGCTCGCCGCCGGAATCCCGCCGACCGACCTTGTCCCGGCGGGCATGCGACCCGACGGCGTCGGTCCCCTCCCCTCGGTGCAGGGCACGGGCCACGGCGGGCGGACAGGCTGGCAACCGCCCTGTCCACGGCCGGGTGATCCGCCGCACCGGCTGACGATGAAGGTCTACGGGCTCGATCACGTGCCGGACCTCGAGCCCGGGTTCACGGAGCGCGAGCTGATCGAGGCCATGCGCGATCACATCGTCCAGTTCGGCTCGACCATCGCGTTCGTGCGGTAGAAACGGCATCAGGTTTATCCGCTCCGGCGTACAGTCCTCAGTCGAGGAAACCACGATGCTATCGCTCACGGTCAAGCTCCCGATCACGCACTTTCCGCCCAATTACACCTGCGACGGCGCCGATATCTCGCCCGCCATCGAGGTGGGGGGATACGACGAGAAGGTCCGCGCCATCGCGATAGTCATGACCGACCCCGACGCCCCGCGCGGAAACTTCGTCCACTGGCTCTGCTGGAACATGGAGGTGGTCAGCGTCGTGCCCGAGGACATCCCCAAGGAGCCCGAGGCGACCTTTCCGGTCGCGGCCCGCCAGGGCACGAACGACTTCGGCCGGATCGGCTACGGCGGCCCCTGCAACCCGCGGGGGTCGACCCACCGGTTCGTCTTCAAGGTCTACGCGCTCGACGCGATGCTCGACCTCCTGCCCGGGGCCGGTCTCCCCGAGCTCGCCGCCGCGATGCGGGGGCACGTGCTCGGGTTCGGCGAGGCGAAGGCGACGTACGGGCGCTAGAGGAGGCCCAGCTTCTCCAGGTCGCCGATGATCCGGGCCACGGCCCGCTGCGCGTCGCTGGTGGTCTTGCCGCCGGTGATGATCAACTTGCCGGAGCCGAAGAGGAGGAGGACCACCTTCGGGTCGTCGAGGCGGTAGACGAGCCCGGGAAACTGCTCGGGCTCGTACTCGATCTTGTCGAGGTTGAAGCCGACCGCGATCTTGTTCAGGTTGATGGTTGAGCCGAGATCGGCCGAGGTGACGATGTTCTGGACCTTGTACGTGAGCTCGTCCGGGATCTCGACGCCGAGGTTCCGGAGCAGGTCGCCGAGGATATCGAGACCGCGGTCGAGACTCTCGATGGACTTCGCCCCGGTCAGCACGACCTTGCCCGAGTTGAAGATCAGGGCCGCGATCTTCGGGTCCTTCATCCGGATGACGACACCCGGAAAGCGCTTCTTGTCGTACTCGGCACCCTCAATGTGCGAGGCGATGCTCGGCAGGTCGAGCGCGTCCGTCACCTTGGCCGAAGCGACGATATTCTCGATCCGCAGGGACTCCTCCGGCTTCATGTTAGTATATAAAATGCCTTAAAGAGTGTATATATATTTTGATCAGGGAGCCCCGCGATCACTCCTCAAGGGTCGAGAGGTCTCCCGGGTCCATACCCAGCTCGCGGGCCTTGAGGACGCGCCGCATGATCTTGCCCGACCGGGTCTTGGGCAGGGAGTCCGTGAACTCGATCTCCGCCGGCACCGCGATCGGCCCCAGCGTGATCCGGACGTGGTAAGTCAGCTCCTTCTTGAGCTTCTCGCTCGGCTCGTGGCCCATGCGAAGGGTGACGAAGGCCTTGATGACGTTCCCCTTCATCGGGTCCGGCTTGCCGATCACGGCCGCCTCGGCGACGGCCTGGTGCGAGACGAGGGCGCTCTCGACCTCGGCGGTGCCAATGTTATGGCCCGAGACGATGATCAGGTCGTCGGCCCGGCCGATGATCATGATGTACCCGTCCTGGTCCTTGATCGCGAGGTCGCCGGCCTTGTACAGGCTGCCGATCGTCGACCAGTACTTCTGGTAGAGCTCCTCGTTGCCGAAGACGGTCCGCATCATCGAGGGCCAGGGCTGGCGCATGGCGAGGAACCCGGCCGTGCCGGGCGGCACGGACTCGCCCTCGGCGTTGACCACGTCGGCCACGACGCCGGGGATGGACCTCCCGGCGAAGCCCGGCTTCATGGGCTCGCCGATCATGGTCGTGACCATGTGCATCCCCGTCTCGGTCTGCCACCAGGTGTCCACGATCGGCAGCTTATCTTTGCCGATCACGCGGTAGTACCACTCCCAGGCCTCGGGGTTGAGCGGCTCGCCCACCGAGGCGAGGACTCGCAGGGACGAGAGGTCGTATTTGTTCGGCCATTCCTCGCCCATCTTCATGAACATCCGGATCGCCGTCGGCGCCGTGTAGAAGATGTTGACCCCGTACTCCTCGATCATCGCCCAGTAGTTGCCCGCGTCGGGGTAGTCGGGGGTGGTCTCCGAGACGAGCATGGTCGTCCCCTGCATCAGGGGCCCGTAGACGACGTACGAGTGGCCCGTGATCCAGCCGGGGTCGGCCGTGCACCAGTAGACGTCGTTGTCGTGGATGTCGAAGACGTACTTGGTCGTGTAGTGCGTCCCGACCATGTACCCGCCGACGGTGTGGACGATCCCCTTGGGCGCGCCCGTGGAGCCCGAGGTGTAGAGGATGAAGAGCGGGTCCTCGGCGGACATCTCCTCGCAGGGGCAGTTCCTGTCGGCCGCCGCCATCAGCTCGTCGAAGTCGACCTCCATCTCGCGGTGGAGTTCGATCGGCTGCTCGGTCTCGCGACGGAGGACGACGATCGACTCGACCGAGGGGGCGTTGATGATCGCCTCCTCGATCAGGTGCTTGAGGGGAATGGTCCTGCCGCGCCGGACCGAGTGGTCGGCCGTGACCACCACCTTCGCCCCGGCCCCGACGATCCGGGCGTGGAGCGCCGCCGACCCGAACCCGCCGAAGACGACGGTGTGGACGGCCCCGATCCGGGCGCAGGCGAGCATGGCGATAACCTGCTCGGGGACCATGGGCATGTAGATGCAGACCCGGTCGCCCTTCTGGACACCGAGGCTCTTGAGGCCGTTCGCGAACTTGCAGACGGCGCTGTGGAGCTGGCGGTAGGTATAGACACGCTCGTTCTCCTCGCCCTCGCCCTTCCAGAGCAGGGCCACCTTGTTCCGCCGCCCGTTGTAGAGGTGCCGGTCCAGGCAGTTGTACGTGATGTTCGTCTTCGCGCCGACGAACCACCGGGCGTGCGGATGGTTCCACTCGAGCACGCGATCCCACTCGTGGAACCACGTGAGTTCGCGGGCGATCCGATCCCAGAACCGGTCGGGGTCGGCGAGGAAGTCGTCGTAGGCCTTCTGGTAGTCCCCGATCCAGGTGTTCATCGCCATCTGCGGGTCGGGCAGGTACTGGCGTTGCTCGGTAATCTTGTGGGTCTCGGTCATCGCTATTCTACATTATCAATCATGAGTAATGTGATTTTAGTCCTTCGGCGGAGTGTTTATCTGGGTTCATGGAGATGGTGAAACGTCTCCTGAATGGCCGCGACGCTCGTGACTCCCGGCTCGTACCAGTACGTCTGTACCAGGCTCCAGGTGCGGAAGGCATCGCTTTACCCCCCCGAATACTACGCCCGCCTCCTCCAGATGAGCCTCCCGCAGATGCTGAGAGCGATCGGCGAGGACCCGAGGTACCGTCGGGAGGTATACGACCGCTACCCGACCTCGAGGGACCTCTACCAGTTCGAGCGCGCTCTGACCGAGAACCAGGCCCGCGAGTACCGGCAGATTCTCCGCATGGCGCCGGGGACGCTTCACGAGATGACGGCCGCGTACCTTCACCGGTGGGATATCGTGAACGTGATGGCCATCCTCCGCGGAAAGCGCCATGGGCTCCCCCGCGAGCAGGTCGCCCGGGGGCTCGTGCCGGCGGGCGATCTGGGGCGATCGCGCCTCGAGGCCCTGATCAATGCGCCCGACCTGGACGCCGTGGTCGAGGGGCTGCGGGACTGGCCGCTCTACCAGCAGGCCCGCACCTGCGCCTGCGTCGAGATGCCGCCCGGCGAGTTCGCGCGCGTGGAGGACCGGATGTACCGCCAGTACTACCGCGACCTCGTCTCGGTCGCGGGGAGCGGCGTGCGCGGCGGCGAGGCGTTCGCGCGCTACCTCCGGTTCGAGATCGACATCCTGAACATGCGGAACCTCTTCCGGCTCCGGGCAGGGAGCTGGATCGCCGATGTCGCGGCCTCGATGATCCCCGGTGGCAACCTCCCGGTCGACGAGTTCGTCCGGATCGCCGGGATCGAGGGCCGGGACGCGTTCATCGCCGAGTTCGAGAAGACCGAGATCCTGCCCGTCGCGACCAGGGCCATGCGGGCCCTCCGCCAGGACGCCTCGATCGGCCCGGAGCAGGTGGCCGACCTCCTCTGGTCGCGGTGGGAGGAGCACCGCACGACCGTGCACGTGATCGAGGTCGCAGTCACCCGGGTCCGGCTGGAGGCGCTCGACCGGATCGCGACGCGCCACCCGTTCTCGGTCCTGCCGATCATCTCGTACCTGGAGCAGAAGCGGATCGAGGTGGGCAACCTCCGCGCGTGCGTGCGCGGCCGGCAGTTCGACGTCCCGAACGAGCGGATTCGCCGGTACCTGGTGATCTGATGGTCTCGGCGGAACGCGTCTCCCCGACACGGGGCGAGCTGCTCGCGATCAAGCGCCGGATCCTCCTCTCTGACCGGGCCCATGATGTCCTGAAGCGGAAGCTCGACGGCCTCATGTTCGAGCTGATGCGCCGCCTCGAGGCCGCGAGGACCGCGGAGTTCAGGCTCTACGAGGACTACGTCATGGCGGGTCAGGAGCTCTCGGTCGCCACGATGATGGTGGGCGAGCTCGGGGTCGCGATCGCGGCCGGGTCGATCGAGGCCGCGCCGTTCCTGGAGCGGCGGGAGGCGAACGTCTTCGGCGTCTTGCTCCCTGCATTCCGCGTCAGGCGTGTCGCCCGGTCCCTGGACGAGCGGGGCTACAGCCTGCTCGGGACCACGCCCGTGATCGACGACGTGGTCACGGCTCACGAGGACCTGGTCCTCTCGGTCGTCGCGGCCGCCGAGGCCGAGGCCGGGCTGCGCCTGCTCACCAGCGAGATCGTCCGGACCCGGCGGCGCGTGCGCGCCCTCGAGCACCGCGTGCTGCCCGACCTCCACGCGACGCGCGACCGGATCGAGCTGGCGCGGGAGGAGCTCGACATCGAGGAGCACGCGCGCCTCTTTCTCAACAAGAAGATCAGGGCGCGCCGGGCGGAGGAAACGCTCCGCACGGGACGACCGGAGGACGCGGGTTCGCCATCCGCCGGCCATCCGGGGCCGTGACCGCGGACTCGATCGCCGCCGTGACCACGGCCTTGCCGTCCCGCACGGCCGCCCGGAGGTCCGCGCCGCGGCCGAGCCGCGCGGCGATGGCCGCCGAGAGGCAGCAGCCCGAACCGTGGACGTCGTACGGGAAGCGCGGGGCCCGGAGCGGAAACGCGCCGTCGGCGTCGACGAACAGGTCGACCGCCTCGGGCTCGGCGCCGTGGCCGCCCGTGACCAGCACGGCCCCGGCACCGAGGTCGCGGAGGCGCAGGGCGGCGTCGTGCATCTCCTCGAATGTCCGGACGGGGCTGCCGGCAAGGACCGAGGCCTCCCCGAGGTTCGGGGTCACGAGGGTCGCGCGGGGGAGGAGTTCCTCGACCAGGACGGCGACCGCGGAGGGGTCGAGGAGCCGGCCGCCGCTCGTCGCGGCCAGGACCGGGTCGACCACGAGCGGGACCCCGTCGGGCAGGGCGTCCGCGACGGCGGTGCAGATGGCGGCGTTCGCGAGCATGCCGGTCTTGGCCGCCCCGATGGGGAAGGCATCGGCCAGGGCCTCGACCTGGGCCCGGACCGTCCCCGGTGCGACCGGTGTCGAGTCCAGGACGGCGGCGGGCGTCTGGACGGTCAGGGCCGTGATCGCCGACAGACCCCAGCAGCCGAGCGCGGCGAAGGTCCGGAGGTCGACCTGGACTCCGGCCCCCCCCGAGGGGTCGGAGCCGGCGCAGGTGAGCGCGTACGCGACGGTCATCGGGATCGGGTCGGCGGCCGGCGGCATGAACCTTGGGGCGTATCCTGGGACAGGTTGAAATAATCTTTCGCGCAAGTGAGTCCGATGGATCTCACCCTGTGGTACCTGCTGATCCTCGGGTTCGCGCCGGCACTCTTCTGGCTCTGGTATTTCTACCTCAAGGACCGGTACGCCCCCGAGCCGCGGGCGTGGATCCTCCGCATCTTCCTCCTCGGCATGCTCTCGACCATCCCGATCGCGCTCATCGAGGGCATGATCGGGATCGTCTTCCCCTCGGACGTCTTCCTCGCCGTCGTCGTGGCACCCGTCGTCGAGGAGATCGGCAAGTTCCTCGTCGTATACTGGTTCGTCTTCCGGCGCCCGGTCTTCGACGAGCCGGTCGACGGGATCGTCTACGCGGTCACCGCGGCCCTGGGGTTCGCCGCGCTCGAGAACTTCGTCTACCTCTTTGCCGCCTACTCCGAGACCCTGACCCTGCCGCTCGAGCTCTCCCTGCTGCGGGCCGTCCTCTCGGTCCCTGGCCACGCCCTGATGTCGTCGATGTGGGGGTACGCCCTGGGCCAGAGCCTGGTCACGCCGCACCCGCTCGGGACGCGGCTCATCTACCACGGGCTCCTGCTGGCGATCTTCCTCCACGCCGCGTTCAACCTCCTCGTCGGAGCGGGGCTCGTCGGGGCGGTCATACTGATCCTGGTGCTCGTGCCGGCCATGTGGCTACTCGCTACGCGGCGGATCACGGCGTCGCTGCGCGGGAGTCCACCGCCGGGATAAAAAAAGATCACTCGTGCCGGAGGGCCTCGATCGGGTTGAGGTCCGCCGCCCTCCAGGCCGGGTAGAGCCCGGACAGGAGCGCGGTGGCGACCCCGAAACCCATGCCGATCGCGATCGACGTGAGGCTCGCCGGGTGGAAGAGGTACTCCGTCGACTGGAGCACGAGGAGCGAGACCAGGTAGCCGGCGCCGAAGGAGAGGAGCCCTCCGATGGCCGACCCGATCAGCCCGAGCATCAGGGCCTCGTAGATGAACATCTGCCGGATCTCCCGGCGGAGCGTCCCGATCGAGCGGAGGATCCCGATCTCCTTGGTCCGCTCGGTTACGGACATCATCATCACGTTCAGGATCGAGATCCCGGCGACGATCAGCGAGATCCCACCAATGGCCGTCGTGAAGGTCGAGATCTGGTCGAAGACCGTCTCGATGCTCGTAAGGATATCCGTGGACGAATAGGAGTCGAGCACGGTATCGCGCCGGTTGAACCGGTCGTCGATCGCGTCCTGTATCTCCCGCACACGGTCGATCCCGCCGACCTTGATGATCACCTGGTCGTAGCCCTCGGGGTTGGCCCGGTCCTCGTGCCACCGGGCCGAGACGATCAGGGCGACGTCGGGCTGGATGTCGAACCCGAGCCCGCGCTCACGAAGGATGCCCACCACGCGCTGCGTGGAACCGTCCGAGAACCGGACCTGCGACCCGACCCGCAGGTCGAACTCGTCCGCGACCTGCCTCCCGGCGAGGATGCCGTCGTTGCCGCGGAGGGTGACGCCCTCCTCGACCTCGACGAGGTAGGGAATATCATCGGGCGCGATCGCGTAGACCGATGCCACGCCCCGCTGGCTCCCCACCTCGATCCGGTCCGCCGTCGAGTACATGGGGATCACCGGGTCCGGCGCGGCGATCCGCCGGAGGTCCTGGACCTGCCGGTCAGTGATCTTCTCCGGGGTCAGCCCGCCGCCGAACTGCCCGCCCGTGCCCGTGTGGGGGATCACGGTGAGCGAGTCTCCGACGGTCGAGAGCTGGTCCGTGACCGAGAGGGTCAGGCCGTTGCCCAGGATCCCGAGCGAGGCGATCGCGAGGACGCCGATCACGATCCCCGTGACCGCGAGCATGGACCGGAAGAGGTTTCGCTGCAGGTTGCGCCGCGCGATGTCGAAGAAGGTCCAGCTCATCCCGTGTCCTCCTGGATGCGGCCGTCCACGAGCCTGACCTGGCGGGAGGCATAGGCCGCGATCCCCGGGTCGTGCGTGACCATGATCACGGTCTTGCCCTCCCGGTTCATCCTGCTCAGGAGCTCCATGATCCCCTGGCCCGTCCGCTGGTCCAGGTTCCCCGTCGGCTCGTCGCAGAGAAGGAGGTCGGGGTCGTTGACGAGCGCCCGCGCGATCGCGACCCGCTGCTGCTGCCCGCCCGAGAGTTCGTTCGGCCGGTGCGTGTACAGCCGCTCTTCGTCGAGCCCGGCCGCCCGCAACGCCTCGAACGGTTTGAGCCCGCACTGGGACCGGTTCTTGCACTTGAGGACCAGCGGGTACTCGACGTTCTCGAGCACCGAGAGGAGCGGGATCAGGTTGAACTGCTGAAAGATGAACCCGATCGTGTCGCGCCGCAACACCGTCAACTCGTCGTCCGAGAGGTCGCCCACGTCGCGCTCGTTGATCAGGAGCCGGCCCGACGTCGGCACGTCGAGGCAGCCGATCAGGTTCAGGAGCGTGGTCTTGCCCGAGCCGGACGGCCCCATGATCGCGACGAACTCGCCGTGCCGGAACGAGAGCGAGACCCGGTCCAGGGCGACGACGTCGCCGGCCGGGAGCGGGTAGATCTTGGAGACCCCCTCGAACCGGATCAGGTCCGCGGGGCCTCCCTGCCTCCCATTCACCGTCTCCATGAGCGGTAGATCAGGTAGCCCACGACGGCCGCGATGACGAGGGCGAGCGCGATCCAGGCGAGCGGCAACTCCTCGCCGGTACCCCCCGGCGCGGTCTCGTTCATGGCGAGCGAGGCCTCGGTCCGCTGCTCGAACGGGTCGCCGTCCTGGTCCCGGTAGCTGATGACCAGCGGGACCGTGGTCCGGTTCTCGGCGCGGAAGTTCAGTTCGAACGAGGCGAAGTCGTCGGTCTCGAGCGAGCCGATCACGTACCGGGGATACGGGTCGGCCGGGGTTACCCCTTCTCCGGGCGCGATCACGACCGAACGCGCGGGCGAGAGGCCGGCGTTGTAGACGTCCCCGGTCAGCCGGTAGACATCGCCTCCCAGCTCGACCACGAAGTTCGAGAGGATCAGGTCCGCGCGGGTCTTGGACTGGCCGTACCCGGCGTCGAGACCGATGCTCTCGACATGGCGGTTGTTCCCGTTGTAGTAGACGACGTCGAAGGCGATGGTCGCGTTCTCGGCCGGGGTCAGGTTGAACGAGGCCGCGGCCTGTGCGTTCGAGGCGAGCTCGCCGATGAAGACGGATGTCGGCGAGACGGTGAAGCCGTCTCCCCGCGGCACGACCATCACGCCCGTGACGGGGTGCTGGCGGGGGTTGCCGACCGAGAGGACGACCTGGTCGCCCGTGCCCGCCTCGATCGCGTCGGGCCGCTGGAGGAACGAGAGGGCGGGGGGCGTGCTCTCGACGACGACCGGCACCGGGTGCCGGAGGCCGCGCCCGTCGGTCACGGCGAGGGTGAAGACAGGGTAGGCCGTACCGTCGGGGGCCCCGGCGCGGACCAGGAAGCTGAACGTCCGCCGGTTTCCGGCCCCGATCTCGCCCACGGTCGCGTACGGGTCGTTGACGACGGTCACGGCCCCGCCGGGCAGGAGCGACGCTCGGGTGGCGCGGACCGGCGTCGTTCCCGCGTTCGCCACCTCGACATTCAGCGTGCCCGTGTCGCCGCGCATCAGGACTGGCGGCTCGAGCGAGGTCGAGACGACCTGGAGCTGGTTGCCCGCCACGGTGACCAGGGGGGCCGTGGTGACGGGGAGGTCCGGCGACGCGGTGGGGGACACTGACCCGGAGGTCGGAAACGGGAACGTCGGCAGCGCGGCGGAGGCGCACGCGATGCAGGCGAGAACGGCCAGGATTACAGGAAGTAAGCGTCGTGTCATGCTCATCCCACCAGGGTGTAGAGGGTATACAGGATGTACAGCACGACCGGCACGAGGACCGTGATGGCCGCGTCGCGGGTGGAGAGCTTCCGCCCCGTCCGGACCCCGAAGATCCAGATGTTGGCCGACCAGAGCAGGAAGAGCAGGCCGACGATGGCCGCGAGCTGCATGGTCGGGGCCTGGACCAGGCTCGTGGTCCACTCCTGGATCGCCTCGGGCGTCGTGAGCGGGGGGATCCGGAGGTTCGAGAGGTAGTTCCAGGTCAGGACGGTGCTGACGAGACCGCCGATCACCTGCGGAAGGTGGCCGTAGCCGACGTACGCCAGCAGGCGGGTGAAATCGCCCCTGCCGTTGAACGCCATCGAGATGATGAAGAAGACCGCGGTGTAGATCACCCAGAAGAAGAGGGTCCCGAGCAGGGCCGAGATTCCGCCGATGATGCCGATGACACCGCCGATGCCCTCCACGCCCGGTATCCTCATGGCGTCCATGAGAACGGCCGAGATCTGGTAGGCCGCGACCGCGCCCACCGCGCCGACCGCGAGGACGATCAGCGCCGGGACGAGGAGGCTCACCTCGCCCCGCTCGAGCGCCTCGAAGAAGGTCCGGGGGTTCACGAGGAGCGTGACTATGGATGGCCGGGCCGTCTCCCACTTCGGAGCGGAGTCCGCATCGGGCAGGCTCCGCGCCGGGCCGGGGGGTACCGGTCTCTCCTCGACGGGCTCGGCGGGCCCCACCGGATCCCGGTCGATCTCGTTCATGCGGCGTTCCTCGAGGTAGAAATAGTCGTTCTCATGAGCGAACGAATATTTCAGCATTTGGGCTACTTCAAGATTCCGAACGTTCATAAAAATATATGGATTAGAGCGCCTCTCTGCGCCCGGAGAACGCGTCCCGCGCGGCCATCAGGATCGCGCCGAATCCCAGGCAGACGACGACGAAGCCGACGATCGCGCCGAGGATCGGCACCAGGTAGAGCACGTTCAGGATCACGAACCCGATGATGAAGAGGGCGTAGCGGTTGTCCCCGATCCCGGTCCTCCCCGCGATCAGCCGTCCGAGCGCGAGGGAGACCACGAGCCCGGCGAGCATCGTGCCGACGAGGACGAGGAGCCACCCGAGCACGGCGATGGGAATCCCAACGACCGTGACGGCCAGGATCACGCCCGCGACCACCGCCACGATGAGCGCGACGAGGCCGACCACGAAGGCCGGGAGCGGCTGCTCGCGGACCCGCTCCTCCACGACGCTGGCGGCACCTGGCGCGAGAGCGAGGAGCAGGAGCCCGAGTATCAGGTACCCGATCGTGATGAGCAGGGAGACGACGAGCGCGATGGTCGCAAAGAGCGCACCGAGGGCGCCGAGGCCCTCGCGATCGCCGGTCCGGTTGACGGTCTGGTTGTCGCGGGCTGGGCGGTCTCCCACCGTGTCGTACCGGAGCGTCCCGGCCGTCCCGGCGTTGGTGAAGGTCCCGGCATCCACGCCGAGCGTCCCGTTCACGGCGCCCTGGTGCGTGAAGGACCCGGCCGAGACCTCCGCGTCGCGGCCCACCCGGGCGCCGGGGCCGAAGGCGACCTCGCCACCGGTAACGAGCGCGTTCCGCTCCACCGTCCCGTTCAGGTCGACCCGCCCGCCCGCGAGCACGACCTTGCCGCCGACAGTCCCGTTCACGTGTATGATTCCTCCCGCGGCGATCACGTCGCGCGCGACCGGCGCGTTCGCATGGACCTCGCCGCCGACCGCGATCAGTGACCCGACGGGGGCGGCGACCACGATCGTGCCGCTGCTCACGACGACGTCGTCATCCGTCGGGACCGTGATCACGGTCGTCTCCCCGTCACCGAAGAGCTCGAGCGCGTGGACGCCGGGCAGGAGGAGCAGGGCGAGGCAGAGGACCGCGAGGACGCGGAGACCGGTAGCCACTGTGGGACTCATGCGGATGCATGCACCGTTCGGGTATTAAAACAGGGGGTTCGGTCAGGCCTGACGTTCGCCGAGGTACCGGATGAGTCCGTGGAGCCCGTCGGCTGCCGGGTGGACCTCGTAGAAGTCCTCGAGGTCCTCGACGGCAAGGCCGCGCCGGACCATCTCGGCGAGGTACATCACCGAGAGGCCCGCGGCCGGTGCCGCGGCCGCCACCCCCGCCACGCGGGTGCCGCTCTCGTCGAGGAAGACCTTGGCCATGCCGGTCTCCCGCGACGGCACGGCGAAGAACGACCCCGGCCCGGCCGGGCCGGGGATGGCACAGGACCGCGCCGCTTCGTCGCCGATGGCCCAGGCGTACTGGGTACCCAGGCTGAACCCCTGCGGGACCAGCCCGTACTCCATCCGCGCCTCACGGCCGAGGATGGTGTCGGCCGCGACACGCCCCTCCTGCCGGGCGACCGGGGTCAGGTACGGCGGGCCGATCACGTCGCCGCAGGCGTAGACACCGCGGATCGATGTCCTCATCCGGTCGTCGACCACGATCGTCCCGTCTGTTCGCTTCTCGAGCCCGGCGCACTCCTCGCTGTTAGGCGCGAGGCCGGTGGCGGCGACGACGGCGTCGACGGCGACCCGCTCCTCGACCCCCCCGGACGAGACCGTGATGCCCGTGACGCACTGCCGACCGTCGATCGAGACGAGGTCCGTCCCCTCGTGGAGGCGAACGCCGCCGAGCTCCGCCCGGGCGAGCTGTCCCAGGTGGGGGTCGAGCTCCGGGAGGAGGGCGCTCCGGACCACCAGCTCGACCTCGGCGCCGATCGCATCGAAGAAGTACGCGAACTCGGCCGCCTGGACGCCGCCGCCCAGGATTGCGATGCGCCGGGGCAGCTCCGTCATCGAGCTGATGGTCGCGGCGGTGTATACCCCGTCCCGCGAGATCCCCGGCACGGCTGGAAGGGCCGGGCGGGCCCCCGTTGCGATGATCACGGCCTCCGACTCGACCGGGTGCCCGTCGATGACGGCGCGGCTCCCGTCGAAACCGGCGGAGACCCCGGCGACAACCTCGACTCCCGCCTCCGACGTCTCCCGATCGAGCACGCCCGTGATCGTCGCCTGGACCCCCGCCGTGGCCGCGAAGAGCCCCGCGAGGTCGACCGTGAGATCGCCCGAGACCACGCCCAGCGAGGCCAGCCGGCGGGCCTCGGTGACGGCCCGGGCCGCGTCGTTCAGGGCGGTGAGCAGCATGCAGCCGTAGGCGACGCACTTGCCGCCGAGGGTCCGCCGCTCGACCAGGCGTACCTCCCGGCCGCCGGCGGCCAGGCGCATCGCCGCGAACCGGCCGGCGGGCCCGCCGCCGATCACGGTCACGGGCGGCATCAGAGGATCTCCACGCCCTCGTCCATCGGCGTCGAGAGGGTCTCTCCCGAGAACGCGTTGATCTCCACGATCGAACGGCCGCGCACCTGCCAGACGGGGACGAAGACGCGGGAGATCCCGACCTGCACGGCCCGCCGATCCGGCCGGAAGACCTTCTCCTCGTAGAAGATCGCCTCGCGCCGCTCCTGGCGTATCCGGACCTTCTGGGTGAGCCGGGCGACCACCGACTCGACCACCCGCGCCTCGGCCTCCTCGCGCGTGATCAGGGCGTCCAGCACCTCGGCTCCCTCCGGGATCCCGGTCTGGACCACCGCCTCCTCTTCCTGGGGGACGGAGACAGTGCCGTTGATCGCGTTGATCGCCACCGTCCCGCGGTCCTCGAACGAGATCGCGTGGTCGCGGTAGCTGGCCTGGCCAGACGAGGAGTAATGGGCGCACCAGTACGGGATCAGGCGGAGGCGGACGGCTCCCTCGCAGTTCGCGAGCTGCAGCGCCTCCCGCTCGCTGACCCTGACCGGCAGCTGGGCAACCCCCCCCGGAGACCCGGGCCGTCCCCCGGCGTCGTCTTCACAGGGCGCCGTGCTCGCGGGTTCGAGGTCGAGGACCAGCTCGCGCCCGAGCAGGCGGGCGCAGGCCGCCTGGCCCGCATGCTCGACCAGCGCCGGGAGGTCCCAGTGCGCGCACGCCCGGACGGCGATACTCCCGCTGGTCGTAAAGAGGAGTTTCCGGCAGACCACGTCACGGTCCCCGGACCGCACGCGGTAGACGGTCCCGTCGAACTCGGCGCACTCGCGCTCGTCGTCGCTGCAGAGGACGAGGACGCACTCATCTCCGCGGACCGCCGAGAGGTCCAGCGGAGGGTCCATGGGGGCCATGTCGAACGAGGCCGACTCCAGGATCCTGCTGATCTCCGCACGCGCCCTCTCCCGTACTTGCCGGTCCATCATCCGTACATCTTGACGGCCATCTATAGAACAATTTTTCTTTCACAACGAGCGATTAACGATAATGAGCCCGCCCCCACTCAAGTTCGTCAGCCACACAATCGAGGAGTTCGCGATGCAGGTCACCTACGACCCGATCGCGGGGACCGGCAGGGCCGTCTATAACCTCTCCCTCGTCTCGACGCCCGACCTTGCGCCCGTGCTCCAGCTGCTACGCGGCGCATGCCTCACGGGCGTCTGCGCCTCGGACCTGGTCCGCCTGGTCCCGGGAGGGGAGACCATCGACGGGTTCGCCGTCCCCGAGGGACAGACGGGGATCTGTACCCTCTGCTCGGTGACGCTCGACGGGATCCTGCTGCGGCGCGGCATCCCCCTGCACGCGATCGGCGGCGGCACGGTCGAGATCGTGAACCGGGTCCCCCGGCGCTTCACGCACCTGATCCACTACGACGAGACGACCATCGACCCGCTCCAGGTGCTGATGACCGAGGAGATCACCTCGGTCTCGGAGGTGATCCGGTCGGGCAACGGCACCGTCCTCGCGAACATCCGCGAGTGCCACATGGAGGCTGAGTCGCTCGTGGCGGACCTCCTGGACGACCTCGGCGAGAGCCGGTTCTTCGGCGTGCTCGAGGTGGGGCTGCCGAACAGCCCCCTCCTGGGGGTCCAGGTCAGCGCGCAGCACATGGGCGTGGTCGCGGTGGGCGGAACCAACCCGATCGCGGCCATCCGCGAGGCCGGCTACACCGTCACAACGCGGGCCATACGCGGGATGATCGACGTCTCCGAGATGACCGGGGTCGAGCAGGTGGCCGCGGAGGCCGGCGCCTGAGACCAGGGGCTGGTCCCGCGCCGCTCACCGGCGACGGCGGTGGAGCCGGAGGGTCCTGAACGGTGGGCCCAGCCGTTTCGGTACCTGTCTTCGCGCGATACGCACGAGTCGCCGGGGCCTGGGGAACAGCTGGTCGAGGCGGTCCTCGTCCGCGGTCATGCGCCCCCTCCCCTGGTCCCGGCCGCGAGGGCGATCCGGAGCGCCCGGTGGCCCGCCCGGGGAGGCGTGCCTGTGCGTGGGGTCATGTGTTCAGCGTTCTGTTCCCGGGCGTGTAAGGGTGCGGGGTGAACGGCGGGACGAGCCCCAACGGGTCCGCCGCGCCGGTCGCCTTCTGACCGGCGCGACGGGAGGGATTTATCTGCACCGACGCCGACAGGGTCGGCATGATACCAGGCTGGACCGACGCCGACCTCCCCGCGCCCGTGGCGCGGGACGGGTCCGAGCTGGCCGGGATGACCGCGGAGCCCGACTGCCGCATCCCCGGCAAGATCTACTACATGTACCGCGACGTCGCCCGGTCAGAGGCCGACCGGCGCTGGCTGACCGACTCCCGGGCCCGGTACGACATCACCCGGATCCCGCCAGGGGTCTTCTGCAACGAGTATGTCAAGACCAAGGGGCATTACCACCCCGCGAGCCCCTCGGGCGTCCCCTACCCCGAGGTCTACGAGGTGATGAGCGGTACGGCCCACTACCTCCTCCAGCGCCCCGACCTCTCGGACGTGGCCCTGGTCGAGGCGGAGGCCGGGACGGTCGTGCTCATCCCGCCCGGGTACGGCCACATCACGATCAACCCCGGGGACCGTGACCTCGTGATGTCGAACCTGGTCTCGCGCTCGTTCGCGAGCGAGTACCAGCCCTACGAGCAGCTCCGTGGCGGGGCCTACTACGAGCTGGTCGACCGTGGCTTCGTCCCGAACCCGGCCTACCCGTCCGTGCCGCCGCTGCGGCGCGTTCCGCCGCCCGACGTCCTGCCGCTCGGGATCCTCGAAGGCTACACGCTCTACGAGGTCGTCGAGGAGCGGATCCCCCTCGACTGGCTCGACGAACCCGGGCGGTACGAGGGGCTGCTCAGGCTTGGGTGAAGAGGTTCGGGGGGTCGCGGCGCTTGTGGCCCGAGGCCCGCACCCGCGCGAGCACCTGCTCCTGGACCGGCGTCTCGGCCCGCCAGCCGTTCGCCACCAGGGCCTCGAGGGCCCCGTCGATCGCGTCGTAGGAGAGGCCGATCTCCTCCTCGTCCCGCTGTCCGGGCCAGAGCCCGGCCGACGGAGCCTTCTCCAGGATCCGCTCGGGGAGACCGAGCTCCTCCGCGAGCCGGCGGACATCGCGCTTGTAGAGGTGGAGCAGGGGCTCGACGTCCCCCGCGCCGTCGCCCCACTTGGTGAAGTAGCCGAGGAGGTACTCGGTCCGGTTCGAGGTCCCGCAGACCAGCCGGCCGTCGCGGTTCGCGATGTAGTAGAGGACCGCCATCCTCGTGCGGGCCATGAGGTTGCCGAGCAGGTACCGGTCGTCGCCGAACCCGGGTAGCGACCGGTAGGCGGCGAGTACGAGCTCGATCGGGACGACCTGGTGCTCGCACCCGATCCGGCGGCAGAGCTCGGCCGCATCCTCGAGGTCACCGGGGTCGCTGACCGCCGATGGGAGCGAGACGGCGAGGACCGACTCGGGCCCGAGGGCCCGGACACAGACGGCCGCCGCGACGGCGGAGTCGATCCCCCCCGACACGCCGACCACGACGCCGCTCGCCCCCGCCTCCCAGAAGGCATGGCGGATGAGCTGCTCGATCCTGGTGAGCGCGCAGCCGCACCCGCCGCCGGCCATCGGTTCCATTCAGACCACTTCGACGGCGTGCCTTAACTCGTTTACTCCGCCGATCAGGGTCAACCGGTCGCCTTCCCTGACGGGAACGTCCGGACCGGGCCGGACTACGGCGCCCGCCGCGCCCTCGACACCGACCACGAGGGCGCCCGTCTGCCGCTCGATCCACCCGACGGTCCGCTCTCCGGCTTGGGTCCAGCGGTGCTGCACCACGCGGTGCCCGCCCGGCAGGTCCAGCAGTATCCGTACGCGGTCCGAGAGGATGATCCCGGCGACGACCTGCCCCCCGATCGTGGGCTGGAGCGTGACAAAGTCGGCGCCGGCCCGGTAGAGCCGGTCCACCGCGCGCGGGTGGTTCGCGCGCGCCACGATCTTGAGGTCGGGGTTCAGGTTCCGGGCCATCAGGGTGGTGAAGATGTTGACCGCGTCGTCGTTGACCGCGACTACGAGGAGCCCGGCATCCTCGACTCCCGAACGCTTCAGGACGGCCTCGTCCTCGGCCCGTCCGATCACGGTCGGGACCTCGTGGTCGCGCGGATCGATGACGGTGATCTCGACCCCGCGCGAGGCGAGCTCGCGGCACGCGGCCGCGCCCACGTCGCCGTAGCCGGCGATGATCGCCCGGCGGTCGTTGGTCGCCGGCACCGCAAGCTCGTGCTCGATCGCGTCCGCGACCTCCCCGGGCCGCCCGAGGAGGAAGAGCATCGAGGCCGCGTCGACCACCGTGTCTCCCGGCGGGAGGATCGTGAACCGGCCTCCCCGCCAGAGGATGACGGGCGCCACTCCGTGCCGGTCCTGGAACCCGATCTCGTCGAGTGTCCGGCCGACTGCGGGGGCGCCGCGGGGGACCGGGGCCGTGACCAGCACCAGTCCGTCGCCGTGGTCGAGCGACCGGTCGAGGATCCACGTCCCGGGGGCCGCGCCCGCGACCGACTCGACGTCGGCGGCAACGAACCCGTACCGGGCGAGTATCCGCCCGACGATGTCCTTGGGGGAGAGCACGTAGTCCGCCCCGGCGAAGCGGATGTACCGTTCGAAGGAGGGGTCGTCGACGATCGCGATCACCACGGCGGACGTCCGGTCGCGCACGGCCAGGACGGTGGTGGCGACCTCCTGCTCGCTCCCGACCACGACCACGTGCCGCGCCGCGCCGAGGGAGGCCGCTCTCTGAGTCAAGGCGACGCCGGGATCGCCCCAGATGACGTGGGCCTCCCCGCGATGCCGTCCGTGGGCCT
>CAZCUJ010000001.1:21639-52125 GCA_964501565.1 uncultured Methanospirillum sp.
ACGCCGGGATCGCCCCAGATGACGTGGGCCTCCCCGCGATGCCGTCCGTGGGCCTGCAACGCCGTCGTCTCGTCCTCCACGACGACGATTGCCGGGACGTCTCCAACGCGGAGGCTCTCCAGGATCGAGCGGACCGTGTCGTCGTACCCGATGATCACGGTGTGCCCCTCGAAAACCCGTCCGGGCCGGCGCGGGGGCGTCGTGCGGATGACCTGGGCGATGATCGGTGTCAGGAGGACGGGGACCCCGATGAAGAAGAGGACGACGCCGGTCCCCATGATCACGGTCGCGAGGAGCGAGGTCAGCTGGTTCGAGAACGGCAGGAGGTCGCCGTACCCGGTCGTGGTCAGGGTCTCCACGACGAAGAGGAGCGAACTGATCCACGAGATGGGCTCCCCCTCGAGGAACGGGTACAGTTCATGAAATCCGGCCGTGAACCCCGCGACGATGACGACGAGCAATAGGAAGTAGACCCGGACGCGCTCGGTCGAGACGAACTGCGCGACCGCCCGGAACCGGTCGAGGACCCTGTTCAGCATCGGTCCGGCTCCCCGCTCGCGAGCTCAGCGATCGTCTCGGCGAGACGGACCAGTGCGAACGGCGCGGACGGGTGGCGCGCCGTGTGCCGCGCGAGCTCGTCCGCGACGAGCGCCTCGAACGCTCCGCCCGTGGCGGCGGGCGCCGGAGGCGCCGGCGTGCCCGTGACAGCCCCCAGGTAGAGCCGGATCTCGAGCCCGGGGACGTTCTCGAACGGCCGGACGACCCGGGGGCGCCCGCCAGTCGCGCCCGCGAGCGACCCCTGCCGCCCCGTGAGCACGGCCCCCAGGACGTCCGCGGCCCGCTCCTCGAGGATGGTGGGGACGAGGAGCAGGCTGCACCCGAGGCGGAGCGCCGCCGGGGACGGCTCGTCGTCGCCGATAGCAGCGGGCTCGATCCCCTCGGGACAGGGTCCGGCGGAGGGTGGGCCCTCGCCGGGACGAAGGGCCACGAGGGTAAGGTCGCGGCGCGCCGCGAAGAGGCGCGCGACCAGGGTGAGCAGGGCCTCGCCGTACGGCCCGCCGGGGGCGAGGACACCGACCCGGTCCTCGTGCCGGAGACCGCCCTGCTGCCGGATGGCCCGCTTGGCCCTGCTCTCGACGTCGCGGACGAGGTGCGCGGCGCAGAGCGCCCGACCCGAGTACGGCTGGCGTGCGACAGCTTCCCGGCGGCACCGGCTGCACCGCTCCGGCTCCTGCATACCAGACGATTCGCCGCGTCCGGTATTGACAGTGACTGCCGGGTTCGCGCTGCTTTTAACCGTCGGCGTGCCAATGAGAGAGCAGATGCCCCTCTCGGCCGAGGTGGTCCGGTCCCTCCAACCATTCGATCTCCGCGTGCTCCGCGCGATCGAACGGCTCATGCGGCGGTACGAGTGGGTCCCCCTCGACGACCTCAAAGCCACCACCCGGTTCTCCGACTCCGAGCTCCGCTACCGGATCGGCCGCCTGATGGAGCGCGACCTGGTCCGGTACGCCAAGGTCCCGTACGAGGGGTACGCCCTCGTGTCCAACGGCCTCGACACGCTCGCCATCCGGGCGCTGACCTCGAAGGGGAGCCTCCGGGCGCTCGGCGACCGGATCGGCGAGGGCAAGGAGTCGCTCGTCTACGAGGGGCTCGGGCTCGCTCCGGTCGCCATCAAGCTCCACCACGTCGGCCAGCGGTCGTTCCAGTCGGTGCGGCTCACCCGCGACTACCTCCCCGAGCATGCCCACTGCCCCTGGCTCCACGCCTCCGTCCTCTCGGCCGAGAGCGAGTACGAGGCCCTCGTCCGCCTCTCACCCTCGGTCTCGGTGCCGGCCCCCATCGCGCTCGAACGGAACGCGATCGTGATGGACCTGATCGGCGGCGCGACCCTCAACCGCTGCCGCCTCGAGGATCCTGAACCGGTCTTCGACCTGGTCATCGACCAGGTACGCGCGGCATACCGGCAGGGCGCGATCCACAACGACCTCTCCGAGTTCAACGTGATGATCGACGGGGAGCGGGTCGTCCTGATCGACTGGCCGCAGTGGATCCCGCCGGACCACCCGAACGCATCCGCCGTCCTCCGGAACGATCTCGGCAACATCGTCACGTACTTCGCCCGGAAGTACCGGGTCGCGCGCGACCTGGAGGAGGTCGTGGAGTTCGTGGTCCGATGAAGGTGATCGGCGTCGACGTGATCCGGGGTTCGGTCCGGTCGCGCTCGCGCCGGCCGAGCTACGCGTTCGTCATGCTCGTCGATGGCGAGATCATCGAGGAGACCGAGGTGACCCTCTACCGCCTCCTCCGCCGGCTCGCCGAGGAACGGCCCGACGTCCTCGCCGTCGACTCCCTCCAGGAGCTCGCCGCCGATCAGCACGAGCTCTACGCCCTTCTCCAGGCCATGCCGACCGGGACGCGCCTCGTCCAGGTCACCGGGGGCGAGCGGACCGAGAGCCTGGCGCAGGTCGCGGGGAGGTACAACATCCGGTTCAACCGCCTCTCGCCCTACGACGAGGCGCGGACCATCGCCCGCGTGGCCTCGCTCGGCGCCGGGGCGGAGGTGATCGCCTTCGAGAACCAGACCGAGATCGCGGTCACGCGCCACCGCTCGCCCGGGCGGGGGGGCTGGTCCCAGAACCGGTACGCCCGGAAGATCCACGGGGCGGTCCAGCGCAAGGCGCGCGAGATCGAGGCCGAGCTCGCGGAGGCCGGCGTGCGGTACACCAAGCACGAGTCCCGGGCCTTCGGCGGCGCGAGCCGGGTCGTCTTCACCGTGCCCCTGGCCCGGGGCGAGGTGCCCGTCTCGACGTACCGCGGGGCCGACGTCCAGGTCCGGGTCACCGGCAAGCAGTCGGAGCGGATCCGCTTCCGGCCCGTGACCGGGAAGCCGCGGTACCTGATCGTGGGGGTCGACCCGGGGACGACGACCGCGTACGCGGCCCTCGACCTGGACGGCACCCTCCTCGCGCTCCGCTCGAGCCGGCAGCTCTCCCTCTCGGACCTGGTCGAGGAGCTCACCCACGTCGGCCGGCCGCTCGTTATCGCCTCGGACGTCCACGATATGCCGTTCTCGGTCGAGAAGGTCCGGCGGGCCTTCTCCGCGACGGCGTGGACCCCGCGGGCCGACATCAGCGTGGAGGCGAAGCTCGAGGCGGCCCGGCCGTACCCGTACGCCAACGACCACGAGCGGGACGCCCTGACCGCCGCCCTCGAGGCCGCGCGCCACTACCGCAACCGCTTCGCGAACATGCTCCGGCGCGTGCCGCCCGGGGTCGACCTCGACGAGGTCCGCGCCGCCGTCGTCCGGGGCCAGTCGCTCGAGCAGGCCCTCGACGGGCTGCGCGAGCGGCCGGCGCCTGCGACCCGTGCGGCGCCGGCGGAGCCGGCCGAGCCGATCGGCGAGGGGGAGGAGCGAGCTCGCCTCCTCGAGGGGCAGAACAAGCGGCTCCGGACCCTGGTGCGCGAACTCCAGGACGAGAGCAGCGAGAAGGACCGCGCCATCGACCGTCTCGAGGCCCGGCTGAGGGCGGCCCGCGCCCGGACGGCCGCTCGAGCGCGGGAGTCCGCCGAGATCGCGGCCCGCGACGCGGAGATCGAGAGCCTGCGCGCGCGCCTCAAGCGCGAGGAGAAGCAGGTCCGGAGGCTGAAGCGCCGCGTGTCCCAGCTCCGACGGTACGAGGAGGCCGTGCTCGACACGGAGGGGGTGCCGGTCAAGGTGATCGCGGCCTTCACTCGCGACGCCGTGCGCGGGCTCTACGAGACCCTCGGCATCCGGCCGGGGGACCTCCTTTACGTCGCCGCGACGGATGGGTGGGGCCGCACGACCGTCCGCGACCTCGCCGACCTCCAGGTCCGCGGGCTGGTCCTCAACGTGGACTCGCTCGCGGCCGTCGACCCCCAGCTCGTCCTGCTCTGTCGGGAGCACGACCTCCCGCTGCTGGCCGGCGACGAGGTCGGCGTCCGGGTCCAGGGGCGGATCGGCCGGGCCGACCCGGCGGGCCTCGCGGCCGCGGAGGCCTCGTGGGCGGCGGGCCAGGAGGAGCACCGGCGCCAGCAGCAGCAGGCAATGCTCGTCGGGGTGCTCCGCGACTATCGGACCGAGCGTGGACGGGAGGTGCGGCGCGGTGGATGACCGGGCCCTGCTCGGCGCCGTTCGGGCCGTGATCGGCGACGCGACCGTCGAGGACGACTGCGCCGTGCTCCCCTGCGGCGAGTGGTGCCTGGTCCTGACCACCGACATGCTCCATGAGACGACGGACTTCCCCGAGGGCATGACCGACTGGCAGCGGGGATGGATGGCCGCGGCGGTCACCCTCTCGGACGTCGCGTCCATGGCCGCCGAGCCGGTCGCGCTCCTGCTCGCCGCGGGGCTCGACGACCCGTCCCGGCTGGCCGGGATCACGCGCGGCGCCGCGGACTGCTGCGCCCGGCACGGGGGGCGGCTCGTCGGGGGCGACATCGATAAGCACGACGAGCTGACGCTTGTCTCCACCGCGCTCGGCCGGGTCGAGCCGTCCCGCCTGGTCCGCCGGCGGGGGGCGCGGCCGGGAGAGTGCGTCTGTGTCACCGGCACGCCCGGCCGTGCCGAGGCGGGACTCAACGGGTACTCCGACCACCGTGTCGCGCTCCTCGAGCCGCAGCCCCGCGTGGTCGAGGGACGGGCGCTCGGCCTGGCCGGGGCCACGGCCATGATGGACCTCTCGGACGGCCTCGCCCTCTCGCTCTACGACCTCGCGGCCGTGAACGCCTGCGGCTTCGAGATCGCGTCCGGGGCCCTCCCGCGGCCGTGGGGCGTGCCCAAACAGGCGGCGACCGAGCTCGCGCTCTACGGCGGGGGCGACTTCGAGCTCCTCTTCTGCTGCCCGCCCGAGATCCTTCCCGTGTCCGGTGTCGCGGCCACGCCGATCGGGAGGGTGACGGGCGAGGCCGGCCGCGTCACCATCGACGGCGTACCGGTCGAGCGGCGCGGCTACGCGCACCGGTGGTCGTGATGGAACCATCGCGGCGGGCGCGTTCCCGGCCGGGCGGGCTGCTATCCGGGGAGAGGCCCGCCCGGTCCTCGCCATCCCTCGTCATCTTGCGCTAGCAGGGCTCGACGAGACCAGGAAACCCCTGGCAAGCAGCTCCCTGACCAGGGGGATCACCTTCTCGCTCACGACGGTCACGAGGAGGTCGTCGAGGATTTCGTCGTCGCCATCCTGGTGAGCATTCCGCACCTGGGCGATGACGGTCTCTCTTACCGTGCGCTCTCCGTCGAAGTAGGACAGGTACCGATCGAGCGCCGGGGTGATCTCGACGAGCTCCCGGTCCCCTTTGAGCAGGATGACCGACGGCGACGGGAGGTCGTACTCGGTCCGTATCGTGTCGTCGGAGAGTACCAGTCGCATCGAGAGCGGATCGACCGCTTCCGCGGGCCAGGAGCCCTTTGCCATGCAGACGGCCGCGGCATACCCGATACAGCCTCCCTGGCAGACCTCCCTGCGGGCGTACTCGCAGGACGCGCACTCGGGCATGGGGTAGACACCGTACTGCAAGGGCCTGAGAGCCGCCTGGTAATAGTCCTCCAGCTCCGCCAGTGTTCGAAAGTCCTCGAGACTGCGATTGAATAAACCGGACGTGCCGAAGCATCGCCAGACGGAGAGGTCCGGCCCCACGTCGATCGCCGGGTTGCAGACGAAGTTCCTGCGGGGATCGATCACGCCGCGCAGGATCAGCCTGCCGACCTGGGCCGGCGAGAACATGCAGGGAGGTATCGTATTATCGACACGTACGGTCACGCCCAACCGATCGGCCCTCCGCAGGAATCCCAGGAAGAACGGCGCGAGGTCCCGGTACTCCGAGATCGGGAGATACTCGTTCGTCCGGTCCCCGAAGACCACCGGCATGGAGAAGCTCAGCCGGATCGTGTGAAATCCGAACCGGGAGACCAGACGGAAGATGTACTCCGCCTTCGGCTTTTTTTCGAAAATATTGAAACTGACCGAGACATTCCCCCGACGGCAGAGGCCCTCGAGGTTCCCCATCAGGGTCTCCCACTGGTCGCGTGAATAGGTACCCGGGTGATCGATATTCAGAAGAATCCCCAGGTTCGCCGGCGAGACGCGCGAGAAGAGGGACCGGAGTCCGGGTCTCCAGAGGCCGTTACTCAGCAGGTTGACCGTGAATCCCCTCGAGAGGACCCTGATCAGGATCTCCTCGAAACGGGGATGCACGGTCGGCTCCCCTCCCGCGAGCTGAAGGGTGGAGCAGCCACTCGTCTCGAGGAAATCCAGGACCCGGTCGACGTTCTCCAGCGAGATGTCCTGTGCATGCGCTGCATCCCTGGCGACCTTCTCCCTCGCGAAACAGTACCGGCAGGATCGGTTGCAGCGCGTGGTCAGGAGAAGATTCACCATGAAAAAAGTGCGGGTTCTTAGTACCGTCCCAACCTGCCCATGCCCTCGAACCGCTCGGCAGGGTAGAAGATCTCCTGTGGGGGTATGCGTATCCCCATCTCCCGTACTGCCTTCGTCAGTGCCTCGACCTTCCATCGCTTCATGACCGGATAGAAGATCGGGTCAGGTTTGACGGGGAACTCGATCTCCTCCAGCTCATCGATCAGGCGCTGCAGGGATCCCAGCTTCGCCACAATCTCGTCTGAGAGCGGCGTCTTCATCTCCTTGGCGATCGCTTCCGGGTTCTCGAGGAATCTCTGCCTGAAGGCCGGATCACGGTTCGCTTTCATCAACAGGGCTCTCAATCGCTCACTGTCAGCCATCCTCTCACCGATGGCCAGTGAAGCTGGATATATTATATATTTTTTTAAGGAAAAATATTGAAATAATGGGGCCCAGCCCCCATCGGGTGCCGGACTGCTCGATTTTTGAGAATTCGTCCAATCCGAAAGCACCCGGTCCCTCGATCCCGTTTCATCGGGCATCTCCGGTCCGGCCGCGCCCGGGATCGACCTCTCTCCGTCACTCCCGGTGTCGAGATAGCTGCTCCGCCGGATAGAAATCGGGCTCGCCCTGATCTCCTCCTCTCCCTGGTCTCCCGGGCGATGAGCAGGGGCCGCATCGCGTCATCGGCGTCCGGAGTACCCCGGGTGAACCGCAACATGCGGGGTTGGCCACGGGGGAGGTTCCCCCGAAATGTCCAGGTGGAACCGGAAGCGCCGAAGGGGAATCCATCCAATATTTTTCTCTTCCACCTTCGGGCCAGGGGCGTGACGGACGGGCTCGATATCCCGGGCGTTGTTCGGTGGAGTCGCCGATGGACCCGGGAGGGCAAACGGGGGCCCGGCGAATACGGAGCCGTACCGCGTCCTCCGGGCTGGGTGCCTCGTCTACAGCCCCACCGACTCGAGTGCCGCGAAGACAACGAGGATCACGACTACCATCGCGACGACCGCAATCCAGGGGCTGCGGCCCCCGAGGAGATCGGGGAGCGTCTTCCAGGGGAAGCGCCCGGTCCGCTCGGCCCACGGGCCCGCCCGCGGGTACGCCGCCGCGTAGAGCCATGTCCCGAGCAGGAGCCCGAGGACGCCGCAGACGAGCGCGTCGACCGACCCCCGGCCCACGGCGCCGGCCACCGTGCCGGGGCAGAGGCCGAGCAGGCCGAAGCCGACGCCGAAGATCAGGCCGCCCACGAGATGGGAGCCCAGCGCCGGCTGGGCCACCCGGGCCTCGGCGAGCCCGAGCGAGCGGAGGACCTGGAACCCGATCATGCCCACGAGCACGGCCGAGAGCATGATCTTCACGACCGTGAAGTCGTAGAGGAGGAGCTGGCCCCAGATCACCGCGTGCTCCGTCGCACCGCCGCGCATCAGGAGAAAGCCGAAGGCGATGCCGAAGACGAGGCCCAGGACGACCTGGAGCGGTTTGTTCTTCCGGATCCCGTCGAGGGTCATGGGGCACCCCCGAGGAGGGCCCAGATCCCCTCGCCCCAGGGGATGCCGAAGAGCGCGACCGAGACCAGGATCCCGCCGATGAAGAACCCGGCGGAGGCGAGCATCGAGGCGATCGAGAGCTGCAGGTTGCCGCCGATCCCGTGACCGCTCGTGCACCCGCCCGCCCAGCGGGCGCCGAACCCGAGCAGGACGCCGCCCGCAATGCCGACGGCCCAGCGGAGCGGGACGCTCTCACCGTACTGCGCGGCCCAGAACGCGGGCACGACCTCGACCCCGAACGCGCCGGAGAGCCAGGCGGCGAGGAACCCGCCGATGATGATCCCGAGCAGCACCGTGAACTTCCAGTCCACGGTCGGCGTGACCTTCTCGTAATACTCCATCGCGGCGGTCCGCCCGGGCGCCACGAGGCGGCCGATCATACCGCTCGCCTTGGCGTACGCGGTCGAGGCGCCCAGCGGCTGGTTCGAGAGCAGGAAGGAGAGGATCATCAGGACCCCGATACCGGCGCCGACGAGATAAGGCGACCAGCGGGGAGCGACCAGGAGCTCGTACATGATCGCCCATCGCCGCTCCTGCCATTAAGACTATCCCCGTGCGGGCGAGGTGCCATATCCCGGGGCGGCCAACGGTTCTCCATGCGACCGCATGTCTTCGTGAACGCCGCGATGTCGGCTGACGGCAAGCTCTCGACGTACGAGCGCCGGCAGGTACGGATCTCCGGCGCCGGCGACTTCCGGCGCGTCGACCGGCTTCGGGCCGGCGCGGACGCGGTCATGGTCGGGATCGGGACCGTGCTCGCGGACGACCCGTCCCTGACGGTCAAGAGCCCGGAGCTCGTCGCGGCCCGCGAGGCCTCGGGCGCGGCGCCGCACCCCGCGCGGGTCGTGGTCGACTCCCGCGCCCGCACCCCGCCCGATGCCGCGGTGCTCCACCGGGGCCCGGGCCTCCGCGTCGTCGGCGTCTCGGCGGCGGCCCCGCCGGAACGGATCGTGGCGCTCGGGGAGTTCGCCACGGTCGTCGTCGCGGGCGAGGACCGCGTCGACCTCGCCCTCCTGCTCGAGCGGCTCCACGACCTCGGCGTCCGGCGGCTCATGGTCGAGGGGGGCGGCACCCTCATCGCCGCGCTCGTGACGGCCGGACTGGTGGACGAGCTCTTCGTCTACGTCGGGAACATGATCATCGGCGGGAGCACCGCCCCGACCCTCGCGGACGGCGACGGCCTCTCCGCGGCGGGCCCGTTCGTGCGGCTCGATCTCGTCTCGGCCACCCCCTGCGACGAGGGCGTGCTGCTCCACTGGCTCGTGCAAAAAGAGGGCTGAACGGTCCTCAGACCACGGTCTGCTCGAAGAACCGGTAGGTGTTCCCGTTCGTCAGGGTTGCCGTCACGAAGACCCGGTCCGTGCCCCTCGTGCCGGTGAAGGTTACCCCGGACCCCGCTCGGACCTCGAGCGGCTTCGTCTCGGTCGTCCCGTCCGACCGGACGACGGTCGTCTCGAGGGTCCGCACGGACCCCTGGCCCGAGCCGCCGTTGAAGGTGACCTCGATCTCCCGGTTGTAGGGCTGGCGGTTCACCGAGACGCCGAGGGTCATGCCGGCGGGCAGGGACTGGAGCGTGGCCGGCGCGGCCGTCGTCACCACGGCCGTCGTCGCATCCGTGGCCGGGGCCGTCGTGGTGGGGGCCGTGGTCGTCGCGTTCGTCGTGCCGCCGCCGGTGCAGCCGGCCGCGAGGACCGCGAGCCCGACCAGGAGCGCAACCATCAGGTATCGGTACTTCATACGATACCAATCATCGCCGTTGCTATTTGACCGTTATGCCGCTCGTCCCTCCCGTCGCCGTCCTGGTCGTCGCCGCCGCGCTCCTCGCCGTCCGCCAGGTCCGCGGCCGGACCCTGCCGGCGTGGGCCATCGCCCTTGCCGGCGCCCTCGTCGTGGTGGCGACGGGCGGTGTCGCGCCGCGGGCGGCCCTCGAGGCGGTCGACTGGGGCGTCCTCGCGACGCTCGCGGCCCTCTTCGTGGTCGGGGCGGGGCTCGGCCGGAGCCGGCTCGCCGACTACCTCCTCGCCCGGCTCGACCGCGTCCCGCTCTCGACCCCCGTCCTCGCGACCCTCCTCGCCGGAATCGCGGTACTCGCGGCGCTCGTCACCAACGACGCGGTAGCCGTGGTCGGGGCGCCCTTCCTGGTCCGGCTCGCCCGCGACCGGGGGATCGCGCCCGAACCGCTCCTCCTCCTGCTGATGGCCGGGGTCACGACGGGGTCCGTCCCAAGCCCGCTGGGGAGCCCGCAGAACCTGCTGATCGCGGCGAGCCCCGCGATCGACTCGTCCTTCGCGGCCTTCCTCCTGTACCTGGGACCGCCGACCCTCGCCGGCCTCGCGGCCGTGCTCCTCCTCCTCCGCCTCGCCTACCCGGGCCTCGTCTCCGCCCTGCCGGCACCCGGGCCTTCCGCCCCGGCGGCGTTCGCCGACCGGCGGAACGACCTCCCGGTCCTCCTCTCGCTCCTGGTCCTCGGAGCCCTCGCCCTCGCCGGGGTGGCAACCGGCCTCGCCGCCGGCGTCCCGCCCCTGCCGCCGCTCGCGGTGGCGCTCGCGGCCGCGGCCCCGCTCCTGGCCCTCGGCCCCGATCGCCGCGGGCTCCTCGCCGGGGTCGACTGGCGCACGCTTCTGCTCTTCGTCGGGCTCTTCGTCATGACCGCCGGCGTCCGCGACTCGGGCCTGGTGGAGGCCTCGCTCGGGGCCGCGTCGGGGTCGACGGCCGCCCTCATGATCGCGGCCATCGCCGGAAGCCAGGTCGTCTCGAACGTCCCGCTCGTCGCGATCGCGCTCCCCTTCGTCGAGCCGCACGGCACAACCGCCCTGATGGCGCTCGCTGCCGGCTCGACCATCGCGGGCCACCTCACCCTCCTCGGCGCGGCCTCGAACCTGATCGTGGTCGAGGCGGCCGGTCGGATGGGCGCCACCGTCCGCGTCCGCGCGTTCACCGCGATCGGGCTCGTCCTCGTCGTCGTCCAGGGGCTCTGCTACTGGTCCTGGCTCGCGCTGGTCGGCTGATCCCCGGCCCCTACCATCGCCTCGTCGAACTCGACGAGGTGCCGGACCACGCCCCGGACGCCCGCCATCGCCCCGGCGTCGAGCACGAGCACTATGAAGGCGTCATCGGGTACGTCCGGGAGGTGGATCGCGAACGGGCAGCCCCGTTCGTGGAGGACCGCGATCCCCCGCTCCGTCAGCGCCGTGCCGATCCCACGGTTCTGGCAGCCGGGCAGGACGGCGAGCGGCGCGAGGCACACACCGACGGCCCCCCCCTCGACCGTCGCCGGGGAAAAGTGGATGTATCCGGCGATCCTCTCATCGTCCACGGCCCCGAGCGAGACCAGGTCCGGGCACCCCTCGCGGATGCTGTCGAAGATCCCCGCCTTCGACAGATCTATCGAAGGCGGCCGTGTTCACATCGCGGATCGCCGCTTCGTCCCCTGTCGTTTCTCGCGTATCGAGATCAGGTTCATCACCTCTCCAAAACGATTGTGCAGGAGTCTGATAATGCATGAACCCCGAACGTGACCCGTGCGGCGCGACGCCGTCCGGCACCCTCGAATCCCTGGGATGGGACGGGACGTTCGCGTCCGCGTTCAAGAGATACCCCGAGCCGTACGTCCCGGGCCGGGTGACCTGCCGGCACCGGACCGTCTTCGACGTTGCGACGAATGACGGCGCCGCGAGCGTGCACGCCTCCGGCGCCCTGCACCGGACGGGCCGGCTGCCGGTGGTGGGCGACTTCGTCGTCCTCCTCCGCCAGCCGGAGGCAGCGGTCTCGACGATCGTGGACGTCCTCCCCCGGAGGAGCGTCATCGCCCGCGGCCTCCCCGGCAGGGACGGGGCGGACCAGCCGATCGCGGCGAACGTCGATCTCGTCTTCATCGTCACGGCCGCCGGCCGGGACCTGAACCTCCGCAGGACCGAGCGGTACCTCGCGCTCGTCAACGCCTCGGGCGCGCGGCCGGTGATCCTGGTCAACAAGGCCGACCTGGTCGAGGACCCGGCTTCGCTCGCTGCCGCCGTCGCCCCTGTCGCCGGCGGCGTCCCGGTCGCGGTCGTCAGCGCCCTCGCCGGTACCGGGCTTTCGGAGCTCGCGCCGTACCTCGCGCCCGGACGGACCGTCGCCCTCGTCGGGTCGTCCGGTGTCGGCAAGTCGACCCTGATCAACGCCCTGCTCGCGCGCGCCGTGCAGGAGACGGCCGGTGTACGCGCCCGTGACGGGAAGGGGCGGCACACGACCTCGGTCCGCCAGCTCTTCGCGCTCGACTGCGGAGCGCTCGTCATCGACACCCCCGGGCTCCGGGAGGTCGGCCTCGGCACCGTGGGCGGCGGGCTCGCGGGGACGTTTCCCGAGATCGCCGGGCTCGCGCTCGACTGCCGGTTCTCGGACTGCACCCACGCGCACGAGCCCGGGTGCGCCGTCCGCGGGGCCGTCGACGCGGGCCACCTCCCCCGCGCTCGCCTCGAGAGCTACCTCAGGCTCGCCGGGGAACTCGCGTTCGCGCAGGAGAAGGCGGAGATCGGGTCGGCCCGCGCCGAACGAAAACGCTGGAAGGCGATCAGCAGGGCGGCCCGGGACTTCCGGGGCACCAGGGGACGGTGATTCCCGGTCCCGGGCCCGCCGCCCTGCCTCTCGACGACCGCGAGCGGGTCGGCACCCCCCCTGCACGGACTTCGCCGGCCGGGCTCCTCCGACGGGCCGCGGTTCGATCGACCGGGTCGGGCCGGTCCCCCTACGCCGTCACCGCCACGCCGTAGACTCCTCCGCCGATCCACCACGCGTCGTCCACGGCCTTCATGTAGATCAGTTTCGGCACGAGTGCCGTCCCGTTCGACGCGGTGTCCTGGAAGAGCGCGTGGGAGAACCCGGTCCCGTTCTGCATGGCATCGATCCCGACCCTCGTCGTCTTCATCCCGTTCTGATCGGTAAAGTCGAGGTAGTTCTGCCCGATCCCCTCCTTCCAGAACGGGTCGGCGAGCACGGTCCCGTTGGTTCCCTCCGCCCAGACGAAGAGGTCGCCGTCGACGAACGGGCCCGCAGGGTCGTCGATCGCCGCGAGGGCCCGAGCGTCCCCGGTCGTCCTGGCATAGTCCACGGCGCGGGAGACCAGGGCGTAGAGCTCGCCCCGGGAGTGCTGCCGCAGCGGAATCCCCGTCATGTTCCCGGCGGCGACCTGCGCGTAGGCGGGGTCGACGACGCCCGCGAAGAGCCACCAGGTGTCGTCGATCGGCTCGGCGTAATTGATCTTCGGGACGAGGATGTCGGACCCGTTGACGGTCACCTTCGCGACCGTATAGAGGAACCCGCCGCCGGTCCGGGCGAGGTCGCGCATGCCGCGGATGGTGTTCACGCCGTCGGGGTCGTTGTAGTTGAGCAGGTTGACCCGGTTCGCCGCCACCTCGGGGGCATACGGTGGGCTGGCGAGGCTCGTCCCGTTGTAGTCGAGGGCCATGACGGCGAGCTCGCCCCGCGCGAAGCCCCCCTCCGGGTCGTTGAAGGTCGCGACGGCCCTCTCCTTCCCGTTCTCCCGGGCGTAGGCCACCGCACTCTTCACGTGGGCGACAAGGTCCTCCCGGCCGGGCTTTGCCCCGGTCGTATTCATGACCAGCGACGGGAAGACGTCGCCCCCGGAGGCGGAGAAGCCGGCCGCCACGTAATACGCGCCGTCCACGTCCTCGACGACGGCGAGCGCGGGCTCGGCGGCGGAGCCGTTCTCGGGGCCGGGACGGTCGTAGCTGACCAGGCCGATGCCGAACCGCGCGGTCTCGCCGAGCCTCCTCCCCACGGGGACCCCGAAGGCGTCGGTCAGGTTCGAGATGTCCGATCCGATGCGCTCGGGCTCCACGCTGTCCGCGAGCAGGGTTCCGTTGTAATCGACGGCGAAGATGTACACGTCCCCGGCCACGAACGGGGCGTTCCCCGCGTTGACCGCGGCAAGCACCGTCTCCCTCCCGTGGTCGCGGGCGACGGAGGCGGCCTGGCGCACGAACGCGATCAGGTCGGCCGAGGTGGCGGGCGCGGCGGACTCGGTCACCGGCGCGGTGACCGTGGGCGTGGTTCCGGGCATCTCGTGAGCGGGCGGGGTCTGGACGCAGCCCGCGACGAGCGCCATGACCACGATGAGCGCGAGAAGAAGGACGGTCGGATTAGCCATGAGTTACGGTTTACATGGCGGTTACATAAGGGTGGTGAATCGTGTTGATGCGGGACGAACACCCTCCCGTGGGATCGCGATCCCGACAGGGCCTGCCGATTGGAGCCGTTCCCCGGACGCGTGGCCGCAGGCACGGGCCTCACGAGGCCGGCAGGGTGAACGAGATGGTCGCGCCCTCGCCCGGTCTCGATTCAGCCCGGCAGCACCCCCCGTGCCGCTCGACGATCCGCCGGACGAGGGAGAGTCCGATCCCCGAGCCCTCGTACTCACGGGCGTCGTGGAACCGGGCGAAGTCGTCGAAGACCCGGGATGCGTGCTCCGGCGGGAACCCGACGCCGTTGTCGGAGACGCAGTAGGTCGTCTCGCCGCTCCCGTCCACCGCGGTGATCGCGATTCGCGCCGGATCGCGGGTACGCGTGAACTTGAGCGCGTTCGAGACGAGGTTCTGCCAGACATGCCGCAGCAGCTCGGCGTCCGCGCGGCAGGGCGGCAGCGGGCCGACCGTCACCTCGACGCGCCGCACCGACGGGTCGGGCAGGAGCTCCCCGAGCACGTCCTCCACGAGCGTTGCGGTCTCGATCCGTGCCATGCTGAGCGGCCGGCGGGAGAGATGGGCCAGCGAGACGAGCCCGTCGAGGAACCGGTTCGCGCGGAACACGCCGTCCCGCGCCCGTCCCACGAGCGCGACCGCCCCGGGCGGGAGGTCGGGAGCGTACTGCAGCATCATGACGCCGAGGTAGCCGTCGATGGCGCGCAGCGGCGCGCGGAGGTCGTGGGATACGTGGTGGCTGAACGCCTCGAGGTCACGGACGGCGACCCGGAGCTCGGCCGTTGCGGTGGCCACGCGCTCCTCGAGCCCGGCCGTCAGCGCGGCCAGGCCCAGCTCGGCCTCCTTCCGTTCGGTCACGTCCCGCCCGACCGACTGGAACTCTCGAATCGCCCCGTTCCGTCCGAAGAACGCACGGTCGGACCACTGGAGCCAGCGCGTCCTCCCGTCCGGGAGGCGGACGCGGTGCTCGATCTCCCCGTCGGGGCTCTCGGGCGAGAACCCGGCAAAGTAGTCCTGGACCGCTCCCCGGTCCGCGTCGGGGATGACGGGGATGAACCGCGCCCCGCCGATCGACGCCGGGTCGAGGCCGAAGAACCGGCAGTAGGCTTCGTTCGCGAAGAGGTGCGTGCCGTCGGGCCGGAAGCGGCAGACCAGCTCGTGCTGGCTCTCGACCACGGCGCGGTACCGCGCCTCGTTCTCCCGCAGGCGGGCGCGGGAGTGGAGGCGGAGCAGGGCGACCGAGGCCTGGCGGACGAAGACCTCGATCAGCTCCCGCAGCTCGGGCTCGAGCTCGCGCCCCTTCCGGACGGTGACGGTGAGCAGACCGAAGAGCCCTTCGCGGCACGTGAACCCCATCGTGTAGTACCTGCCGATGTCGAGCCGCTCCTCGATCCGCCGGCACGCCTCCTCCGGCAGTGTCTGCATCATGCCGTGGTAGAGCGATGTCACGGCCTCCACCAGACGGTTGCACCCGAGCATCGTCACCGCGGTCGGGTCGGCATCGATCGGAAAGGATTTTCCGACGAGATCGGTCCCGAGCTCCTCCCGGGCGACCCGGACGGCCGGTTCCTCAGGCACGATCGTGTGTACCGTCAGGAGGCGGGAGGCGGGGTCGAAGAGCGCCACGTTCACGAACCCTTCCGGCACGACGCGCAGCACCTGCCCGGCGATGTACCGGTAGATGTCCGTCTCATCGTCCATGCGCACGAGGTCCATCGCCGTCCCGGAGAGGAACGACAGGGCCTCGTTCCGGCGCTGGAGAGAGACGAGCTCGTCCCGGCCCCGGCAGAGCGAATCGATCAGGGCGAAGACGGCGCGGAGCCGGTCAGCGGGGTCCCCGCCCTTCTCGACGTAACGCACGCCCCCGCCGTCGACGGCCCGGATCGCCAGGGCCTCGCGCCCCGGCTGCATGAAGAGCACGAACGGGACCGGACGGGGGAGCAGCCGGATGAAGGAGTGCAGGGCCAGCAGCTCGGTCCCGGGCGGGTCGGCGACGACCGCATCGACCTCCTGCTCGCGGAGCAGGGTGGTCGCCTCGCCGAACGTCCCGGCGGTGACGGTCTCCAGACCCGACCGGAGGGAGCGGCACTGCCCGGCCTGCTCACGCCATGCCGGGTCGGGGTCGAAGTAGAGCACGACGACCATGAGAGAGCCCCTCGCCGTGACATCTCACCGCAGGGCTTTAAAGGAATCGGTTGCCCGGGGATACCCCGGGTCCCGGTCCGGAGAGAACGAGGGCTAGATGTAGCGGGGGCGGACCGAGAGCCGGCGGGCCGTGTAGAGCGGCCTGAACGGCATGCCCGCGGTCGCCTGGTGGACCAGCCGCTCGAGTTCGTCGATGGTGAACTGCTCCTTGTGGGGTTTGTTCCTGCTCGAGAGCCGGCGGATCGTGACCGTCAGGTTGCCTGTCTCGACCTCGGCATCACCGACCACGGCCACGAACGGGACCCAGTCCATGCCGGCCTCGCGGACCTTCTTGCCCATGCTCTCGTCCCGGTCGTCGAGGTCGGCCCGGATGCGGGCCGCGTTGAGCCGGTTCACGAGGTCGGCCGCGAAGTTGAGGTGGCGCTCGGCCACGGGGACGACGCGTACCTGCGTGGGCGCGAGCCAGGCGGGGAGGTGGGGGACCTCCTGGCGGGCCGTCTGCTCGAGCAGGGAGCAGATCACGCGCTCGACCGAGCCCGTGGGCGAGCAGTGGAGGACGGGAGGATGGACCTCCTCGCCGTCCAGGTGATACCGGATCCCGAACCGGTCCGCGGACTCCACGTCGATCTGGACCGTCGGGTTCTCGATCGGCCGGCCCTGGCCGTCGATGGCGGCGAGGTCGACCTTCGCGATCCAGTAGTGGACGCGCCCGGAGAGGAGCTCGACCAGCATCGGCTCGTTCGACTGGCGGGCCAGATCGATCACCCAGTCCCGGTGTTCATCGAAGAACCCGCGGGTGCACCGGAAGACGGCGACGAGCGGTGTCTGGAGGTCCGTACCGGTCCGCCAGCCGATCCGGAGCTGCTCCTCGAAGCAGGTCATGGCCTCTTCCATGTCGCGGCAGAGGGTGTGCATATCGGGCATGGTGAAGGCCCGGAGACGCTTGAGCCCGATCACCTCGCCGCGCTGCTCGTGCCGGAACGAGTAGGTGGAGAGCTCGTACATCTTCATCGGGAGGGTGTTCGGCGAGATGTGCATGTCCCGCATGATCGAGAACATGCCGAAGCAGGCGGCGAAGCGGAGCATCATGGACCGGTTGCCCGAGCGGAAGCGGTACTGCCGCTCCCCGAACTTGTCCGCATGCTCGGCGATGGCCCGGTCGCCGAGGTCGTACATGACCGGCGTTTCGACGGGCGAGCCGCCGTACTCGAGGACGAGCCCGAGGGCGTAGTCGGCGAGGAGGTCGCGGACGAGCTTGCCGCGCGGGAGCCAGCGGAGGTTGCCGACGTCCGAGGCGGGCTCGTAGTCGACGAGTTCCTTGGCGCGCATCAGCTCGACGTGGATGGGATCGCCGCCGGTGGGGACGGCCACCCCGAGTTCCTTCTTGACCAGGCAGCCGAACGGGGTGTCGTCGAGGAACTCGTCGACCTCGTGCTCGAGGCCGTCGGGGGTGAGGACGAAGAAGGAGTGCTCGACCGCGGGCTTCTCGGGCCCGCCCTCCTCGTCCGTCCCGGAGGGGACGATGGTCTTCGAGAGCTCGGAGAGGGGGTGGCCCTTGCAGCGGAGCGAGAAGGACTTGTACCAGCCAAACGGCGCCCGCTTGACCGTGTACGCGCCGAGGTCGTTGAGCCCGATCTCGACCAGGGCCAGGACCTTGATCGCGACGTCGGGGGCCGCGAGGTCGTTCGAGAGGTGCGCGTAGGGGTAGAGCAGGATGTTTCTCGTCCCGACGCGGTCGGCGGTCTCGACGATCTCGGAGACGGCCTGGTGGACGACGTCCTCGATACTGTCGCCGTCCCCCTGCTCGACGGCGGAGAAGACGGTCAGTGCCTCCTCCATACCGTCGGCGAGCAGGGAGCACTCCTCTGCGATCGGGGTCTTCTCTCTCGCCTCGTACTCGATGGAGTCGCTATGGATCAGCAGAAGTCGCATGGTGAGCCTCGAATAAACCGGTAGAAAAATTGTGCGTTCATCGTGTATAGCCTTGTGGCGTCCGGATCGGCAGGGCTATGGCCGATGGCGCGCATCTACGACGCATGCCGACCTGCAGCGACTGCCAGAACTACACGCCGAGAGAGAAGGACGCCGGCGAGTGCCGGATGGCCGGCCCGGTGCCGGCCGATCGGGACGCGGGCCGGTGCCCGGTGCGGCTCTTCGTGCCGAAGCCGTCACGGTGAGCGGGCGGGGGGTAGAGCCCGCTGCCCTGGGGGGGCACGTGGGCGCAGGGGGCAGCTGTATCCTTCTTTCCCCGTTCGAAGCCTGGATACTCGGGTGTTTCCTGAATTCCCTGCCCGAAGTGCCCACCTCCCCGGCACGGTGAGGCGGAGCCGGGACGGCGATCACACCGTAGAGATCGTGGCCGGCGCAGCGCGCTCCCGTCGAGCCGGCTGTCCGGCGCGGGCCCCGTCGTGGGCGGCGGCCCGGCGCAGAACAACAGGGTGACATTGAGCCTTCGATCCGTGAACCGGCCGCCGGGCCGAAGGCCCCGCTTCGATTCCCGCCGGCAGCAGATCCCGCGGAGGTGCCTCCCCCTGTCGAACCGGGCACGCGAAAGGAAACGGTGATATAGCCGTGGCACAGGGAAGAGAAGAACCGGTGAAGATCGTGGAGACGGATGAAGTCGGGACCGGAGAAGCGGGGCCGCTGCGATCGCTCGTGGTCGTCTGCTCGTACCATCACAACAACACGGAGAAGGTCGCCCGCGCCATCGCGGGGGTGCTCGGCGCACCCGTGACGACACCACTGCAGGTGTCGCCCGAGGAGGTCGCGGCGTGCGACCTGGTCGGGTTCGGCTCGGGGATCTACCACGCGACCTTCCATCCCTCCCTCCTCGACCTCGCCGACAGGCTCCCGTCGGCCGGGAATCGGAGGGCCTTCCTCTTCTCGACCTACGGGGCCCCCGCGGTAGCCGCGGGCGGCGACTTCGTCTCGAAGAACCACCGGCGGATGCGGGAGAGGCTGCAGGAGAAGGGGTACGACGTCGTCGGCGAGTTCGCCTGCGCGGGGTGGAACACGAACGTCTTCCTGAAGTACTTCGGCGGGCTGAACAAGGGCCGGCCCAATGCCGACGACCTCGGGCGTGCCGAGGCGTTTGCCCGGAGCCTGAGGGAGAACGTCCGCTGACCCGCGGAGCTGCGTTCGTCACGGTCGCGACCGTCCCGGCAACGAGGCGACTGGAGGGGCCGGCGGCGGCGTCCGCCGGCAACCGCCTCATACCGCGATCTCCCCTCGCGACGGTCCGGCGCCATGCCCTCCCCCGCGGGCCTCCCTCGTGTCGCGCTCGCCCCCGGGCCGCCCGCCATCCATCGTCCTGATCGGATCGCGACGAACGGTCGACGGCCATGGCAAACCCTTTTTTCCGGCGCTGTCCAGATTGATCCTGTAGCGCGCCCCCATTCCTGCCGGCACCCCACACGGTCCCTGCCGGCCGACCGCGTGCCGCGCGAGCCGGGACCGTCATACGCGAGGAGTCCACAGGATGAACCCTCCCCGGATCGGCTTCACGGCGAAGATCTTCCTGAGCATCCTCGCCGGCGCCCTCTCCGGGCTCTTCTTCGGCGAGATGACCGCCGTCCTCGACCCCGTCGGCAACGCCTTCATCGGGCTGATGCAGATCACGGTCATTCCCACGGTCGTCATCTTCATCATCACGGGCATCGGAACCCTCAGCGAGACCGACGCGGTCGACTTCCTCCGGAAGGTCGCCGGGGTCGTCCTGGTGATCTGGGGCCTGGGCGTACTGGTCTTCTTCGCCATGCAGTACGCCTTCCCGCCGGTCCAGCCCACCTCGTTCTTCAGCACGTCCGGGGTCTCCGGTGGCGAGGAGACCGACCTGATCTCGCTCTTCATCCCCTCCAACATCTTCACATCCCTCGCCGAGGGACTGATGCCGGCCATCGTCCTCTTCTGCGTCCTGCTCGGGTGGGCATTGATCGGCGATGCCCGGAACCGGCCGTTCATCGAGCTGCTCCGGAACCTCGAGGCCGCGCTCTCGAGGATCACGGGGCTGCTGATGGCGGTCGTGCCGGTCGGCGTCTTTGCCATCACCGCGGTGACGTTCGGGACCCTCACCTGGCCGCAGCTCCTCCAGATCCAGGTCTACTACGTCTCGGCCGTCGTCCTCTGCCTGGTCCTCGCCCTCGTGATCCTCCCGCTCCTGGTCTACTCCCTGACGCCGTGGACCTACCGTGAGATCCTCGCGGCCGCGCACCGGGGCGTCCTGATGGGCTTCGCGACCGCCCGCGTCTTCATCGCCCTGCCCCTCCTCACCGAGGGGGTGGCCAGCCTCTTCCGGTCGCCGAGCGCCGGCGGGGGACCGCCGGGGGCCGGGGCGGCGGAGGAGCCGAAAACGGATACGACCCTGCCCGTCGAGGAGCGGGCGGCGGCGTACGGCGGCGTCCTGGTCCCGCTCGCGTACAGCCTCCCGACCCTCGGGGCGTTCGTCGTCCTGCTCTTCGTCCTCTTCGCGGCCTGGTACTACAACGACCTCTTCACCCTGCAGGAGCAGGCCCTTCTCGCGCTCCTCGGCGTCCCCAGCCTCTTCGGCTCGGCCAAGGTCTCGCTGCCGTTCATCCTCGAGATGATGCGGCTGCCGGCGGACGCCATGGAGCTCTACCTCGTCGCCAGCCCGCTCCAGGTCTACTTCACCGCGGCCCTCAGCTGCATGTCGATCTTCGCCCTCTCCGCCATCGGCACGGCCTTCCTCACGGGCGTCGGGAGGCTCCGGGTGCGGCGGGCGCTCATCTCCGCGGCGGTCGGCGCCGTCGCCCTCGTCTCCGTTGTCGTCGTACTGAACGCGGCCTTCGGCGCCGTCCTCGCGACCTCGCCGCAGGAGGATGCGACCGTCCTGGGGCTGACGATGCCCACGGGCCCCGGCGGGGCGCCCGTCGGGGAGCAGTTCGCGACAACGGTCTACCGGGACTATGCCGGGGTGCCGCCGGCGACGCAGCCGCCGGGCGGGGAGAACGCGACGCTGCTCGACCGGGTGCGGGCAAGGGGCGTCCTCCGGGTCGGGTACATTCCGAACGCCATGCCCTTCTGCTACTTCAACCGCGAGGGCGAGCTCGTCGGCCACGACGTCCAGATGGCCTACGACCTCGCGGGGGCCCTCAACGTCTCCCGGGTCGAGTTCGTGCCCGTCGACCGGGAGAACGCGCTGGACCGGGTCAACGCCGGGGGCTGCGACATCGTGATGACCGGCCTCGTCCTGGTCTCGCCGATGATGGAGAAGGCCCGGTACACCGCGCCGTACATGGATCTCCACCTGGCCCTCGTCACCCGGGACGAGCGAACGGGCGCCTTCGAGGACCTGGACGCGGTGGCGCGGATGGAGGGGCTCCGGATTGCCGTCGCCGGCGACACCGACTACGACCGGGCCGCGGCCGCCATCTTCCCCCGGGCGACCATCGTCCCGCTCGAGGACCCCGAGCAGTTCTTCGACCGGGCCGACGCCGACGCCCTGCTGACCACGGCCGAGACGGGGACCCCGCTGACCCTGCTCCACCCCTTCTACGCCGTCGCGGCGGTGCAGTATTCCGGCGCCTCCGCGGCCTCGTCGGTCTACGCCCTCGCCCGGGAATGCGACGACGTCTCGCTGCTCTTCGTCGACTACTGGCTCGCCATGGAGGAGCGGTCCGGGGCCCTGGAGGCGAAGTACGACTACTGGGTGCTTGGGAAGGAGACGGGCCGCCGGGCGCCTCGGTGGTCGGTCATCCGGGACGTGCTGCACTGGGTCCGGTAAGGGCGAAGCCGTCACCGGCGGGCTGGCCCGGACGCCGGCGCCGGCGATCCCGGGCCGTACGAGGTGACCTTCCTATCTCGATCTATTCACCAGTCTTCCGATGGATCTCGTCGGTTCGATCTCCTCGATCCCACCGGGTATCACGTCGGAGGACCGATAGGCCGAACAGGGAGATCCCTAGTGTTCGTGTATCCCGGCATACCGCATCAAAATCTCCATCTGCTCGTCGGTCTCGATGGCACGCGCACCGGGTATCCGGCTCCGAACCTCCCGCACGGCCATCTCGAAACTCGAGCCCTGGTGGATCAGGTAGCCCGCGAGTGCCGTGCCGCTCCGGCCAGCCTGGAAACAATGGATCAGCACCGGTTCTCCTGCCTCCCGTTTCCGGTCGATGAACGCATTGATCTCATCGAGCTGCTCCACCGTTGGTGCGGTAAAATCACGGACCGGTACTTCGAGATAGTCGAACCCGATACTCCGAATGACGGCGAGATCACGATCAGGTCGTCTCTCGAGCGAGATGATCGCGCGTATCCCCTCGCGGTAGAGATCATCGAGGTCTTCCCGGCATGGGTAGGGAGCATGAGCCAGGAGGTCGTTCATGATCCACCTTATCACAACCATGTCATCTCAATGAGGGTGCTCATTCGTACTGAGATCACCTGTTCGCGACTCTTTCATGAATGCCGCTCTCACACGATGAACGAGACGGTGGACGCGTGGTCTCCGTCGTTGATCGAGGTCGATAGTACCAGGCACGGCCCGTCCTCCTGCCGGACGTTCCGCGCGCGGGGAGACGAAGGGAACGGCCAGAGGCTTCGGTGATGACACCGGCCGCCGGTGCCGGCGGAGCGACGGAGGCGGGCGCTCCGCTACGTGGGGCAGAGGAATTAGCCATTCGCACGCGAGACAATCGTGGCATGCAGCGCGTGATGATCGTGGTGGAGGAGCACGCCGACGGGTTCGTCGCCTACCCCGTGGGCCTCCGTGGTGCCGTGGTCGGCCAGGGCGATACCTACGAGGAGGCCGAGGGCGACGTTGTCTCCGCGATCCGGTTCCACCTCGAGACCTTCGGCCCCGACGCGATCGACGCGGAGGTCATCGACGCCCGGCTGGCCGAGGTCACGGTCTGAATGAGGTTTCACGAGACGCTCCCGTGCAGCGCGTTGTCCGGACGCTGACTGCGCTTGGGTTCCGCGTGGTCCGCGTGGGGAACCATATCACCATGGAGCGATCGAACCCCGACGGTTCGCGGACACCGTTGACGATGCCGAACCACGAAGCCATCAGGGGTTCGACCCTCCGCGCGATCTGCACTTTAGATCGGGATCGACCGCGACGCATTTCTCCAGGCCTACGAGGCGGCGTAGGCGACGGACGAGCGTCTGGCCGCAATACAGGTCCAAGCCGTCTATCCGCGGACAGGGACTATCGTAGACCCCAGAGCCCAACGTTTTTAAGTCCGGCCTCCGAAGGAGTGACCCAGAACGAGCCCGACAGGAGCCGGGCCGGTCACGAGGGACCATTCGATATGGCGACCACAGTCGGAGAATACATCAAGCGCGATCACGACGAATTCCGCCTGATCTTCGCGTGGCTCCGGAGGAGCACCGGTGAGGCGGCGGCGCTCAGGGAGGAGGTCTACCCGTTTCTGGTGCACCGGGTTCATGCCCATGCCGTGGCCGAGGAGGCGACCATCTTTCCGGAGATGGAGAGGACGCCCGCGCTGCTCCCGGACACGCTCGTGCTGATCGCGGGGCATCGGTCCATGGATATGCTCGCGGAGGACCTCGCCGGAACCCCGTACACGGCCCGGTTGTGGCAATCGAAGCTCGTGCCGCTCCTTGATCTGACGGGCTGTCACCTCTCCCGGGAGGAAACGGAGGTCTTTCCGCGCGCGACCTGCCACATCTCGCAGGAGGCCCTCGAGGCGGCCGGTGAGGACTTCGAGCGTGTGCTGCAGAGGGAGTGGCAGATCGCGGGCGTTCACGGCGGACTGCCCGCGGCGGTGCGGGGGAGGTGACGGGGATGGACGCACCCGGCACCGGTCCGCAGCCCGGGCGAGCCGACCCCGACCGGCTCCGGCGGACCTGTATCTGCCCCCAGTGCCCGACGTACACGCCCTGCGCCGACGACGCGCAGGAGCGGCTCTACTGCGTCCTGGGCCGGAGCCCCCGCTGCATCACCGAGGACCTCGGGTGCATCTGCCCGGCCTGCCCGGTCGAGGAGGAGCTCGGGCTCGTGCACCTCACCTTCTGCCTCGAGGGTACCGAGGCGGAGCAGTCGTCAGGAGCAGGCGTCCGCTGACCGGGCGGGGTGACGGGCCGGCTCCGAGCCCCCCGTCGGCGACTGACGCGTTCCACGAGAGGATTACGTGATCGGGATCCGCTCGCCGCGCTCGACCTTCGCGAGGCGAACGGTGAGCACGCCGTTCTCATACGACGCCGTCGCGCCCCCGGCAGTCGCGTCGCTCGGGAACGAGACCCGGCGGTACATGCGCCCGCAGGTCAGCTCCCGGTGCACGACCTCGCCGCCTCCCGCGATATCGACCATCTGCGAGCAGCGCGCTCCGGAGATCCAGAGCTCGGTCGGGGAGCAGAGCCGGACCACGATGTTCTCCTTCTCGGTGCCGGGGAGGTCCGCGACGACGACGATATCGTCCATGCCCTCGCAGATGTCCACATTGACCTCATCACCCATCGCCGGCATGCACCTGCCACCCGCGAGGGCGGCGGGCATGCAGCCGCGAGCCATGCTCATCGCCCCGTTCATCAATCCGTGAACCTGCCGGCAGACGAACTTCCTGATTCCCATTGTCACCTCACCTGATTCCCACGGCCGAACCGCGACTGTGCGGTGGTGCGTCGAGCAGGATATTTACTTTTTTCGGCCGTTCCCGGACGCACCGCCAGTCCTGCCGGCTCACGTCAGCGGTACCGGACTTCGGCGATGCTCGCGCCACCGCCCGTGGTGACAGCGATGGCGCCGGCGATGATGGGCTCCTTTAATTATACCTCCTTGAGAAGAAGGAGCGGGAGGGATATTGATGGGCAAATACCACTGTCTCTTTAATAAAAATGAAAACGATAACGCATTCTGAAAACCATGGCATCGGATGAAGAGTGAATTAACGATACACTATCACCCGATGCAATTCACGATGGAATAACGGAAAAAGTCATTTGCGCACGTTTTGATATCGCATCCTTTGAGGATTCGACAGTCCTTGATGTCGATGATGAAACCCTTAATGCCATGGGAAATGAAGTGCTGCAGGAAGAGATCCTTCGGCGATGCGATCAATTGCGTCGGATAATGCCACAAGTCGTTAAGCGACACCATAAGGCAACCCGACGGGTCTCCAACAATAACTCGAACAAAATCTGGAAGAAACCCCTTCACCTACTTGACGAATAAATTGTTCTTTCCTTAAAACGAGGAGAGAGACTCAATCATGAACTCCGTTCCAAAGCGGTTGCGGAAAATTGGTTCACTTTCGAGGCTCTCATACGGATCCATGGAAGAGCGTGCCTCATCGCACAAGAAATTTTGATATTGATGAGGCAGGGGTTTCCAGAAGGAGCGAATGCCCGTTGGCGCTCCATTTTTGAATTATCAATAGTATCAAAATTTATTGCGGAGAATGGAGATCGAACAGCCGAGCGTTGGCTCGCTTATGATGTCGTTGATCATACAAAGCGGCGTGTATTTTCAAGAGTATGCCGAAAGACTGGGTGACTCGAAGGAACCCCAAACCTACATTGACGAATTAAAGAGGAAAAGGGATGCTTTTTATGCCCGTTTTGGACCAGCATTTGGTGAACCCAATGGATGGGCTGCCGAAGCTTTAGAAGGAACAACAAAACGTCCAATCCATTTCAGAAGGATCGAGGGTGCAACGGGGATGGATCATATGCAACCCTATTATCGGATGGCGAGTCACCCCGTCCACGCTGATGCAAAAGCGCAATAGTTTTCCTTAGGGAACTTGCAGGATGATTTGAGCTTAGCCGGTCCAACGAATATAGGAATGGCCGATCCGGGCCAAAATACTGCCATTTCTCTCTTCAATGTCAACCTTAGTCTGCTTCAAGTAGTTCATCCGGTGCGCCCGTCTAGAATGATTATCGCATTGCTTGAGCGAAGGGAAGATGAAATCATGGAAGCATTTATTGAAGTTCATCGGCGTATGGAGGGGATTCAATGAAAAGCGGTCAATCAAGCGGGCGGAGAACAACCGAGCACGCTACCCCTATCACCACGGCCGGCTCTTCAACCTCCACCCCTCTCCTCGACTCCCGTCGGCAGCACGTCTCGCAGAACGGCCCCTTCCACGCGGCCCTCCCCAAACCACAGACCTCGCACCGGCCGACTCGTACGCACAACGAGTGCCGGCTCACGAGGTCTTCCGGGCCTGAACGGGCATACCCCGGCGGGGCCGCCATTCGAGCCCGTCCACGCGATCGTCCGCACCCCTGAAGACGAGGCGGGACTCCGGGACCTCCGGGAAGAAGAACTCCCGCGAAGAGTCGGGCTGGAGGATGAAGCGGTCTCCGGCCGAAGTCTGGAGCGTCAGCGGTCCCCCATCAACGGTCACCGTCAGCATGGCCCCGTCCCGAGAGCAGTAGGAGCCGGCGAAGCGGTCCAACTCCCGGGCGGAGAGCGGAATCGGTGCGGGCGGGCGATAGGGGTCTCCGAGGGCCGTGCCGGCGATCTTGACGGCCAGGCGCTCGACCCGGTTGACCGCCCCGTCGTCGTTCGAGAGGATGACGACCAATATCTCGTCCTCGGGCAGGGCGAGCAGGTACGTGGCGTAGCCCGGGACGGACCCGTAGTGCTCCACCGCGTGGTGCCCCCGGCATTCGCCCACCCACCAGCCGTAGCCGTAGCGGGCGGACCGGCCATCCGCCAGCCTCGATGGCGTCCACATCCTGCCAAGGGTCTCGGCGCCGAGCAGGGTGCCCGACAGGAGGGCCGTCCACCAGCGGGCGAGATCGTCCACGGTCGACGTCAGCCCGCCGGCGGCATGGAAATGGGTGAAGCTGAAATATTCGGGATGCACGTAGGCATCGGCCCCCCGAGAATAGCCGCTGGCCATGTGGGGGATGATGCAACCTGAGGTGGGATCGTACGACGTGGACGCCATCTCCAGCGGCGCAAAGATCTGTCTCGCGAGAAAGTCTGCGTAGCGCTCTCCCGAGACCTTCTCGATGATGGCTCCCAGCAGGAGATAGCCTGAATTGCTGTACGCCCAGCGCGTGCCCGGCTCAAAGGCGAGGGGCAACGTCGTGAAGAGATCGACCACCTGATCGATGGTCACGTCCTGGCGATGGATCGCATACCACTCCGGGAGTTCGGTGAACTCGGGAATACCGGAGGTATGCGTTAAAAGATGCTCCAGCGTGATGGTCGCATCGCCCGCGGGATACTCCGGCAACAGGCGCTCGAGCGTGTCGGTGAGTGCCAGCCGGCCGGATTCGACCAGCATCAGGATGGCGGTGGCGGTGATGGGTTTGGTCAACGAGCCCAGCCGGAAGGGCATGTCAGGCCTCAACGGGACCTGGTGCTCGAGATTCGCCTGGCCCGTCCCCCCGCGGTAGAGGATCTCTCCCTTCCTGGCCAGGAGAACCGGTGCACCCGGGGCGGTGCCGTCCGGACAGGTGTCGACCACCACCCGCTCGACGGCTGTTCCGATCTCGTCTGCCTGGGGCATCCCTGCGCAGGGTGTAAGCAGGTATCCGATATATACAGCGCGGGCCGGGACTCAGGTGTATTCAACGATCTCCTCGGTGGTCACGAAGGGGAGGGAGCCATAGATCACGTTTGCCCACTACCGCTCTCCGCCCCACCGCCGCCTGCCGGTCGCGTCCACGGAACGCCCGACCGGCTCCTTGAGGTGCGGCTCGAGACCACCGATCGCGAGAGCGACGCGTTCGTCTACGACCTCTACGGTCTCACGCCCGACGAGATTGCCGTCGTCGAGGCAGCCATTGCGGGATAAGACCCGCTTCCTCGTCCCTCCCCCGCCCGTCACGACCCCCCGCAACCTCCCGAGAGGAAGCCTTATCATCCCAACGCCATATCGATCAGCATCGCACGGAGCGAGGTTTCATGAAGCGGACTACCCTTCTGATCGCGATCGCCGCCATCGCGGTGGTCGGCATCGCCGTCGGCCTCCTGCTCTCGGGGGCCGGGCCGACAGGATCGCTCCAGGGGAGGATCGCACCGATCCCGTCCACCCTGACGCTCGCGTACACGGTCCCGATGGAGAACGGCGCCGGCGGCTACCTGCTGGACCTCCACGGCAGGCTCGTCGACGCGACGGGCGGTCCCGTCGCGAACCGGCCGGTGACGCTCCGGTGGCGGCTCCCCACCGAGACCATCATCCACGACTGCGGGACCGCCACGACGGCGGCCGACGGCTCGTACAGCCTGCAGTTCGAACAGTATTCCTGGTACTACAGCAAGCACCCCGTCTACTACGCCGAGTTCGCCGGCGACGACCTCTTCCTCGCATCCAGGTCGCCCGACGTGCAGGGCCCGTAACCGCGGCGGGTGCGGGGACGCACCACGTCCTCGGTCCAGCAGCCGCCTCGAGCCCGAAGAGGTCGCACCGTCCGGCCGGCGCGACGGATCACCGGCGCCCGCTCCTCGAGCTGAAGGTCGAGGCTACCGACCGCGAGACCGTCACGTTCGTCTACCACCTACACCGTCTCACGCTCGATGAGATCGCCGTCGCGATCACAGGATCCCACCCGTCCCCCGGCACTCTTCGCCTCGCGGGAACCGGGTTCACCCCCGCGCGGGAGCACAGGGTGCCACCGTGAGCTCCCAAAAAGATATTATATTTTTACAGAAAATACGCCCGAATTTGTCGTGCACGACAAATCAGAGCCGCAATTCGCGAGACTCTCTCGATATATTTTACCATGATTACTCCAATAACCAAGTGTATATGAATGGATCAAGATGCCATCCGGGAGTGACCGGATGAGACCCAGAATCGCGACGAGCCCGGCCGCCATCACCCTCCCCCGGGAGGCGAAGGAGTGGGCCGTGCGCAGGAGGCCAAACCTCCCGGTGAGGTACTCCGCATACCCGACCACGATGATGAAAGCAGATCCGGACGGCGCCGGCGAGCCTGGCAGCACCGAGGGCCCCGTCCGGAGCACCACCCAGCCAGAGAGGAAGGGGGTACTGAGGAGTGCGCGCCGCAGGTGATAACTCCATCGATCCGGGCCGGCGACCCCCCGCGGGCCCCGATCCGGGACCGGCGGCGATCGCCGTCCCACCCTTCTTCCCCCCCGGGGAGTACCGCGGAGGCGCGGGAGAGATAACTGGCTCTGAGACAGCCATCACCGGGAGCACCGCCGCGCGGATGCGCGAGTTCCAGGCCCAGCGAAACGCGATGGAGGCGGCCCAATATTCCCCACCGGCGGACCCGGCGATCGTGGCGAAGCAGCGCGAGCTCGGGCGGACGCTCCGCGAGGCGGCCCGGGCCAGGTTCTTCTACTCCGAAGAGCGCCCGGAGGAAGTCCTCGCGGAGATCCGGTTCATCAACGGCGAGTACGCCCACGCCCTCGACCCCGCCGACCTGCCCGCGCTCGTCCACGATGAGCTCGGGCGGGCCCGAAAGACGCGCCTGCCCGTCACGCCGTTCAGGCGGCACCAGCACCACTACACCGAGGTCGGCCTCGCTGAGCGGTTCGTCGACGAGCACTGGGAGAGCGTCCTCTACTGCGCCGGGATGAAGGCCTGGCTCGTCTGGAACGGCCGCGTCTGGGAGAAGGACACCGCCGACGCAATCCGGACGAAGGCCAAGCGGACCGCCCGGGGGCTCTACACCGAGGTCGAGCGGATCGAGGACGAGGGGGCGAAGCGGGTCCTGCTCGCCTTCGCGCGGCAGGCAGAGTCCGCGCGCGGGATCAAGGCCATGCTCGAGCTCGCGCGGTCCGAGCTGCCCATACAGGCCGAGGACCTGGACGCGGACCCGGACCTCTTCAACGTCCGGAACGGGACCGTCGACCTCGCGACGGGCGCGTTCCGCGAGCACCGGCCCGAGGACTACCTGACGAGGATGGCCGACGTCGAGTACGTCGCGGGCGCGCGGTGCCCGGCGTGGGAGGCGCACCTGGACCGGGTGTTCGCCGGCGACGCGGCGGCGATCGCCGGCTTCCGGCGGATGTGCGGGTACAGCCTGCTCGCCGAGAACCCGGCGGAGGTCTTCTTCATCCTCCACGGCACGGGGGCGAACGGCAAGAGCAAGACCCTCGAGGTCCTCTCGACGATCTGGGGCGAGTACTCCCGGAACGTGGACGCCTCGCGGACGCTCCTCGCCCGCAAGTACCATGACGGCCCGCGGACCGAGCTCGCGGCCCTCGTCGGCGCGCGGCTGGTCACCACCTCCGAGGGCGCCGAGGGCGCGCGGCTCGACGAGGGGGTGGTCAAGCAGCTGACCGGCCGCGACCGGATCA
>CAZCUJ010000001.1:52225-130804 GCA_964501565.1 uncultured Methanospirillum sp.
GGCGCGCGGCTCGACGAGGGGGTGGTCAAGCAGCTGACCGGCCGCGACCGGATCACCGTGCGCCGGCTCTACGAGGCCGAGTTCGAGTACCGGCCGGGGTACAAGATCTGGTACGCGACCAACCACCGGCCGCCAGTCTCGGCGGACCCGTCGATCTGGCGCCGGATCTGGCTCGTGCCGTTCACGGTCACCATCCCCCCCGGGGAGCGGGACGAGGGGATCGCGGCGAAGTTGCTCGCCGAGCGGTCGGGGATCCTGAACTGGTGCCTCGACGGGCTGCGGGAGTACATCGACGCCGGCCGGAAGCTCGTGCCACCGGAGGCGTTCGCGGCCGCGACCGAGGAGTACCGGAGCGAGGCCGACGTGGTGCAGCGGTTCCTCGACGATGAATGCGTCATCACCGGCGATAGGGGGGACTTCATTCCGAGACGGGAGGGGTACGCCGCGTTCGTCTCCTGGGCACGGGACAACGGCGAGCCCGTGCTCTCGACCCGGAAGTTCGCGGCGAAACTCCGGGACACCGGAGTCTTCATCGACCCGAAGGTCGCCCACGTCCACGACGAGAGCGGAAAGCGGGTCTCGCTCCGGTACTATCGCGGGATCCGGTTCCGGTACCTGGGCGAGCCGGTCCCTGCATGGTGAGGTGGATCACGTGGATCACATGGACCCGGGATTCCGGAAAACCCTCCCATGACACGGGGTTTGTACCGACTTTCCGGAACCATGTGATCCATGTGATCCACCTGAAGGGATCCCGGTACCTCGACGTGCGAAAAGAAGCCCGATCCGGGCCCGGATCGGAGTTGGTCACGACGGGCAGCGGTATCCGGGAACTCGTAGAAACGGAGTTGTCTATACGTACTTTTCGGAAAAATGGGGTCCATCTGATCCTGTGATCCACCCCGGCAGCGTTCATCACCGGGCCGAATGCGAAGACCCTGTGTCGATCGATGGCCCCGGATTCGATGATCCTTAACAATTCCTATCCCTTAATCTTAATTTCAAAATGAAAAAAGATATTATTAAATTCTTCTTTCCCTTACAGCCCCGTGCGGTCAGGGTAGACTCACGAGTCGGACCTTTCATTCAACCGGATGGTCATGACGAGTGTGATGCTGGTCGCAGAATTGGAGGAGAACGAAGAATGAGGAAAGTAGTGATAGCACTTGCCGTGTTAGCGGCCTGTGCGGCGTTCGCTGCCCCGGCGCTCGCCGCTCCGAGCGGGGCCCGGGCCGAGTGGGGCGGTTGGGGAGTGACGACCGACAATCCCTACACGGACTTCGATGTCGTCGGCGATACCGTGCACTTCGCCGGACAGGCATCTCTTGGCGACCGGGTTTCGCCGGACTACGACTCGTATTACGCGAAGGGTCAGGGCATTTTCAAGGGTACGCTCGATGGCGACCCCATCCGGATACAGATGAGACCGGTCGAAGGAGCGATTCGTATCTACCCGCTGGATACCTTCGCGATCTTCGATGGACTGGCGGACGTGACCTACCGGGGTACCGTATACCATGACATCCACGTCCTGCAATCGTTCGTTAAGTATCCGCCGAGCGGAGGACAGCAATATTCCATGTACATTTACGAGCAGGACGGATGGGAGGAGCACGCATGGAGGATCCTTGGAGTTGACGTCATCAAGGGTGTCTTCTTCAAGGTCCGGGTGCCTGCCTGACACCACCACTTTTTCGCCGAACCGTCGGCTCACAGGGACGAGGGGTTCCGCGATCGCGAAATGCCCTCGGTTTCTCCCTCCAGTGGGAGGCGTCCCCGAGAGGGAGAGCGATCCGGGCCCCCCGGGAGGGGCCAGGTTCCGCCGCCGTTCCGCCATGTGCCCGATGGTTGAGGGACCAGCGGCTCGGAACCGGGTGGGCACCGCCGCCAGCCGGAGACCCGCGCGGAGATCGAAAAAGGGTTGTGTTACGGGATCAACGGGACCCAGGATGCAGATGGATAATCGCCGTTTGACACATAGAGTTTGTACGTTTCTCCTATCACCACCGGCATGGAGATCGATGCCGTATTCCAGAAATTATCTGATACAACGGGTGCTACCGACTCAACAATGCTATAATATCCATAATCAGGGGGAACACCGGCGATTATCCCCTCAACGCGCGGTCGCTAGGTCTGCTCACGCACTTCACAGGTGTCGTTCCCATCGGTTATGGCGGTGGCTTCGTACGTGAGGGGTCCCGACTCAGCCCGGAATTGGTCATAATCTATGTATACCCGGGGCCCGTAGTGGCCCGTCGGTCCGTCAGCGCCATCCTGTCCATTGGCATCAGGGGATCCCTGCGGCCTGGCGGGCCCCCTGAGATCCAGCGGGTCCCACCGGCCCGGCGGGGATGGCAGCGATCTGGATTTTCAGGGCGTTGATCTGGTTCTGCAGATCGACAAAGAGGCTCCAGACGGTGTGAAAGGGATGTCCCGACGGCAGCGGGCTCTTCGGCGGCAGCGTCGCCACCGCCGGCATCGTCACCAGCGCGAGGATAACCAGCGCGCCGGCGACCATCGGTTTTCCTGTTCAATTCATCCACCTCGCGCTCCACGCTTGCAGAGCGCAGCACACTCCCTGCGCTGCGGAGCCCGGAGGCAAGGGAGGCGAGATCAACGACCTGGAACCCGGCAAAGACCTGGACAGATACGGAGGCCTTTTTATCGCTGGGTAAGAAATTATTGCCGTGTAATATTTAAAAAGCGCAATTCCTTGGCCTTTGTGCGGGCGGGGCAGGGATTGCCGGGATTAACAGATGGCCCTGGACGCGACATGGCGCCGGCCGTCCCCAGCGCCGAGCCTGGGGCTGCCGCGCGACGGGCGCACCTGGGTAGGCCGAACGGGTGATCTGCCAGACTTCAGGGTTTTCCTGCTCTCGAGGAGAGAAGGTGGGATCGGTCTGCCCGATCTGCCCCCCCTACACCGTCCCGGTATAGGCAACGCGGTAGACGACGCCGTTGAAGTCGTCGCCGACGAGGAGCGCGCCGTCCGGCATCACCGCGAGGCCCGCCGGCCGGCCGAAGACAGTGTTCCCGTCGAAGAGGAACCCGGTCATGAAGAGCTCGTAGCCCTCGGGCTCGCCGGCGTCGGAGAACCGTACCCGGGCGACGGCGTAGCCGTTCGGCGGATTGCGGTTCCAGGAGCCGTGGAGAGTGACGAAGGCGTCGCCGCGGTACCCGGCGGGAAACGCCGTCCCGTCGTAGAACCGGAGCTGGATCGGCGAGGCGTGGGCCGGGAGCCCGAGGAGCGCCGGCTCGGTGGTGGGCGCGAACGTCTCCTTCGTGGTGCCCGGCGGGTCGAAGGTCGTGAGCCGATCGATCACGCGGTCGCCGTAGACGAACGGCCAGCCGTAGTGGCCGCCGTCCATGATGCGGTTGACCTCCTCGGGCGGCAGGTCGTCGCCGCGGAAGTCCGATCCCTGGTCCGCGCCGTAGAGCTCGCCGGTGGCGGGGTGCCAGTCGAAGCCCATGGTGTTCCGGAGCCCGGCGGCGTACACCCGCCGCGTCCCGTTCTCGATCACGAGCATGGCGGCCCGTTCCTCCGACTCCTCGTCGCAGGCGTTGCAGCTCGACCCGACCGAGACGAAGAGCCGGCCGTCGGGGGAGCGCCCGAGCCCGCGGGCCTGGTGGCTGCCGCCCGACGGCATCCCGTCCGAGACGACGGTGGGGCCGCCGGGCGTGCCGTCGGCTCCGAGCGGGGCGGCGTAGACCGTCGTCGGCGTGGCGAAGAAGAGCGTGCCGTTCCCGAGCGCGAGCCCGTGGACGCCGGGGTAGCCCTCGAGTACGGTCTCGACCGTCATGGGCGAGCCGTCGCCGTCGGCGTCGCGGAGCCGGAGCACCGATCCCGTCGAGGGGACGGAGGCGTAGACCGTGCCGTCGGGGGCCGCGACGAGCACCCGGACGCCGCCGAGGTCCCGGGCGAAGACGGTGACGGAGAACCCCGGCGGGAGCGTGAGGCGGGAGAGGAGCGACTCGTCGAACGCCACCCGCTCGGGGGTGAAGGTGGAGACCGACGGCGGCAGGGAACCGGCGCCGCCCGGTACGGAGCAGCCGGCCGCGAGCAGGGCCGTGACGACGAGCACGATGAGCATCAGGAACCGCATGCCGTGTCGGATGCGCCGGGACGGGATAAGGTTTCCCGGTGGAGGGACGATGGGACGCAGGCCGCTGGCGCCGCGGTTTAACGACAGTCGTCAGGGATCGGTGGAGGGCGTAGGCGATGGGGGTTCACTTTCCGGCATGCGGAACACGGAGGGGGCGGGACACCGGGAGCTCCCGTCCGCCGCTCCACCCCCCCTGCTGTCGTGTCAGTCGTCGGAATCGTCGTCGCGGTCGTCGTGGCTCTCGTCACGGTCTGAGGGCGTCTGATCGTCGTCCGGCTCCCGGTCGTCCTCGCCTGCGCCGTCGCGGTCGTCGTCTTCGTCATCGTCCTCGAGGCCGTCCGTCCGGACCGTGGGAGCTTCGCGGGGCTCCCCGGGGGGGTTGCTGGACGTGTCACGGGCCGGGGTCACGTCGACGGTGACCGGTGAGTGGGTCTGCACAACCGTGGGCTCACTGTCGGTCCCGGGCGTCGCCGCGGGGGGCACCGTCCCCGCGTCCTTCGTGACGGTGGGCGGGACCGTCGCGATCGGCCGGTCGCGGCGCGGGAGACCCGTCGCGTCCGGCGACGGCGTCGCTGCCTTCGTCGGGCCGGTGGTCCGGGGGGACGAGACGGCCGGGGTGGGTGTGGGCGTCCCCGGCGTCCGCTGCGCGTCCACCGCCGGGGTCGTCGCCGGCGTGCCGGGCCCGGCCGTCTCCAGCACGGTGGTCACCTCCCTGGCGGGCACGACCGTGACGGGCGGCGGCGCCGGGGTCCGGGCAGTGGTCGGCGCGATAGTCCGAGCGGTCGTCGGGACGCCGGTGGTCCGGTTCGGTTCCGCTGTCGTGGCGGTGGCTGTCGGGGTCGGCGCGGTGGTCGCCAGCGTCGGCGGAGTCGGTGTCGCGGCCAGGGTCATGGCAGGCACGGTCGGCATGGCCGTGTCCGTGGGGAGCATGGGGGTCTCGCCCGCGGTCGGCGTCGCGGTCGCGTTCGTCACGTTCGCGGGGGTGACCGCCATCGACAGGAACGGGATCATCGGCGCGACGAACCCGACGGCGAAGAGGAGCGCACAGGCGAGGACGCCGGCCGCGATCACGCCCCTGAGCATGCCGTAGCTGTCATCGTCCATCCCCGCCTCTTGGACGGGGGGACCAAAGAAGCTTCCGTTTATCCCATTGGATCCCGTCGCGGCCCGTTCACGGCGTCGCCCGGGGCTCCGGGTCGGCACCGGCGGGGGGGGCAGCGTCGCCGGGCGTGGACAGGACCTCCATCGCGATCACGGCGGCAGCGCCGAGGGCCAGCGCGCCGAGCCCGAGGAGGGCGAGGGTCTTTCGCGTCATGGTCTCACCGCAGGTGAATGGACCCGTCGCCACGAAAAACCTGCGGGTGGAGGAGAGGCCTCCGGAGTCCGGCGGTACGCGGGTTCCAGCGCCCCCGGGAGCCTTACCCCCGGTCGACGATATACCGCTCGAGGAGACGGGGACGGATCCCGAGACGGTTCAGCACGAGCGCGAGGACGTACACCACGGTCAGTCTCGTCCTCCCCACGCTCTCGAACCGCCGCGGGGAGCTCCGGATCACCCGATCGACCTGGACCATCCTGCCGGACCGGCGCATGGACCGGCAGAGCTCGATCTCCTCGCAGTACGGAACGGGCGGGAACCCTCCCGCGACGGAAAAGACTTCTCGCCGGACGAAGATCCCGAAGTCGCCGAAGAACAGCCCGGACCGGGCAGCGACGGCGTTGGCAACCCGGCAGCAGGCCCTCGGGAAGAGGCCGGCATCCTCGCATCCCTGGGTGAACGCCCCCCCGCAGACGCCGGGCACGCCGCAGGCGTCCGCGATCGCCCGGAGCGAATCGGCGGGGACGCGGCAATCGGCATGGAGGAAGAGCAGCACCTCTCCCTGCGCCGCGGACGCCCCCGCGTTCATCTGGCTGCTCCGTCCCCTCGGGGCCTCGAGGAGGGTCACCGGCGCGGGGAGTGTCCCGGCGTATTCCCGGACGAGGGCAACGGTGGCGTCGGTGCTGCCGCCGTCGACGACGACCAGCTCGAACGGCCCCCGCAGCCCGGCGAGGTGATCGAGAAACCCCCGGATCCCGGCCTCCTCGTTGAGCACCGGGGTGACGATCGAGATCAGGCGCGGTCCACCCCCCGCAGATTCCAAATGGTTATACTCTCGCGCGTGGAGATCGCTTCCGTGACGTTCGAACCGGGGCCGTGGAGGGCCGCCCGGGCCTGCATCCTCCTGCTGGGGGCTGCCTGGCTTCTCGGGCCCGGGTGGGCCCACGCCGTCGCGCCTGCGCTCATCATCATCGCTGTCGGGATCGCGTCGTATCGCCCGTCGGTACCGACCGGTGTCATCTCATTGGTCGCCCCCGGTAATACACTACCCGCCGAAAGCCGGGTCCTGGCCGAAGGTCCGCCTCGCGGCCCCGTCCGGTTCGGCACCGCCCGACTCGTGCCCGTCTCTTTCACGGGACGGTCACGCGACGCCGCGCCGCGTCCCGCCCGCCGTCCGGAGGGGCGCGACTCTCCGTCGAGCGTCCTCTCCGCACCGGTCCCGGTTCCCGTTCTGCGTGCGATAGCGGGGCGGGCTGTGAAGGGAATGCAGCGGGCCGGGGGTCCGCCGGGCTCGATCGGCGCCCGTGGGGGGTGATCCCGTGGACTCCGCTCGGCCCGCTCCCCCTCCAGGGAAGGAGAGACCAGGGGACGCATCCGCCCCGCAAGACTCCGGGGAGATCGCCGCGCTGGGCTGTTTTCACCCGGACCATGGCGAGGTCGTCCGGTATTTTCACGAGAACCGGGTCTACTCGGTGCAGATCGAGTCCTGCCTCTCCTGCAGCGGAGGGTGCCGGTACTGCTACGCCTCGGCACGGGACGCTCCGGCCGCCGAGATCCCGGCATTCACGGTCCGACGGCTCCTGCGCGAGGCGTCGGGAGCGGGCGTCCGGGCGATCGACTGGCTCGGAGGAGATCCCCTCTGCCGAACCGACTGGTACGAACTCGCCCGGGAGGCGGGGGACCTCGGGCTCGTCAACAATATCTGGACGAGCGGGGTTCCGCTCGCCGATCCCGCCGTCGCACGCCGGGTCGCCCGGGCGACGTCCGGAGGGTTCGTCAGCGTCCACCTCGACAGCCTGGACGAGAGCATCTACCGGCTCCTTCATACCGGGGAGGCCGCCCTGAAGCAGGAGGCGATCCTGCGCGGCGTGGAGAACCTCCTGGCGTGCGGAAAACCGCCCGCGGAGATCTTCAACTGCATCACGTTCACCCGCCCGCTCGCGGGCAACGACGTGGAACGCACCATCCGGTACTTCTCCACGAAGGGGATCAGGACCTGCCTGACCCAGATCTGCCGGGCGGGCCTCGGCGCGGAGCACCCGGAATGGGTGCCGTCGGGTCCGGAGATCGCGCACGCCGTCGGGATACGCGACCGGCTGGACTATCCCGGGTCCGCCGTCTCGATCAGCACGATGGACACCAGCAAGGTCTACTGCGGCGGGGTGGTCTGCGTCACCGTCGAGGGGGACGTCACCCCGTGCTCCGTCATCCGGCAGGGGTTCGGGAACGTGAACCGGGAGCCGTTCGACGCGATCGTCGACCGGCACCGCCGCGAGCTGCTCTTCCTGCCGCTCCGGGAGCCCGGCCGTCCCGGCAGGTGCGGCAGCTGCACGAACCAGCCGGTCTGCTGGGGATGCCGGGCGACCGCGTACTACATGACCGGCGACGCCATGGCGGACGACCCCACCTGCAGGGTAGGGAGAGATTCATGACCAGGAGTATCGACGTCAGCGTCGGTGACGTGAGCGACGCGTACGCGGGGGCGGTCGGCACCCTGTGGGAGATGGTGATGGGAGAGCAGATCCACGTCGGCGGCCCCCACGCCACCACCGAACTGGCCACCACGGCCGGGATCGAGCGCGGGTGCCGGGTGCTCGACATCTGCAGCGCCCTGGGCGGGCCTGCCCGCCAGCTGGCCCGGGACTTCGGGTGCCGGGTCACCGGGATCGATGCCACGCCGGCGATGGTGGAGGAGGCGACACGGCGGACGGCGGCTGCCGGGCTGGCGGAGCGGGTCGCGTTCCGGCTGGGAAACGCCCTCGATCTGCCGTTCAAAGCGTCGTCCTTCGACCTCGTCTGGGGGCAGGACGCGTGGTGCTATGTCACCGACAGGGAGCGGCTGGTCCGCGAAGCCGGCAGGGTCGCCCGGCCGGGCGGCACCCTCGCGTTCACCGACTGGATCGCGGGCGACGGCGTACCGGACGAGGAGCTCGTCCCCCTGCTGGGGTTCATGCTCTTTCCGTCCCTCGAGACGCGGGCGGGGTACACCCGCCTGCTCCGGGAGAACGGCTGGCGGGTGACCCGGGACCTGGACCTGGGCGACGACTTCGCATTGCAGCTCGCCCGATACCATGGGACGATCCGGGGCGAGCTCGGGCCGGAGATCACCCGGCGGTTCGGCGAGGGGTTCTTCGAGGCGGTCGACAAGGGGATCGGATGCTGGGAGCGGGCGGCACGCGAGGGGACGGTCGGGCGCGGGCTGTGGGTCGCGACGAAGAGCGTCGGGTGAACCGGTCGGGCTCGGGCATCGCCGTCATGGCGAAGGAGCCCGGGCCCGGGAGGGTCAAGACCCGTCTCTGCCCGCCGCTCACCCCGCGCGAGGCGGCGCACCTCTACGCCGCGTTCCTCCTCGACTCGATCGAGCTGGTCGCGGATATTCCCGGGACGGACCCGTTCCTCGCGTACGACCCACCGTCCGCCGCGGAGTTCTTCCGGCGGATGGTCCCCCGCTCCGTGGAGTGCGTCCCGCAGGGCACGGGGGACCTGGGCACGCGTCTTTCGCGGATCTCCCGCGGGCTGTTCGTCCGGGGATACCGGCGAGTCGTCGTCATAGCGAGCGATACTCCTCACCTGCCGCGGGACTGCATCCGCCGGGCACTGGACCTGCTCGATGAGACCGACGTGGTCCTCGGGCCGTGCGACGACGGGGGGTATTACCTGGTGGGGTCGCGGGTACCGGCGCCGGCGCTCTTCGAGGGGATCGCCTGGAGCACCCCGGCGGTGCTGGAACAGACCGTCGGGCGGGCGGAGGATGGGGGCCTGGGATGGGCGGTGCTGCCGCCCTGTTACGATATCGACACGATCGGGGACCTGCACAGGCTGGCGACGGACCTGCGGGCCACTCGCGGCGAGAGAATGGCCGGGTGCCCCCGGACGAGGGAGGCGCTCGAGGCTCTTTCAACCATCATCATGGATAGCGACGGAGACCGTGCGTCACGGTGAGGGCCGGCGGACGGCGGGCCAGGTGCGGGTTCCTGTCTCCCGGCGGGAATGCGACAGGAGCGTTGTGGCAATTTCAGGCCCGTACGCCGGGACAGTTCTGCGACCTGCCGGGTCCCGGAACGGGATGGGCTGTTGCTGGCGAGGTGTGCCTCGCGGGTGTGGTTCCTCGCGAGTCGACCCGCGTGCCGGGGGAGAGTCCCGGGCCCCCAGCATCCGCTTGTGCCGCCGTGCGGGGGAGCGGGCCCCGAGGAAACCCCCGACCCTCTGCAGGGCCGGCCAGGTACTCCCTGGCATGCCGTGGTCGCCCCTGACTGCCGTCGTCGACAGACGAGCGCTGAAGGGTGCGTCGCCGCCCCGTTCTCACTGCCACGGGGGCCTGTGAAAACGGGTCTGAGGCAGTCGAAGAGCCGGGAGACGTCGGCGAAGTCGCCCCGGGCGTTGTCGTTCATGTTTTTGTACGTCCCGTCACGGTTCGTATCCGTCGGCTCCATCGGACACCGCAGGGCGCGGAGCAGGGGGGCGGCGAGGACGAGTGTCCCCGGGACGGTGAGCCGTCCGCTGAAGACCGATCACGGCGTCCGGGACGATCTGGTCGGGAAGGGAGCAGGCCGGGCACTGCCGGGCCGGCGAAAAGGTGTGGGTCAGTCCGCGCCGACGCGCGGGTTCTCGTGGTACTTCGAGAGCGTGGCCTGCCGCTGCCCCTGGTACTTCGCGTCCGCCTTGGTGCTGTACGGCCGCTCCGCCCGCTCGGTGGTGTAGAAGACCAGCTGGCCGATCGGCATCCCCGCGTAGACCTTCACCGGCCGGCAGTTGACGTTGCACATCTCGAGCGTGATCGAGCCTGAGAAGCCCGCGTCGATCCAGCCGCCCGTCTGGTGGAGCTCGACCCCGAGGCGGGCGATCGAGGACTTGCCCTCGATCGACGCGACGATGTTATCCGGGAGCGTCACCCGTTCGAGCGTCTCGGCCAGGGCGAACGCGCCGGGCGCGAGCACGAACTCCCGCGTATGGCACTCGTCGACCTCGGCGCAGACCGAGTCGCGGTCGTACGGGTCGATCACGCGGTCGCCCGGCAGGTACCAGACGAAGTGGTCGCCGAGCCGGATGTCGAGCGAGTTCGGCTGGACGAGGTTCGGCTCGAACGGGTCGATCCGGATCTGCCCCCGCCCGATCCGGTCCAGGATCTGCCAGTCGACCAGGATCATTCTATCACTCTTTGCGGGGACGGCTCATCTTGGTTTTCCCCGCCGAGCCGCCGCTCGGTCCGGCGCATCAGCCCGTGAAGGGTCGAGGCCTCGCGGACGGTCAGTTTCGCGCGGGAGAGGACGCGGCGCGCTAGCAGGAGTGTGACGTGCCGCTTGTGGACCGGGTGGTCGATACGATCGAGGAACCGGTCGAGGTGATCGTAGAGGCACTCCATCTCGAACGGTGAGGCGAGTGCGTACGTTCCGGGCTCGAGCCCCGCGAGCTCGTAGCAGACGATCCCCACTGCGTGCGAGAGGTTCAGGATTGGGTAGGCCGGCGAGGTCGGAATGGTGCAGATCACCCCGGCCCGTGCGAGCTCCTCGTTCGTGAAGCCCCGGTCCTCCCGGCCGAAGAGGACCGAGACCGTCCCCTCGACGTCTCCCACCAGGCCCCGGAGCTCGCGGGGTGAGAAGTACGGCATCCGGACCGGTGAGCAGACCGAGAGCGCGACCTCGCCCGTGGTCGCCACCACGAGCGCGGACTCCGCCAGGACCTCGTCGAGGGTGACGCGGCGGGCGTTCGCGAGCACGTCCTGCGCGTGCGAGGCCATCGCCTTCGCCTCGTTCCCGAGCGGGCAGGGGTCGACGAGGGCGAGGCGGGTGATCCCGAAGTTCTTCATCACGCGCGCGGCCGACCCGACGTTCCCCTCGTAGAGCGGGCCGACCAGGACGACCTGGATCCCGGGCATCGCGCCTACCGGACGGCGTCCACGGTCGCCTTCAGCACGGACGGCCCGGCCTCGTACACGGCGTTGCCGACCACGACCGTGTCCGCGTACCGCGCCATCTCCGCCGCCTGCTCGGCGGTCCGTATCCCGCCGCCGTAGTAGAGGACCGCGCGGTCGACGGCGCCGCGGACGGCTTTGACCACCGCGGGGTCGCCGTAGGTGCCGCTGTACTCGACGTAGACGATGGGAAAGCAGAAGTAGCGGTCGGCCACCGCCGCATACGCCGCTGCCGACTCGGCCGGGAGCGGGCACTGGGCGCCCGTGACGCGGCCGACGGCGGAGTCGGGGTTGAGGACGATGTAGGCCTCCTGCACGACCTTCTCCCAGATGTCCGCGCCGTCCCCACCCGTCCTCGCGCGGCGCATCCCCTCGAGGACCCAGTCGTGGTGCGTGCCCACGATCCACCGGACGTCGGAGGTGTTCATCACGCTCGGAATGAAGAGGAGGTCGATCCCATCGACGAGCACGGCCTCGGGGCCGGCCGGCTCGACGACGACCGGGAGGTCGTAGGCCGCGACCTGGCGCCGGAGCTCGGACAGGTTCTCGCGGGTCACGTTGAGGGTGCCCGAGAGCATGAGGGCGTCCGTGCCGCTCGCGGCGATCTCGTCGATCGCCCCGGGCGAGAGCTGCCGATCGGGGTCCAGCTTGGTGACGTGGACCCAGTCCTGCCAGCGGGGAGGCATCGTGTATGGTATCGACGGGAGGGCCATTAAGCCCCGCTCATCCGACCGCCTGCCGGGGCTCGGCGACGCTGGCCTGGAGGTCCTGGATCTTTCGGACGGGCAGGCCCGAGCCCTCGGCGACGGCCTTCGGGTCGGCCCGCGCCAGGGACTCGACGTCGAAGACGCCGCCGCTGTAGAGCTTCTCGATCGTCGACTCGCCCACGCCGGGGATGGCGAGGAGCTGGGCGCGCCCCCGCTCGAGCTGGCCCCGCGTCGTCCGCGGGGGGACGGGGCGCCCGAGGGCGGTGCAGACGAGCTCGACGTGCCGGTGCACGGTGTCGGGCGAGATCCCCGTCCGCAGCACGATGGCCGCGGGGGGGAGCTCGACGAAGTCCTCGGGGCGCGTGAGGCCCGCGGCGTAGTACTTCTTGAGGCTGATCGGCGGGATGCCGATCGCCCGGAGCCGGCGGTCGCTGCAGAGCGCGGAGGCGGCGGCGAGGAGGCTCGCGGCCTCCTTCTCGCCGATTCCGGTGGGCGTGAGGGCATCGGCGGAGACGCCGGCCAGCTGCTCGATGGTATCGATGCCGCGCGCGAAGAGGGCCCGCATGATCTTCGCGTGGCTTCGTCCCCTCCGCGGCGGGACGTGGGCCCGCACGAACTTGCGGAGCTCCGAGCGGCGCCGGAGCAGGACCAGCACCTCGCCGGCCTCGTCCTTCAGCCGCCCGGCCGTCCGCGCGTCCAGGCCCGCGAGGCGGGCGAGCTCGGCCGGCTCGGCCGCCGCGACCTCGTTGACCGCGTAGACGTGGACCGCGTTGAGCCGCCGGAGGAGGTCCGGCGTCATGGACGGCATCAGGTTCATGGTCTCCTGGTTGGACTCGAGGTGATGGCAGAGCGGGCAGCCGATCTCCCAGGGGCGCGAGCCCTTGGCGAGCAGGCGGACGTGGGCGAGACCGTGCTTCTCGCAGACGTCGTCGGTCCGGATGGCGAAGCCCCAGGTGGTGGCCGGCAGGCCGATGTTGAACCGGCAGTCGGGGTAGCCCACGCAGCCGATGAACTGGTTCGACCGGACGTGGTGGAGGCGGAGGTCACGCCCGCAGACGGGGCACGGCCCGAGGATCAGCTCCTCGACCGTCCGGCCCATGATGTCCGCGCCGATCTCGGCGCCGTGGGCCTCGAGCTCGTCGAAGGCCCGGTGGAGCATGCTCCGCGACTCGTCCACGACCTCGTCCCGCCCCCGGCGGCGCGCCTTGATCTCCTGCATGTGCGCGTCGATCTGGGTCGTCATCTCGGGCCGGGTGATGGTGGCCGCGTGGTCCTCGAGCGACTCGATCACGGCGCGGCCCACGAGGGTCGGCCGGAGCGGGTTGCCCTCGACGTACTTCCGGCCGACGAGCTTGCCGATCACCTCGTGCCGGGTCGACTTGGTGCCGAGGCCGAGCTCCTCCATCTCCTGGATCAGGCGGGACTGCGTGTACCGCGACGGGGGCTGGGTCTCTTTCTCCTCGAGCCGGACCGCCGTGACGGGGAGCCGTTCGCCGACGGCGAACGGGGGGAGCTCGTTCTCGGCCGCAGACGAGTACGGATAGACCGTCCGCCAGCCGGCCTCGGCGAGGGTCGAGCCGGTGGTGGTGTAGGGCTCGCCTCCGGCCTCGAAGAGGACCTTTCTCGTGGTCCAGCGCGCGTCGGGCGAGAGGGTGGCGAGGAACCGGCGGACGACGAGCTCGTACAGGCGCCATCGCTCCTCGCCGAGCTCGGCCCGGGTGGCCGGGCCCGCCGGGTGGATCGGGGGGTGGTCGGTCGAGGACTTCTTGCCGCGGGTCGGGCTCGCGCGGCGGTGGTCCCGCACCCACCGGACGTCGGCGCCGAACTCGGTCGGCTCGAGCGTCCGGAGGAGCGCCTCGAGGTCGAGGGAGGCGGGGTAGATCGTGTTGTCCGTACGGGGGTACGAGATGTACCCGTGCACGTAGAGGTCCTCGGCGATCCGCATCGCGTTGCCCGCCGAGTACCCGAGCCGGCCCGCGGCCACGATGAACTGGGTCGTGTCGAAGGGCGTGGGCGCGCGGTCGAGCTTGCTCCCCTCGGTGGAGTCGGTCACTACCAGCGGGGCCCGCGTCCGGTCCCGCGCGGCCAGCGCCGCCGCGCGCTCGGAGAAGCGCGAGGTCGTGTGGCGGGCCGAGAAGGCCTGCCCCTCGCGCTCGGAGTCGACGTTCAGGACCCAGTAGGCCTCGGGCACGAAGGTCTCGATCTCGCGCTCGCGGTCCACGATCATCGCGAGCGTCGGCGACTGGACGCGGCCGACCGAGAGGATGTTCTTGCCGCCGCGCCGGGCGGCGAGCGAGATGAACCGCGTCAGCGACGCGCCCCAGATCAGGTCGATGACCTGCCGGGCCTCGCCCGCCGCGGCCAGCGCGAAGTCGAGTTCGGCCGACTGGGCGAAGGCCTGCCGGATCTCCTCGGGCGTGATCGCCGAGAACCGGGCCCGGGCCACCGGGACGTCGGGCCGGACGGCGCGGATGAGGTCGTACGTCTCCTTGCCGATCAGCTCCCCCTCGGTGTCGTAGTCCGTCGCGATCGTGACCCGCTCGGCCCGGCGGGCGAGCTTCTGGACCAGGTTCACGATCTTCTTGTCGATGGGGATCTTTATCGTCCTCGCGTCGATCAGGGACCGGGGGGTGTGCTCCTCCGAGCGCCAGTTCGTGTACCCGGGCTCGAAGTCGATCTCGACCACGTGCCCGCGCAGGCCCACGACCGTCGTGTCGCCGAACGAGTAGGTGTTGACGCCCCCGTCCTTCCGGGTCTCTACGTAGGCGCGGTCCGCGAGGATCCGGGCGATCCGCTCGGCCGCGATGTTTTTCTCCGTGATGATCAGGTGCACGTCGCTACTCCTCCAGGGCGCCCGCGAGCAGCCGGCCCAGCTCGCGCGGGTCGGCCCTGCCCCGGGTCTTCTTCATGACCTGTCCGGCCAGGTAGTTGATCGCGTTCGCCTTTCCCGCGCGGTAGTCCGCGACCGCCTGCGGGAACTCGGCGATCACCTCGCCGATGGCCGTCGCGATCGCGTCGTCGCCCGTCGCGGCGAGCCCGAGCCGCTCGACCACGTCGGCCGGCTGCTCGTCGTTGTCGAGGACCGCGCGGAGGACCTCGACACCGGAGCGGTCGGTGATGGTGCCCGCTCGCAGGAGATCGAGGAGGGCACGGAACGGCGCCGGGTCGACCGACGAGATCGAACGGTCGCGGTAGTTGAGCTCGCCGAGCAGGGTGTCGGCCACCCACGTGGCCGCGAGGGCGGGGTCGCTCCCGGCCACCTCCTCGTAGAAGGCGGCGAGGCGCGGGTCGCCCGTGAGCGTCCGGGCGTGGTTGGCCGAGAGGCCGTACTGGGCCACGAACCGCTCGCGCCGGGCGGCGGGGAGCTCGGGGAGCTCGATCGCGTCGACCCACCCGGCGACCCGCAGCGGGGGCAGGTCGGGCTCGGGGAAGTACCGGTAGTCGTGCTCCTCGACCTTGGAGCGCGAGGAGGTGGTGGTCCCCCGGGCCTCGACGAAGTGGCGGGTCTCGCGCTCGATGGTCACGCCGCGTCGAATGAGCGAGCGCTGCCGCGTGATCTCGAAGGTCAGCGCCTTCTCGACGCCCTTGTACGACGAGATGTTCTTGACCTCGGCCCGCTCGTGGCCCGCGATCGAGACGTTCGCGTCCACGCGGAGCGAGCCCTCCTTCTCGGAGTCGTAGACGCCGAGGTACTCGAGGGTCGCGCGGAGCTGGGCGAGGAGGCGACGCGCCTCCTTGGGCGAGCGCATGTCCGGCTCGGTCACGATCTCGATCAGGGGCACGCCCGAGCGGTTGTAGTCGACGAGCGAGTACCGGGCCCGGTCGCCGCCGCCCTTATGGACGAGCCGGCCTGGGTCCTCCTCGACGTGGATCCGGGTCAGCCGGACGCGCTTCTCGCCGCCCTCCTCCGCCTCGATCTCGATGTACCCGCCGAGCGCGAGCGGCTGGTCGTACTGCGTGATCTGGAACCCCTTGGGGAGGTCCGGGTAGAAGTAGTTCTTCCGGCTGAACTCGCACTCCGCGGGGATCTCGCAGTGGAAGGCCTTGGCGACTTTGAGCGCGTACTCGATCGCGGCCCGGTTCACGGCCGGGAGCGTCCCCGGGAGCCCGAGGCAGACCGGGCAGACGTGGGTGTTCGGCCCGTCGTCGCGATAGTCGGTCGAGCAGCCGCAGAAGAGCTTGGTCCGGGTGTCGAGCTGGCAGTGGACCTCGAGCCCGATGATGACGTCGCTCATGCCGCCGCCCCCTCGTACGCGGCCGCGACGTCGATGACGCCCTCGTCGTCGAAGGGCCGGCCCATCAGCTGGAGCCCGACGGGAAGGCCGGCGACGGTGCCGCACGGGACCGAGATGGCCGGGACGCCCGCGAGGTTCGCGGGCACGGTCAGGATATCGGCGAGGTACATGGAGAGCGGGTCGGCGAGCTCGCCGAGCCGGAACGCGACCGTGGGCATGGTCGGGCCCGCGAGGATCTCGACCTCGCCGAAGAGCCGGGTGAAGTCGGCCGCGACGCCTGCCCGCGCCGCCTGTGCCTTCCCGTAGTACTTCCCGTAATACCCGGCCGAGAGCGCGAAGGTCCCGAGCACGATGCGGCGCCGGACCTCGGGGCCGAACCCGGCGCTCCGGACGTCGGTGAACGCGTCGTGCCAGGGACGGGCCGTCTCGCCCCCGGTGCCGTATCGCACGCCGTCGTAGCGGGCGAGGTTCGAGGAGGCCTCGGAGGTGCAGGTGACGTAGTACGCCGCGAGGGCGTAACGCATGGACGGCATCGAGACGGGGACGATCTCCGCGCCGAGAGAGGCGAGCCGGTCGATGGCGGCCCGGACCGTCGTTGCCACGCCGGGGTCGACGCCCTCGCCGAAGAACTCCGCGGGCACGCCGATCCGCCTGCCCTCGATCTCGGGGGCGGGGTCGTGCTCGTACGGCCGCCCGCGCATGGTCGTGTCGCGCGGGTCGGGGCGCGCGATGACGCGAAACAGGGCCGAGACGTCGGCGACGGTCCGGCCCATGGGCCCGATCGTCTCGAGGGAGTTGGCGTAGGCGATCAGGCCGTACCGCGAGACGCGGCCGTACGTCGGCTTCAGCCCGACGATCCCGCAGAACGCGGCGGGGCACCGGATGGATCCTCCCGTGTCCGTGCCGAGCGCGAGGTCGGCGAGGCCGCCCGCGACGGCGGCGGCCGACCCGCCCGAGGAGCCGCCGGGTACCCGGCCCTCGCCCCGGGGGTTGAGGGTCGGGCCGAAGGCGGAGTTCTCGGTCGTGGTGCCCATGCCGAACTCGTCCATGTTGGTCTTGCCGTTGATCTCGGCGCCCGACGCCCGGACGAGCGCCACGGCGTGGGCGTCGTACGGCGGGACGTAGCCGGCGAGGATCCGCGACCCGCAGGTGGTCTCGCAGCCGGCGGTCGAGATGTTGTCCTTGACCGCCACCCTGCGCCCCGCGAGCGGTCCGTCGCCGGTGCCGCAGATCTGCCGGCGCGTGATATAGGCGTTGTACGGGTCCTCCATCTACATCACCCGCGGCGCCCGCACGAACCCGTCTTCTCCTGCCGGCGGGTTCTCGAGGACCGCCTCCCGCGGCAGGGACGGGCAGGGCTCGTCCTCGCGCAGGACCGTGTGGATCTCCCGCTCCGCGACGGCGCCGTCGCCGACCGTATCCAGGATATCGAAGTATTCGAGGATCCGGTTGAAGCTCGCCGTGAAGGCCGCGAGCTCGTCATCGGGGATCCGTATATCCGCGAGCCCGGCGACGCGCCGGACCTCGCCCTCATCGACCATATGCGTCTCTCTCCAGGGTAACTAAGTACCCTCGCACCGAGTTTTTATAACCGTTATGACGCGACAGCCGGCGGATCTCGCGCCAGATCCCCGACCCGTACTGCATCGCTTTCTTGGGATGGCGGGCAATTTCGCCCGGAACGAGGGCCGCGGCCACCTCGCGGAGCGGCTGTTTGCCAATGCCGTCGCGCACGAGCGACCCTGGCGGGAGCGCGCGGGCGGCGCGGACCACCCGGCAGTCAAGGTACGGCAGGGAGAAGGTGCGGCCGAAGCGTCCGGCGACGGCCTGGTCGCGGGCCAGCTCGGCCGGGAGCGCGGCAAAGTCCTCGGCGAGGAGCCTCCTCGTGGCGGTACCGTCGCGGTACCGGGCGTACCCCCCGAAGAGCTGGTCCGCGCCCTGCCCGACGAGGACGCGCTCGTGACCGTGCTCCGCGGCCCAGCCGGCGACGAAGAACAGGGTCGCCGCGATCGAGGCGTCGAGCGGGCTCGCCGGGCGGGGGAGGACGGCGAGGACGGCGCGGAGCGCCTCCTCGACCTGCCCGGGGGTCACCTCGACCGTGTCGAGGTCGAGCCCGATCAGAGCGGCCGCGCGGCGGGCCTGGGCGAGGTCGTGGCTCTCCGCCATGCCTACGGCGACGCAGGGCCGCCCGGCGAGCGCGGCGATCAGGGCCGAGTCGACGCCGCCCGAGAGCGCGACAGCCCCCTCGTCCACGCGGAGGGCCACGGCCTCCTCGAGCGCCTCCGCGAGCGGGAGGTCGGGCACCGCCGGCGCGATCCGCAACACGGCGTCCCCGCCGCGCTCGAGGACGCCGGCGGGGCAGTCGCACGGGACGATGCCGAGGCGGTCGCGTGCCCGCCGGTCGCCCAGTGCGAGGCAGAACTCGCCGCCGAACCGCGCGACGCGGGGGTCGTCCGCCGCGACGAGGGCGGCGACCTCGCCAGGAGCGAGGCGACGGCCGTCGAGCTCGACCCACCCGCGCAGTTTCATGTCCGGGAGGGTCGGCCCACGAGCATAAATAATAAGGGATCGCCCTGTACCTTCCTGCAGTAATGACCCGGAACGAGAACAGAGGGGGAGAACCTGACGCACACGACCTCGACGAGTACGGGTACGACGAGGAGACGGAGTACGACGAGGAGGAGTGGTACGAGCCGGCGGACGAGATCGAGGCCACGGCCGACGCCATCTTCGCCGAGTGCGAGGAGGACGTGGTCTGCGTGGCCGCGAGGCTCGACGGGCTCGAGGAGGAACTCCGCTGGGAGCTGCTCGACTCGAACCTGCTCAACGCCTGGCAGGCCTTCTACTACTTCTTCCGGATCATCCCCGACGACCTCGTACAGGAACGCCTGGAGCTCGAGGCGGCGATCGCCGCGAGGACGGGGGTGCTGCTCGAGGAGCGCGAGCTCTTCGAGATCCTCTTCTACGTCAAGAACCGCCGCGGGTTCATCGGCGTCAGCGACGGCGAGCACCTCGTCGCCCACTTCGAGGGGCCGGACGCGATGGCCGAGGCCCGGCTGTACGCCATAGAGAACTCCTAGGTCGAGTCGGCCGCGGTGATCAACGCGGGATCGACCCGCGCCTGGACCACCCGCGGGACGCTCCCCCACCGGGCCACCCGTTCGCCGAAGACGGCGCAGGCGCCCGCGACACGGCTTCCGCCGAGGAGGCCGAAGGCGCTCGTCTCCCCCGGCCGGAGGTCGTTGCAGAGACGCGTCGCCCAGGCATCGGCCACGGCCGGGTCATCGGCGAAGACGGTCACAGCGTCGGCGACGCCGAACGAGACCGACGGGCCGACCGTCGCGGACGAGGTGCAGCAGCCGCGCACACCCCCGCCGGCCGGCAGGACGAACGCGTACCGGTCCGAGTACGGGGAGCAGCCGGCATGGACCCCGACGCGGAGCGGCCGGTCGGCCGCGTAGGCGATGTCCCCGCCGTTCTCGACCACGGCGAACCGGGCGCCCGCCGCGACCATGGCCTCGACGCCGGAGGCCGCGATCACGCCGGCGACGGCGGCCATGGGCCCGACGCCGGCCTCGCCGGCCGCCTCGACCATCCGCCGCACAGTCCTGCCGGCCGGCCCCGGGTCGTACGGTTCGAGGGCCGAGAGAAAGAAGGGGTCGCGGGCAACCACCCGCTCGACCTCGGACCGCGCGGCGACGATGGCCTCCCTCGCGGTGGCGAGGTGGGCCGGCTCCTCCGCGAGGAGCGTTGCATGTGTCTCGCGGTAGTGGAACCGTTCGCGGAGCATCAGAGCTGGAGCGTGAGCGCCCCGTGCGGGCAGGCCGCCTCGCACTTCCCGCAGAGGACGCAGCGCTCGCTGTGGACGACGACCTGCCACTCGACGTCGAACGCGAAGACGTCCTGGGGGCAGATCGAGATGCACGACCCGCAGTCCACGCACTCCTCCCGGTTGTAGAGGATTGTCCGGTCAAGCTGGTGCACGGACGCCCCGAGGTCCTCGAGCCGCTGGCGCACGAGATCGCAGGACTCGTCCGGGACCTCGATCAGGGCCTCGCCCTCGTGCGAGTCGATCTGCGCCCGCTCGACGTTGATCAGCACGCCCGTGTCCAGCACGACCTGCGCGATCACCGGCTCGCGACCACGCCGGCGCGAGAAGGTCACCACGAGTTTCATGTCCGCCGCCTCCCGATCAGCTTCGAGAGGTTCGTCCCGGTCAGCATCCCGACCACGCGCCGCTCGGGGTCCACGACCGGGAGGGCGCTGATGTTGTTCCGCTCGAGCTTCTGGGCGGCGATGTCCACGATCTCGTCGGGCGTCGTGGTGACCACGCGGCGGGTCATGACGTCCGCGACGCGCCTCGCCTTCTCGGGGCGGAGCACGGCCTTGGAGAGGTCGAAGGTCGTGACGATCCCCGTGAGCCGCCCGTCGGCGTCAAGGACGACCAGGTGGTTGGTCTCGCCGCGCAGCAGCTTCGTGGCCGCGGCCGTGAGGGGGTCGTCGCCGGTGATCGAGACGGCGCTCCGGTCCATGATCTCGCGGACCCTGGGGGCCTGCCCCGTCTCCCTCATCGGCCGCGCGGATTTCGCCGGGTCCATGCGGCGCGTGGGGAGCGCGAGCGTCATGCCCCCCGACGTGATCCGGTCGGCGAGCGCGTTCGCGACCTGCCGGGCCATGCGGAAGGACGAGAGCGGGGAGGTCGGCACGTCCTCGCCGCCGATCTCGACCCGGCCCGAGCGGAGGTCGGCGTACGAGACCCTCCGGAGCGTGGGCCGGCCCCGGCTCGGGACGCCGTAGTCGACCACGTCGACCGCGATGTCGGCGTCGGTGACGGCCGTCGCGCGGACGGCCTCGAGGTCGAGGACCGGGATGGGGACGCCGATGCCGACGTAGAGGGTCACGCCGTAGCCGTGCATGGTCGCGGCGCGGAGGTACTCCGGGCTCATCCCGTTCAGGTCGCCCGTGACCATCAGCGTGCCGAAGCCTGAGGCGGGCGAGGACTGGGTGCCCTCGCCCACGATCATCCCCTCGGCACCGCCGAGGAAGATCGGCACCCCCGGCCCGGCGAATCGGAACGTCGGGTCGTTGGAGAGGGGGTTCAGGACCCCCGCACCCGAGTACGTGACGTTGCCGGCGTTCGGCAGGAGCATGCCCATGTAGGTGTGAAGGACGCGGTCGGTGGTGTTGACCGCGGCGTTGTACCGCTGGTAGGCGTTCCGGGGGTTGAGCATGACGGCCTGGTTCAGGTCCTCGAGGCCGAGCTCGGTCCGGATGGTGCGGCGCGGATAGCAGTCGGTGCCGCGCGACGACCCCCGGAGCTCGACCCGTCGCCCGGAGACCAGGTCCTCGATGACGTGGGCGCCGCCGTACTGGTCGCGCCGCGTCTCGGACTGCTGCGTCGCGCCGAGGTAGGCGTCGACGGCCGCGATGCCGCCGTAGGCCTCGACGTCGTTGAGCCAGACCCGCTCCATCCGTATGGGCGGGTCGGCGTGTCCGAAGTTGAGGAACGCCCCCGACGAGCACATGGCGCCGAAGGTGCCCGTCGTGACGACGTCCACCTCCGCGAGCGCCCCGTCCTCGCCGAGCTCGGCGACGACGCCGGGCATCCTCTCGGCGGTCACGATGACCGCATTGCCATCGCGGATCCGCTCGTTGATCTGCTCGATGGTCTTCTCCATGCCATCAATATTCTGTGTAAGAATAGAAAAACCTTATTGAATTACTGGTACGCATGAAGGCCTGGTTTTTTTACTGTGCGCGGCCCACTGCTGGGCATGGAGATCCAGGCCTTCGTACGGGCGATGGAGGAGATCGCCCCGCCCGAGCTGGCCGAGCCGTTCGACGAGGGCCGGATCGGGCTCGTGGTCGAGGGGACGCGGCCCGCCGACGTGGTCGTCGCGGCCCTCGACGCAACCGTCAGGGTGGCGGAGGAGGCGATCGCGCTCGGCGCCGACGTCCTCGTGGTCCACCACCCGCCGTTCTTCGTGCCGATGACGCGGGTGACGGGCACGGCGTCCCGCCTGCTGCGCGTTGTCCTCGGCCACGGCCTCCACGTCTACGCCCTGCACACGAACTTCGACCGGGCCCCCGGCGGGATCAACGACGCCCTGGCGGACCTGCTCGGGCTCTCGGAGCGGGTGCCGCTCGAACTGGGGCTCGTGGGGAGGACCTCGACCGACGCGGACCGGCTCGCGTCGGTCCTCGGCCCGCTCCGCGTCTACGGCGAGATCGGCCGGATCGAGCGGCTCGCCGTGGTCGGCGGGAGCGGGTTCGACGGGAGCCTGATCGAGGAGGCGGCACGGCTCGGGGCCGACGCCTTCCTCTCGTCCGAGATCCGGCACCACGTCGCGCGCGACGCCCCGATCCCCTGCCTGGAGTCGACGCACTACGCCCTCGAGGCGCCGGGGATGCGAGCGCTGGCCGCGCGCATGGGGTGGACGTACCTCGACGACCCGCCGCTCCTCGAACACTGCGGGTGACGACGCGATCGTGACTGCGCCGCGCGCCCCCACGCCGCCGCCGATCCCCGAGCGGACGCGGCGCGCCGTGCTCGCCTGCTACGGCGAGCAGGGCCGGCGGGCCCTCGAGGCCGTCGAGGCCGGCTCGGTCAAGCGCTACCTGGACTTCGTGGTCGTGGTCGGCCGGCACGACGAGTACATCGTCGAGGACGGGCTCTGCACCTGCGACTGCTCGCTGATCCGGAACGGGTTCTGCTGGCACCAGCTCGCGGCCCGGATCGCGGTGCTCGCCGGCCGCTGCGAGGAGTACGACTACTGGTACCACGCGGCGCTGGAGTGAGGGGGACGGGTCTCCGGGTGGCGGGCCGTCCGGGACCTCTTTCGAAACGGTTACTACCGTCCTTCTCCGACCGATACACGTCAGCGAGGAGATTCGTCGATGGAAGATACCTACAGTTACCGGGGATGGCTGGTCTCCGACTCGTTCTGGAAGCGCGCGCTGGCGGTCTTCGGCTACGGCCTGGTTGCGCAGCTGATCATCGGCGCCGTGCTGGCGCTCGTCTTCATCATCCCGGCGATGATGGCCGCGTTCGTCTTCGGCATGAGGTCGGGGTTTTGAAGCTCTCGTCATCTCTCTCCAACCCGTTCTAACCGGATCCAGCAGGTACCTTGATCGCGGGTAAGCTGTCCCAGGCGCCTGTCCCTGTGCGGCGGGCTCCGCCGACTCCGCGGGGTACGTCAGGGCGAAGACGTTGTCCTGGAGCCACCGGCTGAAAGTCTCGTTATCGCTGAACTGCCGGTTATGTTCCGGCCCGGGGCGGCGCCCGGTGGCGCGGCGAAACGACGAGGAACGCGGTGCCGGTCAAAAAACGGGTGTGGATTTCCCGAGCGCGAAATGATAGCACGGGAGATCGCCGAGAACCTCGAGGACGCGCTCTCCCAGTTCAGCGGTATCGTAGAGACGCTGTCAGAGCGGGATCAGGACAATCGGGCTCGAGGCCCGGACACCCCGTCCTCTCCCGCCTGCCATCCGGGAACGCCTCTCTTCCTCTTCCTCTTTCCCGTACCTCAGTACGTACTGGAGGTTGGTGCCGTGTCAGGAGAGCTACATGCTCCAGAGCTCGTAGCTCTCCTGACACGGTTCCACGGTGATTCGCTCTCTCGTACGATCTGCTATGGGTGAAGCACAGACCGTTCGCAAAGGTGGTTCTTCATCGGGATCGATGGGACGAACGCGATAGGGATCACGCTCCCTCCGGGAATGATGCCGTTCCCAGGTATCGAACGGGGCACCTGAATCGATAGTTCCCCGACGACGTTCGGAGACCAGCAATCCGGACAGTGCCCGCCCCGCATGGTACGTCCCAGCCGTCTCTGATCGGCCGCTACGCCATCGCGCCCAGGAAGGCGATCCAGTCGAAGTCGGCGAGGCTCTGCGCCGTGAGGGGGAAGTACCCCTCGCCCGGCGTTCCGCCCGAGCGTACCGAGAGGGAGGCGATCTCCGGCCGCGGCAGCCCGAGCCCGCGGCGCGTCGGCACGAACAGCGACGGTTCCGCGGCGGCACCGAGGAGCGCCTCGAGCGACCCCTCCTCCGGCCGGCCGATGCCGTGGTCTTCCGAGACACCCACCGCCGTGCCGATCGCGGCGTAGCCTGCCCCGAAGAGCGCGTCGAGATGCGCTCCCGCCGTCGCCCACGCGAGGGCATGGGGGCCGAGCTGCCACCGGGCCGGCCCACGCTGGAGATGGCTGTTGTGCGCGAAGGCCAGCACCCTCCCGCGTCCCCGCTCCCGGGCCGCGACGAACGCCAGGTTCTCCGCCATCATCGCATCGCGCAGTCCCAGGCCCCGAACGAGCCGCTCGCCCGTCCCGACCTTCCTCGCCATCTGGGCGTGGTAGGCCAGGAGGAGCCGCGCCGCCGAGCCGTGCTGCGCTGCCTCGAGGTACCGATTCGTCCCGAACGCCGCCACCAGCCCGGGCCGGCGGACGGTAAGATCGGCGACGAGGTCCTCCGTCGCCACCCGCAGGGCGGCGGCCTCCGGCGAGAGGCCCACCGACCGGCCCGGGTCCATCATCGCCTCCGGGTTCTCCCACACGGCGTCCGGCCCGAGGAGCGGCCCGATCCGTTCTCGGTGCTCTGCGGATAGCGCGTCGTCGACCATGGCGAGCGCGTCGAGCACCAGCTCCAGAAGGCGTCTCGGGCTGTCCGCGTGGGTCATCTCGGTCGGGCTGTCGAACCCGTAGAACCGGAGCGGGACCCGGCGGGACGTCCCGGCGTTGAACTCCCGCATCCACTCCACCAGGTCCCGGTTCGCCTCGAGCGCGCCGAAGCCGTGGCTGAAACCGGCGTCCCGCAGGTCGTCGTACGACGCCGGGCCGCGACCCTGCACGTACTCGTCGACCAGGCGTCCCCGCGTGAGACTGCTCTCGATCGCGATGGCGGAGAACCCGTGGTCCTCGACCAGGCGCCGGAAGACCCGGTTCCGGAGCTCGAGGAGTCCCGCCCCGCCGTGGAGCGCCTCGCCGAGACCGAGCAGCCGCACTCCCTCCCCGAGCCCCACCACGACCCGGTCGACCGCGATCTCGAGGGCCTGGGGATCGTCGGAGAACGGTATCCTCTCGCGATGGATCCACTCGTCGAGCGTCGAATACCGGGGGACGACATCCGCCAGCCTGGATGGTTCGCCGTTCATCACCCGTGACCTTCCTGAAGCAGATGGCCGGTTCAGGGATTTAGGACCATCCCACGACCATGCCCCTTCGTCTCATCGAGGAAGAGGCTTGGCATGCCGTCGATGCCGCTCCGGGCATGACTTCCGGTTCACCCCTGCCGCGGCTGTACCAGTCGTGCGCCTTCTCGATCGCGTCAGAGGGGTCGAGCAGGGCGAAGAAAAAAATAGGTTCAGCCCGCGCAGCCACAGTCGCGGGCCGTCTCGGCCGAGAGCGCGGGAGCGCCGGCGGCCATCCCGCCGGGCGTCGCGATCGAGGTGAACATCCACCACGGGCCGTTGTTGGTCGTGTCCGTGTATAGGGCGCAGAGCTCGAACCCGTAGAAGAGCCAGAACGTGTTCGTCGTCGGGTCCAGCGCGCCGTTCGGCTGCCAGTAGAACTGGTACTCGCCCTGCGCCACCCCCAGGTCCGGCAGGGTCGTCGCCTGGTACGGCGCGCCCCACTGGCCCGTGGCCGTGTCCAGCACGGCGATGTGCGGGATGAAGTAGTCCGAACAGTAGGTCTGGTCCCCGTGCTCCGCTCCGTACATCAGCGCGATCTTCCCGCTGCCCACCTCCGTCAGGAACGGCCGCCCGTACCCGTTGACGTTGTCGGTGGTCGGCGTCGAAAAGACCTCCGAGCTGACCACCGATCCGCCCGCGAGCTTGCAGAGCCGGATCTTCTGGTTGACGTCCTTCATCGCGAGGAGGACGTCGGTCGACCGGTCGGGAGGAATGTAGAAGACGGCACTGGGCGCCGCCTTGATGATCGGCGAGCTCGCGACCAGCCCGGGCGTGTGCCAGCTGTTCCCGAAGTCGTCGCTGTACGCGTAGTGGAGATAGTCGTTGTAGTCCTTCGCGTAGTAGACGTAGATCCGGTGGATCACCGGGTTGTACACCGGCGCGACCTCCCAGCCCGTCATCTTCGACGTCGGGATCCCGCCCGTCACGGGGTCGGTGATCTTGATCCACCTGCCGTCCTCCCAGGTGTCGCCGTTCAGGCGCGTGAAGTAGATGTTCCCGTTGCTGCCCGTGACGAAGACGAACATCTTCTGCGGCCCGCCGTTCGGGTACTGCACCAGGATCGGCGCGGGCTCGGCCTTCGTCTCGCCGCCCCAGAGCTGGGACGGGCCCGAGAGCTGCCCGTTCTGGAACGTCCGGTACTGGATGCGGTACATGTTGTCCGAGGTCATCTGCTTGTACGTATCCGACGTCCACCAGATGGACCAGACCCAGAGCTTGCCGTTGTACCAGATCCCCCGGGCGTTGTCGGACGACTCGAACTGCCCGTACCCCGATGGCCATACCATGCCCACCAGTGTCGGCATGTCGTTGAGGGTGAGCAGGGCGAAGTCCTTGCCGACACCGTTCTGGACCTTGACGACGAACAGGCCGGTCAGCCCCTCGGGCACGCGAATGCGGACGGCGTCCATGCTCCAGTCCACGATCTTCGCGTCTTTCACCACGACGCCGTCGTGCCGGTACGCGATGCGGACGTCGCCCTTCCTGGTGCCGAAGAAGGCCCCGGCGATCGTGATGGTACCGCCGTCACGGAGGACCGGCCCCTCGGCTATCTCGGGGTCGCGGATGGTGAAGGGCGAGAAGGTGATCGGGACGCCCTTCCCGGCGGGTCGGACCGTGATGGCGAACTCCCCGGCGATGAGGCGGTCGGGCACCTCGAATACGACCCGGGTGTCGCTCCACGACCGAACCCGGCAGTTCTCCACGTCCACCAGGACCTTGCCCGTCTTCGCGCCGAAGCCCGAGCCGGACAGGGTCACGACGGTGCCCACGGTGCCTTCCCGCGGGCTCGCGTCCGTTATCCCAGCCGCTGCCACCGACAGGACTCCTGTCAGGCCGACCAGGACGATGGCAATCGCCAGATACGTACCATGCTTTGTAGTCATCATTGATCGACTTCCCGCCGCGATGAATGCCTGTCAGGGCAACCACAGCGGCATTCGCACCCAGTGCAGACATCGGGGCGGGAGCATCCCGCTGCCGCCCGGCAGCCCGCCGCCCCCGATCTGCGGTAGAAGATGATTCACCTCAGCCGTTGAGTGGATCCTCCGGGCACAGTAGAGAGGCAAATACTCCTGTTCACGTTGAAATATAAATATATGCATATAAATACAATTGCTGATGGCATTTCGATTCCATCTGGAACGGTGACGGGCGACCCCTGTCCCTTTACAATTCCCTCTCTGGCTTCTTTGGCCCGCTGCTCTTTCGCGGGCCGGCCTCCCAGCGACAGGTTCCCGTCTCCCATCTCGGCAGCCCTTCTGAGCCCACGGAGCTATTCCCGGCCGAGCGGGAACCCATAATCCCGGACGAGAGATCGAACGCGCAGGCGCCGGAGGGCGCGTCACCGCCCGCCGAGGTCGCTTCATTTTTGAAAACCGCTGCGGACAGGAGCGCGCCAGCATGATCCACCACCGCCCTTTTTACCTCGTCCGTCCAACGCTGATCATGCGCCGTGTGGGAGCTGGATCCGATCATGCACTCGACGGCAGGTGGCCTGCACTGTCATGAGCGAACAGGATTATCAGCTCGAGTATTTCCAGAACGAGGGGCTCGAGCGGCGGATCTGCTCGAGCTGCGGGGCCGCGTTCTGGACCCGCGACCCCGACCGGCGGGTCTGCGGCGACGCTCCGTGCGAGCCGTACACCTTCATCGGTGACCCGGTCTTCGCCCCCCATACACTCGACGAGATGCGCGAGGCGTACCTCTCGTTCTTCGAGCGAAGCGGGCACACCCGGATCGACCGGTACCCCGTCGCGGCCAGGTGGCGGGACGACATCTACCTCACAATCGCCTCGATCGCGGACTTCCAGCCGTTCGTGACGAGCGGCGTCACCCCGCCGCCCGCGAACCCGCTCACCATCTCGCAGCCCTGCATCCGCCTCAACGACCTCGACTCGGTGGGCCGCTCGGGCCGTCACCTCACGCTCTTCGAGATGATGGCCCATCACGCCTTCAACACCCCGGAGAAGGAGGTCTACTGGAAGGACCGGACCGTCGAGCTCTGCGACCAGTTCCTCGCCTCCATCGGCGGGGACGTCACCCGGGTCACGTACAAGGAGCACCCATGGTTCGGCGGCGGGAACGCGGGGCCGTCCGTCGAGGTGCTGATCGGCGGGCTCGAGGTCGCGACCCTGGTCTTCATGTCCCTCGGCAGGCAGAGGACGAACGACCCGCCGGTCGAGCTCGACGGGCAGCTCTACTACCCCATGCCGAACCGGATCGTCGACACCGGGTACGGGCTCGAGCGGCTCACGTGGGCCGCCTCCGGCTCGCCCACGATCTACGACGCGGTCTTCCCCGACCTTGTCTCGTCCCTCTTCGCCGAGGCCGGCCTCGACCACCTGCTCTCGAACTCCACCTTCACCAAGGTCATCGCGCTCAACGCGAAGTTCGCGGGGCTCATGGACATCACGGGCGCGAACCTCTTCGCCCTGCGAAAGAAGGTCGCGGCCGCGATCGACGTCCCGATCGACCGCCTGACCAAGATGATCACCCCGATCGAGCAGGTCTACACCATCGCGGACCACACCCGGTGCCTCGCGTACATGCTCGGCGACTGCATTGTCCCGTCCAACGTCCGCGAGGGGTACCTGGCGCGGCTCGTCCTCCGCCGGACCCTCCGCGTGATGAACGAGCTCGACCTCGACCTCTCCCTGGCCGACCTCGTCGAGCAGCAGGTCCTCGCGATCGGCGAGAACCAGTTCGAGCAGTCGCCCGAGGTGGTCCGGGAGATCATCGACCGGGAGGTGGAGAAGTACGGGGCGACCATCGAGCGGGGTACCCGGATCATCCAGAAGGTCGCGGCGACCTACAAGAAGAAGAGCCAGAAGGTGCCGCTCGCCGAGGTCATGACCCTCTACGACTCGCACGGCCTCCCTCCAGAGCTGGTGCGTGAGGTGGCCGCGACCGAGGGAGCCGTCGTCGAGGTCCCCGACAACTTCTACTCGCTCGTGGCGAACATGCACTCCGAGAGCCAGCGGGAGAGTGAAGCCGACCCGCTCGCGCCGTACGCGGAGCGGATCGCGGCCCTGCCACCCACGCGCGCCCTCTACTACGAGCAGCCCTGCGAGGTGGAGTTCGAGGCGATGGTCCTCGACTTCTTCGACGGTCTCGCGGTCCTGGACCAGTCCATCTTCTACCCCGAGGGCGGCGGCCAGCCCGCGGACACGGGGACCCTCCTGTCGTCCGAGTCCATGGTCCGGGTCGAGGACGTGGTGAAGTACGGGGACGTCCTCCTCCACCGGGTCTCCGGCGGCTCGCTCAAGCGCGGCGAGCGGGTCAAGGGGATGGTCGACGAGGAGCGGCGCTGGTCGCTCATGCGTCACCACACGGCCACGCACGTCCTGCTCCACGCGGCAAAGGAGGTGCTTGGCGCCCACATCCATCAGGCCGGCGCGCAGAAGGGCTCGGACTCGGCCCGGCTCGATATCCGGCACTTCAAGCATATCACCGACGACGAGCTCCGCCGGATCGAGCTCCGCGCGAACGAGATGGTCCAGAACAACAAGCCGGTCTTCATCAAGCTCGAGGAGCGGCAGCGGGCCGAGGAAAAGTATGGCTTCTCGCTCTACCAGGGCGGTGTGCCGCCGGGCAACGCGATCCGCGTGGTCCAGGTGGGCGGCGAGATCCAGGCCTGCGCCGGAACGCACGTCCGGACCACGGGCGAGATCGGCGCCATCAAGATCCTCCGGGTCGAACACATCCAGGACGGTGTCGAGCGGCTCGAGTTCGCGGCCGGGCGGGCCGCGATCTCGGCCATGCAGGAGGTCGAGCGGCTTCTCGCGGACGCCGCGGCGGAGCTCCGGATCCAGCCCGAGAACCTCCCCTCGACCGTCCAGCGGTTCTTCGTCGAGTGGAAGGAGCGCGGCAAGGAGATCGACCGGCTCAGGAAGAAGCTCGTCGACCTCGAGCTGGCCCAGATCGAGTTCGAGACCATGGGACCGGCGAAGGTCGTGATCCGGGAGATCGATGTCGACCCGTCACAGCTCGCCGCGCTGGCCCGCAAGCTCGCGAAGACGAACGGGGTCGCCCTGCTCGTCTCCGCGGGCGACCGGGTCCACATGGTCCTCGCCTCGGGCACGCCCCGCGTGAACGCGGCGGCGGTGCTGGGCGAGGTCTCGGGCGCACTCGGGGGCAAGGGCGGCGGCAACGCGACCATGGCGCAGGCGATCGTCCCCGACGGCTCGAAGAGCGCGGACGCCCTGAAGTCGGGACGCCGGCTGCTCGGCCAGGCGCTGAATGGATAACGAGCCTCGGGTCCTGCACCCGGGCGACCCCGAGGCACAGGCGCTCGCGAGAGCGATCGCGTCGCCGACGGCGGGCGAGATCATCCAGGCCCTCGGCGACGAGCCGATGACGGCTTCGGCGCTCTCGGCCCGCCTCGAGATCCCGATCACGACGGCGGCCTATCACCTCGAGCACCTGGTCGAGGCGGGCGTGATCGAGGTGACGGAGACGCGGTGGAGCCGCAAGGGGCGCGAACAGAAGGTCTACCACCTGGTCGACCGGGTCGTGATCGTGAGCCCGGCCCGCGAGGATCTGCGGTCGCTCCTGCGCAAGTACGCGGCCCTCGGGCTCGCCCTCGGCGGCGCCGTCCTGGTGGCGGGCGTGCTCCAGGTATGGACGGCCCCGTCGCTCTTCACCGTCAACGGCGAAGGGGGCGACGTGGTGACCGGCATCCCGGGACCCGCCCCGGCGGACGCGTTCGCGGCCGCCCTGGAGCCGGTGGCCCGGTACATCCTGCTCGGCGGGCTCATCGTCCTCGCCTCTCTCGTCGTCTACGACACGGTGGCGGCCAGGCGCCGACGCGAATAAGAACATCTCTTATCACGGGCACGGTAAAGTCCCTTCATTTCTGTTAAAAATTAAAAATTCCTTAAATCTGGACTCTTTTTTCACCACGGGGCCTGCAGAAAGTATATGCCTTATCGGCCCGCTAACCCGCGGTCATGAACCGACGACCCAACCTGATCGCCCCCGTACTGGTCATGGCCCTGGCGCTCATCGTGATGGGCGGCATCGCGACCGGCCTCTCCGAGACCGGGGACCCCGGAGCGACCGTCTCCCTCCCGACCGTCCTGCCCGGCGGTGTTCCGCCCTGGGCCACCGGCACCGGCGCCGTGGTTGAACCGGGCGCCGTCCCCGGGGAGACCGATAACACGACCCGCGCGGTGACGGCGGAGCCCGTGGTCCCGACGGACGTGGGCACGCCAACCCCATCGCCTGGACCCCTCGCCGGCACGGACTGGCCGCTTCCGAACGGCGACAGCGCCAACACGCGCGCCGTCGCCCCGGCAGGGGGCGCGAACCTCTCCATCTTCGCCCTGGGTCTGGCGTGGAGCGCCGACGTCGGGACGGGGTCCCACGCCAACCCGGTCATCGTCGGAGGACGGGTCTTCGTGCAGGACGAACGGGGCACGACGTACGCCGTCGACCTCGCGACGGGCGCGGAGCTCTGGCGGCGGTCCGACTACGCCGCCGGCAACGCGACCGGGGAACCGACCGCCGCGCCCACCGGCACGCCCACGGGACCGCCGGCCGGAAACGTCACGGTCGAGCCGACCGGGCCGGCGACTGACGAGACGACGAACACCACGGAAAACGGCACCGCAGACCTCCTCCAGGCGCGCGAGCTCCCGGTCCTCGCCCAGGCGCCGAACGAGACACCAGGGCCCACAACGATCGCGACGCTCGACAGCGACGCGAACGTCACGGCCACGGTGGCCGTGACGGCGAACGCCACCCCGACGGCGACGGCGAACGAGACACCGACCGTCGTGCCCAACGGGACCGGGACCGTTGGGCCGACCGCGACGGACGGGCCGACGGCTCCACCGAGCGCCTCGGCCCGGTTCCGGGGACAGCACGGCCCGGTCGCCGGCGACGGCAGGCTCTACGTCACGGTCCACCCCGCCTCGATTGCGGCCCTCGACCAGGCGACCGGCGAGGTCCTCTGGACCACCGGGCTGGCATCGAGCGCCTCCATGGTGATCGCGATGCAGCCGTCGTTCGCGAACGGCATGGTCTACGCCTCGACCTCGCCCGGCCCCGATCCCGACCGTCCCGATGGTGGGGGCGTCGGGACCTTCTACGCGATCGACGCCGCTTCGGGCGCGGTCCGGTGGGAGTTCGCGACCGTCGACTCGGCCGATATCTGGGGCAACCCAGGCGTGAACGCCGGCGGCGGGGCGCGGTACGGGCCGGCGACCGACGGGACGACCCTCTTCTGGTCCACGGCGGGACCGAACCCGGCGCCGGGCACGTCCGAGTACCCGAACGCCGCGTCCCGGCCCGGGCCGAACCTCTGGACGAACGGGGTCGGCGCCATCGACGCGGCGACCGGGACTCCCGCCTGGTTCACCCAGGCCATCCCGGCCGACATCTTCGACCACGACTTCATCGCCCCGCCCGTCCTCGCGAGCGCGGTCGTCCAGGGCCAGGACCGCGACCTCGTCGTCGGCGCGGGCGAGGACGGCCACGTCACCGCGTACGACCGCGTATCGGGCGTGATCCTCTGGGAGAGCACGGTCGGGCGGAACGAGAACAGCAACCTCGAGCGGATACCCGACTCCGGGATCACCACCTGGCCGGGCGCGCTCGGCGGCGTGCAGGCCCCGATGGCCGTCGCGGACGGGCACGTCTTCGTGGCCTCGAACGAGCTCCCGACGAGCTACATGCCCTGGGGCATCACCTCGAGCCTCGATCTCGCCGGCGCCCGCGGCCGGCTCACGGCGATCAACCTCTCGACGGGCCGGACCACGTGGCAGCTCTCGCTCGACTCCGCCCCGTCCGGCGGCGTGACCGTCGTCGGCGACGTAGTGGTCACCGCGACATTCAACGGCATTGTGCTTGTCCGCGACCGGGCGACGGGGAGGGCGATCGATCAGCGCTTCCTCGCGGGGCCGATCACCTCGACCCCGGCAGTCGCCGGGGAGACCATGGTCTGGCACGCGGGGACGGGCGAGAACGCCCGCGTCTTCGCCGTCGCCCTCGAGGGGGCGGGCGGACCGGGCTCGACCAGGACGGCCCCGACCCCCGGGGAGATATCGCCCGTCCCTTCGCTCACCCCGGAGGCGACGACCTCGCCCGAACCGAGCTTCACGAGCGTGCCGACGGCGCCCGGGGGGGACGGGGACGGGAATACGACAGGGATCGTCATCCTCTCCCCGGCCTCGAACGAGACAGTCCCCGGCCCCGACGTGCCCGTCACGGTCGAGGTGACGAACTTCACGCTCGTCGACCCGCTCGCGGTCAACGAGACCTCCGTCGATGGGCAGGGGCACATCCGCTACTTCCTCGACGCTGTTCCCCCGGGCGAGCCCGCCGTGACCGGGCCGGGTACGTTCCACGAATCTGCGAACACGACCCACGTCTGGAGGAACGTCACCCCGGGAGTCCACACCCTCTCGGTGATGCTCCTGAAGGGTGACCATACCCCTGTCGTCCCGCTCGTCCAGGCATCGGCGACCGTCCTGGTCGGCGGCGACGGTCAGGGACCGGCCCCCGTCGTCACCGCGAACGACACCGGAGCGGACGGTGCGCCGCCAGGACCGGCCACCCTCCCCCCCGGCGCGGCGACCACGCTCCCGACGGAGGCACCGACGACCGAACCCCTCCCGCCGGGTACCTTCGCGCCGGCCGTCCCGGGCGCGGAGAAACAGCCCCCCACGCCGCCGTCCTGAGGGCGCCCGGACGGGGGGACGCGCGGCGTCCTTCGCGCGACGGGAGGGCGAAATCTTTTATATGATCCGTGATAGTTTGATGGTTCAGGGGCGGTTTGCCCCGCCGAGAACCTGATTCGTACTCGCAGGTGGTCGCGGCACCGGGGGGTTCGCCCGCCGGGTTCCGCGGCCCGGGAGACGGTGATCACAACATGCCAGACTTTAGCAAGCCATTCTCCGGAAACGTGCCCGGTCGCAAGATGACCCACGAGGAGCTGGTCCGAGCCATGCGGCTCAACGTAGCGGCCGAAGAGGAGGCGACCTTCCTGTACATGGCCCATGCCGAGGCGACGGACGACCCGCTCGCCAAGAAGGTCCTGATCGACATCGCGAACGAGGAGCGGGTCCACGTCGGCGAGTTCAACCGGCTGATCCAGATCCTGACCGGCGACGAGGACCGGTGGCTCGCGGAGGGCGCGGCCGAAGTGGACGAGATGGCCGCCGAGCTCGCCTCCCCTGCCGGCGCGGAGGAGGGCTCCGAAGGCCCGAAGACGACCGTGGGGTCGCTCAAGGAGTGAGATCATGACAACAGACTTCCTCACACGGGACGACGCCCCGATCGGGGCCGAGATCTGGGCATTGCTCGACGAGACCCTGGTGGACGCGGCGCGGAGCCAGCTCTCGGTCCGCCGTCTGATCGAGATCGAGGGGCCCTACGGGTTCGGACTCAAGTCCATCCCCCTCGAGGACGGCGAGGAGAAGGACGGCGTGGTGACGAGCCCGTGCCTCCCGCTCGCCCTGATTAGCAGCACGGTCGAGCTGGGCAAGCGCGACCTCGCGGGCTACGAGTACATGCACCTGCCCCCCAACCTCACCCGCCTCGCCGACGCCGCGAGGGAAGCCGCGCGCAAGGAGGACGAGTTCCTCCTCAATGGGCTCGGCGGCTCGCAGGGGCTGATGGACTACCCCGGCGTGGAGCGGAGCCCGCTCGGCGACTGGACGACGACGGGCGCCGCCGCGAACGACCTGATCAGCGCCGTCACGGCCCTCGACGAGGCCGGGTTCCACGGCCCCTACGTGCTCGGTCTCTCGCCGCGGCGGTACAACCAGCTCTTCTACAGCGAGACCTGCTGGTCCGCGTACCAGATGATCTCCCAGATCGTCCGGTCGATCGTCAAGCTCCCGGCCCTCAAGGACGGCGGGATCCTCATGGCCGAGGGGCGGCAGTACGCCTCGATCGTGATCGGCCAGGACCTCTCGCTCGGCTTCGTCGGACCGACGCGGGACGCCCTCGAGTTCTCCATCTCCGAGAGCCTGGCGCTCCTCGTGCGCGAGCCGCGGGCGATCCGCGTCCTCGACTGACCCCCTTTTTCCCTCTCTTCCCCGAGCCATTACGAAATGTTTTAATTGACGCAGCGTCTTGCCTGTTCGATCATGATGGCTCCGAACCGATACACACTCCTCGCCGCGCTCCTCGTCCTCGCCTGTCTGGCCGTGCCCGTCCTCGCCCAGGAGGAGACGGGCCTCGTCCGGATCACCTCGTCTCCGGGCGGCGCCCTCGTCTACATCGACAGCGCGTACCGGGGAGTAACCCCGAGCGGCCAGGAGCAGCCGGCCGCGATCGAGGTGGCCGGCAGCGTGCAGCACGCCGTCCGGCTCGTCAAGAAGGGGTACCGCGACTACACGACCTCGTTCACAGTGGGCGCCGGGCAGTACCGCGACATCTCGGCGACCCTCTCCCGGATCGGGGAGACCTCGTCCTACGGCACGCTCGAGGTCCGGTCCTCGCCGGGCGGCGCGACGGTCTACATCGACGGGACGTTCGCCGGGACCACGCCCGTCCAGGTCGAGTCGCCGCTCGTCCTCTCCCTCAACACGGGCACGCACCGGGTCTCGGTCCAGAAGGACGGGTTCACCACCTACTCGACCACGGTCACGGTCGCCTCGGGCGAGCGAGAGGACGTCCGGGCCACCCTCGCGTCCGACCAGGAGGACGGCGCGATCCAGGTCTCGACGAATCCCTCCGGCGCGACGGTCACGCTGGACCAGACCGTCTCCCGCACGTCGCCGGCGACCTTCACGAACGTCGCGCCGGGCGTTCACACGATCGTCGCGACCCTCGACGGGTATGCCCAGGTCTCCGGGACGATCAGGGTGAACCCCGGGCAGACTGCCCAGGCAACCCTGACCCTGAGCCCGGTCTCGACCTCGACGGGCTCGGTCCGGGTCCAGTCGATCCCGCCCGCGGCCACCATCTACATCGACGGGATCTACCGGGGGGCAACGCCGCTGACGATCGGCAACCTCGCCGCGGGCGGCCATACCGTCCTCCTGCGCCGTTCGGGGTACCGCGAGTACTCCACGACCGTCACGGTCCCGGCGGGCGGAACGGCGGAGGTCCGGGCCACCCTCTCGGCGACGTCGTCCTCGAACGGGACGGTCGACGTGGTCTCGTACCCGGCGGGCGCCTCGGTCTACCTCGACGATGTCTACCAGGGGGTGACGACCCCGTGGGAGACGCTCAGTATCCCGAACGTTGTCCCCGGGGAGCACGACCTCACCCTGGCGCTCGGCGGATACTACGACTACGTGACCACGGTCACCGTGAGATCGGGGAGGGAGACGAACGTGGTCGCGACGCTAACCGATCAGCCGGGCGCCAACCCGAACGGGCAGGTGGCCGTCGCCTCGTCGCCGGCCGGAGCCGGGATCTACATCGACAACGCCTACCGGGGGATCACGCCCCTGATCGTCAACAACGTCCCGAAGGGGTCGCACACGGTCCTGATCCGGCAGGCGGGATACCGTGACTGGTCCACCTCGGTCCAGGTGCTCGAGGGCGAGACAGCCCAGGTATCGGCCACGCTCGTCCAGGACACGACGCCGACGACCACGGCGACCACGGCCCAGACGACTGCGGTGCCGACCTCGCCGACGGCCGTCCCGACCACAACCCGTTCCGGTCCATGCACGGGTCTCGCTTTCGCCGGCATCGCGCTCGCCGGCCTCCTGGTCCTCCGGGCCCGGCACTGACCTTTTTTTAAGAGGACCGTACTGGATTGGCCGACGGGCTGACCCGTGAGGATGAAGCCAGACAGCTGTCGTACCAGGAAAATACTCGACGCAGGCGGCCTGAATATTTCCAGCTGGCTGTGGCTCACCTCGCCAGGGGGATGAGTCATTTCACGGGCATCGATCCTTGTTTGGGATCATCCTCGGGAGTGCCCGGAAGATAGAATGGAATCCACACGGATTCGTTCCCACTATCTTTGATAGCGGGTGAGTCCAGGGCGATCGCGGAACACCAGGGCACTACCTCGAAACGTCGAGGCTGTGATGTGATAATCAAAACCTTATGTACTACCGTCACGCAAGGAATAATCCGGTCATATCACAACAGAGAAATGGAGGTGGTGCATTGGACATCCCACGTATCTTCACTATAACCGAGAGTGCTCACCGTATCCACAACCCGTTCACACCGGAGAACCTCGCCACTCTCGGCGCAGCGTTGCGCCTGGAACCGGGGGCTCGCATGCTCGACCTCGGCAGCGGTTCGGGCGAGATGCTGTGCACCTGGGCCCGCGATCACGGAATCATCGGCGTCGGCATCGACATGAGCCAGCTGTTCACCGAGCATGCGAGACGTCGCGCCGAAGAACTTGGAGTCGCCGATCGAGTCGAGTTCATCCACGGCGACGCCATCGGCTACGTCGCAGACGAGAAGGTCGATGTGGCCGCCTGCATCGGTGCCACGTGGATCGGTGGGGGAGTCGCCGGCACCATCGCGCTTCTGGCCAGGAGTCTCCGCCCCGGAGGAATCATCCTCGTCGGCGAGCCCTACTGGCTGCGGTTGCCACCGACGGATGAGATCGCCAGGGATTGCGAGGCCACGTCCATCTCAGACTTTCTCCTGCTTCCGGAACTTCTCGCGTCGTTCGGCGACCTCGGGTACGACGTTGTGGAGATGGTCCTGGCCGACCAGGGTGGCTGGGATCGGTACGAAGCGTCCAAGTGGCTCACCATGCGCCGATGGCTCGATGCAAATCCCGATGACGACTTCGCGAAGGAGGTTCGAGCCACACTGACCGTGGAACCAGGACGATATGCCGCGAGCACGCGTGAATACCTTGGATGGGGCGTCTTCGCGCTGATGGCGCGGTGATGTGAGGCTGCCGGGATATCCTGCGGATTGACAACGGCCCGGGTGTCGTAGCTTCACCCGGAGGCGCGTCGTCGTCCGAGTTCGTGTTTACGCACGGAACACCCGTGCAACGACTCGAGACGTCGAGGCCGTGGAGGATGTGGTACTCCAATCCAGTACACCCCCTTTTTACTGTCCCTCGCCCGCCCCCGAGAAGGGGGCGCCGGCACCCGAGAGCCCGGCGGGATCGCCGATCAGCACGACGACGTCGCCCGGGAGGAGCACCTGGTCTCCCGGCGGGTTCGTGATGGTCGTCTCTCCCCGGCGCACGGCGAGGACCGTGGCCCCGTACCGCTCCCGCAGGCCCGAACGGTCGAGACGGAGGTCGGCGATCGGCGATCCGGGCGCGACCCGGTAGGTCCGGATGTCGAGGTCGTACAGCTGCCCCTTGATATCGACCCCTGCTCCCGCCGGTGCCCTCAGGGACCGGAACATGGCATACCCGTCGGCTCGGACGCGCTCGACGTACTCCTCGATCTCGTCGAACGGAACCGTGTAGACCGATAGCACGCGGGCGACCAGCTCGATCAGGGCCTCGAACTCTTCGGCCACCACCTCGTCGGCACCGCCGGCCCTGAGGACCTCGACCTCGCTGGCGTAGCGGACCCGTACGGCGATGAAGAGCCCCGGATTCAGGGTGCGGGCGGCGCGGACGATGCGCTCGACCGCCCCCGGGTCGGAGATGACGCAGACAAGGGCACGGGCCCGGTGGGCGCCGGCTCCCCGGAGGACGCCCGGGTGGCTCGCGTCGCCGAAGATGATGGGCTCCCCGGCCTCGAGCTCGGAGCGCACGGTCTCGGGGTTCGCCTCGATCACCGTGTACGCGATGCCCGACTGCCTGGCGACGTGGGCGATCTTCCTGCCCGAGAGGCCGAAGCCGACGATCACCAGGTGGTTCTCCACGGATGCCGGCTCCGGGGTCCCACGTCGGCCCGGATAGGTCCCGGCAAGGCGGTCCCCGATCCTCCGCGATGCCTGGATCAGGAAGGGTGAGGCGGCCATCGAGAGGACGGCTGCGTCGAGGAAGAGCTGGTACAGTCCGCCCGAGAGGACGCCGAGCGAGACGGCCGTGCCCGCGATCACGAACGAGAACTCGCCGACGTGGGCGAGCGAGAGGCCGCTGATCACCACCGGGCACGGCGGGAGGCCGACGGCGCGTGCCGAGAGTGTGCCGAAGAGTGCCTTGACCGCGATGATCCCGAGCGCGAGGCCGCCGACGACGAGCGGGTTGGCGAGCAGGTAGGCCGTGTCGAGCAGCATCCCGATCGAGATGAAGAAGAGCCCGGCGAAGATGTCGCGGAAGGGGAGGACCAGAGTCAGCGCCTCGTGCCGGAACTCGGAGTCGGCGATCAGGAGCCCGGCGAGGAACGCGCCGAAGGCGAACGAGAGGCCGAGCAGGCCCGAGACGTAGACGGCGAGGACGCAGATGCCGACGACGGAGAAGAGAAAGACCTCGTTCGAACGCGCACGCGCGGCGTGGTAGAGGAGGGCCGGGACGCCCCAGCGGAGGGCGACGAGGATCCCCCCGATCACGAGCGCCCCCTCGAGGAGCCAGAGCGGTACCTGCTGCAGGGAGGGAGGCGTCCCGCCGGCGAGCAGGGGGAGGAGGAGCATGATCGGAACCACGGCAAGATCCTGGAAGATCAGGACCGAGAGAAGGAACCGCCCGTGCGGCGAGAAGGTCTCGCCACGCTCTCCGAGTGCGGTCATCACGATCGCCGTGCTCGAGAACGCCACGATAACGCCGACGACGATGGCGACGGTCGAGGACGTGCCAAGGAGGACGGACGCCGCCGCGACGGCGCCGCCGGTCAGCAGGAGCTGGAGCGTCCCGCCAAGCACGAGCATCCGCCGGGCCTCGAGGAGCTCGCGGAACGAGATCTCGAGCCCGATGGTGAAGAGCAGGAGGATGACGCCGAGCTCGGCGTACCGCGCGATCATCTCGGTATCCGTGACCAGGCGCAGTCCGAACGGACCGATGAGGAGCCCCGCCGCGAGGTATCCCACGATCGCCGGTATTCCCAGCCGGTTGCAGACGAAGAGCGCTGCGATGGAGAAGCCGAAGATCGCGAGAAATTCAAAGAGAAGCCCCGGGTCAAGTCCGCCCGCTACCACGTGCTGTCCCCCTTCGCCAGGCATTTGTGCACGGCGTTTGTGCCCGGCACTATCGGAACCTTGATAACCATATACAATCACTATTGAAACGAACGTTCATGGCAGCGGGGGGTCCGTACGGAGAGACGCGGTGCAGGGACGCCTCTTCCAGAACGACGGGATCCGCGGACGAGCAGCGGCTTGACCCCCGCCTCGAGCGACTGCCGAGCGGCGCCTGCTCGACGCCCCTGCCCACGTACCTCTTCATCGGCCTCCCCATCTGCTTCGCCCTCGCCCTCGGCATTATCCTGATCGGGTTCCGCGGCGCTGTCACCATCGAGTCGGCGGTCTTCCTGGGGCTGGGCTGTCTCGGCATCCTCTCGGTACGGCGCCTCAACCGGCAGTAAGAACGAGAGGGGCGGCCAGGCCGATTCCAGTTCCCGGGGAGCGAACGGCCATGGCATGGAGATCTTCTCCGGCGGCCTCTCGTCGCCACGAACCATTTCGTGGTCGCACCTGGACTGCCCGGCCCTGGTTCCCCTTCATGCTCCATCGCGCCCCCAACACCGACCGTCTATTCCGGCCTAACGTCCCCCCTCGATCGGCGGACGAAGGCACGCGGCGCAGTGACTGATATTGTCGCCGCTCGCCCCGTTCACGGCTGTCCTGCACGCATAACAGGCACTGCCGAGGCAGGAGACGAGCAGCCCATTCCGCCCGCTGATGAGCGGGCAGATCCGGTCGTCCATCAGAAGAGTATCGGGAGGCTTCGAGGAAAAGGTTTCAGTAGGAGAAGGGGTGGAGGGGGGTGCCGAGAGTGTCAGTCTCGTCCCCTGGAGCCGCTGGACGAATCCCCAGACGAGCCGCCGCGGGAGCCGCTCGATCCCGATCTCTCTTTCGATCCGCCCGAGGACCGTCCGCCCTTCTCGTCTGAGCTGTGGCCGCCGTGCGACGCCTCGCCACCCTTGCGGGCCACGCGTTCCCTGGTCTCTTCATCGGCCGAGGCCATACCCCGGCGTTCGTTCGATCCCTTTTCGCGATCTGTCATGTGATACACCGGTGCAGGCGACTCGGGAGTTCTGCGCCCGCGGTCACCGCACGTCCTGGTGTAAAAATTCATTGGTCTGATAAGGATATAATGAGATATTAGAGGAAGAATAGTAGTCAACGAGTGATATCACCTGGGATGGCGAACCCGCTCTCTCAAGGTCTCGTTCTCGATAATACTTATGAATCGATCATTCCAATCGTATGTATGCACCTCTCGAAGACACGGGGAGTCCGCCTGCTCGTCACGATCCTGTTCCTGGCGGCCCTCGCAGGAGGTATCATCTTCCCGGTCTCCGGCGCCCCCGAGGGCGCGAAGGGTGCCGCGACCGTCTCGACCGACTCGACCGAGCCGGCGAAGACCACGCCCACGGCCACGCCGCCCGTGACGACGAAGGCGACGAGTCCCGTTACGACGAAGGCACCGACGCTCGTCACGACCAGGCCGACGACGGCGGTCACGACGAAGAAGGCGACACCCACAGCGACGAGGACGACGGCGCAGGTCACGACGAGGGCGAGCACTCCGACGACGCGTCCCTCGACGGCGCCGACGACGCCGAGGACCAGCGCGCCGACCACGACGGCGCCACCAACGACCGTCCCGAGCACGGCGCCGACCACGCAGCCGACGACCGTGGCCCAGGCCCCCGCCGCGGCCGCCCTCCCCCCCCCGGTGGCGGTCGTCACGGCCCCACCTGTCGTCGCCGGCTCGTTCACGGTCCCGCCCGGCACCGGTCTCTTCACGGTCACGTCGGTCGGCAACGTGCCCGTCGGCGGCGACGGCGTGGTCCAGCTGATCGTGGACAACGGGTGGGAGCCGCTCTTTGCCGACACCTACGTCGACCTCAGCTGGGATCCGTCCATGCTGGAGTACCGATCCTCGGCCATCAAGGTCCTGAACACCACCGCCGCCGTCTCGAGCGACCACTCGGTCCGTGTCATGCTCGGCGACTTCCGGCGGGGGTATCCCCAGGGGAGGTACCCGCTCGCGGCCATCACCCTCCGTGCGCTCCGCGAGGGGACGTCGACGCTCACGGTCTCGGTCGACCACGTCCGGTACTGGTCCAACGACTTCACGGAGTTCACGGACATCACCGCGACCGCGACTGCGCGAAACGGCATCTTCTCGACGGGCCCCCTCCCGACCGAGACCCAGCCGCTCGTGACCTTCACGCAGAACACACTCGCGCCGGTCTCGTACCCCGCGGACAACGGGCCGGACGTCGCGACGACGACGGCCACCACGATCGAGGCGACGACTGCACGGACAGCGTCGCCCACCGCGCCCCCGACGGTCGCCACCACGCAGCCCGCCACCGCAATAACGACCGAGCTCCCTCCCACGGAGTCGACCCAGACACCGGGCGCCACCGGCACGTTCGTCCCGGTCTCGACGCGGATCGAGGGTTCGGGCATCCCGCCCGCGGGCGCGATCGCAGCCGTCGTCGCCGCGCTCGGCGCCGCGACCCTTCTCGCGCGCCGCAGGGAATGACCGTCACCCTGTTTTTGAAGAGTATTCACGGGTCCCTTCGGGGATGAATATTGGTATATACGCCCGGGCTCAATACAGATCCATGAGTCCCCATCAGCGGGGAGTGCGATCGACCGCGCTCTGCGGTCTTCTTCTCCTGGTCCTCTCATGCGCCGCCACGGCCGGAACGTTCGCGGACGGCCCCGGAGGCACCGATGACCAGCTCCGTTTGCCGCCGGTCCTGCATAGCGCGACGAACTCGTTCGCCTCGGCGGACGCCCCGGTGCTGCTCGAGGAGGTCAACCACACGTGGATGCCCGGCGACGTCTTCTCCCTGCATGGGGTCGACCAGTATCGCTATATCGTCGTCTACTCGCGCGATACGGCTGACGGCCGTCTCCATGGCTGTTACGAGGTGGAGCTCGAGCCCTCAGGCCGGTACGTGGTCACCACGTACATCCACGGCCAGGAGGTCTTCGGCGACACGTTCATCGCCGAGCAGGGAGGCCGGTTCATCGAGCACGTGCCGCTCGACCAGGTCGTGATCATGGACGATACCCCCGCGGACGGCGGCCGGACCTACTTCGGCCTGACCCTCGGCTCCATCTACGGGATACCCATCACGCCGGCCCCGGTCGAGAGCCCGTCCTCGGCGCCAACGGCCGTGCACTGGCCGAGCATCCAGCCCACTCCGACGCCGACGACGACCACCGTGACGGCCGCGCCGACCCAGGCTTCACCGACCATGACGCCCCCGGTGGCCCCGACTTTGGCCCCGTCGGGAGGCCTGACTTCCCCCCCGACGGTTGCCCCGGTCACGCCGGGACCGACGGGTTCGGGCAATCCAGTGCTCGTCCCGGCCACGCCAGCGACGCCGGGCTCCTCGCCCGTCGTCACGCCGGTGACGCTCGCGCCCGTCATCCCCACGCCCGAGCCGACGGTGACCGTCTCCCCGTGGCAGGCCTGGGGCAAGCGCTTCGCGGCCTGGCAGGCGCCGTCGACGTCCGCCCGGCGTGTCGATACGGCGGTCTCTCCAACGGTGACGCAGCCCTCCTCTGCCCGGGAGCTGCCGACGTTCCGGTCCTTCCGCCGGTTCTATCCCCCCTGGACCCGGTCCCCCGGCTCATCGCTCGCCACTGTGTGAGAGCGCGGCAGCCGGCACTCTTTTCTCGACACCGACGCAGAAGATGCTCCCGCCCGTACGGCCCGATGGGCGACGGGTGATCACCGGGAGTGCGCGCCGCGACGGGTATATCCCCGGAGCCGGCCGGGGCCGCCGGGAGTGGGGCGGCCCGCGGCGGCCGGCGCGATAGAGGGCGGAGGGGCCGCTTCCCCCCGCCGGAACGATGTGTCCCTGCTTTTTTTTGGCACACCCGCCCATCACAAATAGACTTTCCGTGCACGACGGGCGAGGGCCGGACGAGATCTCACGGGTCCGTCGTATATTCGTTGCGCGGATGCATCTTCATCGGGAATATACCGGCTGTCGTGGTAGTCGGGAGGTCACTGCCCTGCCCGCGTGCACGGCGACCGCATCGTGGGGAGGTGAGCTTTAACCGGGCGCGAGTCGGTCTCTCTTATCGGAGACCCGTATGCGACCGATCACGCGCAGAGAGAGACTGGACTTCGGGTACGAACTCTTCATCGCGGCGATCTCGATCCTCGCGGTCTTCAACAGCCTCCTCTCGCTCGTCCCCGGGGTCGACCCCGACGCGGCCAACGTCGTCCTCATCATCAACGCCGTGCTCACCCTGCTCTTCATCTACGACTTCATCTTCCGGCTCTCCACGTCGCCGGACCGATCGGAGTACTTCATCCGCGAGTACGGGTGGGCCGACCTGCTCGCCATCGTCCCGCAGTTCCGGGTCTTCCGGCTCTTCCGGGTCTTCAAGGCGTACCGGCTCGTGAAAACCTACGGGCTGTCGCGAATCCGTTCGCACCTCTCGAGAAACCGATCCGAGTCCGCGCTCTACCTCCTGGTGCTGATGGTGGCCCTGATCATCGAGATCGGGGCGTTCCTGGTCCTCGAGGCGGAACGCGCGGCACCCGACGCGAACATCGTCACCGCCGCCGATGCGATCTGGTGGGCGTATGTGACCATCACGACCGTCGGCTACGGCGACCGGTATCCCGTTACGGGGTTCGGCAGGCTGGTCGGTATCCTGGTGCTGACCACGGGAGTCGCCGTCTTCGCGACCTTTGCCGGGTATATCTCGAGCAAGCTGCTGGCCACCGGGCCGGACGAGAAGAAACCGGGAGAACCCGCGCCGGCGGGCGGCGACGGTGTCGCCGCCGTCGTGGCGGAGCTGGACCGGCTCATGGCCGAACGCGGGCGGATCGATGCGGAGATCGCGGCCCGGATCGACCGGCTGGAAGCGATGGTGGACGGGAGAACGTCGGAGGCCGGCGGGCCCGAGTGAAGGGCGAGGCCTGTCCGGATCCGCCTCCGGGAGTCCGCCCTTCACCGGCGCGGGTCACTGCTTCTCCCGGGCATCGCGCCATCGTCCTGCCGTGGATTCACGATGGACGGGAGCGAGGGAGCGGAAGGCTCCGCACCTTTCTGCCGGACAGGGAGACCCCTCCCTCCTGCAGCTCCCGCTCGGGACTACGATGGGATCCCGAAGGCCTGCTTCGTGCCGGGCAGCAGGCAGTAGATCACGACCAATCCGCTGACGATCATGATCGGAGCCATCGCCTCCCATGACGAGCCCCCGAGAATGGCGAGGAACCCGAAGACCAGGTTCAATATCCCGAGGATCAGCATGAAATTCCATCCCTGCGGCTGGACCTCCCAGAGCATGCGGAATACGGCCAGCCAGATGAGGACCAGGATCCCCCAGAAGAACGCCCCTATCAGGCTGAACTGCCAGAATGCCACGGGCCCGATGAACGTGGGAAGGATGTGCAGTAGCTGTAGAGTGATGATCGCCGCGTTCACTGCCGCCAGCAGGGCAAGGATAGCCAGGATCGTGACGCCAATCGGTCGTGTTCGTTCCATTCTCGATCCGCTCCGTATCAGCGATGATCTCATGAATGTGACAGTATTTATTCATGGTGAAATGCGATTGGGGGTAGGAGCCGGTCGGACCGCCGGCGCGACCAATCCTGCACCCTTCGTGCTCCCGCCGTGAATCTCGCCCGGTGCCCGCAACAGAGATCGCGACAGGCGCGGTCCCGCCTTTTCGCCCCGGCACGAGGCCATCGACCCGTCGGCACTCGAGCATAGGAGTCCCTCCGACGGGGGGTCGGGCGGACCGGCGGGTTTTCTAAATGTACCTGGGGCACTGTCGGTTCGACCAGGAGATGAGGACCGTGGCAGAGGATCCGTCCGGCATTCTCGGAGCCCCCGTGTCGGTGGGCGGCGGATTCCCGTGGGGGCTCCTGCTCCTGCAGGGGTCCGTCGCACTCGTCCTGGGCGTCTTCCGCTCGCCAGTCCCGTCCGGACCCTGATGGTGATCGTCACGTTCCTGGGGGCGTACTGGCTCGTGAGGGGACGGTTCACCCTGGGTGCCCTCATTCTCGACCGGGATGATTGGGCATGGCAGGTCGTGACCGGCCTGCTCGGGATCCTGATCGGGATCCTCATCCTCGCATACCCGCAATAAGCACGTTCGTCGTGCCCTTCGTCTTCACGGTCCTGGTGGGGGTGCTCGCCCTGGTGGAGGGTATCGTCGCCCTGTACGGCGCCTTGCCCGGTAGGGGGGGATCGGCGCCCTGGGGGAGTTCTCGATCGTCTTCAGCCTCCTGTTCCTTGCCGAGCCTGTGGCGGCCACCGTGATCGTCCCGTTCGTCTTCGGGATTTTCGGCATAGTTCTCGGTTTCGCGGCCATCGTCGGTGCCATCATGGCGCGATCGGTGCAGGCGTCGGAGAAGACGGCGACCTGACCCGCCTTCGGCCGGTCACGGAGACCCCGCTTCGCAGCTGCGAGACCGCCAGTGGGCCCGTTCGGCCGAAGCCATCCTCCCGAGCTCTCCTCCCACCGGGAGGGATGGCGTCGTCTCCAGGAACAATTAGCAAGATTCAAGTCCTTCATACCGGATGGATCAAGCATGGTCGATCGCACGCCAGGGATGATCCTCGCGTACGTCACGCAGGCACTTGTCGGCTTCAATGTCCTGCTTGCCCTGCTCTTCAAGCCCTCGGACTTCGTGATTGGATCGGTGCTCTTCCTGATGGGGATGGTGATCTACGTGGTCGCCTGGCGAACGAAGGTTCGCTTCCCCTGGTTCGTCTACTTCCTGATCTCGCTCGCGCTGCTGATCCACACGTCCGGGTACATCCAGGAGCGATATATCAAGTTCGAGTACTGGGACGTGCTGGCCCACACCGTATCGGGCACCATCGTCGCCCTGCTCGGATTCCTGCTCGTCCTCTACCTCGACAGGGTGAGGGACTACCGGCTCGACCCCTTCTTCGTCGGGTTCTTCATCGTCCTCTTCGGGACATTCTGCGAGTATATCTGGGAGGTCTGGGAGTTCTTCATCGACACCTTCTTCGGAGGGTCGCTTGCCGGGGCGATGCAGGGGAGCAACGCCGACACCATGACGGACATGATCTTCGTCCTCGTCGCGTCCCTTATCGTCGCGGTTGTTTGCTGGTATTACCTGAAGCGGTACGGCAAGGACGCGGTGGTCGACGACATGGTCAGGGACAGCCCGTTCTTCGCGAACGGAGGTGCTGCGACCACGCGCGAAGGTCGGGGCTAGGCCATACCCATGACCGAGATGGAGAGGATGGATCGCGGGCGCTTGGCGGCGGGCTCCCGCCACTCGCGCCGTGGGATCGTTCCGTGGCTCCACCGCGAGGTCGAGTCCGAGCTCGCGCACGTCCGGGACACGACCCGGGCCCTGGAGGAGGACCGGATCGGTGCCGTTGGGTACGTCGCCCTGGCCCTCGCCATCGGATTCAACGCCTGGGGCTATCTCGCCTACGCGAACCGCTACATGCTGCTCTGGATCGTCGCCAGCCTCTACTTCTTCAGTTTCTACTGGCTCGTTCCGCTCGTCGCCGGGACCCTGCAGGGGATGCTGAAACCGAAGAAGCCCGGCGCGGCACAGGCAGGGCCCAGGCATGACCCCAGGCAGCTGATCGGCGAGGTGAAGGAGGCACGGCTCCTCCGCTTCCGGAACCGGCTGATCGCCGTCGGCTGGAACGTCTGGTTCCTCGGCGCCGTCTCGATGACGGCGGGCTACCTGGTCATCTACTCCATCGACATCATCTACGCCGTGCTCCTCGGGTTCTTCTTTCGCGGGCTCGCGGTACTGACCGTGGCCCTCGTGGTCGCGCAGTCGATCGGGATCATCCTCTACTACCTGGCGGTCTTCTTCCTCCGGCCGTACTCATCCGACTTCTCGGCATGGCTCACCGCGCTGCTGCAGGGCCGGAAGGAGCGGCGAGCGGAGGGGCGCTCGACCGTGGGGCCCACGGCGGTGCTCGGCGGCGTGCTCTTCGTGCTCCTGGCCCTGATGCTCTTCGCCATGTTCTTCCCGAATATACCCCTCGACCGCTTTATCCCGGTGGCCGAGCTCCGCCCCGTCCGGTTCCACTTCTTCCTCGCGATCGCGATCGCCTCGCAGCTCGTGGTGATGCAGGTCTTCCACCGGTGGCTCTCCATCAGGATCGCGCGCCCGATCCTGGCCTCGAGCGAGCAAGGCCTGGGCCGGGAGGCCCGCGCCCTCCACCTGCAGGAGCGGCGCGGTTCGCCGCACCGCAGACGCAGGCGTATCGACCGGGCGGTCTCGCTCCTGGCGGAGGCGCGCCTGTACCGGGTCAATGCCGTCCGCCCGATCGGCATCTACACCCTCTTTCTGCTCGGCTCCGACTTCTTCGCCGTGCTCGCCCTCCGGTACGTGAATCGCATGGAGCCCCAGCTCCGCATCCCGGGACGGGCAGCACGGCGGACCAGGATCCGGAGCCCCGGCCCGGCCTGACGTCGAGCCCCTCGGAGTCTCGCCGCGCCCTCCCAGTAAAAAATAAAAGGATTCATATAGTCTTTCGCCGACTCCACACCATGTCACTCTCGTTCTCAGAGCGGGTCGTGGGGTTCCTCAGCCGTCCGGCGGAGACGTTCCGTGCGGTACGCGGCGACCCCATGACCGAGGCAGCGGTCTATTTCCTGCTCCTGCTCGTCATCCACTCGGTCCTCTTCGGGCTGATGGTCTACCTCGGCCTCTCCGCGATAGACGGGAGTGGGCTCGGGATCGAGACCGGCCGCGATGCGGGGATCGTCTCCCTCGTCTGGGCGGCGGTCTTCGCCTTTGTCTGGGGGCTCTTCACCCTCGTGGTCTGGGCAGTCGTCCTGCAGATAGGCGCGACCGCCCTGCGGGGCCGGGGGAGTTTCGCCGACTCCTTCAACATCGCGGTGTACGCCCAGACCCCATACCTGCTCCTCGGTTGGATCCCGGTCGTGGGCTGGGTCCTGACCCAGCTCTGGGCGGTCTGGCTGACCATCGTCGGCGTGCGCGAGCTCCACGCGCTCGACACGGCGAAGGCCGCGGCCGTCGCCGTGGTCGCCCTCCTCCTCTACCTGATGGTCTCCTGGGTTCTCGGCCTCTTTGGCATCACCGTGGCCACCGGCCTCGCGGGCCTCATGGGCCTCCTGGCCTGATCCCTCTCCGCTTTTTCGATCGTGGCGCGGATCGAAAGGGGCAGGTACGTTCGGAGGGACGAACGGATCGCCCCCGTCAGCTCCGCTGTGGGATAGACAGTATGATCCCCCGGGCGGAGGCGATTCATGACGGATTATATTCATCGAGATACATGGAGTATCGGACGGAGGCTCGGCTCGGGACCCGGATGTATCAACCCGCCGAGTCCGGCCCGCCATGACGGTTCCGGCTCCGATCCGCCCGGAGAGACCGACGTTGTCGGGGACAGTGGAAGGAGGATACGACTGGTTCCGGGCCCTGCAGCACGCGCCGCAGATGTGCTCAGTTCACCCTGCGGGCGATCGTCGCCGTACCCGGGAACGGCGTAGCTCGGAGTTCCTTATCCAGGAACCGCTGGACCCTCTGGGTCGATCGATGAAAAACCGGAACGTCACGGCAGCAGGGTCCCCCGTCTCCACCGCGAACGAGGCGCCGTCGTGCATCTCGACCACCCGTCACTCCGCGGTGTTCCCCATGAGCTTCCGATAGACCTCCTCGCCGACGCACTCCTTCGCGTACTTGCACCACTGGACACACGAGAGCAGGTCGTTGTACACGACGAAGCCGCAATTGTCGCAGGCCACCGAGACGTCGTTCGAGAAGACCTCGACCTCGGCGCCGCACTGCGGGCACGTCTTGACCGCGAGCGTGGGGGTCCTGATGTTCGCGGAGCCAGGACAGCGGCCGAGCACCGGTCACGCCCCCTGGAGATGGTACTCCCGCAGCAGCGCCTCGCCGTACTTCGCCGCCTTCTTCGAGGGGACGTAGTTGAGCGCCCGTGTCCTTTTCAGCAGCTCCTCCGTGATGGCCTCGTCGTCGGAGAGCTGGAGCTTCTTCACCTCCGCGATGATCCAGTCCAGCCGGTCGATACCGGTATCGATGCCGTCAATGGGGATTCGCCGGATAGAAATTTTGTCCGGCGGGATCCCGCCGCAGATCGTGCAGTAGTATCCGTCCGTCTCGTTTCCACCCATGGGGTCACCCCCGGATCATGGTCAGCGTCATCTTGAACTTCGTGAGCGCGCTGAGCGCGTGGGGGACGTTCGCAGGGAAGATGATCGTCTGGCCCGCCGTCATCTGGAAGGTCTCGCCGGCGACCCAGACCTCGCACTCACCGTCGATGATGGTCACTACGGCGTCGTACGGCGCCGTGTGCTCGGAGAGCCCCTCGTCCTCGTCGAATGAGAAGACGGTGACGCTCCCCGCCTTGCTGTTGACGAGCATCCGGCTCGCCACCGTCCCGTCCCGGTACTGGACGATCTCCCTGAGGTCCAGGACCTTTGCGAGCAGTTCCTCCCGCTTTCTGACCCGTTTCTCAGGGTCTTCCAGTCTGAACTCCACCATGATTGTACACCACTGGCGTGCAGGTATATGATAAGGTATCCGTGCTCATCGCTGCGGCTCGTCTGCGTGCCGCCGGTACCGCAACGCCCCGTCGACCGGGCAGGCCTCCGTGCACCGTCCGCAGAGGTAGCACTCGGACTTCCCGTCGCCCCGTTTCGCCTCGTCGGTCGGGCAGGCCCGTTCACATCTTTTACACTCGATACAGGCGCCGGTCCGCTGCAGTCGGAGCAGGCTCTTCCAGCCGCCGAGCGAGAAGAGCAACCCGGCGGGGCAGACGAGGCGGCAGAACGGACGGTAGAGTGTCGTGGAGACCAGGAGCACGATGCCGAACGCGAGCGTTCCCGCCGTCAGCGAGAGGTGGAAGAAGTCCCTGAGGCCGAACCACCCCAGCAACGAGGCTGAGAAGCCGAACGCCATGACGAGAAAGACAACGAAGAACGCTGCCCGGACGAGCATGAACGCGGACTTCCTCCGCGGGACGACCTTGGGGACGGGCGCGTGGTAGGCGATCTCCTGCACGGCGCCCACCGGGCAGAGATAGCCGCAGAAGGCTCTCCCGGCGACGAGCGTCAGGAGAAAGACGACCAGGAGCCCGACGGCGCCGACGAGGAGCGGGGCGCCGAGTCCCCGCGCGTCGCGGAGCACGAGCTGCTGGAACTGCCAGGGGATGACGGGTGAGAAGACGAGGAACCCCAGCGCCGCCGTCACGGCGAGGAGCAGCCAGCCGACCTCCCGCCGCCACCGCCCGGACGACCAGAGATAGGCGATGACGACGATCAGCACCAGGGCGTAGACGAACCCGATCGCCTTGGGGACATGCTCGAGGACCATGGGAATGCGACCGCGTCAGCCCTCCCGGTTTGACCGGGACCCGGCAGGAAGACGGGCTGCCGCAGCTCTCCCTATCGGTTCACCGCGCCGGGGAACCCGTCGATCCGCCCGCCCCGTACGCGGAAGCGCTCGATGGCCGTCATGGCGGCGCTCCGGCAGCGGGCTATCCTCGAGAGACCGCCGGAGATCGGCACTGGGGGGGCTCCCGGTCGCTGTCCGATCCATGAGATATGCTCGGCAGGTAGCTATTTAGTTCTGTTGTCCCTAACAAAGTAACAGATGAAATCGACGGTGGAGCACCTCGTCCAGCTCGGCCTCAGGGAGTACGAGGCCCGGGTCTACGTCGCGCTCGCCGGGCTGGGCGAGGCCCCTGTGCGCCGGATCCACGAGGTCAGCGGCGTCCCGCGCCCGCGTGTCTACGATATCCTGAACGGTCTCGATCAGAAGGGATTCATCGAGATACGGCGGGGAAGCCCGCTGCTGTACCGGGCCGTCCCGCCCGAGGTCGTGGTCACTGTCCTGAAGAAGGATCTCGACGCCGCGGCGGCGGAGAGCGTGAGAGCGCTGAAGGCGCTCTCGGTGGACGCCCAGCAGGACTACTCGCCGATCTGGTACGTCCACTCCGACTGGACCATCCAGCGGAACCTCGAGATGCTGGTCGAGGGCGTCGACCGCGAACTGATCGTCCTCGTTCTCCGTCCGGAAGGCCTGGCGGCAGTCCATGGCCCGATCGCGTCGATCGCCGGGGACCGCGATGTGAAGGTTCTCGTGCCGGGGGGCGGTGCCGCGGACATCACCCCTCGCGACGGCGTCCGGTATTTCGAGGCGGGGCGTCCGAGAGACCTCTTCGAGGAGGACATCTTCGAGAGGATCTTCTCGGTCCCGATCAGCCGCGAGGGGGCGGTCTTCCGGCTCGAGTGCATCCTCGTCGCCGATGACCGTGAGTCCATGCTGGTCTATGCGCAGGACGGGCGGAGAATGGCCGTCGTCATCACGCTCCCCTTCATCACCTGCGTCCAGAGCAGGCTCTTCTCGCGGATGATCGAACACGCGCGCGAGCTCGTGCCCGGGGTGACGAGGACGGGGGACTGAGTACCGCTTCCGCGTCACCATACCACCTCCTGGGTGTGACGAATCTCCACTTACCCCGATCAATCGGTCGGCATGAGCGAGCACCGGGTCCAGGAGGAGCTCGTCAACCCGTTCTTCTCTAAAACGGAGACGATGTCGTCCGCCGCCGGTGTCGTCCGATTTGGCGCCTGGCGCGGGCGGTGTTGGCGCGCGTGGACGGGCGGGAGCTCCGGAGAGTAGGTCACGCCTCGCCCCCCGTGGGAGCCGTTGCACCCCTCCGACTCCCCCGACAGAACCCGTGGATGCGGAGGAAACCGGGCCAGGTGCGGAATGTCAGAAAAAATCCGATGTGGTGCCGCCGCTGGGGGTTCGGTGGCGGCGGACGATCAGATCCTCGACGTCGAGCGTATATCTGGTACGCGATCGCGGGGTGAAAGTGCCTCAAAGGACTGATAACATCCCTGTTGATTCTATACGATACGCCATCGGCACTGTTCACAATCGCACGGCGTGGGGTGACGGACACGAGTCCACCCATGGGCGGCCACGAGTGGGACGCGATCGGCGGATAGGGTGCCGGGCCCTCGGGCACGAATGCGGGGGAGAGTACCAGGCCGAACGCGACGAGGGCCAGGCCCCCCGGCAGCGCACGGTCCTGGAGACGACGATCTCCACGAGGGGGCGGAGGCCCCTCTTGACACAGCGCCCGCCTCCGGATCGCAGATCCTCACGCGGCCGGCAGGGTGAAGAAGAAGGTCGTCCCCTCGCCGGGTGTCGACTCGACGCGGATGATCCCGCCGTGGCGGTCGATGATCCTTTTCACAATCGCGAGGCCGATGCCCGTGCCCTCGTACTGCTCACGCGTGTGGAGGCGCTGGAAGATGACGAAGATCCGGTCGAAGTACTCGGGCGCGATCCCGATCCCGTTGTCGCTGACCGAGAACTCGCAGGAACCGTCGGCGCGACGGACGCCGACATGGACCCTCAGCTGCGTCTCCGGCTTCCGGAACTTGATCGCGTTCGAGACCAGGTTCGTGAAGACCTGCGCAAGCTGCGTCGGGTCGGCCATCACCACGGGCAGCGGGTCGTGGGTGAACGTCACGTTGGCCTCGTGGAGCGAAGCGTCGAGGGAGCGCTCCACCTCCGCGAGCACGTCCTCGGCGTCCGTCCGGGCGATCTGCTGCCGGGTCGTGTTCACGCGCGAGAACGCGAGCAGGTCCAGGATCAGGGTCTGCATCCGGTTGCCGCCCTCGACGATGAAGTCGATGTACTCGTCCGCGTCCTCGCCGAGCTGCCCCCGGTACCGCCGCTCAAGGAGCTGGCTGAAACTGACGACGGAGCGGAGAGGCTCCTGCAGGTCGTGGCTCGCCACGTACGCGAACCGTTCCAGGTCCTCGTTCGACCGACGCAGGTTCTCCGCGTGCTCCCGCAGCGATGCATCAGCCCGTATCTGCTCGGTTATATCGTTGAAGAGGACTGCCACCTGGTTCTCACCGGGGACGCCAATGGGAAACGCGTACACCTGGTACCATCCGCCGATGAGTGGGATCGCCGACTCCACGAACCGCCGGGGTTCTCCGGTCTTCGCGATCTCGCCGTAGATCCGGTACCAGTGCTCTTCGTGGGCAGGGTTCAGCTCCCGCATCCGCCTGCCGATAGCGTCGGTAAGGCCGGTCTGCTGCTCGAATGCCGGGTTTGCCTCGAGGAAGACGTAGTCGAATGGCAACCCTGCCTCGTCGAAGAGGACTTCGATGACGCAGAACCCCACATCGAGGGACTCGAAGAGTCGCCGGTACTTCGCCTCGCTCTCGCGGAGCGCCCCCTCCGCCGCCACACGCTCGCTGATGTCGTGGCTCGTCCAGATGACCGCGACGAGTGCACCGTCATCGTCGTAGACCGGGGCCTGCGTCGCCTGGACGTGGAGGCAGCGGCCGTCGCAGTGACGGACGACCCGCTCCCCCGACCACGTCTCGCCTGCTGCCACCCGCTCGAAGACCTCCCGGATCTCGCCTTCCCGTGCCCCCGACACGACGGAATCGAGCATAGACCCGGCGATCATCTCGGAGGCCTGCCAGCCGTACAGATGCTCCGCCGCCGCGTTCGAGTAGATGACCGTTCCGCCGGGATCGACGGCCATGACCGCGTCCATGACGGAGTCCAGGATCCGTCCCTGCAGGCGGAGGCGTCCGTAGTCCTGCCGGCGGTCGGTGATCACGACGCTGATCGTCGTGTCGCTGTTCACATCGAGCGGTGTCATCGAGACCATGACGGGGACCGACGAGGAACCGCCGGAGATGCTCATCTCGCCCCGACCTGCGCGGGTGAGGGACGCGTCGAGGAGCGCATCGAACTGCTCATGGTCGCGGGGGACGACATGGCCGCGGAGCGGCGTGCCCAGGACGGCGGAGAGCGGCAGGCCCCGCATCGCGACGAACGCGGCATTGGCGTACAGGATCGTCCCGTCCGCCGAGAGGGTGAGGGCGCCCTCCTGGATCTTCTCGACCAGGACACGGTACGGGTGGTCCGCACCCTCGAGGGCGTACACCTGATTGGTCTCGCCCTGTGAGACGACGATGGCGTCGACCTCACCGGAGCGGATCGCGTCCAGGGTCTCCGTAAGCTCCCGGACCTGCGATCGCAGCTCCTCGTTCTCTCGCCTGAGCGCCTCGGCATCCGGCTGACCTGGGGTCCCCTCTGCAGCGTTCATCGGGTCGTGGGGATCAGGTCGAGCGCGACCAGCACCTTCTCCTTCTCGGTCATGTCCCCGATGACACGCCGGAGCGGCAACGGCAGTCTCCGGATCAGGGTAGGCGCGGCGATGACGAGGTCCTCGGGGATCGTGGTCCGGTCCTGGTAGATGTCGACGATGACGAGTTCGCACCGGTCACTCAGGTACTCGTCGCAGATCTTCCTCACGTTCTCGATGGCCGCCTGGGACCGGGGCGAGTTCCCGGCGACATACAGACGGAGCACGAACGGCTCCATCTTAAGCCGTTCGAGCGCCTTCTCGAAGGCTGCCGTTGCGTCCCGGGGTTCGTTCTCATCGTCCATCAGGCACCACCCCACCGTCGGAAGCTCATCAGCACCTGCCCGGTCGTGGACCGGTCTCCGGGATTCGATTCGACAGCAGTGGAGAACACATGGTCAGGTCTGAGTCGCTGACAGTCGGATCTTCCACGGGACGACCGGGGCCGGCGACGAGATCGACTACCGTTACCTCCCACCATCCCCCCGAAATGCGACCCGTCATTCCCTCCCTCAAGTTCACGAGGGGTATTAATCCCTTCGGCGTCCGCTGGACGACGGACAGCCGCAGCACCAGGGGATCAGCTTCCGGAGATGCCTTCCGCGTGCCTGAGCGGCCGGCACCGGTCACGAACCGTCCACCCAGCGGTGCGCGGCATGGGCCTCGGCGGCGCTTCCGATCGCCTCCTTCCTCGCGCGCTGCTGTTCGATAAACACTGCGACCTCCTCCGCCTCGCGGGCGAATCGCTCCTGGAGCGCCGCGACCTCGCTCTCCATCAGTCGGCGTTTCTGCTCGAGATCGCGCTCCCGCTGCGCGATCTCCTCGTCACTCCGGATCTGCGCGGCCCGATGGCGGCTCTCCTGCTCGAGCCGTGCCGAGCCGAAGAGGACCTTGCCGCCCCGGGCCACGTCGAGCAGTTCGATCCCGTGGTCCGTGAGGACGAACTCCCGGATCTGGTTCGAGTGCGCCATGCCCCGGGACTTTGCGATCCAGAACGCCCGATTGTGCTCCCCCTCCCCCACGACGTTCTGGAGCAGGAGCCAGGTGTCGATCAGGGACGAGACGTGCGCCCGCGTGGACTCCAATGCAAACGCTCCGGGCTGCACATCCTCCGAGAGGTTGGTGAAGAGACCGGTAATTCCGAGCGACTTGGCCTGGTCGATCAGGCGCATCAGCATGGACCGCACCTGGGGGTCGTCGCCGATCGGGAAGAGGTTCGAGATCGGGTCGACGACGAGGACCTGCGGCGCGAACTCCTCTATCAGCTTCAACATCGTCGAGAGGTGCATCTCCAGGCTCTGCGCCGTCGGCCGGACTGCGTGGAACCGGAGGAGATCCCGCTCGACCCACGGGGCGAGGTCGAGGCCGATCGACTCCATGTTCCGCAGGAGCTGGCTCTCAGACTCCTCGAAGAGGACGTACAGGCACCGCTCGCCCCGCCGGCACGTGGCGTCGGCGAAGGTGGCCGCGACGCTCGTCTTACCCGTGCCGGACTGGCCGGAAACGAGGACCGACGCTCCGCGGTAGAACCCGCTGCCGCCGAGCATGGTGTCGAGGCGAGGGATGCCGGTCGGGATCCGCTCGCGCGAGGCCATGTGCCGGAGCGACATGGACGTGATCGGCAGCACCGAGATCCCGTCATCGTCGATCAGAAATGGGTGCTCGTCCGTGCCGTGGACGCTGCCGCGGTACTTGACCACGCGGAGCCGGCGGGTCGCGATCTGGTGAGAGACCTGGTGGTCGAGGGTGATGACACAGTCGGCCACGTACTCCTCGAGGCCGTACTTGGTGATCGTGCGGTCACCGCGTTCGCCCGTGATGATCGCGGTGACTCCCCGGTCCTTGAGCCAGAGGAAGAGCCGGCGGAGCTCGGAACGGAGGATTGCCTCGTTGGAGAAGCTGGAGAAGACGGCCTCGATCGTGTCGATGGCGATCCGTTTCGCGCCCACGCGGTCGATATGGGCGCCGAGGCGGATGAAGAGCCCCTCGAGGTCGTACGCCCCGGCCTCGTGAAGCTCGGCCCGGTCGATGTGGATGTGGTCGAGGACCAGCTTCCCCTGCTCGACGAGATCGGGAAGGTCGAAGCCGAGCGACGCGAAGTTCTTCTCGAGATCCTCGACCCGCTCCTCGAAGGCGACGAAGACGCCGGGCTCGCCGTAGTCGACGATCCCGCGCGCCACGAACTCCATCGCCAGCAGGGTCTTGCCGCACCCCGGGCCGCCACTGACGAGGATCGGCCGGCCTTTCGGAAGGCCTCCGAGGGTTATCTCGTCGAGGCCCCGGACCCCCGAGGGGACCTTCTCCAGCCCCGCGAGGTCCGCGCCCCTCCTCCCGGTGCCCGGTGCTCCTTTCGCCCCCGCGGATCTGCCACTGCCTCGCGAGATACTCATTATGGATCAATTGGTCCAGAGGTACTTGGTTTTTTGGACCCTGCGGCGTGCCATTGCGCCGTCGGTACAGCCTGCCTGGAAGAAGGGACGGCGCGTCACGGGCCCGCCGGAGGTGGTGCCGGGCGACGCCCGCCGGTCAGGCGGCCGGTATGGTGAAGAAGAAGGTCGAGCCCGTGCCGGGCGTCGACTCGACCCGGACCCTGCCGCCGTGCCGCTCGACGATCCGCTTCACCAACGGGAGCCCGACCCCGGTGCCGGGATAGGCGTCCCTCGTGTGGAGCCGCTGGAAGATGACGAAGAGCCGGTCGAAGTACTGCTCCTCGATCCCGATCCCGTTGTCGCTGACCGAGAACTCCCACCATCCGTCCGCCCGCCGCGCCCCGACGTGGATCCGGGGTGCCACGTCGGGCTGGCGGAACGTGGCCGCGTTCGAGAGCAGGTTCACGAAGACCTGCAGGAGCTGTGCCGGGTCCGCCATGACCACGGGCATCGGGTCGTGCGTGACCACGGCCCCTGCCTCGCGGAGCTGCGGGTCGAGGTCCTGCAGGGCCAGGGTCAGCACGGCAGCGGCGTCCGTCGGGGCGATCTGCTGCCGCGTGGTATTGACGCGCGAGAACGCGAGCAGGTCCAGGATCAGGGCCTGCAACCGGTTCCCACCCTCGATGATGAAATCGAGATACTCGTCCGCCTCCTCGTCCAGCGCACCGCCGTACCGGCGCTTGAGGAGCTGGGCGAAGCTGACCATCGGCCGGAGCGGCTCCTGCAGGTCATGTGATGCCACGTAGGCGAACCGCTCCAGATCCTCGTTCGATCGGCGCAGGTTCTCGGCGTACACCCGCAACGCCTCCTCGGCCCGGAACCGCTCGGTGTCATCGATGATATAGCCCTGGGTCCTGACGAGGGTCCCGGCGTCGTCGAAGAACCCGACGATGTTCTCGACCACATGGATATGGGTGCCGTCGCGTCGCTGGCGGAACCGCTCGTCGTACTCGAGCTTTCCGTCCCGCCTGAGGCGGGCAAGCATGGCCTCGCGATCCCGTGGGTTGGTGTACGTCTCGTCGATCTTCGAAGAGAGGGCCTCCTCGATCGAGGAGAAGCCGAACATCCGGACAAATGCCGGGTTGCAGTCCAGGATCCGGCCGTCGGCGGCGGCGACGAAGTCGCCGGTGATATCGTGCACGAAGAGGAGGCGGTACTTCGCCTCGCTCTCCCGCAGCGCGGCCTCGGACTGCTTGCGGGTGGTGAGGTCGTGGACGACGCAGGTGGTGACAATTTTGCCCCCGGCGTCGTGGCGGAAGGCGGTCAGCTCCACCGGAACGCGAGTCCCGTCCCGCCGCCGAGCGAGGACCTCTCGCGGTGCCCCGGCGGCCTCCTCAAGGACGGCGTCCCCCCCCTCGAACAGGACGAGGGCCGGGAGGGAGCGGCCCACGGCCTCGTCGCTGGAAATCCCGAAGACCTGCTCGGCCGCTCCGTTCCAGACGACGACCAGCCGGCGGGCGTCGAGGACCACGATGGCGTCGGGGCCTCTCTCGACGAGCTGCCGGTACACTATCTCCGCGTCGTCGAAGAACGAGGCGAGCACCGCCTGTACCGGGGCGTCCCGGGCAGAAGCGTCGCGCCGGAGCACGAGGAAGGCGGCGAGGAGGTAGCAGGCCCCGAGGACCTGCCCGAGTCTCCCGACAAGGTTCAGGCCGCTGCCGAAGACCTCTATTTGGGCGACGGCCAGGAGCCCGAAACCGATCAGCGCGAGGCCCACGGCGTACCAGAAGAAGAAGTCCCGGGACCGCTTTCCGTAGAGGGCAAAGAGGAGCACCGATGCGCCCAGGAACGACCCGATGGCGAGAGTCAGAACGACCGTGCGCACGACCGTCGAGCCGTCGCCGGGGACGAAGAAGACCGGAAGGAGACCCGCGAGCGTGACGACGGTCACGGCTCCGACGAAGACTGCCGTGCCACCGAGGACGGCCGCAGCCATGGCCGGGCGCCTCTCCGTGCGGGTACGCCAGCCACTGAGCGCCACCTCGGCCCCGGCGAACTCGAGGAGGGCGCCGAAGAGCGCGGTGAGGTTGAAGATGGTGATGGCCGTGTTGGCCGAACCAGGCGTGAACGGGAAGACCGCGGTGACGAGCACGCCAAGCCCCACGGCGAGCATTCCCCCGCCGAGCAGGAGGGTACTCACGGTCCCGGCGTGCCGGAACGTGATGAGCGATATGCACGCGATGGAGAGCGGAACCAGGCCCACAAATACCAGATACGTGAGGAGGATGAGGAGCGTGGGGACCGTCGGCGGAACGGCGAACGCGTCTCCCTGCGCGGCGATGACGGCGACGACGGCGATGTAGACAGGGACCACGAGCAGGCCCAGGATCTTCGCCCGGCCGAGGGCCGGGGCGGCGGGCCGTCGCGATGGCCCGGTGCCTGGAAGGGGCTCGTGTACGGTCTCGCCGGGGTCCTCGGGTACGGGCATGCTCTCGTCCGCGGCCCGGTGCGGGTTCCCCAGTTACGGAGGGTGCCGGTCTGTTCGGGCCGCGCATGCTGATGTGACGTATGGTCTATTTTATTGTTCGCTCCGTCACCACGAACCCTGGGAAGGCTCACGCCGCTGGCATGGTGAAGAAGAAGGTCGAGCCCGTGCCGGGCGTCGACTCGACCCAGCACCGTCCACCGTGCCGCTCGACGATCTTCCTGACCACGGCGAGACCGATGCCCGTACCGTCGTACTCGTCCCGGGAATGGAGCCGCTGGAAGATGACGAAGATCCGGTCGAAGTATTCGGGATCGATCCCGATCCCGTTGTCCGCGACGGCGAACTCGACGGTCCCTTCGCGTCGTTCGGCTGAGATCCGGACCTCGGGCGGCACGTCCTCGCGCCGGTACTTGACCGCGTTGCCGACCAGGTTCGAGAAGACCAGCGCGAGCTGGGCCGGGTCGGCCATGACCGCCGGCAGGTCGTCGGCCGTGACGGTCGCCCCCGCCTCGTGGACCACGGTCTCCATGGAGCGGACGACATCTGCCACGACCCGCCAGGCATCCGTCGGGACGGGGGGCCGGGCCGTGGTCTCGACCCGCGAGAGCTGGAGCAGGTCCTCGATCAGGCGCTGCATCCGCGTCCCGGCCTCCACGATAAAGGTGATGAACTCATCCGCGTCCTGGTCGAGCTTCCCGGTATAGCGCCGTTCGAGGAGCTGGGAGAAGCTGATGATCGTCCGCAGCGGCTCCTGCAGGTCGTGGCTCGCCGCGTACGCGAACCGTTGCAACTCCTCGTTCGACCGCTCCAATTCGATGGCGAACCTCGCCCGTTCGGCCTCGATCTCCTTGCGCTCGGTGATATCCAGGTTCACCCCGATTACCCGGACGAGCTGGCCGTGGGCGTCGCGGATCCCGCGCCCGAGCCCGGCCATCCAGCGGACCTCCCCCGATGGTGTGACGACCCGGAACTCGGAGGCGAACGGCAGGCCGAGTTCGATGGCACGGTTCCGCTCGCTCTCCACCAGCCGGAGATCGTCGGGGTGGACCAGCCGTCGCCACGAGTCGTAGTCGCGAATGGACTCGGCGTGGACCCCGTACGTCCGAAGGAACTCGGGGGTATAGGTGATGAGCCCGGTCTCCAGGACCCAGTCCCAGACCGCGATATCCGCGCTCTCCTGCGCGAGCCGGAGTCGCTCCTTGCTCACGCGGAGCCTCTCGAGGGCGTGCTCGCTCTCGGTGACGTCGTGCCAGATCACGAGGGCGCCCCTGACCGCCTCGCCCTCCCGGATGGGGGACGCGCTGGCCTGGATGATGATCTCGTTCCCGGCGGCGGTCGCGATGACGAGCGGCAGATCGACGAGTTCTCCGCCCGCCAGCGCCCGAGCCGACGGGAGTTCCGCCGGCGACAGCCGCGCGCCGCCGTGGTGGCGGTACTGAAAGACGCCCACCACCCCGTCCTGCGAGAGCCCGGCAAGAGGCCTCCCGGCGAGGGCCTCGGCGGGACCGTTCGCCGCGATGACCCGGCCGCGGGCGTCGTAGAGGATCGCCGGTTGCCCGATGGCGTCGAGTGGGACCGAGGGCAGGGGCATGGGATCTCGCGCGGGTGGCATGCGTTTCGATCCGGTTGTCCTGTGAAGATATGAATTGGCATCCCCCCGGGGTGCGCTTCTCTGGAGGCAGGGCGAAGGCTCATCGTGGGCGACCCGCGGGACGGCATGCCCGCCGGCAGCGGAACGGGGGAGGGACACGGTCGTCGTTCACAGAGGATACGCTTATCACCGGCCTTGACAATAACCAGGATACCCTTTTCAGCCCGGTGGTGAAAGCGGAATGGAGCTCCATCGACTCGTCATCCTGGTCGCCCTCGCGGCGGCGATCGCCGTCCCCGCGGCAGCGGAGACCCCCGTCTGCACCGATCCCGCCGACCAGCGGAACGCCGTGGTCTCGGGCAGCGTCGTCGCCTGGGAGGACTCTCGAAACGGCCACCTGGATATCTACCTGAAAAACCTGGAGACGGGCGCCGAGACCCGGGTCACCGCGTCGCTCGCGGACGACACGAACCCCGACCTCGACGGGGACCGGATCGTCTACCGGTCCGGCACGGACGAGATACGGCTCCACGAGATCGGCACGGGCGCGACCTCGACGATCGCGTCCGGCCCGGGCGAGCGGTCCCACCCGCGGATCTCCGGGAACTGGATCGTCTGGCAGGACCACCGGGGGAGCGACTGGGACGTCTACCTCTTCGACATCGCGACCGGGACCGGGCGCCCGCTGACCGGCCCCGGGGACCAGCACTCGCCCTCGGTCGAAGGCAACCAGCTGGCCTGGGTCTCCGTGGATGCGTCCTCCGGCGAGAGCTCGGTCGTTGCCTACGACACGGTCACGTCGTCGTACTTCCTTATCGCATCGGCCGGCCACCCCACGGCCCCGGACCTCGGCGGGGGGGCCGTGACGTACCTGGCCCGTGACGCCGGCGGACAGCGGGTGTACAGCCGTGCGCTCACGGGCGGGCAGCCCCGGGCTCTGCCGGTGGGCCCGGGGGAGCACCTGAGCCAGCGGATCGACGGCGCCCGGGTCGTCCTCGAGGCGTCCGGATCCGGGATCTGGCTCTATAGCATGAACTTCGACACCGCAACGCTAGTCACCGTGAACGGGGACGGGACGGGGGACCGGAACCCGGCGATCGACGGGACCCGGGTCGTCTGGGAGACGAACCGGAGCGGCACCTGGGACATCTACACCTGGACCACGGACACCGGTTCCGTCTCGCCGGCGCCCACGGTCGTGACCGTGCCGCCGGCCTCCCGCTTCGGCCCGCGCCGGTACGTGGTCGGCGCGGTTCCACTCAGCCCGCCGACAGGAATCGCGGGCGACGCGGGAAGGACGATCGGGGCAGCACCCCGCCCGCGAACTATCATCGGCACCGGGACGACGACGGGAGTGTCACCGCCCGCGTCACGGTTCGTCCGCTGGTCACCGGTGACCTGGTGGCGATCGGGGGCGAGGTGAGGAGTTCCTCACCGTCCCAGTCATGAGGGAATCCGTTCGACGGGCCAGGCGGGGGGAAGAAGAATTTCAGTCCTCCCGGGCAATTCTGTCCGTACCGGTAACGTCAACCTGATATCGCCCGTTGCCCTGGGAACCCCTTCGCACGGTAGGGCAGGATGTGCTCTCGGACATTCACTTCGGATGGCCCATGGAGGCCGGATCCGTCTTTATTCCCGCGCCTCGCAGGTGACAGGGGGCCCTTATAATCGAGCTTACCCTCGCTCCGATGCCGGGGCTGGTGTATGAGCCAGTCCGACGAGAGGCCGATCGCATATGGCAAGATTCTTCCTCTCGCATACCAATCGACAATTGAAATAACAAGTGGAGTGTGGACCGTGAGAGTCAGTGAGATAGAGGGCATCGGGCCCGCGTACGAGGCCACGCTGGCAAAGGCCGGCATCACGACGGTCGAGGGGCTTCTCCAGAAGGGAGCGACCGCGAAAGGTCGGAAGGAGATCGCTGCCGCCACCGGCATCTCCACCGCCCTCGTCCTCAGGTGGGTCAACATCGCCGACCTGTTCCGCATCCGGGGGGTCGGGAAGCAGTACTCCGAGCTCCTCGAGGCGGCCGGCGTCGATACCGTCGTGGAGCTCTCGAAACGCGTGCCCGTCAACCTCGAGGCGAAGATGCAGGAGGTGAACGCGGCACGGAACCTCGTGAACAAGGTACCGAGCCTGAAACAGGTCCAGGCCTGGGTCGAGGAAGCCAGGGAGCTGCCGCGGATCGTCACCCACTGACAGCGCCATCATTCCTCCTTTTTTCCGGTCGCTCAGCGCCGGGCCGCTGCTATCGGGGTATCCGAGCCGCCGAGACGTTCCCTTCCCCGCCTCGGTTCGCGCACCGTCCTTCGCCGGATCGAGCCCTTGGCGGAGCGGAATCGACCCTCGAGAGAGGGGTTGGTTTTAAAAGATACGAAACAAATTTTTCGTCGTAGTTAAAACAAATGACACCGGTATTAGGGGGGATCCAGCAGCTCGCGAACGAGACCATAGCGTTCGTGCCCACCTGGCTCGCGGCGGTCGTGATCCTCGTCGTTGGCGGGATTGCCGGGGGGCTCGTCGGCACGAGGGTAGCAGCCCTGCTCGACCGGCTCGATATCGACGAAGCACTGGCGAAATCCTCGGTCGGCGAGGCGATCAACCGGCAGAACGGGAGCGCCGGCGCGCAGGGGATCGTGGCCTTCTTCGATCTCATCGTGCGCTGGTTCGTCTAACTCCCTGCGATCGTTGGCGGCGAACGCCATGAACCTCGTGTTCCTCCCCGCCCTGGTGACGGAGACCATCGCGTTCCTTCCGAACATCGCGATCTTCATCATTCTCCTCGTGGTCGGGTTCATCGCGATCGATTGGTTCGCAGACTTCCTGCGGCACCTTGGTGCGAGCAAGCGCATCTTGTTCGTGGGTCCCCTCGCCACGGTCATTCAGGCGTTCCTCGGTTTCGTCCTGGTCGTCCTCGCTCTCCAGCAGCTCAAGATCGACCTGACGGTCATCTACGTCTTCATCACGCCGATCGCCTGGGGCGTGGGACTCGGGCTCGGGGCTGCGATCGCGATCATCGTCGAGTTCGGCCTGCGGGACCGGGCTCCCCGAATGATGGACGACCTCGTGGGGAGCGCCCGGGAAGAGATCGCCTCCGTGTACTTCCTGAGACATGACGAACCGGTCACTCCCTGAAGGACCGGCTTCTTTTTTTCCGTATACCGTGAGAAGAGATAGTCGTCCACCATGACGCGGGACGGGTTTCGCGCCGATGGGGGATACTCATGCACGACGGTCCGATTCCCATCATGGCGAGGCGCCCTCCGGCAGACCTTTCCGTCTCGCGCCGTCAACAGGGAGAAATTTGAGATCGTGCCCTCGCCGGGTATAGTCTCGATCCGGATGGCGCCGCCGTGCCGGTCGATGATCCATCCGACGATCGCGAGTCCGAACCCGGTGCCGGTACAGGTGTCTCTCGTGCGGAGCCGCTGGATGATCACGAACCCCGGTCGATGAGGTAGGGCTCGGTCCTGATCGCTCTGTCCGCGACAAAGAGCTCCCAGGAGCCGTCCGTCTGGCGGGGGCCGATATGGACGCGGTGCGGCGTGTCCGGCCGACGAAACGTGATCGCGATCGTGACCCTTTTCGCGAAGACCTGCTCGAGCTGGAGCGGGTCACCCACCTCCACCGGCATCGGGTCTGACGTCAATGTCGCCCAGGCCTCCACACCCCTCCTTGGACGGGGGGGTCGCAAGGCTGCGATCCCGCTATCCAGGACGGCCGCGGTCCCCGTCGGGACGAGTTCCTGCCCGGTCGTGTTGACCCGCGGATACTGAAGGCTGGCTGGAGCTGACGACGGACCGCAACGGCTCCTGCTGGTGGTGGCTAGCCACGTACGCGAACCGTTCCAAAATCCTGCTCGACTGTGCGAGCCTTCCGGCGTTCTCCCCGAGCGTCTCCACCTACCGGGCACGACGAAGGTCCCACACCATGCCCTGAACCGATCGAGGGCACAGAGGATTGCACGGGCCGTGATGACGGGTATCAGCAGGTGCTGCCTCCGCCCTGGCGCGGGCTGCTCCATCCCTGTTCACGTCCGGAAACGGACCCCGACGATCGCCCCCGGCCGATTCCTACTAAGTCGGCTTCGGCCCACGGCCTCCCGGTATGCTCGCCCCCGGTGGCGTTTTGGATCGATCAGGTTATCCATTCAGCCGTTGCGATCTGGGTGATGCGGACGCTTGTCGTCTATCACTCCCATTCCGGGCGCACGCGCGCCCTGGCGGAGCAGGTGCGCCATGCAAGTGGCGGCGATCTCGTCGAGGTGAAGCCGAAGGAGCCCTACGGGCTGCTCTCGGTGTACTCCCGCGGGACCTCGCGCGCCCGCCATGGGGAGGTCGACGAAGTCGAACCCGGAGTGATCGACGCAACGGCGTACGACCGCATCGTGATCGGCACCCCTGTCTGGGGGGGCCACCCCACACCGGTGATCAACGGGGCCATCGCGGCCCTGCAGGGCGCCGAGGGAAAGACCGCCGTCCTCCTCGTCACGTGCGGCTACCGCCCCGGCGAATCCTTTTCCGTACTACGCCAAGCGCTCGCTGCCCGTGGCGTCACGGTAGTCGGGGAGTTTTCATTCGCCCGGAAAGACCTCGCCGACGCCGCCCGGATCGGCGCCCTCGCCGAGGCCGTTGGCGGTGGCGAACCGGGTTAGGACCGCCCAGGCCTGCCGGCAGGTACAGGGCCGGAGAGAGGCGACGGTCCACCGACCAGCGTCGATCCGCCTGCAGCCGAGCGCGCCGCGATCGCCTCGACGGCACCCGCGCCGGCGGATACTGTTCCATCGTCGGTGTCCAGGTACCGCCGGGTAATCTCTGTACTGTACGAACGAGGAGGGAGCGTCTGCAGGATCCCGGTCCGACCGCCACTTTGTCCGTCGCGCCATGGGCGTCAGCGGTCCGTCTCCGGGAGACCCGGGGGTGTGCTGCGTTTGACGAGCCGGCGAGTCCTTAGCGTCGGAGCTCGGTGTCGAGCGGGTAGGCGCTCAACTCGTATGGCAGGTAGGCCTCTCCGTGCGCCTCGGGTGCCGCGGTCATGTTTGCGGGGACCAGGTAGGCCACGACCTCCGACGCGAGGTAGTCGTCGCCCCCGGTGAAGATGAAGCACTGCCACGTGCCGTCCGGCGAGATCGTGGTGAACGGTCGGTCCCAGCCTGGCTTCGATCCCCAGAAGGAACCGTTCACCCTCGTATACACTAATACCTTGCTTCCGTCGGTCATCGCCACCGTCCCGGTGACCGGGTCACTGCTCCCGAACGGCGGCACGTGCGTGATGCTGATGGGAGGCGCGTTTCCCCCCTGCGGGCCCAGGGCCCCGGCCAGGGCGGCGATGATCAACGCGGACACGATCACGACGGCGAGGACGGCGCCCACGAGGATCAGGCGATCGGGAGGAGGTCGCGCGTTACCGGGCCCTCCGTGAGTATCGGGCTTTCCGGGCCCGTTGCCGGGCCGGACCGTCCCCACGAAGGACCTGGCCCCGCCGGACGAGCACGACAGCACCGGGTACGGCCGGAGTTCGGGCGGCAGTCCGCCCGGGGACGCGGTGCCGTCCCCGAAGAAGACGGTCACCCGCCCCTGCTTCCTGCCCTCGTGAACGGCCTCGAGGAACGTGGTCCGCTCGTATGCAGCCCACGTATCGTCGAGGTACTGTCGCTGGGAGGCGACGACCGCGAGGTCGGTCGCCGTCTCGAGTTCGCGGAAGATCCCGTCCGCGCACTCCGGCTCGTGGCGCAGCTGCCGGTCCGGGTCGGGGAGGAACGACCGGACTCCCTCGCGTTCGAGGCGTTCGTGGAGCCGCCTGGCCATATCGTGGTCCTCCGGCGCCGCGGAGATGAAGACGTACGGCTCTCTGATATCCCCTTCCGGTCCCGGTTCTTCCGGGCACGTCTCCGGATCGCCGCCCGCCATGGGGACCGCGCGCGGCGCCTCTCCCTCGTCCGCCCCGAAGAGTTCCCGGTTGCGGAGCCGGGTCAGGACCCGGAGGGCGAGCTCGATTCCTCCGAGGTCCGCGCTCCGGGCCCGGAGGGGCTCGAGGAGGTTCTTTCCCAGCCCGGCACTCTTCATCGTCGCCAGCAGCTCCCGTTCGACGAGCGGGACCGTGACGTCCACGAGCACGGGGAGAACCAGGGCGCCGCACCGGGACGCGGCCGTCAGGATCTCGATGACCTGGTCCCGCGCAGCGTCCTCGACGCCAGGCTGGCGCTCGACCACGAAGGCGACGGTCGTCCCAGGGCCGACACGCCGTTCCAGCGGCTCCGTGCAGACCTCCTGGAAGAGGGCGACCCGCGAATGCACCTGTTCCTCGTACCGTTTGAGCAGTGTGAACAGCCGCGCACCGGCACGCTCGCTGTCCGTGGCGTAGGCCACGAGGATCTCGACAACGCTGTCATTCTCAGTCTGCGTTCCCATTCTCTCCCTCGCTCGCCTCCCCTCCGGCGCCACCGGGCGTGGGCCCCGCGCCGCCTGGTGCTGGCTGGTCAGATTTGTCTGATCACGATACTTAAGCTCTCTGGTCTCCTCCACCGGGCGGCGGCTGGGCCATGGCAGGCGGCACCGCGGCTGTTCGATACCGGCAGTAATAAATCCATCTCTTCGCATGTAGATGATGGCGGTTCAACGGAATGGCAGAGGCGAATACCGACCGGCCCCCCCTCGTCGGCGAGATCGAGGAGATTCGGCGGATCGTCGGTGACTTCGAGTCCCTGGTGGAGCGGTTCGAGGAAAGGCTGGCCCAGACGCAGGCCGAGTTTCAGGCCCTGCTCGGCGAGAGCGACGAGCTCGTGCGGCAGGCGAAGCTCCGCCTCGCCGCCATCCAGGAAGAGGTCCGCCGCTGCGGCATGGAGCCAGCGCCGGAGATCGCGCTCGCCGACGAGCGGCTGCGGACGGTCTGGCTCGCCCTCTACCAGTTTCACGGCGGGGCCACCGCCGACGAGGTGGCCGACCGCCTGAACCGGCACCGCACGACGGTCTCGACCTATCTCAATATGCTGACCGCCGTTGGGTACGCCGAGAAGGAGCGCCGGGGGCACGAGATCTACTACCGCGCCCTCACCCGGGGGGAGGATGAGTGATTCGGCCTCACCCACGGCCCCTGACGATGGTGCTGGAGATAGCAATTCTTTATCGTTGTTTTTCGAACAGCTAGATATTTAATGTTGGAAAGCCATCTTACTCGTGGCTCCCCCCGAGCCGGTAGGGCCAGACCTGGCCGCACGACCCCACGCTACATCGCCGATCCGAGGTGCCGCCCGGGAGGAGACCGCAGTCGATTGGAAGGAAAACCATGAGCGAGAGAGAGCCAGAGAACGCCCCGGCCGCCTCGAATTGCGCCGGGAACAGGGCACGCGGGAACCGGTGCGGAGCGGCGGACCTGTTGGGATCGGTCACGATCGATGGAGCGGAGCTCCGCCTCTTTCGACCCTTCAACGCGAAGGTGACCTGGGTCGGGCAGCACAAGGCCAAGGAAATGCTGATCGCCGCGTGGACGAAGTGTCATCCCGACGATCGCTCCTTCACGCCGGTACTCGTCGGGCCGCCCGGCGCGGGCAAAACGTCCTTGGCGCGAGCCACGGCCATGGAACTGGGCCAGCCCATCTACCTCCATTCATGTACCTCGGACCAGCGCCCCGAAGACCTGGTCGTGATGACGGTCATCACACCCGAGGGGAAGTATCGATACCAGGCGAGTTCGCTGGTATCGGCAATGGTAAACGGAGGCATCTGTATCCTCGACGAATGCAACCGGATGCCGCCCCGGACCTGGGCCTCGCTGGCGCCGCTCCTCGACGACCGGCGGTACGTCGAATCGACGGCGGCCGGAATTCGGATCGAAGCCCATCCCGACTTTAAATTGGTCGCGACCATGAACGACGAGCCGGTCTCGACGTACGCCCTCCCCGAGTACATCAGCTCGAGGCTGAAACCCGTACTCCAGGTTTCGTACCCCTCGAAAGACGAACTGGTCGCGATCCTCGGACACCATGTCCCCCGCCTCGAGACCTCCCTCACCCGGGCGATCGTGGACTATCTCCACGAGAAGCGGGCGCAGAAGGACCTCGAGGGCTATTCGGTCCGGGACGCGATAAATATCGCCCAGCTATTACTGAAACTCAGCACGGGGAAGGCGCCGGGATCGCCACGGCAGACGGTCGAGGAGGTCGCACGGTACGTGGTCCGGGTCGAGGAGCGGCCGGAGCGCCGCGGGTCGCACTGGAGCTTCGGATGACCGGCGGGAGGCGGGAGGAATGGTAGACGGAGATCTTGCGCGTGCTGTCGCGCGGGCCCAGAGTGCCGGGCCGCTACCCGTACTGGAGTCGTGGACGGTCCCGGGCCACCCCCTGGTCGCCCCCATCCCCTACGTCCCGGGCCTCGCGGAGTACGCAGACATGGTCCGCGAGGAGATCCTGCGGCGGAGCGAGAGGTCGTTCGTGGTCGCGGTCGACCTGCCGCACGGGCTGGAGCGGGAGGTGCTCAACGCCGCCAGGAAGCTCCCGGCGCCGTCGCTCGTTCTCGACCAGTTGCACCGGGGTATCCCCGTGCTCCCGTCGTCGGCGCCGATCGAGGCCGTGCGGTCGTTCTTCGACTTCGGCCACGACATCCGCTTTATCGACGCGAGCCTTCCGGTATCGGGAGCGATGAACGAGTATATCCATTTCGTCCGGTCATGCCAGCAGTTCGGCCTCGACCGGGTGCTGAGCGACCTGCCCGGGTTCGGCGTCAACCCGGAGGAGCTCTTCAGGGGATGGGTGGAGTCCGGGGCGGGCAGCCGCCCCGGGCTTCGCTTTCCGCACTGCCCGGAGGCCTGCCTCCAGCCCGAGGAGGGGGAGTTCGACGAGGCGACGGCGTCGCCGTATCTGCGGACGCGGCTGGCCTGCATGGCCGCGAAGGTCCGGGAGCTCGAGCAGATCGGGATCGAGATCCTCCTGGTCTGCGACGTGCGGCTGCTGCCGGGGATCCTCTACTACCTGGACCACGGGACCGGGCCGGTCGACGACGGTTTCGTGGTGCCGGCGACAACGATCCCGCTCCTCGAGGCGGACGTGGTCAGGGTCGCGCAGGAGGTCCCCTTCTACGCCTACCTCTACGACGTCTTCCGCGACCTCGGGGTCGACCGCAGGAGCTGGCTCGAGCACCTGGTCCGCGAGGCGTACGGGGACGGCGAGCCCGCCGGCCGGCTCGCCGACCTGGTCTCATACGCCGAACGGATCGCGCTCTTCCACGGGGACACGGCACCGGGACTCCTCGAGATGGTCCTCTCGGCGCTGACGGTCTGCGACGACGACTTCGCGGTGCAGCTGCTGGACCGGGCCATCTCGTACCCGCCGGCCGAGGACCACCGGCAGTCTTCCGTTCCCTCCAGGGTGCTCCAGCTGTTCGTGGAGTTCGACACGCCGCGTCGGCTCGACCCCCGTCTCACCATCTACGACTTCAACTTCGTGCCCGTCCTCGGCCTCGGGGTCACGATCCGGCGCGCTGGAGAAATCCTTCGCGACCACCGGGAGGCCACGGAGCGGCGGCGCGGAGGAAGACGGTCGGGTTCATTCTACCACCGCTGGATGCGGACGCCCGAGTCCATCGCGGCCGAAGAGGAGTTCACGCGGTATCTCCTGGCCCGGTTCCCGCCTCCCCTCTCCGAGACGGATTACTCGGTCGTGGAGTACCAGTCGAGCCTCGAGGCGGGGATCGACATCCGCGAGTCGCTCCGCAAGAGTCACCTCGGGCAGGTCTTCGTGCGGGTTCCCGAGCCCGGCGGGAGCCAGGCGTACGTCTTCGACTACCGCGGGTTCCGGTCCCGGGAGTCCGGCGGGGGAACGCTGCGGGCATCCGGACTGAGCGCGTTCTTCTTCGACCGGTCCTACGACTGGGCCGGCCTCGGGGCGACGAACGGAATGCACTACGATACGGCCATGCTGGTCATGTTCACCGAACTCCCGGTCCCCGTGACCGGGATCTTCAGCCGGCTCGAGAGTGGCGATCCGCTCGGCTCGGCCGTCTCGCTTGCGCTCGAGCACTGCGATCGGGCGATGGTCTTCACCGATCAACCGGAAGACCTGGGAAGGGCTCGTTTCCAGGACGGCCGGCTCGTGCGCCACCCACTCAAAGCCATTTCCGCCCCCGTCTTCGAGAAGATGGCTGCGTTCGACATCGCGTATTACCGGATCGAGGATACACGGGGAGACTGAGAACAGGATCCCGGGCCGGCGCGGTGCCGGCCGAGTTCTCCCCGTCCGAATTCTCCGTGCGGTCCCCCCGGCTCGTCGACTGCCATCCGGCGCCGCCGAAAGGTCGGGTTCCTCCGAAAGAACCCGGAGGCCATCAGGCGTGTCATGGGGGGGCGGAGGAGATGCGCGAGGCGATACGCCGGCTCGTGGCGGATCTGCACGGCGAGTATCCGGAGATCAGGCGCGTCCCTGGCCGAGACCGGGTCCCTGTCGATCGAGATAGGGACAGGCGCGTGCGAGCACCCCGACGGCCGGCAGGGGTCACTCCCGTCAGGGTAGTCCCCGGCGCTTCAGCGGATTGCACGGTGCGCGGAATCCACTGCCTGTTCCGTGTCACGGACCAGCGGACGTGTGCGCCATGGGATCCGGAACCCCTTCCGATTGCCAGGGGTCGCTCGCGATCCGGTCCTGGACATCCTCCACGGAAATTCTGAGGCATCCACTCTTTTTTTACTCGCCATGCCGAATGCGTTGGCTGGATGTACATCCGTCACGTCATCCGGCGGATCCCTGATCCGAAGACAATTTCCCCTTCGGGTGTTCGGGGGGACATCCCACGGCCCATCCGGACGCAGACCGTCGGGCTGGTGATGGTCGGCGACATCGAATGGAATTACCGACGAATTGATTATAAATACGAACACCGATCCTTCCAACGGTATAAATGGCTGTTGACTATCGGATCGAGATGGACGAGAGTGGGAGACCGGTCATCGAGTCCGACTACGTATCGCGCGCGGAACGTGTGGCGGAGGGACAGCGCCGGCGGAAGGCGGTTCCGCGGGGTTCTCACGCGGAATGGGCGCTGCCGGCAGACCGTCGGGACCCCGTCGAGATTCTCCAGGAGACGAACGCCGGGCGGGTGCCGGAGCTGATCCCAATCCGGTACGGAAGGATGTCCGCCGGACCATTCCCGTTCCTTCGTGGTTCGGCCGCGCTCATGGCCGAGGACTTCGCAACGACCCCGATCTCAGGGATCCGCGTCCAGGCCTGCGGCGATTGCCACCTCCTCAACTTCGGGCTGTTTGCCAGCCCCGAGCGAAACCTCTTCTTCGGGATCAACGACTTCGACGAGACCCTCAATGCCCCGTTCGAGTGGGACGTCAAGCGCCTCGCCGTATCGTTCATGGTCGCCGGGCAGGCCAACGGCTTCCCGGGGCGGGCGTCGTCCGGCGTCGTTGCGGCCATGATGCAGGCCTACCGCGAGTCGATAGCGCAGCTCGCGGCCATGCGGGCGCTCGACGTCTGGTACACACGGATGGACGCCGATATGATCCTGGAGACGGCCTCGACCAAGCAGGAGCGGAAGACCCGCGAGGCGATGATCGCCAAGGCGAAGAAGCGCGTGGCCGAGTACGTCTTTCCGAAGCTCACCTCCGAGACGAACGGCCGGCGGCGGTTCGTGGACAGCCCGCCCCTGATCTACCACGGGGACTGGAGCCGGGAACAGGGCGAGAACCTCCTCTCCCTCTTCGACCAGTACCGCTCGAGCCTTCTCGACGACCGGAAGGCGATCCTCGACCGCTACCGCCTGGTCGACATCGCGTTCAAGGTCGTTGGCATCGGCTCGGTCGGCACCCGCTGCTGGATCCTGCTCCTCCTCGCCGAGGACGGGGACCCGCTGATTCTGCAGGTCAAGGAGGCGCGTCACTCCGTTCTCGAGCCGTTCGCCGGGAAGGGGCCCTACGACCAGCAGGGACAGCGCGTGGTGGAAGGCCAGCGGCTGATGCAGACCGCGAGCGATATCTTCCTCGGGTGGTTCACCAACGGCGTGGACGGAACCGATTATTACGTCCGCCAGCTCCGGGACATGAAGTTCGGCGTCGATCCCGGGGTCATGAACCTCGCCCAGCTCGCGAACTACGCCCGGTTCTGCGGCATGAACCTGGCGAGGTCTCACGCCAAGGGGGGTGATGCGGCGGCGATCGCCGGCTATCTCGGGAACTCGGATTCGTTCGACCGCGCGATCATCTCGTTCGCCGGGGCGTACGCCGAACAGAACAACCGAGACTACGAGGCGTTCCATCAGGCCGTGAAGGAGAACCGGATCGCGGCGACGACCGGGCTCTGATCCGGTCCCCCTCCTTATACCTGTGACGGACCGTCCGGAGGCAGGAACGCCACGCCAGGGGAGATCGCGTCTCCCGACGACCTCTTTTCGAGCCCGACGTGGGGCGACCGGATCCCGATCGAGAGCCCTTATCCAGACCCCCGGGACTCTCAGAGCGGTGATCAGGGGGTACGCTCCATATCCTTCGCCTCGATCTTCATTTGAAATTACCGGGATCGTTTGGGCCGTACTTGGACGCCCGCGGCGTGCCGACACCTGCTACCGGCCCTGACGCACGGCAAGGGATTTTTTTTCGGGAGAGAGACGAGATCGGTCCCGTCCGCACCTGAGTGAGGTTCCATCGTGAACTGGGGGCGTCAAGAGAAGGCAGGAGAGTCACGAACTCAACAAGTCTCGGTGCGTGAAGGGAACGGCGATCTCCTCCGCTCCGATAACCGGATCACTCGTCCCTGGACCCCGTGTCGGACCAACCCGCTGCCACGCCCTCACGCTTACGGGACTTCTCTATAGCGAGGGTCGGGTTTATCCGCTCACCCAAAAGGAAGCTCGTGCGGAGTCATCGTGCGACGAGTCATCATGCCCGGAATGGACCAGACCGGCGTCCTCGATACGGTCAAGGCAGCCGGCCTGATCTTCAGCGACGTACTCTCCTTCCAGGAGGACGTGCACTGGCGCGATCACCTCCTCTACTAAGAGTATTTCCGCGGCCATACCGGTGCGGGCCTCGAGTCGAGTCACCAGACGGGGTGGACGGGCCTCATCGCACGGCTCATACAGGTGTACTGGTACATTGCTCCGGAGCTTCTCCTGACTTCGGAAGGCCGGCGGCTCGCCTTCAGGAAGAGGAATGAAGCCGAGTCGACCGGGGCAACAGGGGCAGACGAGGGGAAGAGTACCCAGTCCCCTCGCCCGCGGGGGGAAGGCCCGCAACGTCGCTGGAACGGCCGGAGCGAGTCATGGTCCTCGGGGGAGGGCTGACCTGAGAAGCGGGGCCGCCACCTCCTCGACGCCCGCATGAAGTGCACGACCGGGCCGAACCTCCACCTGCTCGCGGAAACCGGCAAGGGCAAGAGCCGGATCCTCCATGCCATCGCGGACTTCTGCTTCCACCAGAACGCAGACGGCGGGGCCTCGTGCCTTGCGGGGATCATGCGCTTCAACGAGCGGTGGCACGGGACGCTCCGGATCGACGAGTTAGCCATCGCGAGCTGCGCTGAAAACCCTCTGATCGAGTACCTGAACCTCGGGTTCGAGCCCGGGCAGTACTACATCCTCGCGAACGAGAACAGCCCGCGCAAGGAGGAGGTCTTCGACCCGCTCGGACCCAAGCTGATCGCGATGTACGAGCTGTTTTGGGACAACGCGACCGGGGGCGGGTGATCTCCAACTCGTCGCACAGGACGCGGCGGCGGGATATCCCGATGGAGCTTGACGCGGAGGGGGGGGGCGTGGAGGCGATCCGCACCCGGATCGGCCGGTTCGTCCTCCACCACTGGCACGCGGTCGATGGGTAGGTGGTGCTTGACCACGCGTCCATACCGATAGAGCCGAGGCTCAAGCAGATGTCCCGGCCACTTTCGCTGGTGCTCCAGCTCTTCCCGGTTGGGTCACGTGGTTCACAGGGTGGCTGGAGTTCGAGGACGTGCCGGCGCATGTCGCTGACCCTGCCCGGCACCGCGCCCATGGCCACCGGCTGCCGGTACCCTGAACCGGATTGCCGCCGGTCCGGCCGTTGGAGGTGGTTGAGGTCCGTCGTCCTTGAGCTAACTGTGTCAACATGGGCAGCGTCACAGTCGACTGCTGCCCGCCGGCGCCGGCGACGAGGTGATCGACGGCAATCATCCAGCGGCCTGTGCCGAGTGCCCTCGTCACGCCCTCGAAAGGTATCGGGCGTCCGCCGCGGGAGCCGATGCAACCCTCTCGAAGCGACGCCGTAGAGGTTGAGCGCCGTGAACCGATCGACCTCCGGCCTGAGCCGCAGGTCCACCGGGAACCCCGGCGGCGAGATCAGGCCCATGTATAGCTTGGGCGAGAGCGCCAGTCCCTGACCCTGGCGGCACATGATGCGGCCCGTCACACCGCCAGTCTGGCATCGGGGAGGGGTGGAGGAGCCGCAGTACCGATGCCCTCGTCGTGACGATTTCCGCCGGCCCCCAGATCTTCGCGGAAAGGACATGAGCAAGGACGATCGCGGTGCAACAGTGTTCCGCCATCGGCGGTGCGTCCCGCAACCGTGAAGAGCGTCCGCACGAAAGGGGGAGAGGATGGAGATCGTCCTTCCGGGTCGCGTCCTGCTCCGCGAATGGCGGCCCGAGGATGCCGTCTCGCTCGCGCGGCACGCGAACAGCCCGGCCGTCGCTGCCACGATGCGCGACGCATTCCCGGCACCGTATACTCTGGAGGACGCGGAGGCCTTCATTGCGGTCGCGAACTCGACCGGCGGAACGTTGGTCCTCGCGATCGAGGTCGACGGCGAGGCAGTAGGAGGCATCGGCGTCCACACGCTCTCTGACGTCTACCGCCGCACGGCCGAGCTCGGCTACTGGGTCGGGGCGTCCTGCCGGAACCGCGGGATCGCCACAGACGCGGTCCGGGCTGTCGTCCCGATCGCGTTCGAACGGTTCGGGCTCGCCCGCCTACAGGCAGGTGTCTTCTCGAACAACGCGGCCTCGATGCATGTCCTCGAGAAGGCCGGGTTCGCGCGCGAGGCGATCCACCGGGACACGATCTGGAAGGGCGACAGGCTCCTCGACGAGATCATGTACGTCCGTTTTGCGCCCTGAAGGGCGCCGGATACGGGCCGCCCTAGAGCTTGAACCCGGGAACGGTATCGAAGAGGTCCCGGTAGAGCTGCGAGAAGAGCGCCGTGTACTCGGCGGCCCGCTCCGTGGCGGCGTACTGGCTCCTCCCGCAGCCTGTCGTTGTTGCGAGGTAGCCCCTGTTCACGAGGAAATCGAGATACTCCTGGCCGGTTCTCGAGTTGAGGTCGCAACGGTTGATGATCGCCGTGAACGACCGCGGCGTCCTGCAGTAGACGAGGATCTCCCAGTAGATCTCATACGGAGAGCGCCGGCTTCTCATTCGGAACCGGCTCCCATGGAGTGCTCGAGGGCGTCCTCGGCCCGCGCCGTCCGCTCGAGCCGTTCGTCCCAGGTCCGCGCGTACCGGGAAAAATAATGGGCGCTGAGCAGCCCCACGAGCCCGAGCGCGCCCGTCACGAGGGACGCAGCGACGATCGCGGACCCAGCCTCCGTCTCCGGGCCCAGGGGCACGACGAGCCCGAGAAGCCCGGCCACGCCCTGGGCCAGGAAGACGAGGCCCCCAGCAGCGCAGACGAGGACCATGGCCCTGATCGTGCGACGGTTCTCGCGATAATGGGCGACCATCTCCACGATCCCGCGCGTGACGTCCTCCTCGCTCGGAGATCCGCCTCGGCGCCGGAACGGCCTCCGGATCCGGGTGACGCCGCGGAGGATAACGGCGCTCGACCGGATCCACGCAAGCCCGAGGCCGAAGCAGACCAGGGCGATGGCGCCGGCCAGCGCCCGGAGCGCCGGAGATGCGGGCACTCCGGGCGTTCCCGCTATCGCGGCCACGACGTACGAGATCCCGAGAGCGATGGCCTGGGCCGCGAAGATCACGTTGAGCAGAGTCAGGCCGAAGAAGCTGTTCAGTTCGCGCCGGAAGCGCACCTCGGCATGATCCTTCATCCGATTATCACCGCTCCATATGTATCTGGGTGTTCTGTTATGAACAACCATGAACCTGAGATACATACCGATGGTCCGCGGGGGTCTGGTCAGGCCGACGTGAGGGCGGCTCTGGCCGGATGGAACCCCTGGTGAATAACTCGATCTGGAGTGCGATGAGCTGTCGGCGTTGGTGATTCTTAACCGACCACTACCCCCTTCAAACAGTCCGTTGGAAAAAGCGTTCCTCGTCGGCGGATACCGGAAATAAGGAGGGGGATCCGCGCATGGTTTCATTCTCGGTTGCGCCGGCACGGAAAGGACGTCATTCCTTGCGTTCTATTCCGATTTTAAGACAAAATTTTCGAGCACTCATAATCTATGATTCTCACCAGGCTCGTTGTTGAAGAAAACCGGCCCATTGGATTCCTGTCGATGGGGATGAAGAAGGAATTGCAGGGATTTGAACCTGGTGTCCTCATGCGAAGGGCCGGATTCGAACCGGCGAAGCTCTTCAGCAACGGATCTTAAGTCCGTCTCCGTTGGCCGGGCTTGGATACCTTCGC
>CAZCUJ010000002.1:0-29824 GCA_964501565.1 uncultured Methanospirillum sp.
CCCTCCCGCAGCATTCCATTCTGACGTCGATCTCTTCATACTGCATCGTAACCTTGTCGATACCCCTTGGATAACGACATCCCGATGGTCCGGTGCATCTGGTGGAGAGACACAGGAATGAATACCAAGAACACACTGAATTCACGGGAATCCGGCTCTTCTGTATTCATCCATGAAGAATCCATCGCGACAGACGATCGACGTTTCCTCTGAGATCTTTGTGGCATTTCAGACCGTCCAACGGATCCCGATCTCACGGTGAAACCTGCGCCTCCTGCACCTCCGTAGATACCGACACCACTTCAGTCATGTCATGACGAATCTGAGGAATCAATACCAGTTGCTTCGGGTTTTTTAGATCGATCTGGCGATTGTCCTGCATCTCCATCGGTAACCTCTCGGTCATCCAGAAAAAACACTACGGCGCCTTCCGAGATTGAGAGACCATCTCTCCGAGAGAAAACCTGGAGCAAACCCGCGAACCGATGCGGTGGTCGACGTCGACTGCGAGGCGGGAATTCCCCTTCTGCTCGTTGTGGTCCGACGGTCAGCGTAAGGGGAGAGGTCGTCGACCAGTCGACGGCAGAACGAGATCGTTCCCTGTATCCATCGAGCGTCTTCAATAGCGGCGATGCCCGTGATCGTAATCCGGATGGGACAACCCGCGTTCGGAACGCTCACATCCGCTGGAGGTTTGGATCTGCCTGGATGGCGTCACCCTCCCCAACCGTGCACGACGATACTGGGCGGGGGCTACTGCGCGACCGTTATTTCGTGGTGCCACGCTCCTGCCAGTCACGACCGTGACCCCGAGTTGATAGATCTCAAAGAAAATGGCCAGTCGGGTATTCCGACAGTCGATCTCCGGGCGTGTGTCCTGACTTGAGGCGGTGACTACCTCAGGCGCCGTTCATCGCCTGAGCGCAGAAGAACCCACTCTCCAACAGTCGCTGGTACATCACTAACGCGCGTGCGGCCCCCTCCGTTACGACGGAAGGCGCGATGAGGCACTCGGACGCGTCGCTGTTGATCTGGTCGGGCATCACCGAAGAACTATCCGACAGCACAGTTTTGTCCATCTTCGAAAATCCTCGTCTGGACCGCGGCGGAGCCCAATATAACTCGCCGTGGAACCGATGGAATGGTGTTTGCGTGCAATGAGTCATAAAGATGTCGTGTTGTGATGATTGAAACAAACGAGTGAAGTTGCTGGGCAATAACGCTATATATTCCGCAACGGCAATCAGGTAGGAGGGATCGACACTGCGGGGAACGGACGAGATCGGCCGGATTCGTGAACTGCTCACGGAGAACCCGAAGGGACTGACCATCGAGGAGGTCGCACGCAGACTGTCCCTCAACCGAGCCACGGCGGCGAAGTACCTCAGTGCCCTCGCGGTCTCAGGCCAGGCCGAGATCCGCGCACTCGGTCCCGCGAAGCTCTTCTACTCCGCCCATCGACTGCCACTCGCAGACCTGATGAGTTTCTCGTCCGACCTGATACTCGTCCTCGATCACGACCTGTTCATCCTTCACGTGAACGACACCCTCCTCTTTCACTTCAATCTCGAGTCTGATGCCGTGAAGGGCTTTCGTTTCGAGCTATCGCCACTTGCCCCGCTTCTGACCGGTATCGATCTCGATCGGCTCATCGAATCGCTCAACGGCGTGGAGCACACCATCGAGATAGAGGTCGAGCAAGGCTGCATCATCCGGGTCTATCGTGCCCGTGTGCTTCCACTGATCTTCGAAACCGGCGGACGTGGCGTAGGCCTGATTCTCGAAGACATCACCGGGGATCGCCGGTACCAGCAGGAGCTCGAACTTCGGGTCCGCGAACGAACGCGCGAGCTCGAGGCCGCGAACGAAGCGCTTGAACACGAGGTCGAGGAACACCGCAGAACCGAGTCCCGGCTTGCCGAAAGTCGCCGCACAATAAAGCAGATTCTCGAGACGACACCGAATCTTGTCTACGTGTACGACGTAGAGACCACCCGGTTGCAGTACGCGACCGCGAACCTGACGATCGTCCTCGGATATCCATCCCGGCCATCTTGGGCGGATGATGGAATAGAACTGCTGCCTCTCGTTCACCCCGATGATCGGGTCTCGCTGAAGGGACATGTGGACGCACTCGGATCGACGGCCGACGGTGATGTGCGCGAGATCGAGATCCGACTGAAGCACGCCCTCGGTCATTTTGTCATCCTGCGATGCCGCGAAGTCGTCTTCAAGCGCGACGATGCTGGGCGGCCCCGGCTCGTCATCGGCACGGCAGAAGACGTGACCGAGCTCCGCCGGTCCGAGGTGTCGCTCAGGACCGCGAATCGTCAGCTCCAGCTGCTGAACAAAATAACACGTCATGATATCCTGAACGGGCTCAATGTGATCGCGGGGTCAATCCGACTTGCCCGCGATGCAGGCCCGGCAGATCCGTGTCATTCTCACCTGGAACGAGCCGAACGCGCCGTTGAATCGGTCCGGCGGCAGATCACGTTCACACGGGACTACCAGAGCATCGGGGCCCTCGCTCCCTCGTGGCAGAATGTGACGATAGTGGTCGGTCGTAGCGCATCCGCGGTTGATCACGATGGCGTGACTGTCGAGACAGACGGCAGCCATGTCGAGGTATACGCCGACTGTCTCTTGGAGAAGGTTACCTACGCCCTTATCGACAATGCCATCCGCCATGGCGGCCCCGTCACGACTGTCAGGTTCTCGTACGCCTTCGACGATGACGGGCTCGTCATCGTCTGCGAAGACGATGGCGTCGGGGTTCCGGATGATGAGAAAGCGCGTATCTTCGACCGGGCCTTCGGGAAAAACTCCGGCTACGGCCTCTTCCTTGCTCGCGAGATCCTTGCCATCACCGGCCTCTCGATCGCCGAAACCGGCAGGGCGGGAATGGGCGCCCGGTTCGAGATCCGGGTTCCTCACGGACTATTCAGGGAAGCCTGACCTCTCTAGTTCATTGCAGGTGATAGCGGTAGGGATAGCAACGGCCGCCCCGTGCTCGCGGCGAATGCGTTCGTGAGCATGGTGTAGAAGAGCCGCTGAAGACGCGGATCATGCCGGAAACGCTCGAGATCCCGTGCGAAGATGGTCTCGACACGAGGGTAGTGGGAGGCTAGAAAGGCACGGAATGCCGTGCTCTCGATCATCGCGTCGCTCGACTCCACCCCTTGCAGCCCGTGGAGGAGCTCGTGCCAGCATCGGAGCGAGAGCACCTCCTCGGTCTCGGTCCCGAAAACGGCTACAGAGCAGCGTGATCCGGCCGCACCCCCGGCGACTCCTTCGACGGGGTGATCGGCCGCGGAGAAGATGACCATGGTCCTATCCTCGAGCGGGAATGGCATGCGGTGCCAGTCGTGCAGGATGTGCCAGTTCACGTTAACCCGCGGTTCGACGAATCGGAATGTCCAGATCGTCGGAGGCACCTCGTCGAGGATTCGTTGGACGAAGGAGCGGTCGAGGCGGCCCAGGACGACCACGGAGATCCCTATGGGGCCCGTCCCGGGACCGGTCCGGATCCGGCTGAGGAGCCAATCGAGCATGGCAACTTCCTTGGCCCCGGAGAAGATACGGTTGTCGCTCTGCAACCGGGGACTCTTGGTTCGATCTCACTGCTAGGCTCTTCTGCAAAGCGATATTGCATGGCGTAATCGTTCGTATCTCTGAGGATCATCGAGGAATCGCCGGCGATGGGCATTCCCAACGACGACTGACGCCCAGCAACAGGTTTTTCCCTTCTGACGAAGATGGATCTAATGTATTCCGTTCATGTAACTGGATCCAAAGATGCGTATCGGTAATGGTCCGGTATCGCGGTTCCCCATCTCTCCCTGCTCTCAATACAATCCGAGGTGTCCAACAGTGGTATGGCTCAAGTGCGTCCGTCCGCAACGGACTTGTGGCGATGATGTCGTCGAGGAACCGATCTTCGTGAACGCGAAGGATATCTACGCGTATCTTATTCGTCACGAGGCCGGGCATTACTACCTGCTCTGCGGCAACATCGAACAGCCCGATTACCTGACCGTTGGCGCCTTTCCAAGCGCGGAAGAGGCCGAGCAATGCGTAACGGCCATCCTGGACCAGGCCGACTATGTCCTGATCGATCCACGGCAGATCGTCGAGGAGAACCGGCTGATCGTTGCCGAGACGTACGAACAGATGGCCGAGGAGGAGGCGCTCGCCTCCGAACCACTCTGATCGGACGGTAAATCGAATATCCCTTCCTCTTTTTCGATCCTCGATCCGGGATCATCACTGCGTTTAAGGGGAGCCCCGCGCAATGATAGGAGGGAGAGACTGTCATGTGCATCGCGGTGCCCGGCGAGGTAGTCGAGATCCTGAATACAGAACGGGGGATCGTGGACTACGGGGACCTCCGGCAGGAGGTTCGCATCGGCCTGATCGAGGATCTGCAGGTCGGTGAATGGGTCCAGGTTCACGCGGGTTGGGCGATCGGTCGGATCTCGAAGGAGAAGGCGCTCGAGAACCTGGAGACGATCCGCGAGGTCTACGCCCTGGTCTACGACGAGACCTGAGCTCTCTGCCGTAATCATGCACGAGTCGGCGATTGCGTACGATCTCTACGCGACGGCACGACGTGCCGCGATCGAGCACGATGCGACGCGAGTGATCAGGCTATGTGTCGAGTGCGGCGCGCTCGCGATGGTCAACCCGGAGCAGGTGAGGTTTCTCTTCGCGGTCATGGTCGAGGATGACCCGCTCTTCAAGGGAACGGTCCTCGATGTGGTCACGGTCGAGCCCGTCATGACCTGCTCCTGCGGCCGATACGAGGGTGACGACCCCTTTGTCTGTCCCGGCTGTGGGGGGCTCCCGACCGTGGTAAAGGGGCGAGAGATCGTGGTGACGTCCTGCGAGATCGACGTCGATGATGCGCCCGCATGAGAACGGCGCAATGGAGATGGAACTGATGAAGGTGGAGCTGATGCACGGGGCCGGCGGCGAGGTCATGAACGAACTGGTCTCGGTCCTCACGGCCGTTTCGCACGGCAATGCGGGGGGTATCGGGCTCGAGGCCCTCGACGACGGGGCCGTGATCCCCATCAACGGAGCGAACGTGGTCTTCACAACCGACTCCCATGTGGTACGGCCGATCTTCTTTCCAGGTGGAGATATCGGCCGGATCGCGGTCTCGGGCACCGTCAACGATCTGGCCGTGATGGGTGCGCGCCCGGTGGCCCTATCGTGTGGAATGGTGATCGAGGAAGGGTTTGAGATCGCCGACCTCGAGCGGATCGTGGCGTCTATGGACGAGGCCCTCGGCGAGGCCGGCGCGGCGCTCGTGACGGGAGATACCAAGGTCGTCGAGCGGGGGTCGCTCGATGGTATCGTGATCAATACAGCCGGGATCGGGGTTGCCGACCGGGTAGTCCGCGACTCGGCCTTAATCCCTGGTGATCGAATCATCGTGACGGGGACACTCGGCGACCATGGGCTCGCCGTCCTTGCCCACCGCGAAGGATTCGATCTCGGCGAGCAGCTTCGGTCCGACGTAGCACCCGTCTGGTCGCTCGTCGACCGGGCACTCGCGGCAGGAACCGTCCACGCGATGAAGGACCCAACGCGCGGGGGATTCGCAGCAGCAATCAACGAGATGGCGAGAAAGAGCGGCGTCGGCGTCGTGATCGACGAGATAGCGCTGCCGCTCCGACGGTCGGTCGTCTCGGCGGCGCAGCTCCTCGGGATCGACCCCCTCCAGGTGGCGAACGAGGGTAAGGTCGTGATGGGGGTTCCGGCCGACGACGCTGAGGGCGTCCTCGCCGCCATCCGTTCGCACCCACTCGGGGCCGAGGCCGCCATCGTCGGTACCGTGGTCGAAGGGGCGCGCGTGGTCATGGCCACGACTGCCGGCGGGAGTCGGTTCATCGAGCCGCCCATGGGCGACCCCGTCCCGCGGGTATGCTAGACCTGGTGCTCCAGAACGTCCGACTCCCGGGAGGGCGCGTTGTCGACCTCGGGATCGTGGACGGGCACGTTTCCCGCACTCCCGGCCCTGCCGACGAGAGACTCGACTGTTCGGGGCTCGTGGTCATGCCTGGAGCGATCGACATGCACGTTCACCTCCGGGGCGGGCCACAGGCGTACAAAGAGGACTGGGAGTCAGGTACCAGGAGCGCGCTCGCGGGCGGGGTGACGATGGTCGTGGATCAGCCCAACACCGTGCCCCCCCTGGAGTCGGTCGACGTTTTCGAGGCGAGGGTCGAGGAAGGGCTCGGGCAGAGCCGATGCCGCTTCGGGGTCAACGGGGCCGTGACAACGGGAGCCGATCTCGAGGGGTTGCACGCGGCTGGCGCGCTGGCCTTCGGCGAGACCTTCGTTGCTGCATCGAGTTACGGAGAGGCGCTCGAAGATGGAGACCTCGCGACGGTGTTCCGTCGGATCGCGGCGCTCGAGGCGCTCGCGACGCTCCACCTGGAACAGCCCCTTCCCGGAATCGCGGGAACCCTGGAGGAGCACGATCGCCTCAGGCCGGCGAACGGGGAAGTATGCGCCCTCGAACGGGTCCTGGGTCTCGCCCCGGCGGGGCTCCGGCTCCACTGCTGCCACATGACTTCCCCCCTGGCCACCAGGCGTGCCGGTTCCGCCGGCGCCACGGTCGAGCTGACGCCGCACCACGTTCTCATCGACCGGGAGAAGTTTGCCCCGGGTGACGGTCGCGGAAAGGTGAATCCCCCGCTTCGAGGGAGCGAGGAGCGTCGGGACCTCTGGCCCTGTCTTCCAAGGATCGATGCCGTGGCCTCGGACCATGCGCCTCACACAGCCGACGAGAAGGTCCTTCCGTTCGAAGAAGCGCCGGCGGGACTGCCGGGGGTCGAGACGATGGTGCCGCTCCTGCTCGCACGGGTTCTCGAGGGGGAGTTGGGGCTCGGGCGGTTGATCGAGCTGACCTCGACCGGTCCCGCGCGGGTGCTGGGCCTCCGTCCCCCTGGATTTTCGCCGGGAGATCGTGCGGATTTCGCCATCTTCTCTCCCGTTCCCGTGACGATCAGCGCCAGGGATCTGCACTCACGGTCTGGCTGGACCCCCTTTGAAGGGATGTCCGCGGTCTTTCCCGATCTCGTGATGATAGGTGGGGAGATCGCGTTCGACCACGGCCGGTTTACCGACCTGCCCGGGTCCTGGGTGAGCGGAAAGGGTTATAAGAATTGAACGCAAATATTTATATTCGCCGACAGAGCGCCTCCATAGGTCCCCGGGTGATCGAGTGGCAGATGCCTGGATATGATCCACGGGACAACCCGGTGGCGCGACAGGCGACGCCCGGCACGAGGGTTAAAAACCGGCAAGGGACGGCATCACGCCACCGATGCGTCGTGTTTGTTCGTGCCGGGCGACACTCCTTCACATGCTCTCACGGGGAGCGGATGCCATGAAGATCTCGGACGCCCTGGCTTCTCATCCCTACGGCACGATCATGGCGCTCGAGGTCACGCCGAACGCGAAGCACGAGCGGTTCCCCGATGGGTACAACCCCTGGCGTCGGACTATCGGGTGCTCTGTCTCGACTCCGCCGCTCGAGGGAAGGGCGAACCGTGCCGTCATCGCCCTGGTCGCGGAGGCATTTGGCGTTAAAAAGGGAGAGGTCGAGCTGGTCGCCGGTTCCACATCGTCGCTGAAACGCATCCTCGTGCGAGGTATGACCATGGACGAGGTGGAATCGATTTTATTGGCCCGCCATGGTTAAGTCATAACCCCTCGACAGTGGTAGCGTGAAGCCCAGCCTTCCCGAACTCCTCGCGCCGGCCGGATCGCCCGAGGCGCTCGAGGCGGCGTGCGCGGCGGGAGCAGACGCGATCTATCTCGGCAGCAGCCGCTTCGGAGCGCGCGCCGCGGCCGGGTTCCGTCCGGATGCGCTCGAAGCGGCGGTCGAGTTCGCCCACGCGCGGGACGTTCTCGTCTACGTCACGGTAAACACTCTCGTCTCAGACCGTGAGCTCGACGCTGTCGCGGACGAGCTCGTCATGTGTTATGCATCGGGGGCGGACGCGGTCCTCGTCCAGGACGCGGGCGTGGCCGCTCTCGCCCGCGAGCTCGTCCCGGATCTCCCGTTGCACGGGTCAACGCAGATGACGATCCACTCGACCGACGGCGTGCGGGCTGCGGCCGATCTCGGCTGCACGCGGGTGGTCCTCGCGCGCGAACTCCCGCTCTCAGAGGTCGAGGCCATCGCTGCGGCCGTGCCATGGGTCGAGCTCGAGGTCTTCGCCCACGGAGCCCTCTGTTACGGCTGGTCGGGCCAGTGCCTCCTCTCGTCCGCGATCGGAGGACGGAGCGGGAATCGCGGGCGCTGTGCCCAGCCCTGCCGGAAGCCCTACCGCCTGGTCCGCGGGACTGCCGATCCATGGGGCCGGCTCGCCAACACGGTTGCCGTGCCGCTCGATGAGAGGTACCTGCTCTCCCCGCATGACCTCGGGACGTACCCGGCGCTGTCCCGGCTCGTTCATGCACCCATCGCCGCGCTCAAGATCGAAGGCAGGCTCCGGTCACCCGCCTATGTCGCGACCGTGGTCGGGTGCTACCGGGCCGCCATGGACCGGGCAGGGGCGGGTGACACCGCGCCCTTTCCCGAGGAGGTCGAGGCCCTCGGGCTCGCGTTCAACCGTGGGTTCACGTGCGGCCGGCTTCTCGGCGATACCGGCGTCGCTCTCATGGGTCGGGACCGGCCGGGTCCCAGGGGGGTCCCGGTCGGTACGATCGTGGGCGATGACCGGTCCGGCCGTTCCCTGGTGAGGTTCAATGCCGGGGCGGGTCTCCGGGGGGGTGACGGTCTCGTCGCCGCGCCCGTGGGCCGCCCTGACCTCGATGCCGGTGCCGTGCTGCGGCACGCGGTAGACGGCGGCACGGTTCCCGTTCTGTTCGGCAAACCCATGCCCGCCGGGACACCGGTCCTCCTCACGAGCCGCGCAGCGCGCTCGCGCCCGCCCGCAGTCACGGTGGAGCTCGAGGTCGAGGTCTCGGTGGACAGCGAGTACCGCGCCGTCGCCGTTGGAACCGTGCACCGGCGCAGGGGCGGTGTCGTCCCATTCCGTGTCGTGGGCGAGCCGTTCGCACCGGCTCGGTCGCGCCCGATCGAGCCGTCGACCCTCGAGGTTCACCTCCAGCGGACAGGGGGGACCCAGTTCACGTTCCGGCGTCTTGCGATCGAGCTTCCCAGCGGCCTCTTCGCACCGACCTCGGTCCTCAACGAGTTCCGCCGGCGCGTGCTCGACGCAGCCGCCAGGGCATTGGTCGACGCGGGCCGGCCCGAACCCGATGCTATCGCGGCGGCACGGGCACGTCGCAACGGATTCTCCCTCCCCGCCCCCCGTCCGCCGTCGCCCCCGGTCCCGCAGATCCGGTGCCTCGTGGACTCCCCCGAAGCGGCGGGAGCCGCCTCCCGGGCCGGTGCCAACGAGGTAGCCATCGAGCCCCGCGCTTCCCTCGGAAAACCGTGCGGCTGTCTGCCGGGAGGACCAGATGAAATCCGGACTCTGCTCGACGAGACGACGACCGCCTGCGGATCCACCCCCGTGCTCTGGGCGTGGCCCCGTATCACGTCGCAGCGGTTCATCGACGCCGCCATTCCCCTGCTCACGGAACGACGGGTGGCGGGCGTTCTCGCCGATGGACTGGGGGCGGCAGAGGCGATTGCCCGGGCGTACCCCGACCTCGAAGTCCACGGGGGGACAGGGCTGAACCTCTGGAACTCCCGTGCCGTGTCTCGCGTCGCGGGGCGGTTCGCCTCGCTCGTGCTCTCCCCCGAGCTCTCGCGGGAGGAACTCGCCTTGGCTATCGCCGCGAGCCGTGCCACCGATGTCACGATTCCGCTCGGCGTCCAGGTCCAGGGAAGCCTCGTGCTGATGATCTCGGACGATTGCGTCCCCTCTCTCGACACATGTCCCTCCGACGCCGCCACGCGGTACGCGCTCGAGGACGATCACCGCCGCCGCTTTCCCCTCGCCCTCGACGCCGAATGCCGAACACGCGTGCTCAACGCTGTCGAGACCTGCCTCATCGACCACCTGCCCGCACTAATTTCGGCGGGGGTGAACCTGCTGGTCGTGGACGCACGGGGCCGGACACCAGCCTGGGCCGCCGCCGCCGTCGGGGCGTACCGTGCCGGGATCGCGGGTCTCGACACTCCATGCGGGCGTGCCGGATCACTTGAGGCGTTGAAGAGGGACCTGAAAGCGATCGCCGCCGGTGGTATCACCGCAGGACCGTTCACCCGCGGCCGGAGCGAAGAGGAAACGTTATTGCCGCGATCGGAGCACGATACCCCATGCCACAGGTCGTCATCCTGATCAACCTGAAGACGTACCGGGAAGGGCTCGGCCGGAACGCTCATCGTATTGCCGGGGCGGCGGAGGAGGTCGCGTCCGAGAGCGGCGCCCTGATCGGTGTCTGTCCGCAGCTCGTCGATCTTCATCCTCTCGCTCGCCACTTCGAGATCCCCGTCTACGCACAGCATGTCGATGGTGTCGCGCCCGGCGCGGCGACGGGGCATGTCACTGCCGACGCGCTGAAGGGGGCAGGCGCGGTGGGGAGCCTGATAAACCACTCCGAGCGACGGTTGACACTAGCCGAGATCGAGGCCTCGGTGCGGGCATGCGAGACGAAAGATCTCGCCTCGGTCGTCTGCACCAACAATGTCACGACCAGCGCGGCGGCCGCTGCCCTCAACCCGTCGTTTGTCGCCATCGAGCCGCCCGAGCTGATCGGGTCGGGAATCTCGGTGGCGAAGGCGGACCCCGAGATCATCCGCAACTCAGTGGAGGCGATCCGCAGGGTGAATGCCGACGTCCGCATCCTGACCGGCGCCGGGATCCAGTCGGGTGACTGTGTCCGGATTGCGACCGAGCTGGGCACCGACGGCGTCCTCCTCGCCTCGTCCGTGGTCAAGGCCGACGATCCGGGAGCCGTGCTCCGGGATCTGGTCTCGCAACTGTAACCGCCCCCGCTATCCGCCGAAGAAGATCCAGACGAGGAGCGCGATCACGGCGAAGACGAGCAGGGTCAGCCCGACGCCGATGATGAGGAGCATGCGCAGGCTGTGCTGAACGTCCCGATCCAGAGCGATGGGCAGGCGATGCTCCGCAGGATGACTCCCATCGGGACCCGCGGGCACCGTCTGGACGACGGGTGGAATGGCCTGTGCCAGGGAACATCGGGGGCAGACGTCATCGGGCGAGGAGAGGGGGGCACCGCACCCTGGACAGAGGATCTCCATGGAGATACGGTTCTCTCTGATTCTTTTGGGCTTGAAACTGTCGGCCGTGGGTCAAACGATCAGAGAGATCAGGTCGTGCTTTGTCACCACGCCGCGGACCTTTCCGGCCTCGACGACCAGTACCGCGTGATGCTGCTGGAGAATGTGGAGTATTGTCTCGACGTCCATCTCGGGGGGTACCGTTGGAAATGATGGCTCCATGAACTCCTCGACGAGATACGGGTGCGATCTGTGGAGCTGCTGTTCTTCGAGGGCGGAGAGGAGGGCTGCCTCGGAGATGCACCCGATCGGGACGCCGTCACGGATCACCGGCAACTGGGAGACCCCGTTCCGCCCCATGAGATCGACCGCGCTCGTGATCGGATCCTCCGGGCTGACGCCGATGACGGGGGTATGCATCACCTGGGCGGCCGTTACCACGGATCGCTCGGCGATGTTGAGGACAGTCACGATTCGCTGGAGAGTCGAGACTCGGGGATCGACCGAGCCGGCTTCGATACGCGCCACCATCGATTGACTGATCCCGGCGCGGCCTGCGAGCTCGGCCTGTGTCAACGAGAATCTCTCGCGCATCGCCTTGATCTCCGCAGGCGTCGGGATATGCATGTTATTACTCAAGGGAATAAGAACAGATTAGCGTTATGCTTCGATCCAGGACGCATCAATAGTGAGTGGGAGGAGTAAGCCCCCTTCTGTTCGGTGCGGCATTCGGCTTCGCGTCAAACCCGGACCGGGACCGGACTCCGATAGGCCCTGTTCTGACTTGCACCCGCAGGGATTCGCCGTTTCATCGTCACCCGCACATCGACGCTCGGCGCGTCTCCGCCCATGCAGGCGGCGCTCGTCCCGAAGGACTCGAACGCTTCATCGCTCCGTGCGGGGCGTGCCGTTTCTGTGCCATTGCCATGACTCTCGCCATCCGCATTTGCATGCGGCTGCGCGTCCGGTGGGTGGGGGGACTTTCCTCAGCGGCGCAGGTGCGCCACCGTCGGCCGCACTCTCCCTCTCGTCCATTACTCTGAATAATAAAATATAAATTCTCGGATCCCGACATCGCCCGGGCTGCAGACAACTGTATGGAGATCACGATGCAGCGGCCCGTCCGGCCACTCGATCAGTCAAATTACCCGGAAAAGGACCGTCTGGGAGGGCGAGATCCATCTCTACCGGTGTTCGATCAACCCAATCCACCATTACCGTTCACATGTCCTGCTATCGGGCTGGAGGAAATGCACCCCGTGGTATTCTCGTCGTCGCCCCACGAGTCCGTATGGGTAGACCGGGATTGAGGGAGCGGATCCGGATAGAGAACCGGGGCCAAATCGAGATCGGTCGGTCGCGCGGACCGGCAATTTCGCCCTCTATCCTGCGAAACGGTCACGGTACGGGCAGTACCTTCATTAGAAACGGAGACGAGATCGTGATCAATGATCCCCCTGCTGGTCGATCTGACGGGCCGGAGCGTTCTGATCTGTGGTGGGGGCGAAGTGGCCGCGCGGAAGGCAGCGTACTTTCTTCCCGAGGCCGATGTGACGATAGTCTCCCGTTCCTTCAGCGATCAGCTCCTCGGAATGGGCTCGCGCATGGTCGAGGCCGACCTGGAACGGCTCGACGAGGAGGATCTTCGGAAGCTCTGCTCGGCGGCCACTCTGGTCATCGCGGCAACCTCGGACCAGGCCCTGAACGAACGGATCGCGCACGCGGCACGAGCTGAAGGGGTCCTCGTGAACGCCGCGTCGGGTGAGAGCGGCGACGTGCACCTCCCCGCCGTGGCGCGTGGCGAGCGGTATGTTCTTGCCATCGGTACCGGCGGCGAGAGCCCCGGGATGGCCCGGTTCCTCCGCGACGGGATTGAGCGGATCTACCCCCATCTCGATCGGATGATCGCCCTCCAGGCCCGGCTCCGTCGCCGCCTACCCGGCGTGATAGGGGACCAGGGCCGGCGCTCGTCGGTATTGCGCGCCGTGCTCGAGGACGGCACGATCTGGGCAGCTCTCGACGAGGGTGAGGACAGTGCCTGGGCACTGGTGGAGGCCCGCTATCTCCATGCCTGAATCCCTCCTGCACCCCCTCGCCGTCGGGGGCCTGGTCCACCACGAGGCCGATGCGGCCACTCTCGAAGCCTTCAGGTTTGCCGACGAGACCGCCCTGCTCACGGACGCGAGCGCCGTCTTCGGTGGAGCCCTCCTCCTCCAGACCTGCAACCGTGTGGAACTGCTCGTTCCAGGCACCGCCGCAGATCTTACCGCGTATCTTCATGCCTCGGGCCGCACCGACTTCTCGGTCCGCGAGGACGAGGACGCCGTCCGCCACCTTCTCGAGGTCGCCTGTGGCCTCGACTCGATGATCATGGGCGAGGACCAGATCCTGGGCCAGCTTCGGCAGGCGCTCGTCCAGAGCCGGGAGGCCAGCGCGCTGACGCCGCTCATCGATGAGTGCGTCAACGCAGCGGTACACCTCGGTGTGGAAGCGAGGACCTGTACCGAGATAAATCGCGGTGCCGTCTCGATAGGGTCCGCCGCGGTCCAGCTCGCCGAAAACCTGCTCGGGAGCCTCAAGGGTCGCCACATCCTCGTCGTTGGATCGGGCGAGATGGGGCTTCTGGTGACCCAGGCCCTTGCGGCGCGGGACCTGACCGCGATCTACGTTGCGAACCGGACGCACGGCCGAGCCATCGAACTGGCACGGAAGATCGGTGGAAAGGCGGTCCGTCTCGACGAGCTCCGCCGGTACCTGATTCTTTCGGACGTCGTCATCTCCTGTACGTCCGCGCCACACCCGGTCCTGAAGGTGGCGACCCTGAAGGAGGTGATGCGCGGGCGCTGCTGGCCGCTCGAAGGAGCGCCGCGTCCGCTGATCCTCATCGACATCGCGCAACCGCGGGACGTCGAAGCGGGGGCCGAGCAGATAGCAGGAGTCCACCTCTGTACCATCGACAGCCTTCGCGCCATCAGCGAGCAGACCATCGAGGCCCGACGAGGCGAGGCTGAGCGGGTCCTCGACATGATCGAGAACGAGGTCGGTCGGTGCGTGAGACTCCTGAACCGTCGAGCCGCCGAACAGGGCCTCGGTCGATTGCATTCATGGGCCGAACACGTCCGGGTGCGCGAGCGGGATCGCGCCCTGAAACGGCTTGGGACGGTCGACGAGCGCACTCGAGAGGTTGTCGACGACCTCTCGCGCGTGCTGGCCCGCCGACTCCTCGCGGAGGCAACCCTCGCCGTCCGCGCGGAGGCTGAAGCGGGCCGGATCGAGGAGGCCAATGTCCTGGTCAGCGCGATCACAGGAAGGGACGCTCCCCCCGTGTCGACGATTCCACCGCCGTCCCACCAGCAGACCACCGGAGACGAGGCATGTATCCAGAGAAACGAATGAGGCGCCTTCGGCGCCGGCGGATCCGGCCGCTCTTCACCGAGCACCACCTGAGAATCGACCAGCTGATCGCCCCCATCTTCGTGGACGAGGAAGCAGCAGAACCTGTCCCTATCCCGTCGATGCCCGGGCAGTTCAGGCAGACCCCCGGCACGGTCTCCATCTACGCGGCGCGACTGTTCGCGGCGGGGATACGGGCAGTCCTGGTCTTCGGCGTCCCCCGCTCGAAGGACGCGGCGGCCTCGTCCGCGTTCGACGACGCGGGAGTGGTCCAGGAGGCGGTCCGCCGGATCCGGGCGGAGGTCCCGGAACTCGTGGTGATCACCGACGTCTGCGCCTGTGAATACACGGACTCGGGACAGTGCGGGATTGTCGGAGACTGCGTCGACGGTGGGCCCCCCGACCTCCTCAACGACGAGTCGCTCGTTCTCATGCAGCGCATCGCGGTCAGCCACGCCCGGGCTGGAGCCGACATGGTCGCCCCATCCTGCATGCTCGACGGCATGGTCGGGGCCATCCGGGCCGCGCTGGACCAGGAGGGGTTTGCGGAGACCCTGATCATGGCCTACTCCTCGAAGTTCGCTTCGGCCCTCTACGGCCCGTTCCGCGAGGCGGCGGACTCGGGATGCAGCTGCGGGGATCGAACGACGTACCAGGTCGACCCCGCGAACGGCCGGGAGGCCTATGTCGAGTCGAAACTCGACGCTGCCGAGGGAGCCGACGTGGTGATGGTCAAGCCGGCGGGCCCGTACCTCGATGTGATCGCGCGTGTCCGCTCGCTCGATCTTCCGGTTGCGGCCTACCAGGTCTCCGGCGAGTTCGCGATGATCCGTGCCGCGGCTGAGCGGGGCTGGCTCGACGAGCGGGCCGTCGCCCTTGAGAGCCTGCTCGCTATCCGGCGGGCGGGCGCGGACCTGATCATCACCTATTTCGCGGAGGACGCTGCCCGATGGCTGAAGGAGGGGACATGAGGAGCGCGGATATCTACCGCGACGCGGCGCGGCTGATGCCGGGCGGCGTCTCGAGCCCGGTACGGGCCATCTCACCGTACCCGTTTTACACGGTCTCCGCCGCGGGAGCCTACCTGGAGACGGTGGACGGCCCCTGGCTCCTCGACTGCTGCCTGGGGTACGGCCCCCTGATCCTCGGGCACGCGAGCGAGATCGTGCGCGAGGCCGTCGAGGAGCAGCTCGCGCTAGGATGGCTCTACGGGACCCCGACACCGATCGAGGTCGACCTGGCCCGGGAGATTGTCGCCGACCACCCGTCCATCGAGATGGTCCGGTTCGTCTCGAGCGGGTCCGAGGCGACCATGGCGGCCATCCGGCTCGCGCGCGGGTACACCGGAAAGAGCGGGATCGTGAAGGTCGAGGGTGGGTTCCACGGTGCTCACGACGGGGTCCTTGTCAAGGCCGGATCGGGCGCGACCACTCTCGGGATCCCCGACTCGGCAGGGGTGCCGCGAGAGGTGGCTGCCCGGACCCTGCAGGTCCCGTACAACGACCCCGATGCGCTCGAGGCCCTCCTCTCGGCCGACCCGGACGTGGCCGCGTTCATCATCGAGCCCGTGCTCGGCAACATCGGCCCGATCCTCCCCGACGATGGGTATCTCGCGGACGTCCGCGAGATAACCAGGTCTAACGACGTCCTCCTGATCTTCGACGAGGTGATCACCGGTTACCGCCTCGGCATCGGCGGGGCCCAGGTCCGGTTCGGAGTGACCCCCGATCTCACCACGCTCGGGAAGGTCGTCGGCGGTGGACTTCCCATCGGCGTCTTCGGAGGGCGGAGAGAGATCATGAGCATGGTCGCACCGGCTGGCCCAGTGTACCAGGCGGGAACGTTCTCGGGAAACCCGCTCTCGCTCTCTGCCGGCCTCGCGACCATCCGCTGGCTCAAGGAGAACCGCGGAGTGTACGCGAGTTTCGAGGACGCCACGCGGGGGCTTGAGGAGTCGGTCGGGCGGTGGCCCGGCTCGTTCGTCCGGCTAGGCTCGCTCTTCAAGCACTTCTACCGGAGCACGCCTCCCCGGAACTACGTCGAGGCGAAGCAGGCGGACACGGTCGCGTTCCGCCGGTTCTGGGAGCGGATGCTCCAGCATGGGGTCTTCGTCCCTCCCTCGCAGTTCGAGACGAACTTCCTCTCGGTCGCCCACGCCGAGGACGAGATGGCGAAGCTCGGGGAGGCGTACGCGGCGTGCCTCTGGTGATCGGGACACGGGGGTCGGCCCTCGCACTCGCCCAGACTGACCGGGTTCGGGGTATGCTCGCCGATGCCGGTATCGAGACCACGGTCAGGCTGATCGCGACGGCTGGGGACACGGTGACCGGCGTGCCGCTCCACGAGATCGGAGGGCAGGGTGTGTTCGTCCGGGCGCTTGACGATGCCATCCGCCGTGGAGAATGCGACCTCGCGGTCCACTCCATGAAGGACATACCGGCCCAGCGGCCCGGAGGCGTCGTGACCGCTGCCGTGCTGCGACGCGACTCCCCCGCGGACTTTCTCGTGACGTCGCACTCCTCCCCGAGGGTGATCGGCTCGTCCTCGACGAGACGACGTGCCCAGCTCCTCCGCCATGACCCGGCGCTCGAGGTCGCCTCGATCCGGGGGAACGTGGACACGCGCCTGAAGAAGCTCTCCGAGCGGCGGTACGACGCGATCGTCCTCGCGGAGGCGGGGCTCGAACGTCTGGGCATCGAGGTCGAGGGACGACGGCTCGATCCTGGCGAGTTCGTGCCCGCCACGAACCAGGGTACCATCGCGGTCGTGTCGCGGGACGATCCCGATCTCGAGCAAACGCTGGCGGATGTCCTCGAGGAATCCGCGAGCAGGCACGACGCCATGCTCGAGCGGGCCGTGATGGAGGAACTCGGCGGAGGCTGCTTTACCCCCATCGGCTGCTGGTGCCGGGACGACCGGGTGATCGCCGAGGTGCTCAGCCTCGACGGTGACCGGTGGGTCCGCCGCGAGGCGACGCTCGACAGGGACGCGGCGGCTCGTGAGTTCGGCACGGCGCTTCGGGATGAGGCCGCGGACCTGGTCCGTGAGGCATACCAGCGGTTGAGGTTGACGAATGGCGGGTAAGGTCTATCTGGTTGGGTCGGGGCCGGGATCGCTCGGGCTCCTCACGCAGCGCGCGGCAGACGTGATCGCCGGGGCGGACACGATACTGTACGACCAGCTCCCGGGCGAGGAGATCCTCGGATCACTCCCCGATGCGGCCGAACAGATCGATTGCGGAAAGTTCGGCGATGACCACACGATGGAGCAGGCCGAGATCGAACGGCTCATGGTCGAGCGAGCGCTGTCCGGCCGGAACGTCGTCCGGCTCAAGGGCGGCGATCCGTTCATGTTCGGCCGGGGCGGCGAGGAGCTCGAGGCTCTCCGTGAGGCGGGGGTCGAGGTGGAGGTCGTGCCGGGGATCAGCTCGGCCCTCGCTGTCCCGGCATCGGTAGGCATCCCGCTCACGCACCGGCGCTACACCTCGCAGGTCACGGTGGTGACCGGTCACGAGGACCCCTCCAAGGAGGGATCCGCGATCAACTGGGCGGCACTCGCCCCCGGCACCGGGACGATCGTGGTGCTGATGGGCGTGAGGAACCTGCCCCGTATCGCCGACGCCCTGATCACGCACGGGCGCGACCCGGCCACGCCGGTGGCCGTGATCGAACGGGGCCTGCGCCGGGATCAGCGGGTCACGACGGGCCGGCTCGACGCGATCGCGGCCCATGTTGCCGTGCGGGGAGTACGGGCCCCGGCTGTGATCGTCATCGGCGGCGTGGTCGAGCTCTACGACGCCGCGTCGCCCGTCCTGACCCCGCCCGAGGGTACGACAAATCTTCTTTAGTTAGGGCAACTTACCTTTATCTTCACATGGCGGGGCTGAGCGGGGGACCGACGCAGGACGAGGTCATCGCGATCGCGATGCGGAAACTCGCCCTGAGATCGGGCGACCGTGTCCTCGATCTCGGGTGTGGCACCGGTGCCGTGGCTATCTCGGCAGCCGGAATCGCGGACGAGGTCGTCGCCCTCGACTGCCGACCCGAGGCGATCGCCCACGCCCGGACGGCGGCGCGGGAGGCGGGAAGGGGGAACATCACGTTTCTCGAGGCAGAGGCAGGACCCTCCCTTGCCGGGCTCGGGCCGTTCGATGCGGCCTTCGTCGGCGGCACCCGGGGCCTCGAGCAGTTCCTGCCGATCCTCGCCGACCGCGTCCGGCGCCGGATCGTCGTGAACGCGGTCCTCGTCGAGACCCTGCATGCGGCGATAACGACGATGACGATGCTCGGGATCTATCGCGAGGCCGTCCACGTCCAATGCTCACGCGCAGCTCCGCTCGCCGGCTCCGTGTACTTCCGGCCGATCGATCCCGTGTACGTCGTCGTGGGGGAGGGGCGATGCTCGTAGGGCTCGGTCTGGGGCCCGGCGACCCTGAGCTCTTGACCCTCCGCGCTGTACGGCTGCTCGAATCGGCCGACGCGGTCTTCGTCCCGGGCCGGGTGGCCGCCGCGCTCGTGGCTCCCTGGCGCGAGGCCGAGATCCTCGAGTTCCCGATGACCGAGGACGAGTCGGAGATCCATGCGTGCATGGAGCGAAACGCGGACCGGATCGCTGCTGAGGAGTGGCGCGAGGGGGAGCGGCTGGTCGTGCTCGGCATCCTCGGCGACCCGAACTTCTACTCGACCTTCTCGCGTCTCTGCGAGGTGCTCGCCGAGCGGCACCCGGGTATGTCGTGGCGGACGGAGCCCGGGATCTCGGCGATCACGGCGTTCGCGTCGGCCGCACGGGTGAGCCTCCAGGACGGCTTCTCGGTCTCCGACGGGGCTTCGCCGGAGGCGCGCGTCGTGCTCAAGGTCCGGAGGCCCCGGGAGACGGCCGAGCAGCTCCGGTCAGAGGGCTACACCGGGTTCGTGCTGGTCGAGCGGATGTTCATGGACGAGATGGCCGTATACCGGGATGGGGAGCTCCCGGACAAATCGGACTATCTCTCGATCCTCTTTGCGAGGCGCTGAGCGTGGAGCCGGTGTATTTCGTCGGGGCCGGACCGGGGGACCCGGACCTGATCACGGTCAAGGGGATGCGACTGGTAGAGGAGGCCGAGCTGCTGATCTACGCGGGCTCGCTCGTCAACCCCGTGCTCGTCTCCCGGAGCAGGGCCACCGAGCGGCTCGACTCTCACGGGATGGCGCTCGCGGACATCGTGGCCGCGATGGCGGACGGCGTTCGCGCCGGCAGGCGCGTGGTTCGACTCCACTCGGGGGACCCATCGCTCTATGGCGCGATCGTCGAACAGATCGCCGGGCTCGATGCCCTCGGGATCCCGGTCGAGATCGTCCCCGGGGTCTCGTCCATGTTCGGTGCGGCCGCGGCGTTGAGGACCCAGCTGACGCTTCGAGGGGTCTCGGAGTCGGTGATCGTGACCCGGCCCGCCGGCGCGACCCTTGCCGATGACCGGATCGCCGAACTCTCGTCTCTCGGAGCGACCCTCGTGGTCTTTCTCGGGACCGAGCACCTGGAGTCGATCACGGCCCGGCTCGCCTGCCCGCCCACGACGCCCGCAGCAGTTGTATACCACGCAACCTGGAGCGACGAAAAGGTCGTGACCGGCACGGTAGCCGAGATCGCGGCACTGGCCCGCAAGGCCGGGATCACGCGTACCGCGCTGCTGATCGTCGGGGACGTGGTGCGTGCCGGCGCCGCGCCCTTCGAGCATTCGGCCCTGTACTCATGACCGGCGTGGCCGTGATCAGTCTCCCCCGGTTTCGCGAAGGGGCCGAACGGGTCGCGGAGGTAGTCGGCGGAGAGTATATCGAGTACGGTCCGGGCGTCTTCGCCGCCGCGTTCGGTCGCTTCGACGCGCTCGTCGCCGTGATGTCCGCCGGTATTGCGGTGCGGGAGATCGCTCCGTTGCTCGAAGACAAGTGGACCGACCCTCCGCTCGTCGTCGTCAGCCCCGATCTCCGGTTCGCGATCCCGGTGCTCGGAGGCCACCACGGCGGGAACGCCCTCGCCCGGCGTATCGCTGAGGAGCTCGGCACGACCGCCGTTATCTCGACCGCCACCGAGTGCGCGTCGCGCCCCTCGGTCGAGGGGATCGCCGCCGCGGAGGGGTGCGATATCGTCAACCGCGAATCCACCAGGGCCGTGAATGCGGCATGGCTCGACGGCGAAGTTCCCGTCCACGGAATCGCCGGCCCAGCGGTCGTGATCGTGGGCCCGGGAGTCTCAATCCTCGCTCGCCGCGGCGAGTATGTGGTCGGTGTCGGTTGCCGGCGCGGTGTGGAGGCCACCGAGGTCGAGGAGGCGCTCCGCTCCGCACTCGATAGCGTCGGGCTCCGGCCCGAGCAGGTACTCGCCTGCGCGACGACCGTCAAGAAATGCGACGAGGCCGGGCTCCGGGACGGAGTGGCCGTCCTCGGCGCCCCCCTCGTCTATCTCGACGACGAGATGCTCAACAGCGTCGAGGGGTGCGGGCAGTCTCGCGCCGGCCTCATCGGTCTTGCCGGCGTGGCCGAGCCGGCGGCGCTCGCGCTCGCGAGAAGGAAGGAATGGAGCATGCGAAAGACCGTGTTCGGGAGGGTGACCGTTGCCGTCGCCCGGTAAACTCAGCATCGTCGGCATCGGTCCCGGCTCGATCGACCAGATGACCGGCAGGGCCCGGGAGGCGATCGCGGAGGCAGAGGTCGTGATCGGTAACGACACGTATATCGCGCAGGTCAAACCGCTCCTCGGCGACAAGGAGGTCCTGGTGAGCCGGATGGGAGAAGAGGTCGACCGCGCTCGCCGCGCCGTTGCACTCGCCCGAGAGCGGAACGTCGCGATGGTCTCTGGCGGTGATGCCGGGATATACGGCATGGCCTCGATCGTGCTCGAGGTACTCGAGCGCGAAGCGTCGCCCGTGCCGTGCGAGGTTGTACCGGGCGTTACGGCTGCGACGGCGGCGGCCGCACTGCTCGGCACGCCGCTCTCGGGCGATTTCGCCGTGGTGAGCCTCTCGGACCTGCTGACACCGATCGAGGTGATCGAGGGCCGGCTCGAACATGCGTTCGCCATGGGTGTGCCGGTCGCCCTTTACAATCCCAAGAGTCGCGGACGGCCGCACAACCTTGCGCTCGCCATCGCGGCGGCCCGGCGTACCCTCGACCCCGACGTTCCCGTGGGGGTCGTCAGGAACGCCTATCGGGAGGGAGAGACGGTCCTCGTGACGACCCTCGGAGCGTTCGAGTCGGTCGAGGACGAGGTGGACATGCATGCAATCGTGATCGTCGGCACCGGCGAGAGCCGGATCGTCGACCTGGAGGGACGACATGGTATCATCACCCCGCGGGGATATCACCGGAAGTACGTATACTGACCTCGGCGCGACCACGCCCGAGGCGCTCGCGATCTCGACCAAGAGCCGCGAGCTTGCGCGGCAGGCGATCGGGAACGAGACCCTCGAGGACCGGGTGCGGCAACGGTGCGCTATCGCCGTGGGCGATCTCGCCATGGCAGAGCTGCTCCGATTCCGCCTCAACCCCGTCGAGGCCGGGCTTGCCGCGCTCGAGGCGGGGGCCCCGATCATCGCCGACATCAGGATGGTCGAGGTCGGGCTTCAGAAGCGCGGGCACGCCTCGCCGGTACTCTGCGCACTCGATCACGGTGCGGAACGGGCCGAGAGGGAGGGTATCACCCGTACCTCTGCGGGATTGCTCGCCCTCGGGGATCGACTGTCGGGAGCGGTCGTCGTCATCGGGAATGCACCATCGGCCCTGCTCGCTCTCTGTGGTATGATCGAGCACGGGCTCCGGCCTGCACTGGTGATCGGTACCCCTGTTGGGTTCGTGAACGCCTCCGAATCGAAAGAACTCCTCCGCTCCATCGACGTCCCATCGATCTCCAACGAGGGGACGAGGGGGGGCACGCCCGTGGCAGTCGCGGCCATAAACGAGATCGTGACCATCTTCGCCGAGCGGCGGGCATGATCGACCCGGTCACGGGAATTCCCTACCCCGATGCCTGGGTCTCGGCCTGCACCTCGCCAGGGGCCCTCGCGCTCGCCGCGTCGGGCCTCGGCGTGCTTACCGCCGACGGCATGGTGCTCCGGCGCGGACTCTCGACCGGAGCAACCGCCGCGGCGGCGGCGAAGGCCGCCATTCTCTCGCTTGCCGACCCCATCCACGAGGTGGGGCTCCGTCTCCCGTGCGGGATCGAGGTGACGGTTCCGGTCGAGGCCGCGAGCGGCACGGCTCGCTGCCGGAAGGACCCGGGAGACTACCCGGGAGACGCGACGGCGGACGCGGTGGTCGTCGCAGCGGCCGAGCCCGGACCCGTCATCGTGATCGACGCCGGCGAAGGTATCGGCAGATACGTCCGCGACACCCCGCGATATCGGCGCGGTGCCCCCGCCATCAGTGGGGCGGCGCGCGACGCGATCGTCGGGGCAGTGAGCGAGGCCTGCAGCGAGCTCGGGCTTCCGGGCGTGTCCGTGACTCTCGCGGTGCCTGGCGGGGAGGTGATTGCCGCAAAAACCCTCAACGAGCGGGTTGGGATAACGGGCGGCATCTCGCTGCTCGGAACGACCGGGCTCGTGGAGCCCTGGGACGACCACCTCGCCGACTCGGCCCTCGCCAGGGTCGCAAACGCGGAGCGGGTGGTGCTGACAACCGGCCGGATCGGCCTCGCCCATGCTCGTCGCCAGTACCCCGACGACGAGGTGGTGCTCGTCGGCGGCCGAATCGGCGAGGCGATCGCCACGGCCCCTGGGCAGGCGACCCTCTTCGGGCTTCCTGCCCTGATTCTGAAGCACCTCCTGCCCGATCTCCTCGTGGGGACCGGGTGCGAGACCGTGGAGGACCTGGCGGGGACGCCCGCGTTCGCTCCGGCAGTGGCGCGTGCCTTCGACGCCGCGGCGGAGCGGTATCCCGGGGTCCGTGTCGTGCTGATCGATCGGGCGGGCACGGTCATCGCGGAGGGCCCGTGAGGATCGTCGGCGTCGGCTGCGGCCCCGGACTCCTGACGGAACGGGCCGCCGCAGTCATCCGCGAGGCCGGCGAGGTCTGGGGCTCGCCCCGGGCGATCGAGCTCGCCGCCGGCGCGATATCCCCGGGCTGCCCGGTCCACGAGATCGAGGACTATCGTGGGCTTCGCGGGCTCGGGCAGAGCGCGGTCGTCCTCTCGACCGGCGACCCGATGCTCTCGGGCCTCGGATACCTGCAGGGCGAGGTCGAGCCCGGCATCTCGTCACTTCAGCTCGCTCTCGCACGTCTCAGGATCCCCTGGACGCGCACTGCGATCATCTCCGCGCATGGGCGCGACCACGCCATGGCCATGGATGCCGCTGCGGGCGCGATCATGCGGGAACAGGTCGCGTTCCTCATCGCCGACCCGACGTTCCCCGTATCAGCGCTCGCGGCCATTCTTGCGCCGCTCGGCGGCGATATTCGGATCGCCGTCTGCGAGGACCTGGGATACCCAGAGGAGCGTATCTCCTTCGGCAGTGCCGGTGCGCCGCCTTCACCCGTGTCTTCGCTCTTCGTTGTGCTCGCGGGCCGGTTTTAACGGCGGCGTTCGACGCGGATCTGCGGCACCAGCGCCTCTATCTCCTCTTGCTGGGCGAGGGCCGTCCCCTCGCGCATTGTGGTCGCGGTACCGGATGCCACGGCCCATCGAACAGCCTCCTCGGGTCTGAGGCCGAGACGTATCCCGTGGAGGAAACCCGCCACGGCCGAGTCGCCAGCGCCGATTGTGTTGACCACCTCGACCTGTGGCGGGACCGCGTGCCAGGCCCCGTCCCTGGTGGTGAGCGCGATACCGTCCGGCCCCATCGAGGCGAGGACGACCTCGACCCCCGCATCGAGCGGAACCGTGCTCGCTTCGAGCACCTGGTCGACTCCCTCAAGCTCCCTCTCGACGAGTCCCGCAAGCTCGTGGACGTTCGGCTTGATCGCGTACGGCCTGCCGCGGATGCCGCCTCGCAGAGCCTCCCCGTCGGCGTCGAGCACCACCCGTGCTCCGAGGTCGCGACCGATCTCGATGCAGGTACGGTAGATCGCGGGCTTGACGTTCGGCGGAAGGGATCCGCCGATGGACAGGATCTTCATATCCGTGGTGCCCCGGAGCTTCCTGAGCAGTTTCATGATCGCGGCCGGCTCGATCTCTGGTCCCTTGGAGTTCAGGGTCATCTGGCAGTCCGCCTCGTGCTGGCGGATGATGATGTTGGACCGGGTGTCGCCGGCGATCCGGATAAAGTCACAGCCGACCCCGTACTCAACGAGAAGGGCCTCGAGTTCGTCCCCGCGGAACCCTCCGATGAAACCCAGGGCCGTGTTCGGCGTGCCGAGCTCGGTCAGGACTTTCGAGACACCGATCCCCTTGCCCCCCGCGAAGAGGTGTTCCTCCACGATCCGGTTGGGAACGTCGCAGCTGAGGGAGTTTACCTGGATGGTCCGGTCAAGGGCGGGATTGAGCGTAAGCGTGTAGATCATGGATACCGGCTGCTGCAGAATCGGCGACCGTGGTTATCAGCGTTTCGGCGAATCCTGGAGATCAACTCTGTCCTGTCCCCCTGTCAGGTCCGGCAGGCGTTCCCGCGCCGTCCGGGTTCTCCTGGCAAACAGGCAACGATACGGTCTTCTTCTATCCTGTTCTATTTCCGCATGAGCCATCCTGCCGCGAGAATGTCAAAGAGAAAGGTATATTTATCCCACAATCGACGGGAAAACTGGATTGGTGAACAAAAATGGCAACAGGGGTTCAGCAGGAGGGGACCGTCGGTGTGGCGGTGGACGGAGGCAATAACGTTTATGTTCTGGACACGGTCAACTTCGAGGTCTCGAAGTACTCGCCGTCGGGCGAGCTGATTGCGACGTGGGGGTGCGGGGGTCAGCCACCGGCCCAAGCAGCACGGTCGATCGGTGTGACCGTGGACGGAGCGGGTAATGTCTTCCTGCTCGATGCGGAGGCATGCCGGATCCAGAAATATGCGCCTGACGGGCGGTTCATCGGCGTCTGGGGCTTTGGAACGGCATCGCTCGCTCCCGAAGCGGCCCCCGAGCCTTGCATCCCACCTGCCGCACCGTCAGAAGCCAGGCCGGAGCAAGCTCCCGTAGCTGTCGAGCCAGCCAAGAAGGCAGTGACGGCTCCCGTTGCCGCACCAGCGGCGCCGGCGCCGGAGGCGAAGGCAGCACCGGTCGCGGAACCTTCGACACGGGCAGCGCCGGCAGTGCCCGCCACAGAAGCGGCCGCGCCGGCCCCTGCCGCGAAGGCTGCAGAGCCGGTGCCCGCAGCGGAGGCGGCGACGGTCACGGAGCCCGCGTCTCCAAAGGCCGCGGTGAAGCAGCCGGCAGCCAGGCCCGAAGCGGCTTCCCCGGTCAAGAAGCGGCCGTGGTGGAAGTTCTGGTAAGAAGGGCGATCACGATTCCCAGGTCGTACCTTTTTTTTAGGATAGCAAGGTCGCGCTCTCTCTTCTCTGATGGATCAGATAGTGGCTCACCAGGAGCCATTCTGCCGGCCGTGGCCGAAAAAAAGGTCAGATATAGAGCGGCGCCAGCACGAGGGCCGTCGTCGCGAGCAGCTTGACCAGCACGTGGAGCGACGGGCCGGCCGTGTCCTTGAACGGGTCGCCGACCGTGTCGCCCACCACCGCAGCCTTGTGCGCGTCCGAGCCCTTGCCGCCGTACTCGCCGGTCTCGATGAACTTCTTGACGTTGTCCCAGGCTCCGCCGCTGTTGTTCAGAACGAGCGCCATCATCAGGCCGACTATCGTCGCGACCATCAGGAACGAGGCCATCGCCTCGAACTTCAGCAGGTAGCCGGTGATCACAGGCAGCAGGACGGCCAGCAGTCCCGGTGCGACCATGTTCTTCAGGGCCCCACGGGTCGTGATGTCGACGCAGCTCCCGTAGTCGGGCTTCTTCGTGCCGGCTAGGATACCCGGGTCCTTGAACTGGCGCCGTACCTCCTCGATGATGTACCCGGCCGTCTTGCCGACGGCCCGGATCGCCAGGGACGCGAAGACGAAGACGAGCATCGCGCCGATGAGGGCGCCTACGAAGACTGGGAGGCTCGCCATATTCACGACCTCGAACGGCGTGCCCCGCAGGATCGCGACGTCGGTCATGTAGGCGTTGAAGAGCAGGAAGGCCGAGAGCGCTGCCGACCCGACGGCGTACCCCTTGGTCAGAGCCTTGGTTGTGTTCCCGGCAGAGTCGAGCGCGGCGATCCTGTCCATGACGACGTCGGGCTGGCCCGACATCTCTACAATGCCGCCCGCGTTGTCCACGATCGGCCCGAAGGTGTCCATGGCCAGGATATATGCGACCGGCGCGAGCATCCCGATCGTCGCCACGGCCGTGCCGTACAGCCCACCGTTCATGACGCCCGACATCTCGCCGCAGTAGTAGGCCGCGAGCAGGGCGGCGCCGATGGCGATCGCGGCGATACCAGTCGTCTCGAGACCGACCGAGAAACCGGAGATGATGTTCGTGGCCGAGCCCGTCAGCGATGACCTGGCCATATCCTTGACGGGCCGGTACCGGCTGTCGGTGTAGTAGAGAGTCAGGTACAGGAAGACGATCGAGAGGATGAGTCCTATCACGGCCGCATAGAAGAACCAGATGTTCCCGAGCAGCCAGTCGACTGCGAAGTAGAGGAGGATGGCCGCGATGAGAACAGTCACGTAGTAGCCCCGGTTCAGGGCGTCCATCGGGTTGCCGGAGTTCCCCGACGACTCGGTCACGGTCAGGATCCCGATGATGGTCGCGACCAGCCCGAGCGCGCCGGCCACGAGCGGGAAGAGGACACCATTGACACCGAAGACACCGAAGAGGGCCACGCCCAGGATCATGGCGCCGATGTTCTCGGCCACGGTCGACTCGAAGAGGTCGGCGCCACGCCCGGCGCAGTCGCCGACGTTGTCACCGACCAGGTCCGCGATCACGGCCGGGTTGCGGGGGTCGTCCTCGGGGATGCCCGCCTCGACTTTGCCCACGAGATCCGCGCCGACGTCGGCGGCCTTGGTGTAGATACCACCGCCAAGCTGGGCGAAGAGCGCAATGAACGAGGCGCCGAAGGCGAAGCCGATGATCAGCAGCGGGGTGGTCTGGGGATCCCCGCCGAAGGCCGTGAAGATGATCGAAACCCCGAGCAGGGAGAGCGAGACGATCGTCAGGCCCGAGACGGCCCCGCCGCGGAGCGCAACCACTATCGCCTTGCCCAGGCTCGTCTGGGCCGCGGCGGCCGAACGGAGGTTCGCGTGGACGCTCGTGTACATCCCGATGATCCCGGCCACGCCCGAGAGGGCCGCGCCGAACAGGAACGCGATGGCGGTCGGAATCGCGAGGTCAATCCGGTCGGTCAGGTAGTAGACCGCGACCAGGAGCAGGGCCGTGACCACGCCGATGATGGCGATGGTCGTGTACTGCCGCCGCAGGAACGCCATCGCTCCTTCCTTGATGGCGGCGGCCACATCGCGCATCCCCTGCGTACCGGTGTCGGCCCGCATGACCTGCAGTGCGAAGAACCCTGCCACGAGGAGGGCTAGTACGCCGATGGCGCCGGTCAGTATCAGGTGAATATACATGGGTTACCTCGTAGATATGGTTGTGAATTGGTACCTGAGTACCGCTACTCATACTTGCCGTGCAAGTCTATAACTATCCATCGCTGGCCTAAAAAGGCTGGCGCTTTCTATTTCGGGCCGATCAGCACCTGCTCGGGCTCGGGCTCGCACGGTCCCCGGGTGATCTCGCGGCGCACAACCCAGAGGGAGCCGAGCACGCCGACGACGATGTTGTAGTAGTAGAGAAGCGCCCGCCACAGGAGGACGAATACCCCCACGATTGACGAGGGCAGGATCAGGGCGTAGAGCGAAGCTGCCGCCACCTCTGCGATACCCGACGATCCGGGAGTGAGCGGGGCCAGGCTCACGATCGCGATGATAAGCTGGAAGAGGAACGACTCGGCGATGAACGGCGGCTGACCGAGCGCGATCAGAATCAGCGACGCGACGAAGAACTCGGAGGACCAGAAGGCGGCCGTGCAGAGGCCTCCCATGACGAGCCCCCGTCGCCCCTCGGAGGTGAAGTAGAGTAGGCCCGCGAAGAGGGCATCGGTCTCTCGCTCCGCTCCCTCGACTGCCTTTCGGATTCGTTCTCCCGGAAAGCGCCGCTCGGCCCAGACGAGCACGCGCATCACCAGGATTTTGACCCGGGCGGGGTGACGCACGGCCAGGATGAGCAGCAGGATAAGGCCGACCATGAACACCCAGGCGATTCCCATGCCCGCGATGATCCAGGGCGGGAGCGAGAGCCAGAGCGGACCCAGTGCGACGATAGCGAGCACGCCCATCAGTGAGAGCACGACCCCGTCCAGGACGCGCTCCATCAATACGACGGCCGTGGCGTCGCCGATTGTGAGGCCGTCACGATAAAGACCGTGTATCCTGACGGGCTCGCCACCGGCCTGTCCGGGCGTGATGGCACCGGCGAAGAGGTTCGCGGTTACGACCAGGAACGCGTACCAGGCCCCGACGTGGTAATGGAGGGCCTTGGAGAGCTCTGTCATCCGAAACGCCCAGAAGACGAGGGAGAAGGTTCGGAGCAACAAAGCCAGCAGCAGGTAGATCGGGTTGAAGTCGAGGAGGAGTTCGATGGTCTCCCGGTCGACGGTGAGATAGAGGACCACTGCCAGGACTAGGAGCGAGAAGCCGACCGAGAGCCATGCCCACCGCCTCTGTCTCCTGTCCATGGTGCCGATCCTCAACGTACTTCAACGGTGAGGAACTTGAGTATGCCGGGCTTTCCCTGCTCTCCGCGGGTCGCTCGTCGCAACCGGAGTCCGTCCGCGCCTCGAACCCAGCTGCCGCCCCTTCCGCGCCATCGGCCAGGAGAACGTCCCGGAGCATGGCACGAGGTGCGCGGGCGACCTCGAGCGCGACGACGTGCCCGCGGACCTTTCAGCACGAGACCGGATGTGAACCTCCCTCCGAGAGTGTCTAAAGTGCCCGGGGGGCGAGCCGCTCGACCAGGCGCTCGACCTGGAGCACGGCCGTTCCGATGTATCTCTCGGGGTCGATGAGCCGGGCGAGTTCTCCCGGTTCGATCAGCTCGGTTACCGCGGTGCGGGTAGCGAGCACCTCCGCGAGCGGCCTCCCCTCGGAACGCGCGTCCATCGACGCGACCCTGACCAGTTCGTGGGCGTCCTGCCGGCCCATCCCTAATTGCGTGAGGG
>CAZCUJ010000002.1:29924-128867 GCA_964501565.1 uncultured Methanospirillum sp.
GCGACCCTGACCAGTTCGTGGGCGTCCTGCCGGCCCATCCCTAATTGCGTGAGGGTGATCATCACGGACTCGGCCATGTTGACGTCATGGAGGATATGGAGGTTGGCGTGGATCCGGTCCTCGCGCAGGACGAGACCGTCCAGGACCACGGTCATCAGGCGAATGACGTGGTCGCAGAGTATCGATGCCTCGGGGAAGATGACGCGCTCACACGAGGAGTTCGTGAGGTCGCGCTCGTCCCAGAGGGTGTTGTTCTGGAGCGCAGGCTCGACCGAGGACCGGATGACCCGGGCGAGGCCAGAGATCTGTTCGCTCCGGATCGGGTTACGCTTATGCGGCATGGTCGACGAGCCGACCTGCCTTGCGCCGAACGCCTCCTCGACCTCGGCGATCTCGGTCCTCTGGAGCGACCGGACCTCGATCGCCATCTTGTCGAGCGTGGTCGCGACGTTCGCGAGGAAGAAGAAATACTCGGCGTACCGATCGCGCTGGATCACCTGGTTCGAGACCTCGACCGGGGATAGATCGAGCAGTGCCATCATCCGGGCCTGGATCTCGGGGGCCCCGGGGCCGAGCGCCGCCTGCGTGCCCACCGCCCCTGTCAGCTGGCCGACCTCGACCCGCGGGCGGAGCTCGGCGAGGCGATCGAGGTGGCGATCGACCTCCGCGGCCCAGATGGCGAAGCGGAGGCCGTAGGTCGTCGGAACCCCGATCTGCCCGTGGGTCCGGCCGGCCGCGACAAGACCCTTCGTCTCCTCCGCGCGGCGGAGCAGGACTCCGAGGAGCCGGCGGAGCTTCTCCTCGAGCAGGGCGAGAGCGTCCTTCAGCTGGAGACCCGTCGCCGTATCGAGCATGTCGTTCGAGGTCGCGCCCAGGTGGACATATCGCCCAGCCCCGCCGCACTCCTCGGCGATCGCCTTCACGACCGCCATCATGTCGTGGTGGATCTCGTCCTCGATCGCTTTCGCGCGGTCGAGCGAAGCACGCGCTGCACCAAGCGCTATCTCGTCGGCCGCTTCGGTCGGGATCATACCCGTGTCGGCCTCGGCCCGCGCGAGCGCGACCTCCGCCGCGACGATCGCAAAGAAGCGGCGTTCCTCGCTCCAGACAGCGCGCATCTCCGGAGTACCGTACCGGAACTCGATCGGGTGGATCGCCATACGCGGGATACGTTCGCGGCGTCGGGATAAAAGGACACGTGCGGACGATGGCTATTTGGCAGCGTGCGCCGACATGTACCGGTCGGATGTTCTGGCACCTGATCCTGACCGACGCCTGCAATCTCTGCTGTTCGTACTGCCGTGGCCGAGCCTTCGATCCTTACGTCGACGAAGGACCGCCCATCGCCTTCGACCCTGCGCTGCCGTCCGATTTCGCGGTCGACCTCGACGAGCTCGCCACCTTCTTCGCGCGCGATCCGGACCCCACCCTGACCTTCTATGGAGGCGAGCCCCTGCTCCGATCAGACCTCGTCGAGGAGGTAATGGCGCGCTGCCCAGGCTGCCGGTTCATGCTCCAGACGAACGGCCTCCTGCTTGACCGTCTTCCCGACGATGTCCTGCGGCGGTTTCACACCATCCTCGTCTCGATCGACGGGCCTGAGGAGCTCACCGACCGTCACCGTGGCTCCGGCGTATATGCCCGCGTGGTCGCGAATGTCGAACAGCTCGCTTCCCGCGGGTTCGCGGGGGAGCTGATCGCCCGCATGACGGTGGACGAGTGCACTGCGATCGAGGAGGCCGTGCTCCACTGCGACGGACTCCCGGTTACCGGTGTTCACTGGCAGCTCGATGCGAACTTCGGCGGCTTATATGCAGCGCGCGGTTTCGGGCGCTGGGCCCGGGAGTCGTACAATCCCGGTATCCGGCGGCTCGTCGAGGGCTGGGTTGCCCGGATGGAGACGGGCGAGGTCGTTCACTGGTACCCATTCCTCGATACCACCTGGGACCTCGTCCAGGGTGCCCCCTCCCTTCTGCGGTGCGGTTCGGGGCACGCCAACTACACGATACAGACCGATGGGTCGATCGTACCGTGCCCCGTCATGACGGGGTTGACCGATCACTACCTCGGCCACATCCGCGACACCGACCCGATGGCCCTCCCCGAGGTTCGTGTCCCGGGCTGCGTCGACTGCGACATCACATCCTTCTGCGGCGGCCGGTGTCTCTACTCGGCTTTCATGGCTCCCTGGCCTCCAGGCGCCCGGGAGGAGGTCTGCGGCACGGTCAGGCATCTCCATGACTCCCTCCTCGGGTGCCTGCCCCGGATCCGGGAACTCCTCGAGGAGGGGACGATCACGCCCGCCGACTTCGACCACGTCAAGTTCAACGGCTGCGAGATCATCCCCTGACGGCCCCGTCCAATACTGAAATGCCGTTCGAGCGCCTATGGGATCGGGATGGAGGATGACCTTGAGGCCTGGTTCCCGTATCCTTCCTACCGGCCGCACCAGCTGGAGATGCTCGCGCTCGCCGGTGATGTAGCGCGCGAAGGCGGCATCGCGATGATCGACGCGCCAACGGGCTCGGGCAAGTCGAGTGTTGTTGCAGCCCTGCTCGCTGCGCGGGCCGGGAGGAAGGTCCTGGTCGCCGTCCGGACCGTGAGCCAGCTCGACACCTTTGTCCGCGAGCTCGCGCTCGTCCGGAAGAAGCAGCCCTCGCTTCGCTATGCCTACCTGATCGGCAAGGGATCGATGTGCCCGCTTCCCGGCTCCGGTGATACATACCGACGGTGCGAGGGCGTCAAGGCCTTCTCGACCGCGCTCATGAAGGAGCGGGCGCACAAGGGCTCCCTCGTGCCGTCGCGTGACCCGCAGATCCGGCTCCAGCTCAAGCGGCAGGACCGGGATCACCCGCTCCTCTGCCCTCACTTCATCGCGAGCCGCCATTTCGTCCAGGCGGAGGAGTCCGGCACCCTTCGGATGGTCCCGTCGACCGCGCTCCGCACTCGCGCCGACCGCCTCGCCGCCAGCACGGTCAGCCCGCGTGATCTCGTGCGGCTCTGCGGCGATTGCTGCCCATATGAGGCGATGCTCCAGGCCGCGCGGACGGCCGACGTGGTAATCCTCAACTTCCACCACCTCTTCGACGACGAGATCCGCGAGCAGCTCTACCAGTCGCTCGGGATCGAGTCGCCGAAGGATGTTCTGCTCCTGGTCGACGAGGCGCATAACGTCGGTGATGTCGTGCAGGAGATACAGTCCGTCGAGTGCGACGAGGGGACGATCGATCAGGCCGGCCACGAACTTGCGAGCCTGCGGCGGTATCAGTCATCGGCCGGCGCGGTGATCGAGCTTCTTCCGCGGATATCGCGGTTCATCGAGGGGCTCTCGGCCTCGCCCGAGCCGATGGACTGGTTCGATCCCACGCTCTTCGCGCGGATGGTCCTCCGTGGCTCGCTCTACCAGAGTACGGCCCAGGTGGTCGACGACCTTGTCGAGATACGCGACTTCGTCCGTGAGAAGAGCATCGAGTCCGGCGAGTACAAGGAGACGGCGATTGAGCGCCTGGCGCTCTTCTTCTATCGCATCGACCGGGCCACACGCGATCCGGCCTTCCTCTCGACCTTCCGCCGGATCGACGAGGCGAGCGTCGCGCTCGCTGTGCGGAGTATCGACCCGGCTCCGCGGTTGACGGAGGTAGCGGGGCTGCACTGGTGCACGGTCATGATCAGCGGCACCCTCTCGCCGGTCGATGCCTACCGCCGGTACTACTTCGAGGATCTGCCTGTCCGGACGCTCTCGCTCCCGAACGCATTCCCGCGCGAAAACCGGCTCGTCCTCGCGGCAAGGGACGTGACGACCGCGTTCTCGCAGCGGCAGAGCAGGGACAACGCAGAGCTGATCGCGGACTACATCGCAGCCTTCACCACCGCCCCGGGGAACCTCGCGATCTACTTCCCTTCATACCACCTTCTCGAGGAGTTCGCGAGGATCGCGCAGCCCCGTATCCGAACGAAATCGGTCTTCGTCGAGCCGAAGGAGTCCGCCGATGCCGGTGCGGCGCTCCGCGAGTTCCTGGCACTGCCCGGCCAGGGAAAGGCGGGGGTGCTCTTCGCGGTGACCGGCGGTAAGTGGTCGGAAGGTCTGGACTATCGCGGAGAGATGCTCTCGGGCGCGATGGTCGTGGGGCTGCCGCTCGCCCCATTCAACCGCGTACGCCGTATGGTGATCGACTACTTCGTCAGGAAGTTCGGCGAGGAGGGGGAGTTTATCTCGTATACGCTACCGGCGATCAACCGGGCTCTTCAGGCGCTCGGGCGTGTGCTCCGGACTCCCGAGGACCGGGGCGTACTCGTGCTGGCAGAGCAGCGCTTCCTTGAGGATCGAGTCAGGGGAGGGCTGCCACCCTGGATGCAGGAGGAACTCGGGGTCGTCGATCTCGCCGGATTCCGGGAGGCGATCTCGCGATGGCACTGAACGAGGGAATCTGCCGGCTTGGAGACTGGTCCGTGCGAGTAATCTGGGACGACGACCTCGTGTACTCCGTCGAGTTTTGCGATGATACCCCCGCCGGCAGGGTTCCCGGTCCGCTCGCCGCGTACTGCCGGGGCGAGGCGGTCGATCTCTCGGTCCTCCGCTCGGCGGCGCTCGAGCGCCCGGGGAAGTCGGCAGCCATCTACCACGAGGTCTGTGCGGTCCCGGACGGCATGACCACGACGTACGGAACGATCGCCCGGCTCACCGGCACCTCGGCACGGGCCGTGGGCCAGGTCATGCGGCGGAACCCGACGCCGCTCGTCGTCCCGTGCCACCGCGTGATCGGCGCCGACGGATCGATCCGTGGCTTTTCGCCCTCGGTCGCTATCAAGGAGTACCTCCTCGCCATGGAACGGGGACGAAGCGTTAAGCGGTCCGGTGCGGAACTTTAAGAGAATCATGAGGATCGCAGTGCTCGGCGCGGGCGCGGTCGGGCTCTCGGTAGCGGCTCGTCTCTCGTCCGTCGTTGACGTGGTCGCGGTCACGCGTGAGCGGTACGCATCGGCTATTCGTCGCGACGGTTTTCACCTGACCGGACGATGGGGCGAGGCCGTGTACGACCTCGACGTCGTGACGGGCCTGGGCGCCGGCGAGCAGTTCGACTACGTCTTCGTCACCTCGAAGTCGACCGACACTGCCGAGGTCTGCCGTGAGTACGCACCGGTGCTCGCCTGTGCGGAGGTTGTGAGCCTCCAGAACGGGATCGGGAACGAGGAGATTATTGCCGCCGTCTCGGACCGTGTGATCGGCGGCATGATCATCACCGGTTTCGAGTGGCGGGGGCAGAACGCGGTCCACGTCTCGGTCGAGGGAGGTCCGATGAAACTTGGTCGTTTCCCGGCCGGGATGGATCCGGCTGTCACGATCCTTGTCGAGGCGGTCAGGGCGGCCGGGATCCCGGTCGAGGGGACCGGTTCGATCCGGACGGATATCTGGGGGAAGACCATGTACAATTGTGCCCTCAACCCCCTCGGAGCGCTTATGAACGTCCCGTACGGCCGCCTGACGGAGCTGCATGCCTGGGCGATCATCGAGGTCGTCGTCGCCGAAGTCTTCGCGGTCGCCAGGGCGGAGGGGATCGCGCTCGCCTGGCCGGATGCAACCTCCTACCTGGAGTTCCTGGCCTCCACGCAGCTCCCGAACACGGCCGGTCACCACTCGTCCATGCTCCAGGACCTTGCGCGTGGCCGCCGGACCGAGATCGACTTTCTAAACGGTGCCATCGCCGCGTTCGGAGCCCGGCACGGGATCCCCGCGCCGCTCAACACCTGCATCGCCAACCTGGTCCGTTTCCGCGAATCCCTGACGAGCGGGTGAGAGAGATCGTGAATAGGTCGGCGGTTGTGCTGGTGGGCGGAGAGGCGACCCGCGCAGGGGGCAGGGAGAAGTACTTCTTCCCGTTACAGGGCCGGACCTTTCTCGAGCGGCTGGTCGGGATTCTCACGCCGATCACGGACGAGGTGCTCCTTGTCGCCCGCGACGATCTGCAGTGTGCGCGTTTCGAGGCGTTCCCGTCAGTCCGGTGCACCGTCGATCGGCGACGGGGACTCGGGCCTATCGGCGGACTGCATGCGGGGACACTCGATGCCTCGGGCGACGCTCTCTTCGTGGTCGCCTGCGACATGCCCTGCGTCAACCCGCTCGTGGTCTCACGGCTCTTCGACCTGCTCGACGACCGGGAGGCCGTAATACCCTGCTGGGAAAAGGGCATGTACGAGCCACTCCACGCGGTCTATTCCCGTAGCGCTCTGAGACGGTACCTCGAGAATCATGACGATCTCTCTCTTCGAGCGATGATCCGCGCCCTCGATTGCCGGTTCATCCCGGTCGAGGGACTCCGTGACCTCGATCCGGGACTGAGGACCTTTACGAATATCAACCGTCTTGACGATCTTGCCGAGATCGGCGAGGACTGCGGCTGAACACCCCATCTTGTATACACACTCCGCTCGTCAGAGTGGAACCGAACATTTTATTACATTATCGAACATAATTGTACATTGTAGTATTGAATTGTCTGCCGACAACTGGCAGACACCAAGGAAGTGTCAGCTCATGAAGTCGCGTGATATTGCCATCGTCGGCATTCTGCTCGCCATCGGCGCCATCGTCCGGTACCTCTCTCTGATCATCCCCGGCCCGATCGTGGCCAATCTCGTGATCGCGTTCTACTGCCTGGCGATCATCCTCGTGCTCCCGACTCTCGCCGAGGCTATTGGAATAGGCTTCGTTGCCGGAATCGTCTCGGCCCTGATCAGTCACTCGGTCTTTCCGCCGGGGAACCTGATCTCAGAGCCGATCGGCGCGATTGTCTGCGTACTCGTATACACATTACTGCAGGACCGGATCCCGTTCTCCCAGGGGATCACGACCTTCATCGCAACTCTCGCGTCGGGCGGGAGTTTCGTCCTGATTTCGCTCGTCGCGGTCGCCCCGACGATCCTCTCGAAGTACGCTACTCTTGGCGCCTACGCACTCGTGATCATTCCGATCGTCCTCTCGGCCGCCATCGCGAACGCCGTGATCTCTCAGGTCCTGTACATGCCGGCCGCCCGGGTCGTCGTGCGCGACAGGACGACCGTATTGCCAGCGCCGGAGAGCGCATGATCGCGCTGGAAAACTTCTCCTACACGTACCCGGGACGCACGGAGCCCGCGCTCAGCGGGGTCACCCTCCATATTCAACAGGGGGAGATTGTGCTGGTCACAGGTCCCACGGGGGCTGGCAAGACCACGCTCTGCCTGGCCGCGGCCGGCATCCTCCACCACGAGTACGGCGGTGGATCCCGGGGAAAAGCCCTGCTGATGGGCCGGCACGTCGCTGAATACGCCGATCTCGGCGAGATCGGTGTACGTGTCGGCGTTGTCTTCGACGACCCCGATGCCCAGCTCATCTTCACGACGGTCGAAGAGGAGGTCGCATCCGGTCTCGAGGGACTCCCACTCCCGCGCGAGAACCTGCTCGAGCGGATGGAGGAGATGCTCGAGATCACCGCCACCTCCGAGCTTCGCGATCGCGCCCCTCATGCCCTCTCGGGAGGACAGAAACAGCGTGTCGCGATCGCCGCAACGCTCGCACTCGGTACGGGTATCGTGATCCTCGACGAACCGAGCTCCGAACTCGACGAGGAAGGGACGCAACGACTCTTCCGGATCCTCCAGAAACTCAAGGCGGAGGGGAAAACCGTGCTGGTCATCGAGCACAAGCTCGATGCGCTCTTCTCGCTCGCCGACCGGATGGTCTTCCTCGAGAGGGGAAGGATCACAGTCGAGGGGGCCCCCGAAGATCTCCTGCGCGACGATCGCGTCCGCTCGGTCCTGCACTCGGACGTGGTCGATCGGCCCGTTCGTCTCACGAAGACCCGCCCGCGCGAGCGAACGGCGAATGCCCCGCCGATCATCGTGATCGAACGGCTGGCGCATGCCTATGGTGGCCATGAAGCCCTGCGGGGGCTCGACCTCGTAGTCTATCCGGCCGAGTTCGTCGCCATCATCGGCGACAACGGCTCGGGCAAGACAACGCTCATCAAGCACCTGAACGGCCTTCTCAGGCCAACGAGCGGGTCCGTCACGGTGCGCGGTCTCGACACCAGGGTGGCACCCATCAACGAACTGGCCCGGCATGTCGGGCTCGTCTTTCAGAATCCCGATACCATGCTCTTCGAAGAGACGGTTGCCGAGGAGGTGCAGTTCGGACCTGAGAATCTCGCCGTGAGCAACGTCGCAGATCGCGTACTACGCGCGCTCGACGAGGTCGGCCTCTCGGCGCAGCGGGGAACGTATCCCCGCTCTCTTTCGCGGGGCGAGCGGCAGCGGCTCGCGGTGGCCTGCATCGTCGCCATGGAGCCCGAGGTGATCGTGCTCGACGAACCCACCACCGGCCTCGACGTCCCCGAGTCCCGGCGAATCATGGAGCTCGCATCGCGCCTTCGTGACGAGGGAAAGACGATCGTGATGGTCACGCACAACATGCGCATCGTCGAAGACTACGCGGATCGGATCGTACTCCTGGAACACGGCGAACTGGTCGCGGATTCGGCGATGGGAGGTGAGGAGGTCATATGCCAGAGATTATGCAGTACGTCCCGGGTACCAGCGTCTTTCATCGCCTGAACCCGCTCGCCAAACTTCTGATGGTCGCGCTGGTCGCGGTTCTCGCCGTGACGACGAGCAACCCTGTTCCGCTCGCCCTGCTGGTAGTCGCGCTCTTCCTGGCCGCCGCCGCCGCGGGCCTCTCACGGCCGCTCGTGGAGCAACTACCGCTTCTCATTTCGCTGACGGTCTCGCTCCTGCTCCTGACCATACTCACGATGCAGGACGGCGCGACGATCGGCCACCTGGTCCCGAACGTGGTTCCCGTGATCGGAGGCGCGTTCCCGATCACGACGGGGGCGGTCGAGTTCGGGCTGTTGCTCTCGCTCCGGTTCTTCGCAATGCTCTTCGCATTCCAGCTCCTGGTCATCTCGACCCAGCCGCACGACCTGGTGCATGCGCTTCGCCGGCTCCACCTACCGGTCGACTACGCACTGATGTTCCTGATTGCGCTCCGGTTCATCCCGAGTCTCCAGCTCGAAGGTCAGCGCATTCGAGAGGCCCAGCAGGCGCGGGCCTATAACCCTGGTGGCGGCCTGCGAGGTGTTCTCCGGACCCTCACACCGATCGTGATTCCGCTCCTCTCCAATTCGCTCGGAAAGGCGAACGTCCTGGGCCTGACCATCGACCTCAGGGGCTACCGGACAGCCCGGCGCACCTCTCTCAGGGACCGATCTCTCAAGGGCCGCGATTTCACGGCGATCGCCGTCCTTCTCGTGGCATCGGTCGCGTTTGCCGGGTTGAACGTACTGTACTTTCCGGCCTGATCCCTCTTTTCATCAACCCCGCTCCGAGGGTCGGAACATACCGCCTGAATCGCGCGTGTGATTTCGTACACCGCTCCATGGTTTATCCCTGTCCCTGCTGTGAGCAGGGGAGGGGTTCCGACTCGCCTGCTCTTAGAGAGATTGGGCACCGACAGCCCGGGCAATCGCATCGAACCGCTCGCCCACCTCGGCATAGGACGGCGAGCGGAAGAGGATCAGGGGGTCGTCGGATCCCTGGGTATACGCGGCAATCGCATAATGATCGATGAGTTCGCTGTCCTCGGTGATTCCTATCTCCTCGATCAGGTCGAGGTTCAGCATATCCGGATTCCCGGTCTGCACGTTCTGGTACCTCAGCCACATCCCCGAGAGATTGCGCGCGGTTCCTTATGGAGGTATCAGTCCTGGATCCCGTCGTCCAGGTTCCCGTCATCTCCGCCTCATTTCATATCGCAACATATGGTTTATGGTGCGCCAATTGAGCTGGGATCGCCACCGGGAACTCGACACGAGGCCATGATAAGGAGTAAAAACCAGTCCGCTGCAACATAATACGGGCCCGTTCGGCTGCCCGCTGATCTCTATGGAAACACTTCCCCTCGCTTCCCTGCTCTTGCGGCTTCGCGACACGCGGCCGCTTGTCCATCATATCACGAACAGTGTGACTATCAACGACTGTGCCAACGTCACCCTCGCGGTGGGAGCAGCCCCGGTGATGGCCGACGCCCCCGAGGAGGTTGCCGAGATGGCTGGCATTGCGGACGTGCTGGTCCTCAATATCGGCACGCTCACGTCCACCCAGGTCGATTCGATGCTTCTTGCCGGGCGGACGGCGAACTCGCGCGACATCCCGATTATTCTGGATCCCGTAGGTGCCGGTGCGACGGCCTTCAGGACGTCCACGGCGCTTCGTCTCCTCGAGGACCTCGATATCGCGGTTCTCAAGGGGAATGCCGGCGAGATCGGGATGATCGCCGGTTCGGGGGGACGGGTCCGCGGCGTGGATTCCGAGGGCCTGATGGGAGATCCGGAAGAGATCTGCACCGCGCTGGCCGATCGTCTCGGTTGCATCGTCGCCATGAGTGCGCCGATCGACGTTGTCGCGGACGGGAGCCGTGTGGCCCTCGTCGAGAATGGTCATCCGCTCATGGGCTCCGTTTCGGGCACTGGATGCATGGTCTCGTCAGTGGCCGGGGCGTTCGCCGCTGTCACACGCGATCGGTTCTCGTCAGCCGTCGCGGCTTTTGCGACCTTCGGCCTCGCCGGCGAAACGGCTGCAACGTGCGCTGCTGGACCGGGGTCATTTCGGGCCGGGCTTCTCGATGCCCTGGCGGGAATCGACCCTGGCCATCTTGACCGGGGTGCACGGGTCAGGTTGGCGTGATGCATCCCTTGGCCCTTTACGTGGTCACGGACGAGGTCGTCTCGGGGGGCCGGACCCATCTCGAGTGCGCACGCGCATCCGTCTCAGGGGGCGCGGACGTGGTTCAGCTGCGCGACAAGGTCAGATCCGGTCGGGAGATCCTGGAGATTTCCGAGGAGATCCGGGCTGTTACGGCCCGATCCGGGACGCTCTTCATCATTAACGATCGGCTCGATATCGCGCTCGCGGCCGGCGCTGACGGTGTCCACCTCGGACAGGAAGACCTTCCGGTCGCAGATGCACGTCGCCTCGCTCCCCGACCGTTCCTGATCGGGGCATCCGTCGGCAGCGCCGAGGAGGCGCTCCAGGCCGAACGGGACGGTGCCGACTACGTTGCGGTCAGCCCGGTCTTTTCGACCGGTTCGAAAGAGGATGCCGGACCGGGCCTCGGTCTCTCGACGGTGACCGCTGTGCGGCGAGCCGTCCGGATCCCCGTGGTCGCCATCGGGGGTATCGGGCCTGCGAACGCCGCCGATGTCGTGAGTGCCGGGGCCGATGGATGTGCGGTCATCTCGGCAGTGCTCGCCAGGGCCGATATCGCAGCCGCGGTTCGATATCTCCGCGGGATCGTCATCAAAGCGCTCGAGGAACGGTCACTCTGATCTGCCCGAAAAACGGGCCTTTCCCGGGCTCAGGAGCCGATTTTTCTCTTTCGATCGAATAAGATTACGACTGTCGTCCAAATTACGGCCCTGGGGACAGCGTTACCGATCGGCGATATGAGGCGAAGAACCATCGCCGAATTTCGTAAAATGTGTATTTTGCGAAATCGGCCCCTACGGCCCCCGAATCAGGGTCGCCCACGGGAACGGACGATGTCGGTCGAACGCTGGTAGAGACCCCGTGAGCCCTTCTCCGAGACCTTCCTGGCAGGGACACCCGCGATGGTGATACCGTCCTCGGGAAACGACCGGTTCACGACTGCATTCGCCCCGATCGCGATGTCGTTGCCGATCTCGACAGGCCCGAGGATCACCGCATTCGGGCCGATGAAGGCGTTGTTGCCAATATGCGGAGCCGAATGCTCCGTTCCGGCCGCCGTGCCGATAGTAACGCCGGGATGGACCCGACAGTTCTCTCCGATCCGGGCAGCGTCGTTCACGATCAGAGTGCCCGGGTGGGCGATCGACAGCCCCGGGCCGAAGACGTTCGGCGGGATCGTATACCCGAGCCGCAGTGCGACGCGTCGGAACCGCCAGTAAAGGAGGTAATAGAACGGTCGGAAGAGCGGAGATCGGCGGCAGTTACGCCAGAACTCGACTCGACGGAGGAGGCGTTCGAATCGCCAGACATCGTGCGTGAAGTACTTCGGCCACCAGGGGCCGATATTCAGGGCGACACGGTCGGCCTCGAGGTAGAACCGGTAGTCCTCCTCCGATTCGATCACATGTACGATCTTCCGGGCAGGTCGGATAATGGTATCGAGCGGTTTGAAGCTCGTTGGTATCCCTCCTTACAGAAGGGATATTTTCCTCACAATCGGGTGCACCGTATCCGTTTCTCCAGCCCGAGGATCGAAGCCCCCGCTCAAATCACCAGAACCCGTGACCGCCGCCGTTTCCCTGAAGAACATCGGCAGTGGGGCCGATAAACCGTATGTTGCTATATGAAATTAGGGTATCAGATCGCCCTCCCCTCGTGTGTTCCAACCTCGCTTCATTCACTCTCTCTCCTCTCCGGATACCACCGCGAACGGGCGCTCCGGGCATCGCGATACCGGACGAAATGAATATTTTGCGAAGTCTTCATCCGGCCTCGACGCCAAGAACTCTGTGTGGAGGAGCAAACACTGGACGACTGGATCGACCGTTATGTCGACTTCCTGCGCATGCGCCATTACTCCAGGGGAACGATCGCGAACTATCGCCGGTCGCTCCGCTCGCTATCGACCGGTCTCGCCGCACCTGCAGAACAGGAAAAAGCCCTGACGCCGGTTGACGTCACGACAGGTGCGCTCTACAATCATCTCGCTGCCGTCTCGGAAGAGGGAAACCTCTCGCCGCGGACCCTGAACTGGCTCGTCTGCACATACTCGTCGTTCTTTCGCTACCTCGTCACGCAGGGTGCCGTCGAATCGAACCCCGTCGACCGCATCGAGCGGCCGAAGGTCGGCCGTACCGGAGTCCGGCACCTCAAGCACGGCCAGGTCATGCGGCTCCTGCGATCGATAGCGGATCCGCGTGACCGCCTGATCATTCGGCTGATCTATGCGACCGGCGTCCGGGTCTCCGAGCTCTGTTCAATACAGGTCGAAGCCATCGATCTCGATGACGGCGTCATCCGGGTAGTCGGGAAAGGCAACAAGGAGCGTGCCGTCTTTCTTGATGACACGACCGCCGACGCCCTCGACGAGTACCTCGATGGCCGTGTCTCCGGCCCGCTCTTCGTCGGGTACGGAGGCAAACCGATCTCGGCGCGGACCGTGCAGCTCCTTTTCAAGCGCTACGCGCCCGAAGGCGTGACGCCACACACGATCCGGCACAGTTACGCGAGCGAACTCTACCGGCGGAGCCGGAACCTCCGCGTCGTGCAGGAGAACCTCGGGCACACCTCGATCAAGACGACTGAGATCTACCTGCATACCGACCTCGAGGAGCGTCGAGAAGTGTACCGCCGCCACTTCCCGCTCGCATCCGGAGGGGATTCCGGGCCATGACACGGTGAATGTCCGGATGAAGAACAGAACGCAGACCTCCACTTTGTGCGAATACGGCTGCCGACCACTTTTTGCCGGGCCCGTTTGGACCGAAGCAAACGATTAACCGGGAATGTGAAGAATGAAGTGAGAGATACCCCCGTAGTGTAGCGGTCAATCATGCAGGACTTTGGATCCGGCGACGGCGGTTCGAATCCGCCCGGGGGTACTGCATGTCCAGTGCCGGCTCGCCGAAGACAAGAAGAACCTCGGAGAACCGGTCGAGAGCCGGGAGCCATGCAACGGCGCGAGGTTCCGGTGAGGCAGGGACTTCCACCCCCCCGAACACGCATCAACCATGCCACATTTCACGTACGGTCCTGCCGAACTCGACCACCTGCGACGGAGGGATCCGGCGCTTGGCCGGGTCATCGACGATATCGGACCGATCGAGCGTGAGGTTATCCCCGATCCGTTCACCGCGCTGGTCCACACCATCGTCGCCCAGCAACTCTCCTCCCGCGCCGCTGCCGCGATCTGGCGCCGTCTGCAGGAGCACCTCGGTGCGATCACCCCGGAGGCGATCGCCGCCGCCACCGTCGATGACCTCCGGCAGTGCGGCCTCTCAACACGTAAGGCGGGGTACGTCATGGATATCGGCGCGGCTGTGGCGACGGGCGAACTCGACCTTGCCGGCCTCGCGACGCTCCCGGACGACCTCGTTGTCCGCCGGCTGTCCACGGTGCCCGGCCTGGGGCAGTGGTCGGCCGAGATGTTCCTTATCTTCTCCCTGGAGCGCCCGGACATCGTCAGCTGGGGGGATCTTGCCATCCGGCGGGGGATGATGAACCTCTACGGCCTCTCGAGTCTCTCCCGGGACGAGTTCGAGGAGTACCGCCGGCGGTATTCGCCGCACGGCTCGGTGGCTTCCCTGTACCTCTGGGCCGTCGCGCATCGATGACGATCGCCGTCGCAACGATCCCCCGGTTGACAACCGGCACCGCGTCTCCCGCGAGATCCGTGAGCAGGGACCGAGCCGGCGGTACACCTACCGGGCCTCGCTAGCGTTGATGGGCAACGACATCCAGCGGAGGATCGCGCCTTGCCCGCCCGCGCCGAGTGCGCTTCCAGCGGGCCCGATCGCAATCGTTTTACTCGTTCGGGTCTTTCTCCGTCAGTGCAGAGATGACGAGAAGAGACCGCGAGGAGTCCCTGAAGCTGCGGTTCGCCAGGGGCGAGATCTCGTTCGAGGAGTACTCGGCGATGCTCTCGGGAGAGAATACCCTGGGCAGGAGGATCAGGCGAAACCTCTCGTACCTCCTGCTCTTGATCGTCGTCGTGGTCGTCGTCGGCTTCGTCCTCACCCGTCTGCGAATCGTGGTGCTCGTCCCCATCTCCTGGTGGATGGCGCTCCTGCTCCTGGGAGCCATCATCCTCGTTCTCTTCCTCGTCCTCGACCACTTCGTCAATCCCGACTGAGGGCGGCATCGCGCATCTCCCGCTAACAGGATCGATGACGGTCGCGGTCCGTCCTATGCTTCCGTCTCGAGCCACCCTCAGGAGGGATCCTCTGACCCGATGGGCGGCAGAAAGGGCCGTTGCTTTCGGCCATGTCCGGGACGATCTCGGGTCCCGAGAACTTTAAAACCGCGATCGCTTCTCTCAAAATACGAGCGAGATGAATACCCTGCCAGCCGTTGCGGTCACAATGAATGGACAGGCAGCGGCATGCGGATCATGTCAGAAGGAAAGGACGTGGCCCCTCCACCCATCCCCGGTACCAGCGTGGCGGCCGGACGGGACCACAGTACTACATGGAACGCCGCGGGCATAAACCTGCGGCTTCCGGCATCTCCCGCGAGGAGATGCCGCGCCAACCGGGGAGTCGGCCGGGGCTTGCCGACTGCGCCTGGGAGCCCGACACCGGAGACCGCCGGTAACACCGCCGGGTGCTCGCGAAGGCCTGGGACGAGGTGACTCTGGCGCTCGGTCTGCCTCGGGCCCCGTGACGAAAAAGGGGGGAGTCTCTTCAGCAGGGCTCGATCGCGATGGTCGAGAGGGTTTTGTCCGCGGGCTCCAGCAGCTCCTCGACGGCGCGCATGGGCAGCTCCTCGCAGGCCTTCCGAGCGAGCGTCCCTCCGTGCCGTTCCACGACCATCTCGCTCGGCACGCCGCCGGCGTTGACGCGGCGCATGTACCGGAGCGACGGCCAGTCCTCGGGCAGATCGCGGACCCTCACATACTCCATGGTCCTGCCGATCGGCGCGATGTCGACCTGCTCCTCGAGTACCCGGTTCATGTAGTACTTGTTCTCCTCGAAGACCACGAGGGGCTCGATCCGGTCCGTGCCCATCAACTCGGCGAGATCTCTCCCCTCGTAGGCCATGAGCAGGTCGTTGACGACCGCGACGTGACCGATCTCGTCCATGAGCAGCCGTTCCCAGATTGGCTTCATCCAGGGGACCGTCTCGGTCTGGAGGTTCGAGTAGTAGAGATAGGCCTTGTTCAGCTGCATCAGGGCCGCCTTCTCCAGCACGGTCTCGTTCGGGTCGCCGAGGGCGCCATACTGTGTTACGTGCTGCTCCTCGATCTCGGCCATCTCGACGTAGAGGAGGCGCGGTAGGGGCTCGGCGAACATCATGCCGTGTGTCTTTTTGTAGAGCTCCGTCTGCTGCTCGCCGGAGGTGATGGTCCAGTAGTTCAGCTTCGTCTTGATGGCCGTGGTGTTCCGGTGGTAGTGGCGGTTCATCGAGTCGTCGGGGTGGCGGTGCTCAGTGACGGTCGGCCGGCCCGGCTTGATCTCGGTCTTGCCCTGGGTGATAGACTCGGGGTCCTTGCCCTCCATCAGTTCGAGCAGGCACGAGAAACGGAAGAGGTGGTCGGAAGTCCTCGAGCATGGCGAAGTCGAGGGGCTGCTTGACGTACGGGTCCGGTTCGTTCTTCGCGAGGTTCGCCGTGAGGTCGACGGCGACCTGCTCATATCCGACGGTGGTCTCGATGATCGACTGATCGACCGGGTTGAGCCAGTCGATCACCTGTTGGCGCTGCGAATCGGCACGCCGGATCTCGGCGAGTTGCCGCCTGATCTCGGGATCGGGGCACATCCAGTGCATGTTGTGACTGCTCAGGACCGAATTGTTCTCGATACCGTTCATCAGGATGATCCGAGTCCGCGTGTACGCGTCCACCCGCATCTTGGTGTACGGCTCGTTGACGATCCCGGTTCAGGCCATCGGCTGATCCTCGATCGGGATGCCATCGAGTTCGAAGGGGGTGGAGGCTGCAATGACGGTCTCTCCATCGATTTCTATCCTATTGGGAACCAATACATTATTTTCAGTCTCGTATGGGCGAGCTACGGCTAGCCCGATTCCATAAATAGTTTGCCGCCCACCCCTCAGTGGTGATGCCCCGATGGAGACCCGCCTCGACGACATGGACAGGGACGACCTGAAGACCTACCTCGACTTTCTTCTCTGGCACTACCGGGTCGTGGACGCGTTCTGGTTCATCGAGACCGCCGAGGCATCAGGCCAGGAGGCCGCAGAGGCCATGAACGAGCGTGTCTGGGGACGCGTTGCCGGCATGGCGGCGCGCGACCTCCGGGCCCGCTTCGGTATCACCGGGATGGGCCTCGCCGGCTTCGTCGAGACGCTGCGCCTCTTTCCATGGGCGGTCATCGTGGGCTACACGATCGACGAGCGAGAAGACGAGGTCGTGATCACGGTGCCGTCCTGCCCGTCGCAGGAGGCGCGCCTCCGGAGAGGCCAGGGCGAGTACGTCTGCCGGGAGATGCACCGTGCCGAGTTTACCGCGTTCGCGGGCGAGGTCGATCCACGGATCCGGGTCGAGTGTATCCACGCGCCCCCGGACCCCCATCCCCCGGACGAGTACTGCCGCTGGCGGTTCACCCTGGCGGAGCGTCCATGAATCGGACGCGGATCGAATGGACTGGCTTCACCTGGAACCCGGTCACGGGCTGCCTCCACGACTGCAGCTACTGCTATGCCCGCAGGCTGACCGTCCGGTTCCCCGCCAACTTCCCCGCGGGTTTCACTCCCGCGTTCCACCCCGGCAGGCTCAGGCAGCCCTCCCGTGTAAAACGACCGTCCCGGGTCTTCGTCTGCTCCATGGCCGATCTCTTCGGCGCCTGGGTCCCGGACGAATGGATCTCGGCAGTCATCGAGACGGTCCGGGCGTGCCCGCACCATACCTTCCAATTCCTGACGAAGAATCCGGAACGGTACACGGCGTTCGAACTCCCGGAGAACGCCTGGTACGGGGCAACCGTGGATAGCGCGTCGGAAGTGCACCGGATCGACGCGCTGCGCCGGCTCCAGGGGACGACCTTTGTCTCCTTCGAACCGCTCGTCGAGGAGATCGACCCCGACCTCGCGGGGATCGATGCCCTCTTGGTCGGCGCCCGTACCCAGCCATTGCGCCTGCCACGGCGGGAGTGGGTCGCGTTGATCGTTCGGCGGGCGCGGGAGGCCGGTACCGCGGTCTTCATGAAAGATACCCTCGCACCGCTCTGCCCCCGCCTCGTACGCGAGCTGCCGGCAGGTCCGGCCCCGGGCGCCTCCTAGGCGGCCCCCTGGACCATGCCGGACAGTCGGGGAGGGGATCTCGCCGGCCTGGAGGCGAGACCGGCAGGTCGGGCACGTGGGGGGGGGGGGAGCGACCACCTACGGCCGCCCCGGGCCGTCGGCGAGATGAACCTGGCCGTCCAGCGGCCGTCAGATGGCGATGCTCGTGCTATGTACCGGCGCCGCGAGCATACTTTTATCCGCTCGTCACCGGATTGGTGTGGTGATGGCGGAGAGGGGGGAAGCGGACGAGCCGATCCGGGCCGTGCTCATCGTCGCGGCCGGTGCTCGGCGCGGGGCACGTCTCTACCAGGCCGCGCGCCAGCTCCTTGAGACCCGCGGCGTCCACCTCCTGGGAGAGCACCTTGTCTCCGGGCCGGGTGAAGCCCTCGAGCGGGTCCGGGCTGCCGTCTACAACGACGTGCCCCTGGTGGTCGTCGGCGGTGGCGACGGGACGCTCCGGGCCGTGCTCCCCGCCATCGCCCGGTGCGATAGCGTGCTCGGGATCCTGCCCCTCGGCACGGCGAACAACTTCGCCCGCTCCGTCGGCGTGCCCATGGACCTCGTCGGCGCGATCGACACGATCGTCGACGGCAGGGAGATCAGCGTCGACCTCGGACTGATCAACGGAGAGTTCTTTGCGAACAATCTCTCGATCGGGTTCTCGCGGGATATCGTCTCCGCGACCCCCCACGGGCTCAAGCGGTGGTTGGGCGCGCTCTCCTACGTATTCTTCGAGACGGGCTACATCCTCCGCCAGCGCCTCTTCTGCTGCACGATAGCGACCGAGGCCGGCTCAACCCGGTTCCTGACCCGGCACCTCATGACCGTGAACGGCGCGCACTACGGCACCAGGCCGATCGCGACGGAGGCCCGGCTCGACGACGGCCTCCTCGACCTGCTGGCCCTGGCGTCGATCAGCAAATGGCAGGGAATACGGTTCTGGGCTCGGTTCATCCTTGGCCGTCATCTTTACGATCCCGATCTTCGGCGGTTCCGGGTTGAACGGGCCACGATCAGCGCCGATCCCCCGCGGACCGTGATCGTCGACGGCGAGCGCGGGCCGATGACGCCGGTCGAGATCGCCGCGGCTCCCGGGGCGCTCAGGGTGATGGCCGCCCGTGAGCCGGACTGGCCGCTCACGTCCCGCTGAGGAGCAGGACGATCGTGATCCCGACCATCGCGGCCAGGAGGAGCAGGGCGGTCCCGGCCAGGGCCGGCAGGGCGATGATCGCCACGCCGACGACGGCGGCGCCGACCAGGGTCTCGATTACGGCAAAGAGAGCGATCCGCCGCGGAGTCAGATAATGGAGCGGAAAGTACATCCGGCTCACCTCGCCGCCTGGACGACGGCGAGCCGCCGGCCAAAGACCTTCCTGAAGGTCCGGGCCTGGTGCTCGGACCCCCAGATCTCGAGATGCGGGTCCGTCGCGCCCGCGATGACGAGCCTGACGGCGCTCCCACCGTCCTCGAGCCGCGCCGAAACGACGAGCCCGCAGTGTGTCCGGTCGAGAGCTTCGGCCAGCCGGAGCAGGACCGCCATCTCGAGCACCATCCGCCGGTCGTCGTCGGCCAGCGACCGAAGCTCGGGCGCATTCACTCCGGGGAGCCGCTTGCGGTGCAGCCTCACAATCATGCCCATGACCGCGCATTCCCTCTCGTCGAACCCGGGGAGCTCGGTGTGCGTCAGGATATACTGCGAATGGAGATGGTGGTCAGCGAACGCGATGTATGTCCCGATATCGTGGACCCGGGCCGCGTACCCGAGGAGATCGCGAGCCTCACCTGGAAGTCGATGGACGCCGATCGCCTTCCCCGAGTCGAAGAGCTGCTCGGAGAGGTCGGCCACGCGGCGCGGGTGGGACCCGGGGACCCGGAAGTTCTCGGCGAGCCTCGTGATCGACTGCTCCCGCACAGGCACCTCTCCGTGCGGCTGGAGATACCCCCCGCGCGTGAGGTGGTCAACGAGGAGCCCCTCCTTGAGTCCCCGCGTCGTCGTTCGGAGACCGTCGAGACCCAGGGTATCGAAGAGCGTCTCGAGGACGACGGCCCCCGGCACGATGATCTCCGCCCGCGCCGGGTTCATGCCGGGGATCTGCCGTCGTTCCTCCACGCTCGCTGCCGCGAGCCGTCGCACGGCCTGGCGCAGCCCGTCCGCCGTAAGGTTCAGACCCACTCCCGGAGGCGGGCAGCCCGGCAGCTGCCCGGCGACCGCCGCAAGAGTCTGGATCGTCCCGGAGGTGCCGAGCACGAGGTCGTACCGGTCTCCGCAGAACCCTTCGAGGGGTCGGAGCCAGACCGAGCGGCAGTACTCGCCGAGGGCGCGCAGGTCTTTCCGGGTGTAGGCCCCGCCCCGCCCGTGGGCGGGGCAGAGAGTCGCCAGGCGGATCGAGCCGAGCCTGGCGCTGGCGAGACGGATGCTGCCCGTCGCCGTTCCAGCAGCCAGCTCCGTGCTCCCGCCCCCGATATCGGTCACGAGGGTCGTGTGGTCCCCGAGTTCGAGCCCGCTCGTCGCCCCGAGGAAGATCAGGCGGGCCTCCTCCTCGCCCGAAATGAGGTGGACATCCAGGCCCACCTCGGACCGGAGCCGCGTGAGCAGGACGTCCCGGTTCCGCGCCTCGCGCGTGGCCGATGTCGCGACGGAGACGATGGGGTCGGCCCCGAACGAGCGGGCCAGCGCGGCGAAACGGGATGCAACGAGGGCGGTCCGGTCCATGGCCTCTGCGGCCAGGAGGTCTGTCTTGAACTCCCCCTCTCCGAGACGGACGGGTTCTTTCTGATCGGAGAGGACCGTATACGCCCCGTTCCCGTTCAGCCTGACGACGAGTAGCCGAATCGAGTTCGTCCCGAGATCGACGTACCCGACGACGCGCCCTTCCCTGAGCGCTTCCCCATCGCCGGGCGCGAGCATCACTCGCCGCCTCCCGCCGACTCGACCTGTGCGTGAGCGGTGCTCTCGCCGTAGGGGACCGAGACGAAGGCCAGGTCGAACGGGAAGAGCTGGACGAGCGCGTACTCGGCCACCGTCGATCCATCAGCGGCCGCGCTCCTTCCGAGGCTCCCGGGGCTGATGTAGTGCACCCCCCCCAATGACCGCGCGGAGCGCCGGCGGGGGTGGCCCATGACCACGATCTCGGTTCCGACAAGTCCGGAGAGTCTACCCGGGCCGGTATCGCCGACACGGCTCCGGACCTCGTGTCTCTCATCCGCTGTCAGGCGATGCACTACCCGGATCCCGACCCCCCTGAGCGCGAAACGCCGCTCTGCCGGAAGCCCCTGCAGGTATGCGAGCCACCCGGGGACAGGCGGCTCATCCCCGGGGCCGTCCGTCTGCCGGTCCGGGGCCCCCCTCCGAACCGAACGAATGGCCTTCCAGTCGGATCCGCCCCTGATATCCACCGACCCGAGCGCGACGAGTCGGCGTACGACCTCGTCAGGGTCGCCGCCCGGGCCGACACTGTCGCCGGCGTTGATGAATGCCTGAGCGCCTCGGGCGACCGCGTCCCTTTCGACGGCCTCGAGCGCGGGGAGATTGGCGTGGATGTCGGCGATCAGGGCGATCCTGGTCGTCCCGGTCCCCCCGGCGATGGAGCGGAGCGGGAGCGGCGGGAGGAGCTCCTCGTCTCGTGCCAGGGCGAGCCGTTCACACAACCGGTCGATGACAACATCCCGCTCGAGCTCCTCCCAGATCGCGAGGGCCGCTGCGTGGAGCGTCCCCCGCGCAGCCATACGGTCTTCGAGATAGCGTCGTACGCCTGGCTCGATGAAGCGGAAGAAACCGTCGTTGCCGAAGTAGGCGAGGGTCCTGGCCCGCTCCTCCTCGAGGAAGACCGGGAGGCGCTCGATCCAGACGTCGCAGTCGTGGAGGTTGCCCAGGGCCTCCTGGAGACGCTTGAGCACCTTCAGTTCAGCCTTGAGGCCATCGTCGAAGAGCGGCGCGAAGATCTCGAGAGTGTACCGAAGGCGCTTGGCTGCGATTCGCATCGCGTGGTGGTCGGATGCACGATCGGGATCGCGGATCGCGGCGGCATACCGCAGGATCCCGTCGCTCGCGAGAGCCGTGTTGAGGTGCGCGGCCTCGTACACATCGGCGGACAGCGAGAGCACGCCCTTTCGATGGAAGCGGACCTCGAGCGACCTCGCCCACCGGGCCATCTCGCCGGGCACCCCCGATGCCTCGAGCCGGTCCAGGGCGGCCAGGACCACCGGTTGCAGCCCGTCGCGCTCCTGCTCGAGGCGGAGGAGAAGGCACGCGATACCCTGGTCCGCCGTCCCCTCCGCGTCTGGTACGGTAAGGGCGCTCACGGGAGAGCGGCGGCGCCTCCACGCCCCCCTGCGGCGATGGAGCCACTCTCGGAGCGAGGCGAAGCGCGCCGGCGACGGAGCCGCCTGCGCCTCCGGCGCCTCCGCAACCCGCGGCTCCCCCATACGGGCCCCCGACGTCCCCCCGTCGTCCCCGGGCGTAAGCCCCTCCCCGGCACCGCCCGGAAGACCAGCCGCATAGGACCTGAGGTAGTCGATCTGAACGTCCGCGTCACGCGCCGCGCCGAGCGCCCTGGTTATCGAACGGACCTCGCGGCGCCAGCGGCGGAGTTCCCTTCGCCCGACACAGGAAGCGAGGAGCGGGAGGACGGCCCGGAGCCGCCGGCTCGTGACCCGCATGCGGTGGATATGCTCGATGTCGCCGCCCCGCCGGACGCCGTCGACCTCGTCGAGGAGCCGGGGGACCAGCTCGAGCACGCGCTCGGCGAGGAAGAGGCAGTACCCGGCATCGGCTCCCGTTCCCACCATGGCAAACCTAGCCCCCGTCCTGCCGCGCGGAGATCCCCGCGCCGCCGCAGGCCGCGCGGGTGAACCACTCCCCACGGTGCTCGATCATCCAAGCCTGCGAGTCGAAGGGCGGGCTCCCCTCCTCCGGCACAACCCGTTCGTACGTTGCGTCGGGCCTGAGGAGACGGGCCTGCGCCGTGTCCCGGAGGTGGACCATCAGGATCCGGTCGATCACCGCGCGGCGGACGGCCGGGTCGAGGAGGGGAAAGAGGACCTCGACACGCCGGTCGAGGTTGCGAGGCATCAGGTCCGCCGACCCGACAAGGACCTCCTCGTCGCCGCCGTTGCGGAAGTAGTAGATCCGCGCGTGCTCGAGGAACCGACCGACGATCGAGCTGACCGTGACCCGGTCGCTGATACCCGGCATGCCCGGGCGCAGGCAGCATATCCCACGGACCTGGAGGTCGACCTGGACGCCGGCCTGCGAGGCTCTGCAGAGCGCCGCGATGCACTCCCGATCCACGAGCGAGTTCATCTTGAAGACGATCCGGCCGTCCCCGCTGACCCGGTGCCGTGCGATCTCGCGCTCGATCCGGCCGAGGATCCCGTCGCGCAACGAGATCGGGGCGACGAGGAGCGCGCGATACTCCTCTATCCGGGCATATCCCGTCAGGTAGTTGAAGAGGTCGGTCACGTCGGCCCCAAGCTCCTCGCGGCAGGTGAAGAGACCGAGGTCCGTGTACGTCCGCGCGGTCGAGGCGTTGTAGTTCCCCGTGCCGAGGTGGAGGTACCGGGCGAGCCTTCCTCCCTCGCGTCGCACGACCAGGCAGACCTTGGCGTGGACCTTGACATGGACCAGTCCGTAGACCACGTGGACGCCGGCCCGCTCGAGCGCCCGGGCCCACCCGATGTTGTTCTCCTCGTCGAACCTGGCCTTGAGCTCGATCAGGGCCGTCACCTGCTTGCCGTGTTCGCGGGCCTCCATGAGCGCGTCGACGACAGGGGCGTTCTGGCCGACGCGATAGAGCGTCATCTTGATGGCCAGCACGTCGGGGTCGCGGGCGGCCTGCTGCAGAAACAGGATGACGGACGAGAATGAGTCGTAGGGGTGGTAGAGGAGGACGTCTCCCTGCCGGATCGCCGCGAACAGGTCCCGCCCCGGTGCGAGGGCGGGGGGAACGGTGGGGACGAAGGGAGGGTAGCGGAGCGAGGGCAGGGGCAGGGACGCGAGTTCCATCAGGTCCGAGAGGCCGAGGGGCGACATCTCGCGGTCGATCTGGTCCATCGAGATCCCGAGCTCGCGGGCGATGAACGCGCATTGCCGGTCAGGAATCTCCTCCTCGACCACGATTCGGACGGGGGTACCGGTCCGGCGAAGCTCGACCGACTCCTCGACCGCCGTGAGCAGGTCGTCGGCCTCGTCCTCCTCGATCTCGAGGTCCGCGTTCCTGGTCACGCGGAACGGGTGGACCGATATCACGTTCACCCCGGGGAAGAGCAGGTCGACGTTCGCCGCGATCACGTCCTCGAGGAAGACGAACTCGAACCGATCTCCTGATATCCTCCCGGCCCCCGTTCCAGGGACCGCGATCAGGCGCGGGAAGGGGCCGACCGGGACCTTGAGCCGGGCGAACCGGGTGTGCCCCTCGCAGTCGCGGACCTCGACGGCCAGGTTGAGCGAGAGGTTCGAGATGAACGGGAACGGGTGCGAGGCGTCAAAGGCGAGCGGCGTGAGCGCGGGGAAGATCTCTGCCTGGAAGAGATCCCGGAGCCGGGTGCGGATCTCGGGCGGGAGCTCCGCCACCCGCCGGACACCGATCCCGGCTCGTTCGAGCGCCGGGAGCAGGTTGTCGGTCCAGCACCGGCGGGCGGTCTCGAGGAGCGGGGCGAGCGTTTCGCGGATCGCAGCGAGCTGCTGCGCCGGGCTCAAGCCGTCGGCCGGCGTCTCGACGACGCCCTCCACGAGCTGCCGCTGGAGTCCCGAAACCCTGATCATGAAGAACTCGTCGAGGTTGTTGGCGAAGATCGCGAGGAACTTGACCCGCTCGAGGAGCGGATTCCGCTTATCGAAGGCCTCGTCGAGGACGCGCCTGTTGAACTCGATCCAGCTGAGCTCGCGGTTGATGTAGAGGCCCGGTTCGCCACGGACGGACCCCGCCCCGTCCCCACTGCCATCGCCGGTCATCATCTCGTTCACTCTTACCCCCCGCGGCCCCGTGGGCAGCCCTTCGGTCGTCAGTACTATCGGGGCCGGCGGTAATTACCTTGACTGCCCTTCTCTCCGGCTCTCCAGGCGCCGGAAGCCCCCGCCAGCCGCTCCGCGAGCCGGTCGGCATGGGAGCCCGCCCAGTACAGTCGGCCGCAGCTGTTGCAGCGGAAAAACTCCCTCGGCATACCGTCCGCCGGCAGGTACGTGGCGGCCGTTATCTCCTCCGCTCGGGCTCGCCGGAGCAGTGTGTTGCAGCGCGAGCAGCGGTCCAGCCGGAGGACCGGCTCGACGAAACCTGCGCGGGTGAGCCCGGCCACCTGCTCGAGCACGTCGTCTCCTCCGACCAGCACGCCACCGCGCCCGGCCAGCTCACGGTCCCGCGTGAGCAATACGCGCCCCTCCGCCGCCGCAAGCCGCAATAGGGCGGAGTCCTCGCCCGGTCCGCCCATCCCGAGCTCGGTCGCCGCGAGGGTGTCGTAGCCCATGAACCGGAGGTACCTGACCAGCGGCCCGAGCATCCGGTCCACGAGGAAGCGGCCCCTTTCGTAGGGGGTAGGCCCCTCGAAGGGGGCGGCCCCCTCGGTTGGGGAGGATTCCCGGGTTGGAGGGAGCCCGCCGAGGGAAGAGGATTCAGAGCGGGGGAACAGACCTGACAACCGGGATCGCCTCGCCGCACTGACGGCAGCGGCCGTCCTCGAGCCCGCGGATCCTCCCCTGCATCAGGCTCCGCTCGATCAGCAGGGAGTTACAGACGGGGCACCAGGTGTTCTCGTACCGATGGCCGCCCACGTTCCCGAGATATGGAAAGCGCAGGCCGAGCTCCCTCGCCCGCTCGTAGATCCGCTCGAGGGTCCGGATGGGCGTGGCGGGACGGTCGCGCATGCGGTAATCAGGGTGGAAACGCGTGAAGTGCATGGGCGTGTCCGGTCCCAGGTTCTCGACGACCCAGCGAACGAGGCCATCCATCTCTTCGGGCGAGTCGTTCATGCCCGGGATCACGAGCGTGACCGTCTCGACATGCAAACCGACCTCGCGCGCCCGTCTCGTCGAGGCGAGGACGGGCTCGAGGCGGGCGCCGCAGACCCTCCGGTAGAAGGCGTCGTCGAAGGACTTGAGGTCCACCCGGAACGCGTTCAGCATGGCCGCGAGGCTATCGACGGCCTCCTCGGTCATGAACCCGTTGGTGACGTATACCGTGCCCAGGCCGGCCCGGCGCGCGAGCATTCCCGTGTCCATCGTGTACTCGAAGGTCATGGTCGGCTCGTTGTACGTCCACGAGATCGAGGCGCAGCCGGAGGCCTGGGCGCGCCGTACCGCATCGGCCGGCGCGAGCTCGGGGAGCGACCCGACGGCGTCGCCGGCGCGCGAGATCTGCCAGTTCTGGCAGTGTTCGCAGGTGAAGTTGCACCCGACCGAGCCGAGCGAGTAGCAGAGGGTTCCTGGCAGGAAGTGGTTGAGCGGTTTCTTCTCGATCGGGTCCACGTTCTCGGCGCTCACGCGGGCGTACGAGAGCGAGTCGAGGATACCCTCACGGTTCTCGCGGACGCCGCACCGTCCCGTGCGGCCCTCGGCGATGTGGCACCGGTGGTTGCAGAGCCGGCAGTCCGTGGTGCCGTCCGGGTTACCCGTGTAGAGCTGTGCCTCGTGCATGGTCGCCACCGAACGGGGAAGGGTGCCCCTGCTATATTAATCCCGGTCACGCTCGTCGTCCTCGTCGTCGTCTTCGAGCACGAGAGAGCCCCGGTAGCCGCAGCCCTTGCAGAGGTAGACCTGCCCGAGGTACCCGCCGGCAACGGGGTAGATCTCGGTGGAACGACAGGACGGGCAGCGGTACATCGCAACAGGTATATCTGGTCTCCATGGCCATAATCTCTCGGAATGACGCCTGCCGCGCCGGCGCCCGGGACGCGGGCCCCCAAGACGATCGTGCTCTCTCTCGGGGGCTCGGTCCTGGTCCCCTCGATCGAGACGAACCTGCTCGGCGCGTACGCGACCGTGCTCCGGGAGCTCGCCGAGCGTGCCCGGCTCTACGTCGTTGTCGGAGGCGGGGGCGAGGCCCGGCGGTACATCGGCGCCGCGCGCGCGCTCGGCATCGACGAGGCGACACTCGACGAGCTCGGCATCCTGGTCACGCGCCTGAACGCCCGGCTCCTCGTCGCGGCCCTGGGCGACGCTGCATATCCTCGCGTCCCCGAGTCGTACGCGGCCGCGAAAGAGTGCGGCGTCGCCGGCCGGATCGTCGTGATGGGCGGTGTCGCGCCCGGCCAGACCACGGACGCGGTCGCGGCCGTGCTGGCCGAGGAGGTCGGCGCCGACCTGCTGATCAACGCGACCTCGGTGGCGGGGATCTACTCGGCGGACCCGAAGAAGGACCCGACCGCGACGCGGTTCGCGACCATGACCCCGGCCGACCTCCTCGCCCTGGTCGGGCGCGAGCGGATGGGCGCGGGCTCGAACACGGTGATCGACCTCGTCGCGGCCAAGATCGTGGAGCGGTGCGGGATCCCGATGGTGGTCCTCGACGGGCGCGAGCCCGGCGTTGTTCGGGGCGCGGTCCTCGAGGGCGTCTTGGAGGGGACGATCGTCGCGCGGGAGTCCTGCCGCCCGCTCCCGCTCTGACCGGCATCAGAACCCTTTTCACGGTCTGGCGCCAACCGAACTGGAGTCGGGGTAGTAGGGTAGCCTGGTCCATCCTAGAGCGTTTGGGACGCTTTGACGGCAGTTCGAATCTGCCCTACCCCATCCTGATGCCGGGTGCGGCCATGGACGACGCGACCTGTTCCCAGATCTTCGAGACCCTCGCGGCCACCTACCCGGACGCGTGCGACCCCGAACCGTTCTTCTCGAGCCCGTTCCAGGTGCTCGTCCTGACCATCCTCTCGGCCCAGACCACGGACGCCCAGGTCTGGTCCCTGCAGGCCCCGCTCTTCGGTGCGTACCCCTCGCCCGGAGCCCTCGCCGACGCCGACCTTGTCGAGCTCGAGGCGATCGTCCGCCCGACCGGGTATTACCACGCGAAAGCCCGTCACCTGATCGGGGCCGCGAGGATGCTCGTCGCCGAGTACGGCGGCGAGGTGCCCACGCGCATGGAAGACCTGGTACGCCTCCCCGGAGTGGGGCGAAAGACGGCGAATATCGTGCTCTACCACGCGTTCGGCCTGAACGAGGGGGTCGCGGTGGACACCCATGTCCTGCGCCTGGCGCAACGCATCGGCCTCTCGGACCGGCGGGACCCTGCCGGGGTCGAGCGGGACCTCATGACCTGCCTTCCACGACCGATGTGGGGACCGGTCACGGACCTGATGATCGCGCACGGACGGGCGATCTGCACGGCGCGACGACCCCGCTGCGAGGTCTGCCCGATCAGGGAGCAGTGCCGGTTCTTCTATGAAGCGCGCCGGCCCGTCTCTGGCTGAGACACGCCACGATTCTGTTCCCATCGGGCCAATCGAGGACACCATCCTTGAAGTGCTCTGCTGACAGAATATCCAAGGAGAATGGCGAGTCCGCCCGTCGAACTGATCATCCTGATCATCGGTATCGCGCTGGTCTTCGACTTCACCAACGGTTTTCACGACTCTGCCAACTCGATCTCGACGGTGGTCTCCACGCGCGTCCTCACCCCTCAGCGGGCTGTCGCGTTCGCGGCGTTCTTCAATTTTGTCGCCGCGTTCGGCTTCGGTGTCGCCGTCGCGAGCACCATCAGCAAGATCATCAACCTCGATTACGTGGCAACCGAGATCGTGCCCTACATCGTGCTCGCGGCCCTTATCGGTGCGATCAGTTGGAACATAATCACCTGGTATATCGGTCTACCGACCTCTTCGTCCCACGCCCTGATCGGGGGCCTGACCGGGGCCGGGATCTCCGCGGCCGGCCTAGCCGCCGTGAAGCTCTCGACCGTCCTGGTAGTGGCCGAGTTCATGGTGATCTCCCCAATCATCGGGCTGATCGTGGGCTTTCTCTTCATGGTCCTGGTGCTCCGCACCACGCGCTCCTTCCACCGCGAGCAGGCGGACCGCCATTTCAGGCGCCTGCAACTGCTCTCGGCCGGGGCATACAGTTTCAGCCACGGCACGAACGATGCGCAGAAGACGATGGGGATCATCACCCCGCTTCTCTTCAGTATCGGGTACTTCGGTGCCGACGTCGATCCGAGCAACCTGCCCGTACCATTCTGGGTGATCCTCTCCGCGCACGCAGCGATCGCGCTCGGCACGTTTCTGGGCGGCTGGCGGATTGTCAAGACCCTGGGATACAAGATCACCCGCCTCCGTCCCGTCCACGGGTTCGCAGCCGAGACCGTGAGCGCGGGCACGATCCTCGTGATGTCCGCCGCGGGGATCCCGGTTAGCACCACGCACATCATCAGCTCGGCTATCATGGGCGTTGGCACGACCAAGGGGCCCGGCGCGGTCCGATGGGGGATCGCTCGGAATATTGTTGGGGCCTGGATCCTGACTATCCCGGCCAGCGCCGCCATCGGGTTCGCGGCCTTCTGGGCCCTGCACTTCCTTCTCTAACGGACTCCGGGTCTCTTTTGGGACGACGGCTCTGGCACGGGGCGCCCGCTAGGAACGGTGGCCGAAAGAATGAAAAAACGGAGTTCGGACCCGCTCAGGTGTGCCGGATCACGATGTCTGAGATGATATTCGCAACGGTCTCGCACCGGTCGGTCGCCCGCTCAAGCTCCTCGTACACGTCCTTGAGCTTGATAATCCTGACCGCGTCGGTGGTCTTGAAGAGGTCGGAGAGCGCATGGCCGAGAACCTCGTCGGCCAGGTTCTCGAGCCGGTTTATCTCGATAACGCGTGCGTCAATCTCCTTGCCGTTGCCGAGCTTACGCAGGCTCTGTATCGCGCCCTGGCACTCGACGACCGAGAGCTGGATCAGAAGGGCCATCTGGCGCATCACGTCGTCGGCCTCCTCGATGCCGTAGACCCGCATCATCTGGACGGACCCCTCGATACAGTCGAGGACATCGTCCAGGACAGAGGCCAGGCGCGAGATCTCCTCGGGCTCGAGCGGGGTGATGAAGGTCTTGTTCAGCTGGAAGTAGATGCGGTGCGTGACCGTATCGCCCTCGTGCTCGAGGTCCTTCATCTCTGGGCAGCACCCGACGGGGTTCTGCCCCGAGCTCATGAAACGGACGAGCAGGTCGGCGGCCCTGACCAGGATATCGCCCATCTCCTCGAACAGGTCGAAGAAGACCTGGTCCTGCGGGATCAACACCTCTCTCAGGCCCACGGTGGATCACATGGATATTGATCGTCGGTGCAGGTAAAGGAGTCGGTATCGACCGGGCCCATTGGGGCCCGTATGTGAGAGGACGTGCGAGAAACGAGTGGACCGAGCGGGAATTGAACCCGCGGCCTCTACCATGCCAAGGTAGCGATCTACCCCTGATCTATCGGCCCGTTGCCTTACTCAATTGACCCGCCGAGCATTTAAGAATTCCCGAGCGGACCAGCGAAATGCTGATGCCCGTTCCAGTTCCACGGTCCCCGGAGCCCAGTTATGGTCAGCGTCGGCGTGCATGTTTCGATAGCGGGATCGGTTTCGAGGTCGGTGGAGCGAGCGCGAGACACCGGGTGCGACACCTTCCAGATCTTCTCCAGGAACCCGCGAGGATGGGCTGCAAAAACGCTCGACGCCGCCGACGTCGACGCGTTCCGCGCCTCGCTCACCGCGTCCGGGCTCTCGCCCGTCGTCGATCACATGCCGTACCTCCCGAACCTCGCATCGCCGAAGGACGAGCCGTACGAGCGGTCCGTGCTCTCGCTCGCGGACGAGCTCGCGCGCGCGGCTGCGCTCGGCATCCCGTTCGTCGTGACCCACCTCGGCCATCACCTCGGGGCCGGGAGCGACGTGGGCGAGGCGCGGGTGATTGCCGCGCTGGATCGCGCCGTGGGCGCCGCGCCACCGGTCGTGAGCCTGCTCGTGGAGAACACGGCCGGCGAGAAGAACAGCGTCGGGTCCCGCTTCGACTCGATCGCCCGGATCCTCGAGGGGTGCGGCTGCGCCCAGCGGCTCGGCGTCTGCCTCGACACCTGCCACGCCTTCGGCGCCGGGTACGACCTCTCGAGCCGCGACGGGATCGAGGAGACGCTCGCCGCGTTCGACGACACGATCGGCCTCGGGCTGCTCCGCGTGATCCACTGCAACGACTCGAAGGGAGCGCTCGGTTCGGGCCTCGACCGCCATGAGCACGTTGGGCTGGGGGCGATCGGGGAGGAGGGGTTCCGCATCCTCCTCCACCAGCCCGAGCTCGCGGGCCTCCCGTTCATCTGCGAGACGCCCGAGGACAACCGGCGCGATGGCGCCGGCAATATCGCGAAGGTCCGGGAGCTCGCGTCCTGAACCCGAGGGCCGGCAAAAGGTGCTAGGGGTCAGTCCGTGTCAAGCGGCTCGAAGGCCTCCTTGCCGACCTTTCCCAGGGTCTTAAGGAGCTGTGGGTCGGTCATGCAGATCATGCAGAGATAGTCGTCGGGCAGGTCCTCGAACTTTGTGCCGCGGGCGATCCCGCGCTGCGGCTCGCCGCGGTTCTCGTCGTAGATGTACCCGCAGTACCCGCACCGGTACTTGGTCGGAACCCACTCCACGAAGGCCCACGTACCGATTTTACCCTTGCCCTGGACACCGCAGACGGCGCAGACGTAGTCCTCGGGGAGGTCCTCAAACTCGGTGCCGCGCGGGATGTTCTGGCGGGCCTCTCCTCGGAGCGGCGAGTAGATGTAACCACACTTCGTGCACTTAAAACGTCGGACGGTCATGGTCGCTCTCCTGACGGCGAGTAGTCACCGTCCCTCCATATTATACCTGTTGATGCTGCACGGGATCACCGGATCCATGACAGGACAGGAGCAGCCCGCGTTTCTCCCGATGACCCGGCGCGAGCTCGAGCGGCTCGGGCTCGACGGGATCGACGTCCTCCTCGTCTCGGGCGACGCCTACGTGGATCACCCGTCGTTCGGCACGGCCGTGATCGGCCGGGTGCTCTGGGACGCGGGGTACACGGTCGGGGTCTGCGCGCAGCCCGGCCCCGGCCCGGAGGATCTCCTCGCCCTTGGAAGCCCACGCCTCTTCGTCTCCGTCTCGTCGGGGGCCGTGGACTCGATGGTAAACCGGTACACGGCGAACCGGCGGCGGCGCGCCACGGACGTGTACTCGGCAGGAGGTATCCCGCGCCGGCCGGACCGGGCCGTGCTCGTCTATGCCGACCGGGTCCACGCGCTCTTTCCGGGGGTCCCGGTCGTCCTCGGCGGAATCGAGGCCTCGCTCCGCCGGTTCGCCCATTACGACTACTGGTCGGACCGGGTCCGGGCCTCCGTCCTCGCCGACGCACCGGCCGATCTCGTCGTGTACGGCCCGGGGGAACGGCAGGTCGTCGCGATCGCGGACCGGCTCGACGCCGACGGCGACGCAACGGCCCTCCGGGGGATCCTGGGGACGATGTGGCGATGCGCGCCGCGCGAGTGGCGGGCCATGGACCACGAGAGAATAGTCGAGCTCCCGTCCTTCGCCGAGGTCGCGTCGGATCCCACCGCCTTTGCGCGGGCCCACGCGATGATCGCGGCCGAACAGGACCCCTGCACGGCGCGGTCGGTCGCGCAGGCCCACCCCAAGACCGTGGTGGTCCAGGAGCCCCCGCCGCCGCCCTTCTCACCGCAGGGCCTCGATCGGGTCTACGAGCTCCCGTACGCGCGCCGGCAGCACCCGTCGTACCGGGAGCCGGTCCCGGCTCTCGAGCCGGTCCGGTTCTCGATCACGACCCACCGGGGCTGCTTCGGCGACTGCTCGTTCTGCGCCATCGCCTGCCACCAGGGCCGGGCGATCCAGTCCCGGACTCCGGACTCGATCGTGCGCGAGGCGGAGAGAATGGTGAAGATGAAGGAGTTCAGGGGCGTCATCCAGGACGTCGGCGGCCCGAGCGCGAACATGTACGGGATCTCGTGCACGCGGTGGACCACCGGCGGGGCGTGCATCGATCGCCGGTGCGGCCCGGACTGCCCCTCCCTCGACACCCGTGCCAGGATGCAGCTCGACCTTCTTCGCCGTCTCCGTGCGATCCCTGGCGTGCGGCGGGTCTTCATCGGTTCGGGTATCCGGCACGACCTCGCCCTCGCGGCCGGGCCGGAGTACCTCGAAGAGGTCTGCGCCCACCATGTCTCGGGCCACCTCAAGGTCGCGCCGGAACACGTGGTCGACCGGGTCTGTGAGCGCATGCACAAGCCGGGGAGGGAGGTCTTCGAGGCCTTCCGGAAGCGGTTCGAGGCAGTCCAGCGGGGAAAGGTGAAGCGACAGTACCTCGTGCCGTATCTGCTGTCGGGCCACCCGGGGTGCACGGTCGGGGACATGGTCGAGCTCGCCGAGTACGTCCGCGACGAGGGGCTCTACACCGAGCAGGTTCAGGACTTCACCCCGACCCCGATGACGCTCGCGACGGCCATGTACGCGACCGGGATCGACCCGGATACGGGCGACACGGTCCACGTCCCGAAGGGGCGCGAGAAGCAGGTCCAGCGGGCCCTCCTCCATTACCGCGACGAGCGGAACCGCGAGCTCGTGGAGGAGGGGCTCCGCGCGACCGGCCGGACCGACCTGGTCGGGGCTGGGCCGCGGTGCCTCGTCCCCGCTACCGGTCGGAGAACGGGATCTCGATCATCGAGAGGTCGTCGGGGGCCAGCACCTCGCCCGTGAAGAGGGCCTGGGCATCCCCCACGTGGTCCGCTGCCGAGACGTAGCGGGGCGAGAGGTGGACCAGGGCCAGCCGTTTCGCTCCGACGCCCGCGGCGACGGCGCCCGCCTCGCCGGCCGTCGAGTGCAGCACGTCGGCCGCGAGCGCCGCGTCGGCATCGGTGTACGTCGCGTCGTGGATCAGGAGGTCGATTCCTCGCGGCACGCCCGCGCGAGCCAGGTCGACGGGACGGGTGTCGCCCGTGTAGCCAACCGAGCGCCCGGGCCGGGCCGGGCCGAGTACCTGCTCGGGCCGGATCTCGACCGTCTCGCCACCGACCGTTACCGTGACGGTCTCGCCCCGCTGCAACCGCCCGAAGAGCGGCCCCGGCCTGACGCCGAGCGCGATCGCGGTCTCTCGGTCGAACCGGCCGGGCCGCCCGTCCTCGGCGAGGACGTACCCGATCGACTGCATTCCGTGCCGCGTCCGAAACGCACGGACCGAGTACCCGTCGAACCGAACCTCGTCGCCCGGCCGCAGCTCGCGCGGCTCGACGGGATAGCGCATGGTCGCCGTCGAGAGGCGGTCGATCACGGTGACGATCTCGTCGATCCCGGGCGGACCGTAGAGCCTCAGGGGCTCGGTTCGTCCGATGAACGCGAGTGTGTGGACGAGCCCGAGCAGCCCAAGGTAATGGTCCGCGTGCCAGTGGGTGATGAAGGCGGCATCGACCGTGAAGCCGGTCTGCGCCCGCATCATCTGCTGCTGCGCGCCCTCGCCGCAGTCGAAGAGGAGGGTGTCCGAACCCCGGCGCACCAGGACGCACGACGTGTTGCGGGCGATGGTCGGGAGCGCCCCCGAGGTCCCCAGGAAGTAGACCTGGAGGGTCTCGCCGGCTATGCGGACCACCCCCGGACTCGCTCGAGCGACCGCCTCCCCTCGTCGACGCTCCGTCCTTCGACCACCGCGATACCGCCGTACGCCGCCGTGACGACGGGTGCGACCCGCGTCCAGTCGACCGTTCCCGCTCCGATCGGCAGGTGCTCGTCCGACAGCCCGCCGTTGTCGTGGAGGTGGAGGTGATCGGCCCTGGCGAGTTCCTCGAGGAACGCCGGGACCGCGCCGAGGGTGTGCGCATGCCCGAGGTCGAAGCAGGCACCGACCCCCTCGACTCCGTCGATCATGCCCAGGAGCTCGCCGGGGTCGCGGCAGAGGAACTCCCGGATCGACGGCATGTTCTCGAGGCACGCGAGAACCCCGTGGTCCGAGGCGCACCGGCCGATCTCGCGAAGGGCCTCCTTCTGCGTCGCCCAGGCACGGTCGGGGTCGAGCTTCCCGAGTGGGGAGAGGTACCCGGGGTGGATCGTCACCCGCTCCGTCCACTCCGCCGCATGCGCGATGCAGGCGCCGAGCTGCCGGACCGTCTCCCGGAAGATGGGATAGTTGAGCGAGGCGGCGTTCAGGTCCGCGTACGGCGCGTGGACCGAGATCGCGAGCCCCGTCCGCTCGACCAGGTCGCGAACCCGCGCGAGGCCGGCCGGGTCGTCGAGCCGGTAGGCGCCGTCGGCCACGACCTCCCAGCCGTCGAACCCCGCGTCCGCGATCCCGAAGACCCACTCGGGCGGCGCGTTCACCTTCGACGAGGACGAGAAGTAGACCTTCATCATGACCCCGAGAGGGAGACGAGCACGCCCCTGACATCCGCGCGGTATTCCTCGAGGCTCCCCTCGTTCTTCACGGTCACCTCGGCTCCATCCAGCGCCGTGCCGAGACCCCAGCCGAGCTCGCGCTCGTCCCGCCGTCGCAGGGCGCCGGCATCGGCGAGATCGTCGGACCGCCCGCGTCCCTGGAGGCGCTGCCACCGGGTCTCGAACGAGGAGGAGACGCCGACAAGCGTGAACCCGGGAAACGCGCGCCTGAACTCGTCGACCTCGGCGTCCGAGCGGATCCCGTCGACCAGCACCACGGGTGCGTCGAGTTCGCGGATCGCCGGGAGCATCAGCCGTGCGATGGCGCCCCGCCCGTGGGCCGCGCGGAGCTCGCCCGAGATCCGCCCGAGGACGCCGTCCTCGCCGGAGAGCCCGCGCTCGGACGCGACGCGGCGGACCACGTCGCCCATCACGAGCACGGGGATCCCGAGCTCGGTGGCGCACCGCGCGAACTCACTCTTGCCGCTTCCCGGCAGCCCCACAACTCCAATCAGCCTCATACTCCTGCTCTCCGTTCTCCTTTGTCCTTATCCGGCATTGCCGGCCAAGCCGGCGTGCGATCGCACCCAGCTCGTCCGGCGCGAGCGGCGCCACGGAACCGGTGACTCCCTGCTGGAGGACGAGGGGTGCATCCCCGGCCGCCCGGGCGATCGCTCCCACCTCGTCCTCGTACCCGCGGAAGAGGGTGACGACCACCTCGAACCCCGCGAGTCGCCCGTCGGCGTGCGCGGCCCGGCAGAGCGCGAGCGACGCCTGTATGCGGTCCACGAGGTCGATACCGAGGAGGTTGGGGTAGCGCTCCCAGCGTGCCTTGAGGTCGAGGGCAACGTGGTCCAGGAGGCCGGCGTCGATGAGTCCCGCCAGGACGTCCGGGTAGGCCCCGTTGGTGTGTACCCCGACGTCGAGCCCGAGCGACCGGCTCTCGCGGGCGAGGCGGCAGAGCGCCGCGCCCTGCATGGTCGGTTCGCCGCCCGTGAAGATCACGGCCGAGACGACGAGGGCGCTCTCCGCGATCATCGCCACGACCTCGTCGCACCCGCGCGGGTCCGTGCCCCCGAGCAGGACCGCATTGTGGCAGTAATCGCACCGCGCCGGACACCCCCTCAGGAAGACCGTGCAGACGGCCCGACCTGGCCAGTCGACCGTGCTGACCGGTACGAAACCGCCGAAGTTGACCTGCAGGGGGATCACCGTGCACGGTTCTATGCGCGAGGAGGTTTATTCAAACTATTCGTCGAGCTCGCGCGGCCCGCAGGCGGCAACGAAGCCTCTCCGGTTCAGCCTGCGTGGATAGGCCCCCGAAACGGTGGGGGTCCCTCCGTGCCGCCGAGCGGCTGGAGGGGGTCGTTGCCTCTGTGGAATCTCGGCAGCGTGCCAGGCGGGCCCCGGAGACCGGGAGGTGCCTGGCGGCCTAGACGCCGGGCTGGACCGTGACGCGCCCGTCCTCGACGGCCGTGCGAAGCGCCTCGAAATCGCGCCGGTTCTGCTCCGCGTACGCCCCGGCGAAGGAGACGATCGCCCGGTCGAACGAGTCGGATTTGCCGAGGTATCCCGATATAATGGCAGCATCGCCGGACTTCGCGTGCGCCCGAGCCAGGTTCCAGCCGCAGAACCGGGCGTACCACGAGAGGCGCTCGGGAGGTACGCCCGTCGGATCGAAGGCGTACTTCATGTCCCGCAACTGGCGGACGTAGTACTCGGTCCCATCCGGTCCCGTGAACCATCCCAGGAAGATATCGCTCGCCGCCTGGGTCAGCCGCTGCCCCTCGACGACGCGGCGGCCCTGGTGCTCGTACGTGCTCGCGCCGGCGAACGGTTCGAGAACGGAACGGCGTGCCTCCTTGACCTGGAGGATCAGGGGGTCGCCGTCCTCGGCGAGCAAAAGGACCACCCAGCACCGGGTGCCGACCGAGCCGATCCCGACGACCTTGAACGCGACGTCGACGAGCTGGTACCGCGCGAGGAGGAGCCTGTGATGGTCGGAGATCGTCGAGGCGTACTCGTTGAGCATGCGGAGCCGGGCCTCGGCCCTCTCGACGCTCGGGTCATCGTGATAGAGCAGCGGGGGCTGGTCCACGAACCGGCGGCGGCCGTTCACCGTGGCCGTGATCTTCGGGAAGACATACTCGGCCACCCGTTTCCGGGCCTTCGCCAGCATCGCCTCGTTCGACCTGCGCTCCTTCCTGGTCGAGGCCGTGCTGAGGATCAGGTCGGCGTCGAGACGGGTGTACCAGATGTCGAGGTCGCGCATCCGGGAGAGGTACCGCATGTACTCCCGGTAGGAGCGAACGACGGTCGCAACGATATCGGCCGCCTGGCCCCGTCCGTACGCGTTCGCCTGGGCCGCGACCATGAACGAGACGGCGAGCCGTTTGAGGTCCCAGCAGAACGGAGCGGGGAGGGTCTCGTCGAAGTCGTTGAGGCCGAAGAAGAGGTTCCGCTCCGGCGACGCGAAGAGGCCGAAGTTCAGGAGGTGGCAGTCGCCGCAGGCCTGGACGCGAATGCCGCTGTCCGCCGTGGAGGCCAGGTCCGCGGCCATGAGCGCAGCGGCTCCCCGCAGAAACGGAAACGGACCCTCGAGCATGCGGCCATACCGGATCGGGACCAGCTCGGGTACCCGTCCCCGGTTCGTCTCCACGAGGACCTCCACCGGGTCGCGCCGGTCAGACGGGGGAGACCACTCTCCGTGAGAATGTCGCGGGACCTCTCCTCGGCGGGCCCGCCCCTCCTCCCGTCGGCTGGTTCGCGGGATGTAGTCGGAGACGTAGACGGCCTCCCCGGTCGCGTCCGTCTCGACGTGGTAACGAGTGACGAACGTCATTGTTCGGAGGATCTCGTCCCTCAGCGATATAACCGTGCCGTGACGGGATCGATCGGTGTCGCGAGTCATCCCATGCCAGCATCGAGACGAGCGTCGGGGCCCATTCGAGATCGCGCTCACGGATGGCACTGTCGCCACACGAGATTGGGCGACAGGTCACGCGGCGGTCGAAACGAGGAAGGTCCGGCGAGCAGCCTCGTCGAGCTGCGCACCCAGAATGGTGCCCCGTGGACCGATCGGTCATCTCTCCCGGCCCGGTTACCCTTCATCACGCCCAATGAGGGCCTGGCCGTCCGGGCCTGTCTGTTCTGTGATGTGCCTGCTTGTCCAGGCTTGTTCAGATCCCTGCCGCAGGATCTGTGACCCTTCCATCGCAGGGTTGCACGTCGGCGAACATCGCAGCCGGTCCCCGATTCCGGGTCCGGTTGCCTCTCCCCAACCAGTCCAGCAGGGGCAACACCGCCATAGGCGCCTATGATATTTATAATTATCTTTCAGGCGTTTCTGGTACGGAATAGCATAAACAAGACCTTCTCTTCGGCCATTCCCATAACCCTTTTTATGTTGCGGCGCGAAGCTTGGCAGAATGCAGCGCAAGATCATCGGGCTGCTGGCGGTACTGGTGATGGGGTGTGTCCTCCTCGCCGGCTGTACCGGTACCACGCCCCCATCCACCAACAACACCACGACGAACGGCACCGCGAACCTCTCGGGACTCAAGGACTCCTATATCATCGGGATCGACGGCGCCTACCCGCCGTACTCATCGCAGGAGAAGGACGGCAGCTTCGTCGGATTCGACATCGACTCTGCCCGCTGGATCGCCGACAAGCTGGGCTTCAAGGTCGAGTTCCAGGCGGTCGCGTGGGACGGGATCATCCCGGCGCTCCAGGCCGGCAAGATCGACATGGTCTACTCCGGTATGACGATCACCGAGGAACGCAAGCAGCAGGTCGCGTTCTCCAAGCCGTACCTGAAGATCAACCAGTCCGTCGCGGTCCGCGGCGACTCGGACCTGACATTCGACGACATCATGGCAGGCACGGTTGTAATCGGCTCGCAGCGCGGCACCACCGGCGAGATGTGGGTCCAGAACAACCTGATCGAGAAGGGCAAGATGCCGGCCGCGAACCTCAAATCCTTCGACAACTTCCCGCTCGCCATCACGGCGCTGATGAACAAGCAGGTCGACGCGACGGTCTACGACAAGCCTCCGACCGTGAACATCATCGCCGGCCAGAACGCGAAGATTATCCACGAGATCGACACGAGCGAGGAGTACGGCATCGCGATCCGCAAGGACGACACGGCCCTTCTCAATGCAATGAACCACGGCCTCGATCTCCTCATGGCCGACCCGTACTGGGACGAGCTCAAGGCGAAGCACGGCCTGACCGGGGCCTGATGGCCTCCGGCATCAAATACTAGCGGAGACAAATACTCCTGGTGAAGGCAGGGCGCCGGTCCGGGACCGGCGCGCCTCTCGCCGGGCCCTCCCGGGCCCCACCCCCCGGAACTGACCATGGACCTCGCGGCTATCCTCATCGACTGGTCTCCGTTTCTCATCACCGGCATCATCGCGACGCTCGGGCTCGTCATCGCGGCACTCGGTATCGGGTTCCTGATCGGCCTGCCGGCCGCTGTGGGCCAGGTCTATGGATCGCGCTCGGTCCGGGCGGCGATCAACACCTACGTCTGGTTCTTCCGGGGGCTGCCCCTGCTCGTCCTCCTCTTCCTCTTCTACTTCGGGATCTTTCCCGCGATCGGCCTCGGGGATCTCTCCCCGTTCCTCGTGGGCGCGTTCGTCCTCGGACTCCACGGCGGGGCCTACCAGGCCGAGATCTTCCGCGGCGCCATCCTCTCGATCGGGGAGGGGCAGATGACGGCCGCTCGCTCGCTCGGCATGAGCCGGGGCCAGGCGATCCGGCACGTGGTCCTCCCCCAGGCCCTGCTCATCGCCCTGCCGGGCTGGTCGAACGAGTATCCGACCGTCCTGACCGACACCTCGGTCACCTACGCCATCGGCGTGATGGAGCTGCTCACCCGGGCATCGGTGATCGTCTCGACCGAGTATATCGCGATGCCGATCTACCTGGCCTGCGCCGGGATCTACCTCGTCCTGAACTATACCGGGATGAAGGCGCTCAACCTTCTCGAGAAGAGGGTCTCGGTCCCCGGATTCCAGGTCGGGAGCGAATGACAATGACCACCGATACCACCACCGACGACACCATCCTCCGGGTCGAGGGGCTCGCCAAGTCCTTCGGCACGACCGAGGTCCTGAAGGAGATCTCGTTCACGGTCCGGAAGGGCGAGACCAAGGCCTTCATCGGTCCCTCGGGCACGGGAAAGAGCACGCTCCTCCGGTGCATCAACCAGCTGATCGTGCCCGACCGGGGCCACGTCTACCTCCACGGCGAGGAGGTGACCCATGCCGGCGCGAAGATCAACCAGTACCGGGCCAAGATTGGCATGGTCTTCCAGAACTTCAACCTCTTCGACCACCTGACCGCGGTCCGGAACGTGGAGATCGCGCTCCAGAAGGTCAAGGGCATGAAGGAGCGCGAGGCGCGCGAGAAGGCCCTCTTCGAGCTCCGCCGCGTCGGCATGGAGGACCGCGCCGACCACTACCCGGCGCAGCTCTCGGGCGGACAGGCCCAGCGGGTCTCGATCGCCCGCGCGCTCGCCATGGACCCAGACGTGATGCTCTTCGACGAGCCGACCTCGGCCCTCGACCCCGAGCTGACGGGCGAGGTGCTCGAGGTGATCCGGGAGCTCGCGGGCGCTGGGATGACCATGCTGATCGTGACTCACGAGATGCGGTTCGCTCTCTCGATCGCGGACGAGATCTGCTTCATGGAGCACGGGACCATCCTCGAGCGGGGGCCGCCCGGCGATCTCCGCGCCAGCCCGTCGTTCGAGCGCACCCGCCAGTTCGCGGGCAGGTTCGCGGAGCTGTAGCGCCATGGACCAGGCCCTCTTCCTCACCGATGTCCTCCTCCCCGCTCTCTGGAATGGGTTCCTGGTCACCCTCCAGCTGATCGCGGCCGCGGCCCCGTTCGGCGTCCTGATCGGCGCGGCTGTCGCGGTGGGGCGGGTGTACGGGAGCCGGCCGGTCCAGTACCTCGCCCGGGCCTACGTGGCCTTCTTCAAGGGCACCCCGCTCCTCCTGCTCCTCTTCATCCTCTACTTCGGCCTCCCCTCGATCGGCATCTCCCTCACGCCGTTCGTGGCGGCCGTCCTGGGGTTCATCTTCTGCAACTCCGCCTACGACTCGGAGTACATCCGCGGGGCGATCAAGTCGATCAAGGAGGGGCAGTTCACGGCCGGGCTCGCGCTCGGCATGGGCCGGTGGCAGGTGATCCAGCACGTCATCCTGCCCCAGGCGATGCGGCGCGCGATCCCGGGACTGGTCAACGAGTTCGTCTACCTGATCAAGTACTCATCGCTCGCGTACATGATCACCGTGGTCGAGCTGACCGGGGCCGGGAAGATGATCGCCACCCGGTACTTCACCTACAACGAGACCTTCTTCGTGGTAGGACTGGTCTACCTCGCCCTCGTGACGGTCACCACCCTCGGGGCGAGCCTGCTCGAGAGGCGGGTGGCCGTCCCGGGCCTGATGCCGGGCCGGCATTGACCGGTTCGCCCCCGCCCCGCGCTCACTGACGTCGCGCGGGACCATGGGCAGGGTCAGGTGAAAGGTGGACCCCTCGCCCGGGACCGACTCGACCCAGACGGTACCGCCGTGCCGCTCGACGATCTTCTTGACGATCGAGAGCCCGATCCCCGACCCGGGATAGACGTCGCGGGTATGGAGGCGCTGGAAGATCACGAATATCCGGTCGTAGTACTCGGCCTCGATCCCGATCCCGTTGTCCGCGACCATCAGGTGGCACATCGTCCGGTCGCGGATCGCCGAGAGAACGATCCTGGGCGGCATTTCCGGGCGACGAAACTTGATCGCGTTCGCGACCAGGTTCTCGAAGACCTGGACGATCTGCCCCCGGTCTCCCCAGACCGTGGGGAGCTCCCCGTACCGGACCTCGGTCCCGCTTTCGTCGATTGCACACCGCAGGTCGCGGACGGCGTCGCGCACGGCCTCGTCGAGCGGCACGGGCTCGAACGGGCGTCCACGGGTGGAGACCCGCGAGAAGGCGAGCAGGTCGTTGATGAGGTCCTGCATCCGCTGCCCACCCTCGACGATGTACCCGATCATCTCGTCGGCGTCGTTGTCGAACCGCCCGCGGTACCGCCGCTCGAGGAGCTGGACGAAACTGACGATGGACCGCAGCGGCTCCTGCAGGTCGTGGCTCGCCACGTACGCGAACTGCTGGAGGTCGTCGTTCGAGCGAGCGAGCTCGGCCGCGTACTCCTCGAGCGCGGCCGCCGCCCGGCGCTCGCCGGTCGCATCGTGACCGACCAGCAGCACCTCGCCGCAGTCGCCGTCGGCCTGGAGCAGGGGCAGGCAGGTCACGACCAGGCTCCTCGGGTCTCCGTCCGGGCCGGTCACGTGGAACTCGCCATGTGCCTCGGCGAGCGTGCCGAGCGTCTCCCGCACGAGGCGGGACCATGCGGGCGCCCCACGGCGGCCGAAGACCTCGAGATCGGTACGGCCGACCAGGTCGTCCGCGGGCCGGCCCACGAACCGTGTCCCTGCCTCGTTCACGAACAGGTACCGCCCGGACCGGTCGTAGATCGCGAAGACCTGGGGGATGGACCCGGCCGCGAGGCGGAGCCGCTCCTCGCTCGCGGCGACAGCCTCCTCGGCCGACCACCGCGACGTGACGTCGATGAAGGTCGCCGCCGCCGCGTACGCCGTCCCCTCGGCGTCCAGGATCGGCCCGGCGCTGACGCTGTAGACCGCCCGCGTACCGTCATCGCGGGTCACCTCGATCTCCTGGTCACGCACCCGCTCGCCCATGGCGGCGGCGCGCGCCAGCGGCCAGTCGAGCGCCGTGAGCGGAGCCCCGCCCGGAACGGCGCCCGACCAGGCGTCGTACTCCTCGATCCGCGCGGGGGAGGGCACGACCTCTCCCCATATCTCGACGAAACCCGGGTTCCGGTAGATAACCCGGCCCGAGGGCGCCTCGGCCAGGACGACGCCGACCGGCATCTGGTCGAGGATCGCGCGGAGGACCATGTGCAACTGCTCCTGTTGCCCACCGACCCTGGCACGCCCCTCCGTGTGCCGCTGGACCGGGGTCCCGTCGTGGATCACCACGAGCACCGTGGGACGACCGGGCGGAGCGGCGACCCGTCGAACGGCGTAGTGGTAGACCTGAGGGTTCCCTTCGACCCCGTCGGTCCATATCCCGCCTCGCTCCCCGCCCGCGGCGAGGACCGTGGAGGCGCGGCGGCCGATCTCGCGGACGAGTCCGGAGGCGAGTCGGACCTCCGACCACGGCCGTCCGATCAGCCGGCTCTCCCGCCGCCGTGCGGCGGCGGCGCCCGCCGGGTTGACGTACCGGCACCGGAGTTCGCCGTCGAGGACCCAGACCTGGTCGGGGACGGCCGCGAGGACCGCCGTCCAGGAGACGGGGATGGTCGACTCCTGCGTCGCGGCCTCCTCCGCGCTCACCGCCGCGCCCTCCGCACTGCCCGGCACGGATGCGGACGCCTCGGACTGCGCGAGCTCCTCGAGCTGCGTCTCAAGGGCCTCGAGCCGGAGAGCAAGGTCCGTGTTCGCGCCCTCGAGCCGCCAGACCTCCTGCTTCGCCTCCGCGAGCTCCCGCCGCCGGGCCTGGGCCGCGTACCGGGCATGGGTGATGTCCTGGACCGCGCCGACGGCGCCGAAGATACGGTGCCCCGTCCGCGCCAGGGGGCCGGACGTGAGGTGGAGGTACTGGAGCTGGCCGTCGGACATGCGGAGCTGTCGCTCGAGCTCGCGATAGTGCCCGAGGTAGGCCTCGGCCGGGAGCGGAGCCCCGCGGACCTGCTCGAGGTAGGGGATCGCGGCCGGGTTGGCGACCAGGAGCTCGCCGGCCCCGCCCGTGGCGATCACCCCTACCGGGAGGGACTCGAGCACGGCCTCGAGCAGGGCCCGGTCCCCCTCGGACTGGCCGAGGAGGGCCCGCAGGCGTTCGACCTCCTCGGATGGGTCCTCGTCCGGAGCCCGCTGCTGGTGAACCCGGACGCCGATTGGGCGTCCGTCCCCGTCCTGGCAGGGGATGGACCGGTGCACGATCCGGCGGAGATCGCCGGTCCTGGATACGACCCGGCAGCAGAAGGTGCGGGCGACCGTGCCGTCGCCGAAGATCGAGTCGCGGAGCCGGTCGCGGTCGTCGGGATGGCCGCACCGGACCAGCAGGGACGGGTCGTCCATGTACGCCTGCGGCGGGTACCCGGTGAGGTCCTCGCACGACGGCGAGATGTACTGGCAGTCGCCGTCGGGGCCGATCCATGCCTCGAGGTCGGGGGAGGTGTCGACCACCCGGGAGAGGAGGCGACGCCGGCTCCGTTCGGCGGCCGCCCGCTCGATCCGCGCCGCCCACTCGGCCATATCCCCGTCGATCCATCCCGAGCGGATGCGGATCGGCCCCTCGGTGTCCTGCAGGGTGGGCAAACCGGCGTCGGCGTCCAGGACCACGTCGTACCGGTCGAGGTCCGACTCCCCGCCGTCTCCGTCGTCGACCTCGATGCCGCGCCTCTCGAGTTCGCGCAGGAGGGGCAGCAGCCCTTCGTCCGGACGGACGGCGAGGAGGCGGGGCATGGTAATGGTACCTCGAGTAGGTGTAGATGGATCTCTGCCGGGAGTGATAAACGTTCGGAAATGTTCTCGTCGCGGCACGGAAAAGGCAAAATTACCGGTAAAACAACCCTGTTCCGTCATGACCGTCAGCGCCCAGACCCGTGAACAGGTGCTCGCCGTGCTCGAACGACTCCAGGCCGCGGCAAGCAAAGGGGATCCTGCCGGGCTCACGACCCTGGCCGATCCCGATTTTTCAGGGTTCGGCCCCGGGGGGGCCGCGCGAGGTCCCGGTGGTCTCGCAACCGTCCTCCCGTTCCCGTTCCGGCTTGCAGAGGTCGAGATCTTCGCCGAGGGCACCATCGCCTGGATACTGGCGCGGATGGAGGCGGACGCCCTCCCGGGAAGAGCGATGCAATTCACCGCCGTCCTGCGCGGCACCGGGCATGCCTGGGTCGTGGCCCAGGTCCACGCGTCTTCTCCAGCATGAACCCGGCCGCGACGCGCATATCCAATACCATTAAAGCCGAGCGGATGCCACGTTCAGATACAGGTTGGTGACCATGGGCAACGACTCCATCGACCAGAAGATCGACCTCGTCGCGCAGCAGTACGCCGACCTCCTCTCGGTCAATCACCAGGTCAGCGAGGGGATAGAATCGATCCACGAGATCCTCTCCGAGCTCGACCTCCGCAGCTCGGCAGTCGAGGACCATATCGGGTCGACCCTGGTGGCGAGCATCGACGAGATCAGGGAGGAGCTCCGCCGCCTCTCCTCTCGCCTCGACGCGATGGAGGGCCGAGTCGCCGTCGCCATCGACGACGGGCAGGACGGCGGGTTCCCGCAGCGGCGCTGACCCGCCCCGTTCGACCGCTGCCCGGGAACGGCGCCGGAGCCAGGGTCGTCTCCGACGACCGCGCGGTTCATGGCAGCCTGTGCCTTCGCCCGGCCCATTCGAGCTCCGGTCCTGTTTCTGGGGGTGAGGGCGCCGGCGGCCCGCGGGGCCCCTGGCACCTGTTTTAAGTACCTTCGCCCCCCCAACGTGGAGGGATGCCGCGTGGACGCGGTGGGTGGCGTTCCGAGGCGCCGCCCGTCAAGAAGACCCTCTACTGGTGCGTCGAGGAGAACCTCCCCCTGCTCGGGCGGGGCTGCGCGGCCGGCCACGAGGGACGGCCGATTGCGCTCCTGGAACCTTTCGACGTACGGCCGGCGCTCGCTGCCGACCACGACCTCGTTGCGTCGCTGGTGCGCGACCGCTTCGGCCCGGTGCCGGTGCCGCGCGTCCTCCTGCTGAACAAGACGGGGGGGACCGACCGGAACGAGCTGGTGATCGCCAACGGCGACCGGTTCGGCTGGCTGTCCTTCGACCCGGTCGAGCGCCGCCACCGGTTCGAGCCCGAGCCCGCGGCCCTCGCGGCCCTCGTCAGCGCAGCGACCCGGGGGGTGGTCGATCTCGACCGCGACCCGGCCTTCGCTGGGACCAAGGTCCGGCTCGGGGGCAAGCGCGTGGAGGTCTCGACGGACGAGCCGGACGGCCCGGTGATCGTGCGGTACCGCGGACGGTACGGGACCGGCGTTCTCGCCGACGGCCGGCTCAGGGTCCGCGAGCTCGTCCCGGTGACCCCGATCTCGTACCCCGACCCGGGCTGGGACGTGGTCGTGGACCGGAACCGGCACCACCTCAAGAACCTCGAGCGGCAGGCGGTCAGGACGATCCGGGCCCACCTCGGCGACCGGCCGTGCGCGAACGTCTCGTTCTCGGGGGGCAAGGACAGCACGGCCGTACTCGCGCTCGCGAGGAAGGCCGGCGTCACCGACGCCTTCTTCATCGATACCGGTCTCGAGTTCCCCGAGACGGTCGAGTTCGTCCGGTCCATGGGCGCGCGCGTGATCGAGAAGGGGGGCGATTTCTACCAGGCGGTCGAGCGGGCGGGCCCTCCGGGCAAGGACAACCGCTGGTGCTGCAAGCTCCTCAAGCTCGCGCCGCTGAAGCGGCACCTCGCCGAGACGGGGGCCTGCGTGACGGTCCAGGGCAACCGGTGGTACGAGTCGTGGAACCGGGCCGGGCTCGACGAGGCGAGCCAGAACCCCAACAACCCGCTCCAGCTGAACATCTCGCCGATCCGGAACTGGCGCGCGCTCGAGGTCTGGCTCTACCTCTGGTGGCGGAACCTCCCGTACAACCCGCTCTACGAGCGGGGCTACGAGCGGCTCGGCTGCTACCTCTGCCCGGCTATGCTCGAGGCCGAGACCGAGCGGCTCCGTGCGACCCACCCCGACCTCGCGGCGCGGTGGGACGACTTCCTCGAGCGGTACGCGGCCGGCGAGGGGCTGCCGCCCGAGTTCGGGGCCTGGGGGCTCTGGCGGTGGCGGACGCTCCCGCGGAAGATGGCCGAGCTCTGCCGGGAGCACGGTCTCGCGCTCACGGACGAGGGAGGCCTCGCGACCGTCCGCCCGCCCGACCCGGCCGCGCGGCACCGGACGAGGACGCTCCCGGCCCCCGTGGCGGAGCTCGTGGAGAGCGCGGGCGCGGCGCCGCGGGCCGACTTCCCCCTCCTCGGTGACACGGTCTACCTGGACTCGGCCGCGACCAGCCTCTCGCCCGAGCCGGTGGTGGCGGCGCAGGCCGAGTTCGAGCGCTCGTACCGCGCGAACATCGGACGGGGGGTCCACCGGCTCAGCCAGGTTGCCTCGGAGCGCTACCTCCTCGCCCGCGAGAGGGTCGCGCGGTTCGTGAACGGCGCGGGCGGCACGCTCGTCTTCACCAAGAACACGACCGAGGCGATCGAGCTCGTGGCGCACGGCCTTGCCTGGTCCCCGGGCGACCGGGTCGTGACATCCGTGCTCGAGCACCACTCCAACCTCCTGCCCTGGCTCCGCCTCCGCGAGCGCGGCGTCGAGGTGGTCGTGGTCGACATCGCGGACGACCTCTCCCTCGACCTCGCCGCGCTGGCCGACGCGCTCGACGAGCGGACACGGCTCGTCGCGCTCACCCACGCCTCGAACGCGGTGGGCGCGATCACGCCCGTGGCCGAGGTCGCACGGCTCTGCCGCGACGCCGGCGCCCGCTTACTCGTCGACGGAGCCCAGGCAGTCCCCCACCTCCCGGTCGATGTCGAGTCTCTCGGCGCCGACTACCTCGCGTTCTCAGGCCACAAGCTCCTGGGCCCGACCGGGACGGGCGTGCTCTGGATGCGCGAGCCCGACCTCGAGCCCCTGCTGCTCGGCGGCGGCGCCGTCGAGTCGGTCGGCCCCGACGGCTGGACCCTGGCCCCGGGCGCGGCGCGGTACGAGGCGGGTACGCCGAACATCGGCGGGGCCATCGGCCTCGGGGCGGCCGTCGACTACCTCTCGGCCCTCGGCATGGACGCAATTCGTGCGCACGAGGCCGGGCTGACGGCCCGGCTCGTCGAGGGGCTTGCCGCGATCGAGGGCGTCACCGTCCATGCCCCCGCCGACCCCGCGGCGCGGATCGGCGTGGTCTCGTTCACGCTCGCGGGGTTCCACCCCCACGAGGTCGCGCAGTACCTCTCGGACGAGCTCTCCGTGATGGTCCGCTCGGGCCACCACTGCTGCGAACCCCTGATGCGCCGGCTCGGTCTCCCGGACGGCACCGTCCGGGCGAGCCTTCACTGTTACTCGAACAACGCGGACGTCGGAACGCTCGTCGCCGGCGTCGGGGAGCTGGCGCGCGGTGGCTGAACGGCCCCGCCCGGTTCGGTTCGGGGACGCGCCGGTCGCCGGGCTCCTCGAGGAGGTCGCGGTCTCGGTCTACCTGAACGGGCGCCACTTCGCGGCCGCGATGACCGTCCCGGACCGGCTCGCGGAGCTCGCGATCGGCCTCCTCGTAACCGAGCAGGCCGTCCGATCCATGGACGAGGTCGAGTCCGTCCGCGAGGACGGCCCGTGCGTCCGGGTGCTGACCCGTGACCCGTTCCGCGCCGTGGTCCCGCGCCGCGGCGTCATCACGGGCTGTGGCGGAGCCGCCTCCCACCTCTCGGAGCGCCGGGTCCCCCCGCTGCCGTCCGGCCCGCCTATCGATGCCGCCAGGGTCCGGGCCGCCCTCGCCATGGTCCAGCGCCCGCCCCCGGGGCTCTTCTCTGCTGCGCTCCTCCTCCCGGGCGGCGCGTCCATCGCGAGCCACGACCTCGGGCTCGGCACCGCGCTCGCGCGCGTGGTCGGGGCGGCGGTCAAGGCCGGAGCGCCCCGCGACGGGGCCGTCGCGGCCCTCTCGCATCGAGCCACGGCCGAGCTCGCGCGGGCCGCGGTCATCGCGGGGATCCCGGTCCTCGCCTCGGCCGGGAGCGTGACCAGCCTGTCGGCCGAACTCGCCGACCGTTCGGGTCTCTGCCTCTGCGGTGGCGGGAGCGGGGACGGCTTCGTCTGCCACTCCCACCCCGAACGGCTGCTCCCCTGAAGGGCTTTATCCTCATCGAGCGCCCACGCCTCTCGTGGACGCCGCGGGACTCCTCTTCGCCGTCGTGCTCGTGCTGGTCCTCGTCTCGGTCGCGAGCCACCGCTACCGGGTTCCGCCGTTCTTCGCGCTCGTCGGCGGCGCCCTCCTCTTCGGCCTGCTCGCCGGGCTCGGGGTCGACCGGACCGTCGAGGAGATCGTCGCCGGCATCGGGCGGGTCTTCGGGGCCTTCGGGATCATCCTCTTCTCGGGCGCCGTGATCGCGAAGGCCCTCGAGGCGGGCGGCGGGGTCGCGGGGATCGCGGCCGACGTGCGGCGGCACGTCCGCGATCCGGTCGCGGCCTCGGGCCTGCTCGGCTACCTGCTCGCGGTCCCGCTCACCTGCTGTATCACGGCCTTCGTGTTGCTCGTTCCCGTCCTCTCGGCGATGGACAGCTCCGTGCGGCGGACGAACGGGCTCCTCTACCTCGCCGCGCTCGGCTCGGTCACGAGCTACGCCCTCGTCTACCCGACCCCGGTCGTGATCCCGCTCGTGGAGGCCTTCGACGCGTCCTCGTCCCTCGTCCGCTACAACGCGGTCGCGATCCCGCTCTCGCTCCTCGTCCTGCTCCTCCTGGTCCTCGCCGCCCGGCGCCGGCTCGGCCCCGCTTCCCCCGCCCCGACACCGGCCGCGAGAGATCGTCTTCATCCCCGGGCCTGGGCGCCGTTCGCCGTGATCCTCGCAGCCGTCGGGGCCGGTTTCGCCGCCGGCCTCTCCCACATCGCCCTGATCAACCTGGTCATGCTCGCGGGTGCCGCGACCGCCCTCGCCCTCGCATCGTCCGCGCACCGCCGGCCGGCCGTGCTCGACGGGGCGAAGCATGCGGGGGTGATCGTCTTCGACCTGGTGGGCGCAGGGGCCCTCGGCTCGGTGATGGTCGCGGGCGGGGTCGCCGAGGAGGCCCTTGGCATGCTCGCCGCCACTGTGCCCGTTCTCCTCGTGCCGTTCCTGGTCGCGGCCCTCGTCCAGACGATGCAGGGATCGCGCGTGGTCACGGCCGTGATCGCGGGCGACCTGCTCGCGGGCACGGAGGTCGCCGCCGCGATCGACCCGGTCCCGCTCGTGCTGATGGTCGGTGCCGGGGCGTGCGTGATCAGTTACGTGACCGACCCGTACTTCTGGCTGGTCCATCGGGCCACGGGCGACTCGCCCTCGACTGTGACCCGCGAGTACACGCTGCCGCTCGCCGCTGTCGGGTTCCTGGTCCTCGGGGCGGCCCTCGCTGTCCAGGTCCTCTTCTGACGCTCAGGCCCCGTACCGCCTCAGGTACGAGGTGACCTTCGCGGACTCGAGCCAGCCGGCATCGAGCTGGCGGACGATCTCGTCGATCTCGTAGGCCTGGTCGATGATTTGGCCGCCGACGGCTCCGCCCTCCATGTCGGCGAGGCCGATGATCACCTGTACCGGGTTCCGGATCTGGTCGTTCAGGATCGCGAACTGCTCCATGTTCTGGCGAATCTGCTCGAGGGACTTCTCCTGCTCCTCTTCGAGCCGTAGCTCCTCGGAGATGTCGCGGGCCACGACCAGCATCGCCGTCCGGCCGAGCAGGTCGAATCGCTTCAGAACGACCTCGGCCGTGGTGGTCCCCTCGCGCTGCCGGACCGTGGCATTGAGCCGCACCGGCCCGGGGTCCTCCAACCCCCACGCCACGTTCCCGACCGCCTCCTCGGTCTCGATCAGGTCGGCCGGGTGGAGGCCGCCGAGCTCGTCCTCGGTGTAGCCAAGCCACTCGCAGGCGTTCTGGTTTGCCGCGACCAGCACGGCCTCCCAGTTGCCGGGCAGGAACTCGTAGAGCAGGACCGCGTCGTTGGTCTGGTGGAAGACCTGCCGGAACCGCTCCTCGCTCTTGACGATCCGGACCGTGGTCTCGCGCCGCTCCTGGTCGAGGCGCTCGAAGTGCAGGGAGAGGGCCATGTCGTCCGCGCACTCCTCGAGCAGGGCCCGCTCGCCCTCGTCCGGCTGCCGGGCCGGGTCGGGCTCGATCTGGAGCAGCCCGTGCTGCCGGCCGTTCACACCGACGATGATCTCGATCACGCACGGGTCCGCCCCGGGCAGCGCGTCGGGCCCGGGCAGGAACCGCACGGCCCGGTATCCTCCCGCCTCACGGATCCGCTCGGCGGCGTGCCGGGTCATGACGGCCGATCGCTCGCCCCTGGCGATCTCTCGGAGGAGGTCGCGACCGACGCGGAGCAGCGCCTCGTGCGGGCGGGCCACGTGGACGTCCGGGCCGTACCCGTTGCCGGTGGCGAGCCCTGCCGGGACGTCCGGCTGATCACCCTGTCCGGATCTGACACTCTTCGCCACGATGACAGTCCCCAGATCTCTCAGAAGCTGTACTCTCGTGAGTCCTCTAAAAACCTTTGCAGGGTCCGTAGTCCCGGCAGGACGAGGTGCCCCCGGAAAATAGGTGACCGGGCGGGGCCCCACGCCTCCCCGCCCGGTCGTTCCGGTGATCCGTGCGATCACACCGTATATGGTGACTCCTCTCCTGAACCACTGTTCATGGTCCGATGCTGTAGAGGATGTTCGAAGTGGGTCCCTGCTGCGCAGAGACGTATGCTGCATTATCGCTATCGTATAAATATTTTTTGTCGAAGATGAGAAGAAAGTGGGAGATTACGGCAGACCTGCCCCGGTCAGACGACCGGGCGCGCGGTCTCCACGGGGCGCTCGAAGAGGGCGGCGGCGATCAGGTACAGGGCGGCGAGCCCGACGATGATGTAGACGATCCGCGTGATTATCGAGCCCGCGCCGAAGATGGCCTCGACGAGGTTCAGGTCGATGAGTCCGATCAGTCCCCAGTTCAGACCGCCGATCACGGTCAGGACCAGGGCGATCCAGTAGAGAGCAGAGTATGTTCGCATGATAACGCACCTCGAACGCCTAAACGGGCTCCTGCTACTTATACTCTTCCCGCGATCCCGGTCTATAACCGCTTCGAGCGGGCTGCAATTGCCATTTTACGAGCGCAGCGGGCGGTTTATCGCCGCGTTCACTTCCTCTTCAGGGAGGCGTCGAGACGGGACCCGAGATCGCGGACGATCGAGAGGAGCGTCTCGCCTGCGCTGGTGGCACGGGCCTCGAGGTACCGGTGCCCCTCCTCGGACCCGACGAGGGTGCGCACGGCCGCCACCACGTCGTCGACCGCCCTCGTGACCGCTTCGGAGGCCTGGCCGAGCTGCTCCTCGACCGAGGACGCCTCGCCGCTGCCCGTCGCGGCCTGCTCTTCACCGCCGGCCGTTCCCTGCCCGGCGCAGCCCGCGGTCTCGGCCGTGGACTCGGTGACGGGGGTCGACGGGTCGATGGCGGCGCCGGTGGTCAGCTCCGGCCCGGGCGGCCCCCCGGACGAGCGCGCCGTTGCCGGCAGTTCCTCCACGTACCGTCCCTGCACGAACTTTCCGGAGTTATTGGTCATACCCTCCTACCTGCTGCGAGGATCGGTAATATCTTTTCCGTCGTTTGCCTCTGCCTTTGCCACGTTCACGAAGCCGAAGCCCCTGCGTGTCCCCTCGCCGAACCCGGCATCGATCCCGAACGCGAGGATTCGCCGGGCCGGCCCGGCCGGCCGGCCGGTCGAGAACTCCCAGTACGACGACGGCGCCCTCCCGCTCCGCGCGGCCCGCAGGAGCCTTCCGCTCTCGATCGCCCGGATCTCCTCGTGGAGCCGGGTGGCGTGGTACGCGTTGTACCGCCGGACCAGGTCGCGGTTCAGGGCGTCGAGGAACGCCTCCTCGCCGAACGCCGGCGTCCAGTGGACGCGCCCGGGACCCGTGGGCGACCGGACGCGGAGCAGCACCGGGGTGGCCGTGACAAGACGAAGGCCGGCCCGGTCCGCCCTGACCGTGAAGGTCTCGTGCCGCTCGAGCCCGAAGGCCGTGCCGCGGACCCGGAGCGGCTCGCGCTCCCGACGGAGCTGCCGGGCGACCGCCCGGACCAGTTCCGGGTTCGGCGACGCGACCAGGAACCGCCGCTCATCGCCGGGGAGGGGCTCGCCCGGCGGAAAGAGGTTCGAGAACGAGTAGACCGTGTCCGAGCCGCCCGGGAGGTCGGAGCGCCAGCCCCGGGCGATCAGGTGCTCGACGTAGCGGGCGAGCCCGCCGCCCGGGCCGTCCCCGGCGGGTCCGAGGGCCCGGAGATGGAGGAGAAGGCGCATGGGAGCGGTCAGTCGCCGCCCTCGGGCCAGTGCTCGCCCCGGACCCAGCGGTCCCCCCCGGGCCCGACCTCCTTCTTCCAGATCGGGACGCCGGCCTTGATCGCCTCGAGGATCTCGCGGCAGGCCGCGAAGGCCTCGGCCCGGTGGCCGGCCGCGGCCACGATCACGAGGATGTTCGCGCCGACCGGCAGGCGGCCCGTCCGGTGGACCACGGCGGCGAACGCGAGGTCGTGCCGCTCCGCGGCCTCGCGGGCGATCCGCTCGAGCTCGGCCACGGCCGCCGGCTCGTAGGCCTCGAGCTCGAGGGCCTCGCAGTCGTCGTCACGGACGATCCCGTCGAAGAGGACGATGCCGCCGACCCCGCTCCGCCGGGCGCGGCCCAGGAGGTCGTCGATCGCGATCTCCCCGGCCTGGACCCGGACGTCGTACTCGGTCACGGGCTTAGCCCCCCGCGACCGGCGGAAAGACCGCGAGCTCGTCGCCGTCCTCGACCGGCGTGGCCTCGGCCTCGTCGTGCTCGAGCCGCGCCCCGTTCCGCATCAGGATCACGTAGTCGCGCATCCGGCCGTCCGGCCCGACCGCCGCGTCCTCGCCCTCGCCCGGCCGGGCCACGGACCGGACCGCGTCGGCCACGCTCGAGCCCGCGGGCGGCTCGACCTGATGGTCCCCCCCGTACCGCTCGCGGAACTGCGCGAAGAAACGAACCCTCACCGTCATGACACTCTCCCTCTCATGCGCGCTCCATCCCTCTATACCTTCCTGAGGAGCGCGGACCGCTGCTGGAACCGCTCCCAGTCCCAGGGCTCGTCGAGGACCCGGACCTCGACCGAGGTGATCCCCGGCAGGGAGGCCGTCCGCCGGCGGACCTGCTCGGAGAGGAAGTCGACGAACGGGCAGCCCTTGGTGGTGAGGACCATCTCGACCTGGGCCGCGCCCGTGCGGGGGTCGACGTGGATGTCCCGGATCAGCCCCAGGTCGACGACGTCGATCCCGACCTCGGGGTCCATGACCGTCCGGAGCGCGTCGCGGACCTCGTCCTCCCGGGAGAGCTCGATCGTCGTCTCCTCGCCGACCTGCCCGGACATGGCCCGCTCCATCCCGCGGAGTCGCTCCTCGAGCAGGTTCTGCCGGTCCAGCATGCGCGAGACGATCCGGAGCATGGGGTCGGGCATCACGTCCTCCTCCTCTTCCTCCCTGGCCCGGCCGCAGGTCCCGCCCGCGATCCGCCCTGGCACCCCGACCACGGTCGCGCCGGCGGGCACGGGCCGGACCACGACCGCCCCAGCCCCGACGCGGGCGCTCTCCCCGACCGTGATGGGACCCAGGACCGAGGCCCCCGACCCGAGGACGACGCCGGACCCGATGGTCGGGTGGCGCTTGCCCGGCACCAGCGCGGTCGAGCCCAGGACGACACCCATGTAGATCAGCACGTCGTCGCCGACCTCGGCCGTTTCGCCGATCACCACCCCCATGCCGTGGTCGATGAAGACCCGGCGGCCGATGGTCGCGCCGGGGTGGATCTCGATCCCCGTGAAGAACCGGCCCAGATGGGAGACGAGCCGCCCCGCGAACCGGAGGCGATGGAGCCAGAACCAGTGCGCGAGGCGGTGGAACCAGAGCGCGTGGAGCCCGGGGTAGAGGAGGAGGATCTCGAGCGTCGAGCGTGCCGCCGGGTCCCGGGAAAAGACCGTGGCGATATCCTCTCCCAGACGTCCCATGCCCCCCTCCGCCTGGAGCATGGGCCCGTAACGCTAATAATTCCTCGCGCGCCGTCATCGAAGGCATTAACCCGGCGCGAGGATCACGCTCTCCGAGCATGGTTGCCCTCTCGCTTCCCGGCGCCCGGCGGCACGAGGAGCCGCTCGCGGGCCGGCGCCTCGACATGCTGCTCGCCGACCTCGGGCTGAACCCGTGCGAGGTGATCGTGACCCGCGACGGGAGCCTCCTCCCGGACGACGCCCCTCTCGACGACGCGGACTCGCTCCGGGTGATCGCCATCGTCCACGGCGGATGACTCTCCCGTCCTGTTCGTCCTGCCCGGCACCCGCGGTCTACCTCGACCGCGAGACGGGCGCGCACCTCTGCGCCGACCACCTCTCGGCCCGCGTGGAGGCGACCTTCCGCGCCACGCTCCGCGCGCCCGGCGGCCTCTCGGGCGGCGAATCGGTCGCGGTCGCGTACTCGGGCGGCAAGGACAGCTCGGTCCTCCTTCACCTTCTCGCCACGGTCGCCGCGCCCGAGCTCGAGCTCTCGCTGGTCGCGGTGACGATCGACGAGGGGATCGCCGGCTACCGCGACGAGACGGTCGCGTGGGCACGGTCGCTCGCCGGGCGGCTCGGTGTCGAGCACCGGGTGGTCGGGTTCGAGGAGACGTGCGGTCGGGACCTCGACCGGCTCGTCGACGGGCGCGAGCAGCGGGCCTGCACCGCGTGCGGAATCCTCCGCCGCCGCCTCCTCCAGCGGGCCGCGCGGGACATCGGCGCCCACCGGCTGGCGACAGGTCATTGCCTCGACGACGAGGCCGAGTCCGTGGTGATGAACTGGCTCCGCGGCGACCTCTACCGCGTGGCCGGCGTGCGCCCGGAAGGCGCCGGGAGACTCGTGCCGCGGATCAAGCCGCTGGCCCGCCTCGCCGAGAAGGAGGTGGTCTCGTACGCCCTCCTCCACGATCTGGCCCCCGAGCTCCCCGAGTGCCCGTATGCACGCCACGCGCTCCGCACCGGGGTCCGGGGCATCGTCCACCGGGCCGAGCGGGCCGCGCCGGGGACCATGGCCCGGGTCGTCGCGGGACAGGCCGGGCTCGAGGCGCGGCTCTCCGGCCTCCTGCCTCCCGCATCGTTCTCGACCTGCCCCGACTGCGGCGAGCCGGTCCTCGGCGGGACCTGCCGGGCCTGCGCCCTCCTCGGAGGTGCCCTTGATAACCATTAAAGGGCCCTGCCGCGAAGTTTTCTTCAGAATCTTCGAGCGATCCCCGTGACCACCAACCACCCCGACGTCACCCTTCTCGCGCACAACTACGTGCGGCCCGAGGTCCAGGACGCGGCCGACTTCGTCGGCGACAGCCTGGAGCTGGCCCGCCTCGCGTCCCGGACGGCAACACCGTATATCGTCGTGGCCGGCGTGGACTTCATGGCCGAGACGGCGGCAATCCTGAACCCCGGCCGGACCGTCCTCCACCCCGAGCCGAGGTCGAGCTGCTCCATGGCCCTCCGGCTCACGCCCGCGGACGTGCTCGCGGCCCGGGCCGCGCACCCCGGCGCGCCCGTCGTGGCCTACGTCAACAGCTCGGCCGCGGTCAAGGCGGTCTCGGACATCTGCTGCACCTCGGCGAACGCGGTCCAGGTCGTGGACGCCCTCGACGAGGACGAGGTGATCTTCGTCCCCGACCGGAACCTCGCGGCCTATGCCGCGGCCCGGACGGAGAAGACGGTCCACGCGGTCCCGGCCACCGGTTGCTGCCCGGTCCACCAGGCCCTCGGCACCGGCGACGTGCGCGCGGCCCTCGCGGCCCACCCCGGGGCCGAGGTGATGGTCCACCCCGAGTGCACGCCCGAGGTCCAGGCCGAGGCCGACTTCATCGGCTCGACCTCGGCCATGATCCGGCACGCCCGCGAGACCCCTGCGTCGACCGTGATCGTCGGGACCGAGCTCGGCCTGGTCCCGCGGCTCCAGCGCGAGTCGCCCGGCAAGCAGTTCGTGCCGGCCTCGCCGTACCTGGTCTGCCCGGATATGAAGATGATCACGCTCGAGCTCGTCGAGGACGCGATCGCGGCCCGGGCGCCGGTGGTCACGGTCCCCCGCGAGGTCGCGGCCCGCGCCCGCGTGGCGCTCGAGCGGATGCTCGCCCTGCCGGCCTCCTGACCATGCGCGCGCTCGTCCCCTGCCCGAAGGCCTACCGGGCCGAGACGGAGCGGGCCGTGGACCCCGAGACCACGCTCCGCCTGGCCGAAGCGGCCGTGCCCGCGACCGGGATCACGCGGGTGGCCGACATCACGGGCCTGGACCGGGTCGGGATCCCAGTCTTCTCCTGTATCCGCCCGACCGCGGCCGACGGGGCGATCTCGGTCTACAACGGGAAGGGGGCGACCCCGCTCCTGGCGCGGGTCTCAGCCGTGATGGAGGGGGTCGAGCGGTACTCTGCCGAGGTCCACGGCCGCCCCCTCGAGATCGCCCGATTCTCCGAGCTCGGTGCCGGCGCGGCCATCGACCCGGCGGACCTGGTCCTCCCGGCGGGCGCGGACCCCGACGCGGCCATCCCCTGGGCGGCCGGGCGCGATCTCGCCACGGGCGAGGAGGTGCTCGTTGCCGCGCACGCGGTCTTCCACCCCCTGCCGCCGGGCTCGCCCCGGCTCTTCCGGACGAGCACCAACGGGGTGGCCTCGGGCAACTGCCTCGAGGAGGCTGTCTTCCACGCCCTCGGCGAGGTGATCGAGCGCGACGCCTGGTCGCTGGTGGAGGCGACGCGGGACGCGGGACCGGCCATCGTCGACCCGGTCCACCCGGCCGTCTGCGCCCTCCTGGACCGGTTCCGGGCGGCCGACGTCCCTGTCCTTCTCCGCGAGATCACGAGCGACGTCGGCGTCCCGACGGTCGCGGCCGTGGCCGAGGACCCGGTCCTCCGCGACCCGGCCCTGCTCGTGATCGGGATGGGGACGCACACGGACCCCGACCTCGCCACCCTGCGCGCCCTGACCGAGGTGGCCCAGAGCCGGGCGACGCAGATCCACGGGGCCCGCGAGGACACCACGACCGGCGACCTGCGCCGCGCCGTGGGGTACGACCGCGCCCGGCGCCTGAACCGCTACTGGTTCGAGGCGAAACGGGAGGTCGCGGCCCCGGCGATCCCGTCGATGGGCACGGACGACTTCCTCGCCGACATCGAGGCGATGCTCGTCCGCCTCGCCGCCGTCGGGCTCGACCGCGCGGTCGCGGTCGACCTCTCGCGCCCCGAGACCGGCCTGGCCGTGGCCCGGGTGGTGGTCCCGGGCCTCGAGTGCTACGCGATGGACCCCGAGCGGCGGGGGGGCCGCTGCCGCGATGCCCGACTGCATCGTCTTCCTCGGCCCGAGCGCTGACCTCGCGACGGCGCGGGCGATCCTCCCGGCCGCCGAGTTCCGGCCGCCGGCGGCCCGCGGCGACATCGCGCGCGCGGCGGAGGACGGCGCCCCGGTGATCGTCCTGGTCGACGGGGTCTTTCTCCAGGACTGCGCCGTGGGCCACCGGGAAGTCCTCGGCGTGCTCAAACGCGGCGTGACGGTGATCGGGGCCTCGAGCATGGGCGCGCTCCGCGCGGCCGAGCTCGACGGGCTCGGCATGGTCGGGGTCGGCGAGGTCTACCGCCGGTACCGGTCGGGCGAGCTCGAGTCCGACGACGAGGTCGCGCTCGTCTACGACCCCGAGTCGGGGTACGCGCTCTCGGAACCGCTCGTCAACATCCGGGCAACCCTCGAGGCGGCCGTCGCGGACGGGGTGGTGGCGGAGGTCGATGCTGGGGCGGTGCTCGAGGCGGCGCAGGCGCTCTACTTCCCCGAGCGGACCTGGCCCGCGGCGCTTCGCCGGGCGGCTGTCGCGGAGGAGGTCCGCGCCGCGCTCGCCCGGCGCCCCGTCGTCGACCTGAAACGGGCCGACGCGATCGCGGCCCTCGAGTACGCCCGCGACCGCTGCGGTCCCGTCTAATCCTGCCTCGACCCCCGGTACCGCCGGTAGAGGTACCACGCGGCAGCGCCGAGGAGGATCAGCGGCAGGACCGTGATCGCGACGACCACGATCCCCGCGAGGACCGCGAAGAAGCCCTGGATGCCGGCGCCGAGGACCTCGGCGACCGAGGGGAGGGCGCCGCCCGCGATCGACGCCGGCTCCTCGAGCCGCAGCACGATCCTCGAGTAGTCGGTCCGGCTGTCCAGGTACCGGAGCCGTCCCTCGGTCCGGTCGAGCTCGAGCTGGACCCGTTCGATCTCCTCCTGGACCGCGAGCACCTGGTCGACGCCGGACGTGTTCGCCATGATCCGGCGGTACTGCTCGAGCTGCCGGGCGAGCGAGCCCCGCTTCGCCTCGAGATCGACGTACTCCTCGGTCACGTCCTGGGTCCTGACCGACTCGGACCGGACCGTTCCGACCGTCCGGAGCGCGGCGAGCGCGCCGTCGAACCGGTCCTCGGGGACGCGCACGGTCACCGAGGCCGTCCGGCGCTCCCCGCCCTCGGCACGGTACTCCACCCCCACCACGGTCCCGTTCTGCCCTGCGGCGAGCTCGCGCACGCGCTCGAGGGCGGGGTCGAGGGCGTCGACCTCGACCCGGAGGTCGGCGTCGCGGATCAGCCTGGTCGCTCCCGGCGTCGCTCCCGGCGCCGCGCTCTCCCGCTCGCTCCTGTCGACCACGGGGGGTGCGCCGGCGGTCCCCCCGTCCCCGTTCGCGTCCTGCCCGGCGATGCCCAAGCACCCGGCCCCGGCGAGAATGAGTACCAGGACCAGGACGGCGGCCGTCCGCTGCATGCACGGATGTCGTGCCGCGGCGGTATAACCATACCGATGACTTCGAAAACGCCCGGAGCCTTGCCGGGATGGGGACGAAGAGGGGAGTGCTGCCGGCAGTTGCCAGGGCCGGCAGCGGTCGAAAGAAGGAAGGGGTGCGCTCAGTCTCTCCGGACCTCGCGGCGCAGCTCCTCCTCCTTCCGGATCTTCCGCTCGGCCTCGGCCTTGTGGGCCTCGATCTCGGCATCGGTCTTGGCGCGGTGGACGGCCACCTTGGCGTCGTCCACGGTCTCCGAGACCGCCTGCTTCACGTCGTCGACGGCCTTGTTGACCGCCACCCGGACACTGTCGTCTGCTGCCATGACGCCGCGTTCATTGCCGCGAGAAGGTATAATGGTATCTCTGAGGATGCAAAAAGATTCACTGGACGGTTCCAGAGAAACCGTCCACCCGGGGGACCCCGGGTCAGAGCCGGTTGAAGAGCCAGGTGACGTCGGCGAAGTCGATGCGGGTGTTCGCGTTGAAGTCGAAGGCCGCGAGGGGCTCGTTCGCCGCGATCCAGGTCATCTGGTTGAAGTAGAGCACGACGTCCGCGAAGTCGGCGCGTCCGTTGCCGTTGACGTCCTCGTACCGCCCGTCACCGTCGCGGTCGCCGGGAGCCCCCACGGCCCCCGGGACCGTTGTCACGCCGGGAGTCGGCGTCGGCGCCGCGGTGCCGAGACCCAGGGCCGCGCGCATGATCTCGAAGACCCCGGTGTTCTCCATCCGTCGCCCGTCGAACGCCGCGGCCCCCGGGCCGGAGGCCATCACCCTGACGTCCGCCGCCGTGTGCCCTCCATGCTGGAAGAAGAACGTCTTGGTCCTGTTCTCGACGTCGCGGACCGAGAGGCCGCCGCACTCGTGGTCCGCGGTGACGACCAGCAGGGTCCCCGGATGCTGCTCGGCGAAGACCCGTGATACCTCGACCGCGTCGTCGAAGGCGAGGACCTCGCCGGTCATATCCTGGTAATCGTTGTAGTGCGAGGCCCAGTCGATGAGGCCTCCCTCGACCAGCAGGACGAACCCGTCCGGGTCGGTGGCGAGGACCGAGAGCGCTTTGCCTGTCATCTCGGCCAGGCTCGGCTGGCCCCGGGCCGCGCGCTTGGCGGCGTACTCCATCTCGTTCGTGGCGAAGAGCCCGAGGAGCTTCGTCCCGGCCCCGGCCCGGACCGCCCGGAGCGCGGTGGCGTTCGAGACCACCGTGTACCCCTCGGCGCGGGCCCCGGCGACAAGGTCCCGCCCGTCCGCGCGGTAGCCCTCGACGCCCCACGGGTCCGGCACCCCCCAGGGGAGGAGGAAGCGGTAGCCCCCGCCGAGGACGACGTCGAGGCCGGACTCGGCCAGCTGGCTCCCGATGAGGAGCTCGTTGTCGCGGTGGTTGACGTGTGCGAACGCGCCCGCGGGGGTCGCGTGGGTGACGCGCGTATCGGTGACCACGCCCGTCGACCGCCCGTCCGCCTCGGCCAGTTCGGCGAGCGTCACCAGGCGGACGCCGTCCGAGGACCCGCGGATCGCGCTCCGGTCCTGACCGATCACGCCGTAGTTGGCCTTCTCGCCGGTCATGAGGGCGGTGATGGCCGCGGCCGAGTCTGTGACCACCTGGTCGGCCGCGGAGGTCGAGACGGTGCCCGAGCTGGGGAGCCGGTCCATGGCGAGGGTGACGGTGGCGTACGCGGCGAGGTCGCCGCCGGCCTTCTCCCAGCGGGCGGCGTCGATATGGTTCCCGCCCATGCCGTCGCCGATCATCAGGATCACGCTCGTCGCGTGCGGGCCGTCCGCCGGGAGGACGGCCGTGTCCGCGGCCGCGCCCGCGGCGAAGCCCGCGAGGCAGACGAGGACCGCGAGGGCACGGAGGGCCCACGCCGGCGCGGACGCAAGGGCCCGTGGCGAAAAATTGTTCCGTGACAAACCGGTACTCCCCTCCGTCCCGGGGGGGCGGCCCGCGGGAGTACGGCGCGCAGCCCCTGCCGTCCCGCCGGAGGTGAGGGCGGCCTTTGGAAATGGGATAGGTATAATAAAAAATCTTCCGTGACACACCATCACACCGGCAGAAACACTATAAGCTCAGGGCACCAGAACCGCCCCCATGGACACGGAGAAGGAGCGCAGGACCCACACGCCCGAGCTGAACCCCGACGGCACGACCATGACCGAGGAGGACCGGGCGAAGAACAAGGGCACGCAGGAGCCGAAGCCCTGGGCGCCGCCGCCACGCCGGCACGGCGACTGAGAGGAGCACGATGGACTGCCGCGGCACCCAGGTTTAACAGCGAGGGCGCCGTACCGGTACGCATGCGCCGTCCAGCCATCGTGTGCCTCGCCGCCCTGGCTCTGGTCGCCTGCCTCGCCGGCTGCCTCGCCGACGACCCGGCCGGCGAGAGCGGAGCCGCGCAGGAGGGAAACCCGCTCACGACCTTCGACGCCGCCCAGGTTCGGCCCGAGGCCACCTTCGGCCCCGAGGTCGAGCTCGAGGTCGTGTACAGCGGGATGTGGAGCGGAGCCTTCGGCTCGCCAGAGGCCATCCACTCGGACGAAGGGTTCGGGAACCGGACCCTCGAGCTGCCGCAGAACGCGAACCGCATCCAGGCCCGGTTCCAGAAGCAGGAGACGACCGACGAGCCCCTCGTCCTCCGCCTCGTCCAGAACGGGACCGTCCTGCAGGAGGCGAGCGGCGGGGGGCCGCTGGCCGTGGTCACTCTCGAGGTGACACCCGCGCCCTAGAGCCAGCCGCGGTCGGCCCAGACCTCGTACTCGTGGGGCCAGGCATCGCAGTTCGCCGTGACCAGGCTCCGGAAGTACGCGCGGGCCTGTTCGAGGGCGGCGACCTGGTCGGGATACTCCCGTCGCGTCGCGATCGCGTCCGCGAGCTCACGCCCGAGGGCCTCGGCCCGTTCGACCGCGTCCTCGAGCCGCGACGGGTCCGCGCCGAGCGCGACCCCCACGCCGCCGACGGTCTGGGCCCCCAGCATGGTCAGGACCCCGTTGAGGTAGGCGACCACCTCGTCCTCGCCGTGGCCGCCTGCCGTACAGACCGCGCAGCCGTACTTCCCATCGAACGACCGGCAGTGGACCGCGTCGGCCATCCGGTCGATCACCTGTTTTATCTGGGCGGTCGGGCCGTTGATGTAGTTCGGCGAGCCCAGCACGATTCCGTCGGCGCCTGTCATCCGGTCGAGGAGGCCGGGCAGATCGTCCATCCTCGCGCACTCCCCGGTCGCGTAACAGGTCCCGCACCCGGTACAGAACTCGATGGAGAGCTGGCAGACGTCCACGAACTCCGTCTCGGCCCCGGACGACCCGGCGCCGCGGAGGACGGCCTCGACGAGCCGGGCCGTGCGGGACTCGGCCCCGCGCGGGCTCCCGCTGATCCCGATGATCCTCATGCCAGAGTCCTCGTCGATCCGTCCCCTTAATCGTTTCCGTCCCTAGGTCCGCATAGCGAAGAGCTTGCGCATGACCCCCACGGGGTCGCTCTCTGTGGCCCGCTGCTCGATCAGCCGCTCCTCGAAGGTCGGGAACCTCGTCTCGTAGAAGACCCCGAGCGGGATCCGCGACTCGCGGCTGTAGTCCCACTCCCGCGCGGCCTCGAAGGCCCGTTCGATCTCCGACGCCGGGAAGGACCCGGCGTCGAGGTCGTAGACATGCTCGTCGTAGAACTTCGTCTGGTTGTAGAAGGTCGCGCAGATCTGGAAGACCTCCAGGAACGAGAACCCGCGGTGCTCCATGCCGGCCCGGATCAGTTCGCGGAGCTGGGGGAGCCGGCGCGAGTACCCGCGCCCGACCCAGGTGGCGCCGGCCGCGAGCATCAGCTCGACCGGGTTGAGCGGGTACTCGGGCGTGCCACGGGGCGTGGACCGGCCCGGGAAGCCGAGCGGCGAGGTCGGCGTGTACTGCCCCGTGGTCAGGCCGTAGACGCGGTTGTCGTGGACCAGCAGGGTGATGTCGACGTTCCGCTTGGCCGCGAAGAGGAGGTGCTCGAGCCCCTCGCCGTAGCAGTCGCCGTCGCCGGCGCAGCAGATGACCTTCAGCCCGGGGTTCGCGATCCGGATCCCGGTCGCGACGGGGAGCGTCCGGCCGTGGATGGCGTAGAACGAGTTGACGCCGAGGTAGTCGGCCATCTTGGCATGGCAGCCGATCCCGGTCACGAGCACGATCCGCTCGGGCGGCGTCCCCCCGGCGATGAATCCGGCGATGACGTCCTTGAGCGCGTGCTCCATCCCGAAGTTGCCGCACCCGGGGCACCAGGTGTTGGCGGCCGGGGTGATCAGGTCACCGGGCTCCATTCAGACCACCTCCGCGAGCCGGGCGGCCATCTCCTCGACCGTGAACGGCCTCCCGTCCGCGCGGTGGACGCGCGCGCCGGCCGAGAAGCCGTGGACCCGCATCAGCTGCTCGAGCTGGCCGGTCAGGTTCTCCTCGACCACGACGACCCGCTCGAGCCCCTCGAGCGCCCGCCGGAAGGCCTCGGCCGGGAAGGGCTCGAGCACGACCGGCTGGACCACCCGGACGTCGAGACCGGCCGCGGCCTCGCGGACGGCCCCGACGGTCGAGCCCCACGAGACGACCCCGACGCGGGCGTTCTCCCCCCCGAAGACGGCCACGGTCCCGTAGGGCTCGAGGGCGGCGGCGAGGGCCGCGCCCTTGCGGAGCCGCTTCTCCTGCATGCGCGCCGTGAGCTCCATCTCCTCGGTCGTGGTCCCGCTCTCGTCGTGCTCGTACGAGTTGACCTTGACCACCGCGCCGGGCGTCCCGGCCGGGAGCATGGGCGAGACCCCGCTCTCGGTGAACCGGTACCGCAGGTACGGGTCGCGCGGGACATCCGGAAGGGGGCCGGGGGGCTCGACGAGCTCCGCCGCTGGGTCGAACGAGCAGGAGTACCCGCCCTCGCAGAGGGTCTTGTCCACGAGCAGGAACCCGGGCACCTGGAACCGCCAGGCGAGGTCGAGGACCCGCGCGGCCCACGCGTACGCCTCGTCCGCGTCGGCCGGCGCGACGATCAGGCGCGGGAACTCGCCCTGGCCGGCGTGCCGGGCGAAGAGGAGCTCGGTCTGGCACGAGTACGTCGGCAGGCCCGTCGACGGACCGGTCCGCTGGCCGAGCACGATCGTGACCGGGAGCTCGGCCTGGCCGGCGAGCGAGAGCGCCTCGGTCATCAGGCAGAAGCCGCCGCCCGAGGTCCCGACGGCGGCCCGCTTCCCGGCGTAGGCGCAGCCGAGCGCCATCAGGATCACCGCGATCTCGTTCTCGGGGTGGACGACGGTCAGGGCCGACTGCTCGGCGACCTCGGCGAGGAAGTGGAGGATGTTCGAGGTCGGGGTCATGGGGTAGGCGATGTACGCATCGAGCCCGCCCCGGACGAGCCCGAGCGAGATCGCCTCGTTCCCGGTCAGGACGGGCCGCGGCGCCATCGCGCCCCGCTCGATCCGGAACCGCTCCTCGACGGCGTCCCAGGCCCGGCGGACGACCCGGAGGTTGACGTCGACGAACTTCTCGGGGACCTCCTCGCGGAAGACCTCCTCCACGACCTCCCAGGGGACCCCGGCCACGCGGCAGAACGCCCCGACGAGGCCCGAGTTCCGGGTGATGGCCGGCGCCTCCTCCTCCTTGAGGATCTCGTCGAGCGGGACCGGGAGCCCCTCGGCCCGCTTGACGGTCGAGGCGTCGTAGACGATCACGCCCCCGGGGGCGACCTCGCCGCCGTGTTGGTCCACGGTCGTCTGGTCGAGGGCCAGGACCACGTCGACGCGGTCACGATGGGTCCAGACCGGGTGACCCGCGGACCGGACGACGGCGAAGTTGTGCCCGCCCCGGATCAGGGACGGGTAGTCGTAGTACATGTAGACGTGGCGGCCGAGCTTGGCCATCAGGTGGCAGAGGATCGCGCTCGCCTTGTTGATCCCCTCGCCGGCCCGCCCGCCGATCAGTATCGAGAACTCCTGCACTGTCTGCCTCCACCTCCTCAGAGGCCCGCTTCGTGAAAAACCTTCTCGCTCCGTGGCGGAGACCGGCAGCCTTTTCCCTGGGAACGCCGCCCATCGTGCCGGTGATGCGAGCGTGACCGGGACCCGGAGCGAGGTGTGTGGTACGGAAGACGCGGTGGGCGGCGAGATGCCCCCCGGACCGCCTGTGCCGGGGGCCGCCGACGCGACCGGTGACGGGCACGGATCGGCGCACCGGAGGCCCTGGCTCTACTTCGCCCTGCTCTTCCTGCTCACCATCCCCGCGTACGCGCTCCGCCTCGTCCCGCCGTACAGCATCGTGATGGTCGTCCTCCCCCTCGTCGCGGCCTCGCTCCTGACGTACCGCGAGGCCGGGCGGGAGGGGGTCCGGCGCCTGCTCGGGCGGTCGCTCGACTACCGGCGGATCGGGAATACGCGCTGGTACCTCCCCATTCTCCTCCTGCCGCCGGCCGTGCTGGCGCTCCAGTTCGCCTGGCTGGTGCTGACGGGCGCGCCCGTCTCGCCCCCGCAGGCCACGCTGCTCCTGCTGGCCGCCTACTTCCCGGTCTTCATCGTCGCGGGGATCTTCGAGGAGATCGGGTGGTCGGCCTATGCCCTCGACCCGCTGCAGGCCCGGTGGGGAGCCCTGGCGGCGGCGCTGATCATCGGCGCCGTCTGGGCGCTCTGGCACGGCATCCCCTACGTCCTCGCCAACCCGCTGCCGTGGGTCGCGGGGCAGATGGCCACGACGGTGCTGCTCCGCGTCCTCATGGTCTGGGTCTACAACAACACCGGCGGGAGCGTCTTCGGCGTGGCCCTCTTCCACGCCATGACCAACATGATCACGGTCCCGGACTACGGCTTCGCGTACGACCCCGTCTTCGCGAGCGTCGTCCTGGCCGCCATGACCGCGGTCGTGGTCCTGCTCTGGGGCCCGCGGACCCTGGCCCGGTTCCGGTGCCTGTGACGGACCACCGACGCCGGCCCGGGCCGGACTGAAAAAAGCTCCCGCAGCCTATCGCGCACGCGAGGTCAGCGGGGCCGGGATACGAGGCGAGCGATCTCCCGACCGCCTCATTCGCCACGTCTTCGCCCGAGGAGGATCGCACCTCCGAGCGCGGCCAGACCCGGGATTGCCTCGAAGCCCGGCGTCGGCGTCGGGGCCGGGGTGGCGGGAGCGGTCGTCACGGGAGTCGGTGCCAGGGTGGTCGGCACTGTCGTCGGCAGGGGTGTCGGCGTGGGCGTCTCCAGCGGCTCTCCCGGGCGCACCAGGTCGAAGTAGACCCGCGAGCTCGTCGTCTTGAGCGACGAACCTTCCTTGACACTCGCCGTCACCTCGACCACGTAGCGGCCCGGTGTCAGTCCGGCGGTGGGGATGGAGTACGAGAGCCGCTTCGAGGCATCGAACGTGTACACACCGTGGTTCTGCACCGTCGGCTGGGTGCCGAACGAGGAGGTGGAGGACGACGACCCCTCGTCCCGCCCGAAGTTGATCGCCCAGACGTTCCCGAATGTCGATACCCCGGCGGTCGTGATGGTGCCGGTGACCTTCATCACGTCGCCGACGGTCGCTGTCCCCGGCGAATCGAGCATCATGTAATCAGGGGACGTTCCCGAGGAGTAGCCGACCGCACCGGCACCAGCCACGATGCTGCAGAGGAGTCCGGCTGCCAGTATGCACCGGAGGAGGGCCGGCCGCGAATATAATCCTGTCATTATAATCACTTTGTCCATTATGAACTGTCACGAGAAAAATATTTGGAAATCTCACGGGAACGGCAGGCGGCTCTGCCTGCGGCCGGCCAGGCTGGGCGGATAACGGCGACTCGCGTGGGTCCGCGGAGCGGTGCGGATCGGTCGATGCTCCTTCAATTCGCAAGTGTTATCGTTTCTATTGACATGTGGATTACTATGGGACTGCGCTACTCCCTCGCCGTATCTCTGGCGGTGCTCCTCGTGGTGATGACGAGCCCGGCCGGGGGCGCGACCACGGCTACCGACTGGTTCGAGCAGGGGAATGACCTCTACGAAGCGGGTAAATTTTCCGATGCCGTCGACGCGTACGACCGATCGCTCTCCCTCGACCCGACGTCGTCCGGTGCCTGGAACAACAAGGGGAACGCCCTGCAGGACCAGAGCAAGTATGCCGAGGCGATCGAGTGCTACGACAAGTCGATCGCGCTCGACCCGACCGACCCGTACCCGTGGAACAACAAGGGAAACGCTCTGCAGGACCAGGGGAACTACGTCGCCGCGATCGCATGCTACGACCGGTCGATCGCGCTCGATCCAACGTACGCCGCTCCCTGGAACGGCAAGGGGAACACCCTCTCCGAGCAGGGCAACCCCGCGGCGGCGCTCACGTGCTACAACAAGGCGATCGAGCTCGACCCGTCCAAGGCCTACCACTGGAACGGCAAGGGGACGGCCCTGGACGACCAGGGCAACTATGCCGCGGCCATCGCGTGCTACGACAAGGCGATCGACCTGGACCCGACGTTCGCGATGGCCTGGAACAACAAGGGGGTCTCGCTCAAGAACCAGGGCAACTACGCGGCGGCGATCGACTGCTACGACCGGGCGATCGCGCTCGACCCGACGAGCACCAACGCGAAGGAGAACCGGGCGGCCGCCGTGCTGCTGCTCCAGGGAACCCCGACACCGACGCCGTCCCCCACCGTGACCCAGACGGCCCCCGTCACGACAGCTCCCGGCACCGCCGCGCCGAGTACCCCCGTGCCCTCAGGGCTGTTCTCTCCTGCCACCGTCGTGCTTGCCCTCGCGGCTCTCTCCCTCGCGCTGATCGGCGTGAGAGGCAGGCGATAAGACCGGTCCGGGCCCGGCCCCTGCCCCGAAGCCCGATCTCCGGCGGAGGCCGGGAACGGTCGACGTGCGGTCCGGACTCCTCGGCCCGGAGAACCGATCGGCGCCTTGTCGCGCACTCTCCCGTTTCCAGGAGACCGAAGAGGACCACCAGGTGGGGGGGGAAAGGATCCGGTCCGGGCGCGACCGTCCCGGGCGGCATGACTGCGCCATTGAGCCGTTTCCCATCCGGGGGGACCGGGAGAGTCTACCGGTACTCGCGGCGGGTGTACGTATACTTCGAGGACTCCCCGCCCTTCCAGACGATGTAGAGCCACTGGTAGAGCGAGCGGAGGGTGCCGAACTGCTCGTACCGGCGCATGGAGAAGCCGACGCGGAGCCCGCGGTCGTAGACGACCCGGCCCTCGCGGACCATGCGCCGGGCGACCTCGAGGTCGTCGCCGGCGTCGACCGTCCGGTACATCCCGGCCCGGACGAAGGCGTCCTTCCGGAACGCGGTGTTGCACCCCAGGGTGTAGTGGAACCCGACCCGGGAGGCGATGGCCGCGGCCAGGTTCGCGACCCCGAGCGAGAGCCGGTTCTTGATCCCGTCCTCGATCGGGTCGACCGGGCCGTAGACCATCACCACGCCCTCGCGCGAGAGGGCGTCGCGGGCCCGCTCGACCCAGTTCCGGGGCAGGGCGCAGTCGGCGTCCGTGGTCGCGACGAGCGGGGCCGCGGCCGCGAGCACCCCGTCGTTTCGCGCGCCGCCGACCTTCGGGCTCGACTGGACGAAGACCCGGTCGGCGTATTCGGCCGCGATCGCGCGCGTCCGGTCCGCCGAGTTCCCGTCGACGACGATGACCTCGTACTCGCCCCGCGGCAGGGTCTGGTCCGCGAGCGAGGCGAGGCAGCGGCCGATGGCCCCCTCCTCGTTGTACGACGGGACCACGACCGAGATCGAGGGGGTCACGGCTCCGACTCCTGCAGCTGGCGGATGGCCGCGAGCTCGTCCAGGGTCTCGCGGTGGAACGAGAGGACGAGATCCCCGATCAATCCGAAGACGAAGATCTGTATCCCGACCATGATCAGGAGCACGGTCAGGATCGTGAGCGGCAGCCGCTCGACCCCGGCCAGCCAGTCGAGGATGACCACGACGCCGACCAGCACGCCGATCAGCGAGAGGGTCACCCCGATCAGGCCGAAGAAGAAGAGCGGGTTGTTCATCCGCGCCAGCCGGTAGATGGTCACGGCGATGCGGTACCCGTCCCGGAACGGGTTCAGCTTCGTGGCCGTCCCATCCCGCCGCAGGTACGTGACCGGGACGACCCGGATCCGGTGGCCGGTCCGGACGGCCTCGACCGAGAGCTCGGTCTCGATCCCGAAGCCCTGCTCCTTCAGGACCATCTGGCCGATCGCGGCCCGGGTGAACGCGCGGTACCCCGAGAGGATGTCCCCGAGGTACCGGCCGTGGGCGAGCCGGAAGAGCCGGTTCAGGAGCCAGTTGCCCGTGTAGTTGAGCCGTGAGAAAGCCCGGCGCTGGCTCTCCCCGAGCCGGTCGCCGATCACCTGGTCGAAGCCCTGGGCGAGGGGCGCGAGCATCCGGTCGGCGTCGGAGGGCGCGTACGTCCCGTCGCCGTCGACCATCAGGACGTACGGGGTTTCAATCTCACGGAAGGCCTCGATCACGGCGTTCCCCTTGCCCCGCCCGGTCTGGACCAGAACCTCCGCGCCGGCCTCGGCCGCGAGCTGGGCCGTGCGGTCCGTGCTCCGGCCATCGACCACCAGGACGCGCCGGTAGCCCAGGGCGGCGAACTCCTGGACCAGTCCCTGGATCGTCGGCGCTTCGTTCAGCGTCGGGACCAGGACTGTGACCGCGTCCCGGTCGATCATCATCCCCATTATATACCGGCGAGAGTGTCATAAGCTCTTTGATGCTCGCCGGAAAGCCCGGCCTGCGCGTGCTCGGGATCGCGGAGAGTTACCGCGGGCGGCACGACAGGGGCGCGGTCTCGCTCCTGGCGGGGGTGGTGATGCGGCGCGACCTCCGGATCGACGGGTTCGGCACGGCCCGGGCCACGGTCGGCGGCGACGACGCGACCGCGGCGGTCGTGCGGCTCGTCGCCTCGGTGGACCGGCGTGACGTGCGGCTGGTCATGCTCTCGGGAGCGGTGATCGCCTGGTTCAACGTGATCGACATCGCCGCGGTGGCCGAGGCCACGGGCCGCGCCGTGGTCTCGGTGACGTACGAGCCGTCGCCGGGGCTCGAGGAGGCGATACGGCGCCACTTTCCCGACGACGCGGCCCGGTTCGCGGCCTACCGCCGGCTCGGCGAGCGCGTCCCGGTCCCGCTCTCGACCGGCGCGACGGTCTACCTCCGGCCCGTCGGGATCGACCCCGCCGCCGCTGCCGCCGTGGTAAACGCGTTCACCCTGGACGGCGGCGTCCCCGAGCCGCTCCGCGCGGCCCGGCTCATCGCGCGGGGGCTGTCCCGCGGCGGAACGTGTGGCTTGAGATGACGCACCCGTCCCGGACGACCTCGACCCGGATGGCCTGGCCGGGCATGAAGGTCCGGTCCCGGAAGTCGATCAGGACGCCCGCGTTCGGCTCCCAGGTCTCCCCCCGGCAGCCCGAGCCCGCGATCCGCTCGATCCCGAGGTGGTGGCTCGGGATGGCGTCCTCGCCGTGGAAGGTCACGAGGACGCAGTCGACGCGGACATTGTCCGCGTAGAAGTTGGCCGAGAGGGGCCGGTTCGGCAGGGGCTCGCGACCGGTGTTCCGGAGGAGGAGGCGGCTGTCGTAGTTGAGGACGGTCCCGGCCTCGTTGTAGTCGTGGACCTCGACCGCCTGGATCACGGCGGGCGGGAACGGGTCGCAGAGGTGCGGGAGCCAGAAGAGTACGGCCGCGATGATCGCCGCGAGGAGCACGGTCACGGCGAGCATGAGCACGACCCCCAGCACGGCCGAGACCGCGTCGTCGCAGACCATAGTGATCATCCTTCCCCCCTAAATAATAAATATTTTGAAACAGCTCCCCGACCGGCACCTTTTTCAATCCTGTCCAGAAATTATCTGACGATCTGCATGCGCATCCACCTCCTGATCGCCCTCCTCGTCGCGGCGCTCACGGCCGTACCCGCCGGCGCGGTCGAGGTGACGCGCCTCGATGTGGCCGTGGGCCCGGGCGGGGCGGCCGACGTCTCGATGGACTACGACCTGAACCCGCTGGAGCGGTTCGTGGCCTACGCAGCCGTGGCCGTGCCGGGCCGCGGTGCCGAGCGGACGGCCGAGGCGGCCCTCGAGGCGCTCTCGGGCAGGAAGGTCCACGTCCGAACGGCCGGTCCGGACGGCGCCGCGTTCACGGTCCAGCGCTTCGCAACGGTCACGCACCGGAAGGGGACGACCACCTACGTCACGCCGGCTGTTGACTTCACGGCCTTCGGCCGAGCCCTCGACCGGTACTGGTTCAAGCCCCTGGTCACGCCGGACTACTCACCCCTTGCGATCAGCCTGACCTTCCCCGACGGCCACGCCGAGCGGTTCGACGGCCGGGCCGGGCTGCCCGCGGTCACGCACCACATCTGACCAGCTGCCTCGATGTTCCTCCTCTTCCACCTCCTGACCGGGATCTTCCTGGGCTACCTGCTCGCCGACCGGCTCGGCACCCGGGCGGTGGTCCTGCCGTGCATGTTCGGCGCCCTCCTCCCGGACCTCGTGGACAAGCCGCTCGCCCTCTTCGTCTTCGGCGGGACGGTGGGAGGCCGGACCTTCCTCCACACCCTCCTCTTCCTCTCGGTCCTCCTCCTCGCCGGCGCGATCGTGTACCGCCGGCTCGGCCGGCCGGCCCTGCTCGCCGTCGGCCTCGGCGTCGCATCGCACCAGGCCCTGGACGTGATGTGGACCCAGCCGCGGGCCTGGCTCTACCCGTTCTTCGGCCCGGCCCTCCCGTTCGAGGCCGAGGGCTGGATCCTCAGGTCGCTCCTCCTCGAGCTGGCCGACCCGCTCGAGTGGGTCTCGGGTGCGGCCCTCGTCCTGCTCCTCCTCCCCGTGCTCGCCCCGTCCATGACCTCGGCGATCGCGGCCCGGCACGGCCGCCTCCTCCGAATACTGGCCCTCGGCGCGGGCCTGCCCCTCGCGGTCCTCGGCCTGATGCTCGTGGGCGGCGGCGCGCTCTGGCACCTCTCGGGGCTGACGGGCTGGCGGGTCGAGGCGGCGTGGAACACGATGCTGACCGGCGCGGTCTTTCTGCTCGCCGCGTACGCAGCGTACCGCCTCTCGGTCCGCGCGGGCGACGCCGCGTTCGCAGAGGGGGGGCCGCCCCCGCCTCCGCGGCTCCCCGATTCGCCGGCCCTCCCCGGGCCCCCCGACTGAGGCACGGCCGGGCTGTCGTCTCGGTGGGGCTCAAATAGTTGCGGCGCCCACCCTCAGTAATGGTGCCCGCACCGTCCACCGGCGGCATCGGCCGCGACCTCGCCAGCGCCGTCCGTCCGCCCATCGACATCGCGGTGTCACTCGCCTGGACCGCGCTCACCCTGCTCGCGGTCTACCTGCCGTTCGTCAGCGAGACCCCACTGCGGGTGGTTCTCGGCCTCCCGCTTGTCCTCTTCGTCCCCGGCTACGTCCTGATCGCGGCCCTCTTTCCCCGCAACGACGACCTCGACTGGATTGAGCGGGTCGCGCTCTCGTTCGGCCTCTCGATCGCGGTGGTGCCGCTGATCGGCCTCGTGCTCAACTACACCCCCTGGGGCATCCGGCTCGACCCCGTCCTGGCCTCGCTCTCGATCTTCATCCTCGTCATGGCCGTGATCGCGACGGTCCGCCGGCTCGCCCTCCCGTCCGAGGACCGGCTCACGGTCCCCCTCCGCGCGTTCGTCGCCTCGGCCCGCGACGATCTCTTCCCCGAGGGCCAGTCGCCGCTGGACCGGAACCTCTCGGTCCTCCTGGTCGTCGCGGTGGTCGCGGCCCTTGCCACGACGGCGTTCGTGATCGCGGTCCCCAAGGAGGGCGAGCGCTTCACCGAGTTCTACATCCTCGGCGCAGAGGGCATGGCCGCTGACTTCCCAACCTCGTTCGCGGCGAACACCCCGCAGTGGGTCTGGGCCGGGGTCACGAACCAGGAGCACCGCGACGTGACCTACACGGTCGAGGCCCACGCCTTCAACCAGACCTTCGACACGGCCACGAACACCTCGACGGTCGACCGGACAGCCCTGCTGAACCGGTACACGGTGATGCTGCCGCACAACGCGACCGACGAGCGGATCCTGAACTTCACGGTCCCGGACAGCGGCTTCAACAAGGTCCAGTTCCTGCTCTTCAACGAGACGGTGCCCGCCGACGCCGTCGCGGGCCAGGCCCGGGTCGATGCGAGCTACCGCGACCTCCACCTCTGGGTTCGGGTCCGCTAGGAGCGGGTGAGGACGAGCCGGACCGGCCGGGGCCACGGCCCTCCGCCTCCCGTCGCGGTCGCCCATGGTGACCCGGTCCGCACGGCTTCTATCGGGCGAAGAAGAGGCGGAGCAAACCGTATCGGCCTCTCATCGTCACCAAGGGTTTTACGAGCCGGCACCATATCAGTTCCTACGGATGAGCCCCGACGTTGGACCTGCCGACCCGCCGCCGGCGCGGGACGTGACCGTGCTGGTGCCGGCATACAACGAGGAGGCGAGCATCGCCGACACGATCCTGAGCCTCCAGGCCCAGACCAGCCCACCCGTGGAGATCCTCGTCATCGACGACGGCTCGACCGACCGGACCGGGGAGATTGCGGCGTCGCTCGGCGCGACGGTCCTGCGGCCGACGGCGAACACCGGCTCCAAGGCAGCCGCCCAGAACTTCGCCCTGAAGCACGTCACGACCCCGTACGTCATGGCGATCGATGCCGACACCACGCTCGCCCCCGACGCCCTCGAGCGCCTGAGTGCGGCCTTCGACGACGAGCGGTGCGCCGCCGCCTGCGGGTTCGTCGTGCCCCGGTACGTCGGCACGCTCTGGGAGCGCGGTCGTTACATCGAGTACCTCCTCGCGTTCACCTGGTACAAGCCGATCCAGGACTACTACGACCACCCCCTGATCTCCTCGGGCTGCTTCTCGCTCTACCAGATGGGACCGCTCACGGCCCAGGGTGGATGGTCCACCCGGACCATGGCCGAGGACATGGACCTCACCTGGCACTACCACGAGGCCGGATACGGTGTTCGGTTCGTGCCCGAGGCCGTCTGCTACCCGATTGAGCCCCATGACTGCCGGTTCATGGCAAAGCAGCTGCGCCGCTGGTCCCATGGCTTCGTCCAGAACGTCCGGCTCCACTGGCGCCCGCTCCTCGAGATCTCGTACCTGCGCTCGTTCGTGACCGTCGCCCTCTGGGACGCGGTGGTCGCGTCCATCGCGTTCCTGGTCCTGCTCCCCCTGCTCGCGCTCCTCCTCGGGGAGCCGCTGGTCCTGCTCGGCTACGTCCTCGACCTTCCCGTGGTGCTGATCCCGGTCCTCGCGGCGGCTCGGGGCCGCGGCGAGGTTGGGCGGGCACTCGCCAGCATCCCGTCGTTCTTCGTGCTCCGGGCTGTGAACGCGGTCTTCATCCTCGAGGCGCTCGCCAACGAGCTGGTCCTCGGCCGGAGCCTCCGGGTCTACGAGAAGGGGCACTGAGATGATCGCGGGACTGCCGGGGACGGGGATCGGGGGGCTGTACTACCTGCTGCTCGCCTGTTCCATGCCCCTGCACCGGCTCTGGCGGGCCCGGCGCGGGGACCGGGACCGGGAGAAGGAGCGGCTGATTGGCCGGCACCTTCCGCTGACGTTCGGGATCGTGGCCGCGATGTGGGTCACGGGGATCCTGCTCGGCATGGTGCTCGAGGCAGCGGCCCCGGGGGCGGCCGCATCGGCCGCGACGAGGCTCGGAGTCCTGGTCCCGGCGACCCCGCTCGCCGTGGCCCTCGCAACACTCTGCGCGGTCTACCTCTTCATGCGGGCCGTGCGGCTCGTCGCCTCGGCCTGGAAGAGGTGACCGCCCCGCGGCGGACCGGCGCCGGTCGGGGGGGCCGTGCCGTGGAGGAGGGGCCGGGTTTCAGGTCCGCTCGGCGAGGGCGAGGACGAGCCGGACCGACCGCGCAGCGTCGTCGGTCGAGACGTCCGCGAGGACGCAGGTCCGGCCCAGGCCGGCCGCAGCCATGACGCCGAAGAGGTTGCAGACGGGGCAGCCGATCATGGTGCAGACCCGGGGCGAGGCCGCCCGGACGGCCCGGCAGCCGTCGTAGAGCCGGAAGCCCTCGAGCGTGACCACGATCCCGTCGCCCTCGGCGACGGCCTCGACGCGGTCGGCGACCCCGAGGGCGGCAACGCCGACCTCGCGGACGGCCGTGCAGACCCCCTCGGGGGTGTCGGGCACGACGAGCCCGTTCTCGGCGACGAGGCGGTCGTAGAGCGGCCCGCCGGTCGGGACGAGGAGGAGGCCCCCACCGTGGGCCTCGTCGAGGAACGAGTAGTCGTCGCGGGGGAGCGCGGGCAGGTCCGCGCCGGCGGGCAGGTCACGGACGGGGACGACCTGGACGACCCCGTCCGGGGTCGGGACCAGCCGGGCGCTGCCCTGGAGGCCGAGGTCGGCCGCGACCCGGGCCAGGTCGAGGACCGGGCCGGCGGCGGCGAGCCCCGCGACCCAGGGGACGACGGCCTCGCCGCGGTACTGCGTCAGCAGCACCACGCCGCCGACGAACGCCCCGAACCCGACCAGGACCAGGGTGGCGCTGGTCATGTCGCCCCGCCCGGTCAGGGCCGCGACCCCGAGGAGGACCGCGGCCGCGGCGAGGAGGACGGCGCCGCCGATCGTGGAGCCGTCGGGGCGGGTCACTCCCGCTCCCCCGAGTACCGGGCGCGCAACCAGGCCTCGACCAGTACGAACGCGAGGACGGCCGCGGCGCCGACGGCCACGACGAGCAGGAGCGGGGCGAGCGTGTCCCGGAAGAGGAAGACGGCGCCGGCCGCGAGCGTGGCCGCGGTGGCCCCGAGGACGAGCCCCTGCCGGTCCTCGTGGCCGATGGCCAGGTAGGCGACCAGGGGCTGGACCAGGACGCCGAGGAGGGGCGCGGCCGTCCCGAGCCCGACGGCGAAGGCCTCGCCCAGGCAGAAGGCGAGGTACGGGCCGCCGTACCCGCCAAGGACCGACGCGGCCACGACCAGGCCGAGCACGGCCACGAGGACGCCGACGACCGGGTCGAGGCCGGGCACGAGCCAGACGGCGGCCACGAAGACCGCGATCACGGCGACGGGGACGGCCCGCTCGTACTCCATCAGAGCGCCTCCACCGCGCCGTACGGCGCGAGGTCCGCGACGGCGGCCGGGTCGGGCCCGGGCAGGTAGGCGCGAAGGCGCCGGCCCCGCCGGAGGACGGCTGCGCCGAGCAGGGCGAGGTGACTTCGGTCGCCGGCCCCGGCCGAGTAGAGAACGACGTCGCTCTCCCCCGCGGCAGAGAGCGCCCGGTCCAGGTCCCGCTCGAACGGGGACCGCCCGGTGCCGGCGAGGCTGGCCCGGAGCGCGGCCGCGAGCCGCCCGTCCGGGCCCCCGGTCGACCGCTCGGCCGTCCTGAGCCGCCGACGAAGCGAGGACGGGTCGTGGGCGCGGAAGAGCGGCGCCGGGACGACGCCCGAGAGGGCGCCGAGCTGCCGGACCAGGACCGCCAGGTCGGCCTCGCGGTCCAGGAACGCGACGACCTGCGCTCCGGCGACGGCGAGGAGCGAGCAGGTGCCGTGCTCGCGCACGGCGGCCCCCACGGCGCCGGCCGCGGCCGAGAGGACGTCGTCGGCGGCCGGGGCGTCGCGGGGCGGGAGGTCGACCACGACGAGCGGCTGCCCGCCGGCCTGGCCGGTGGGCTCGCGCACGAAGTACCGGCCGTACTTGGCCGAGAGCTTCCAGTCGACCAGGGCCGGGTCGTCCCCGGCCCGGAACGGCCGGTACGACCGCGTCCCCTGGCCGCGCAGGACCGACTGCCGCTCGCGCTCGCGCTCGCCGGCGGCCGTCCCCTCGGCGGGCCAGGGCCGGTCGGGGGCGTCGGCCGGGAGGACGGTGAGGGGCGTGCCGGCGTACCGGTCCGCCGCGAGCACGAGCACGGTCGAGAAGAAGGGGTCCCGGGCCTCGAGCCGGACCCCGCGGAACGCGGCCTGGCCCGGCAGGGTCATCCGGACCCAGTACCGAGCCCAGCCGCCGACCGCGCGGGCCTCGCCCGGGTCGTACGCGGCCGAGGCCGGCGGGAGGTCGGCGAGCGAGACCCGGAGCCCCGGGACCGGGGGGAGAGAGAGACGGGTCGCGACACCCACGGGCTCGCCCTGCCGGACGTGCGGTCGCTCGACCCGCCGCTCGACCCCGAGCCCCTCGGCGGCCCGTCCCACCCGGGAGAGGAAGAGCCCGGCCCGCGCGCCGACGAGCGCCGCGAGCCCGGCGGCCGCGGCGGCCGCTCCGGGCGCGTCAAAGGCGAGCCCGCCCGTCCAGAGCACGGCCGCGGCCGCCACGGCGCCCGAGGCCCAGGCCGTCGGGCGCACCGTATCAGGCCACCTCGACGGCCGAGAGGATATCGCCGATGACCTGCCCGACCGAGACCCGCCCGATCTCGGCCTCGCGCTCCAGGACCAGGCGGTGGCCGAGGACGGGCCGTGCCATGGCCTTGATGTCGTCGGGGATGACGTAGGCCCGGGCGTCGAGCGCGGCCCGGGCCTGGGCGCCCCGCAGGAGCGCGAGCGAGCCTCGCGTGGAGGTGCCGAGCCGGATGTCGCCGTGGGACCGGCTCGAGACCACGATGTCGCGAATGTACCGGACGATGGCGTCGTCGACGTAGACCTCCTGGACCGCCCGGCTCATGCGCGCGATCTCCTCGACCGAGAAGAGCGGGGCGAGCCGGTTGCCGTAGGTCTCCCAGTCGAGCTGGCCGTCGCGGAGGCGAACGAGGATCTCGGCCTCGTGCTCGCGGTCGAGGTGGTGCAGGGTCATCCCGTACATGAACCGATCGCGCTGGGCCTCGATGAGGGGGAAGGTCCCCTCGAACTCCTGCGTGTTCTGGGTCGCGACCACGAAGTACGGGTCGCCGAGGGGATAGGAGGTCCCGTCGATGGTGGCCTGGTGCTCGGCCATGGCCTCGATGAGCGCGGACTGGGTCTTGGGCGTCAACCGGTTGATCTCGTCGACCATCACGAAGTTGGCGAAGATCGGCCCCTTCTGCAGCACGAACTCGTGTTTGTCCGCGTCGTAGATCCGGACGCCGATGATGTCCGCCGGCTGGACGTCGACCGCGCCCTGGACGCGGCTGAACCGGTATCCGAGCAGCCGTGCCATGATCTTCGAGATCGTGGTCTTGGCCGTGCCGGGCACCCCGTCGATCAGGACATGCCCGCCGGTCAGGACTCCGACGGCGAGCAGGTCCACGAGGTCCTGGTTGCCCACGACGAACTGCCCCACGGTCTCGCTGATCGCGCCGTGCGCGGCCGCGATGGCCCCGACCTCCCTCTCGAGCGCTTCAGGCTCCACTCACCCGCCTCCTCTCCTGCCGCAGCGCGAGCGCGGCGAGCGCGAGCGCGACGACGGCAATGCTAATAAACGGTCTCTCCTGCAGCCATAAAACCGTGCCGACGGGACCGTCCGCGGCGGCCGTCCGGCCCAGCCGCCCGTCGACCAGGACGCCGTCGGGCGCGAGCCGGGCGAGGAGGCGGGCGTTGTCGCCCTCGCGAAGGTTCTGCATGGCGTTGATGACCAGGCTCGCGTCGCCGACGGCGACGACGGTCCCGGCCCCGACGCGCTCGCTCGCGGCGAGCGCGTACCGGCCGAAGGGCTCGTCGAGGGCGGGGACGCCGTCACCGTCGGAGTCGATCCAGGAGAGGGGCGAGGTCTCGAGGAGCGGCGCGCCGCCCGTGACCGCGACGGGGCGGTTGAAGACGACGGCGGAGAGGTTCTCGGCGAGCGCGGCGCCGGCAACGGGGTACCCGAGGGGGGCGTCGGGGAGCTCGTAGGCGCGTTCGAGGCTCAGGACCCCGCGCTGGTCGAACCGCATGGTGGCCCCCACGGCGTCGAGGAGGCCGTTGCCCGAGGCGAAGTCGTCGAGGAGGACGAGGGTGTTCCCCGACCGGACGAACTCCCGGTACCGGGCCGCGTCGGCCGCGCCGGGGGCGACGGACGGCGCGACCACGAGCAGGGTCGAGCCCGTGCGGCCCGCGAGCTCGGCCGGGTCGCCGACCTCCACGGCCCCGCGCGCCTCGAGGGCGTCGTAGAACGAGGACGACCCGTTCCAGGAGGGGTTGTGCCGGCTGAACTCGGCGTCGGTCGCCGAGAGGTGGACCACGAGCGCGACGGCGCAGGCGACGAGGACGAGGCCGACGGCCCAGTCCCTACTCGCCGGCACGGGCCGTCTCCGCGAGGGCCGCGACGTACCCCTCGACCACGGTCTCGATGTCGACCGGGGTGGGGGGGCGCCCGGCGTAGGCGACGGCCTCGTAGCAGGCGGCGACCCGCCCGACGGCCAGGCCGCCCGGCCTCCCCTCGAACCGGGCCGCGAGCTCGCGCGGGGTCAGCCCCTCGAGGCGCCCCCCGGGCTCGCGCTCGGCGAGGCGCCTGACCAGGCCGCGGTAGACGGCCTCGATCCCCTCGCGCCCGCCGTCCCCGGAGAGCCGGAGCGCGGTTGCGCGCAGGTCGCTCCCCGGCGAGGGAACCGGCGCGGCCGACTCGACGGGCGGCGCCATGGGCTCGGGCGGCCGGCCCCGGACCTCGCTCCCCGCCGCCGGCGGCGGGGCGAGCGGGGCCGGCTCGGCCCGCTCCTGGTGCCGGTACCCGCGCCAGTAGAGAAATCCCCCCACCCCGGCCAGGAGCAGGACGGCGACCACGGCCAGGGCCGGGAGCCAGGGGAACCCGCCGGGGACCGTGGCCTCGACCACGGCGCTCGTGGCCGGGCGGAGGGGACGGCCGTCGTCGAAGGAGACGTTCGCCACGACCGTGTGGGTCCCGGGCGCGATGACGCCCAGGAGCTCGAACTGCCCGGCCGGGCCGGTGATGCAGTCGGCCGGGGTCTTTCGGTCGAAGACCAGGCGGACGGACGCGCCGGGGACGCCCCGGCCGTTCGCCGTGAGGTTGCCCGTGCAGCGCAGGGCCGGCTCGCCCTCGTGCTCGGTCGGCACGGCCCCGAGCCGGAGGACGGGGTCGGTCATGACCACCTCGAGGGTGGCCTCGGCCATTCCCCCGCCAGCCTCGACGCCGACCACGTGGACGCCCTCGGGCAGCCGGTCGACCAGGTAGTCGTAGGAGTATGCCCCCGTGGCCGTGGGCTGGGCCCGCCCGGCCTCGAGGCCGTCGACCAGGATTCGCACGGCCCCGCTCCCGGCCCCGTCGCCCGAGAACCGGACGGTCTCGCCCCAGCCGGCCGTCGACCGGTCGAGGGCGACCGTGACGGCACCGCCCATGCCGGGCAGGACGGCGACCGCGACCAGGCAGGCCAGGACGACGGCCAGCACGGCCCTACCCGTCGGCATGGCCCTCACTCTCCGAGATCACGCGGATAAAGGTCTCTCGCGCCTGCCGGATATCTTCTTCTGTCGGCGCGCGCCCGGCGTACCGGACCCGCTCGTGGACCGCGACGAGGGCCGCGAGCTCGCCGGACCACGGCGCGGCCGCGAAGCGCGCCGCGAGCTCGCGGGGCGTGAAGGACCGCAGGAACTCGCGCGGGTGGCGGCTGTCGAGCTCGCGCGCGAGCCGGCGGTAGAGGCGCGTGACCGTCTCGCGGCCGTCGACGCCCTCGCCGAGCAGGTCGGCGGCCGCGGCGGCCTCGGCGGGCGTGGGCGCGGGGGGCAGCTCGACCACGGGCTCGGGCGGCTCCGCCCGGGCGCGGGCGGGGACGGCCTCCCCGGCGCGCCGGCGGCGGAGGTAGAGGACGGCCCCCACGCCGGCGAGGCCGAGGCCGGCGAGGTACAGGAGCGGCGCGAGCGTCCCGGCCAGGGACGGGACCTCGACCACGACGGGGGCCGAGACGGACCGGTTCAGGGGCTGGTCGTCGGGGTAGAACCAGGCCGTGATGTTCTGTCGGCCGGCCTCGAGGTTGGTGGCGTTGACCAGGAAGGTCCCGTTCTCTCGCGTGGTCCCGTCGTTCCACCACCACTCCTCGACGTCGACCTCGACGAGGGCGTCGCGGACCGGGACGCCGTCCTCGGTCGCGAGGACCCCCCGGCAGTACGCGGTCCAGTTCGCGAAGACGAGCCAGCCCCCGTTCTCGAGGGTGACCGCGAGGTCGACGGTGGTGTTCCGCTCGTCGATGACAAAGGCCGCGTCCTCCGAGATGGCCGCGCCGGCCGAGGCGTAGGCCGCGTGGCGCCCGGCCTCGACCCGCTCGACCCGGTACGGGAAGCGGAACCGGCCGTCCGCGCCGGAGACGACGCCGGCGAGCGGCCGCCCGTCGGCGAAGACCGTGACCTCGGTCCCGGCGGGCGCGGAGACGGTCCCGCGCATCTCCAGGACGTCGCCGTACCGGCCCCGGTCGGGCACGACCTCGAAGGTGATCGGCGGGAGCGCGCCGGCGGCCCGGGCCGCGTCCTGGATCCCGCGGATCTCCGCGGGCAGGGCCGCGGCCCGCGCCTCCTGCCGGCCGGTGAGGGCCTCGACGATCGCCTGGAAGTCCAGGACGGACTGCTCGTAGGCCGCGGTATCCAGGTCGTAGGCCTCGGAGAGGTTGACCACCTCGTCCCGCCGGCCGGCGTAGCCCGCGTAGTTCGCGAGGAGGGCCGCGCGGAGATCCTCGCCGCGGAGCTGGACGGCGCGGAGGTTGGCGGCGTCGCCGGCGTCGCGGTACTGGACCTCGAGGGTCTCGAGCCGGCCGAACTCCTCGGTCTGGTTGAGGAGGCGGGTGAGGGACTCCACGTTCTGCCAGTTGAGACTGCTGTACTCGCCGACGTCGGTCTCGCTGGCGTCGAGCCGGAAGACGAGGCCCGAGAGGGACCGGCCCGAGCGGAGGTAGGCCTCGAGGCTGGCCGCGGCCGCGTCGAGGTCGCCGAGTTTTATATCGAGGACCACCGGGCCCGTGGCGTTGAGGGACGAGGCCCACTCGGGCAGGACGAGCGCGCCGTCCTCGCGCGAGAGGCCGCCCGTGACCCGGACGTCCTGGTGGTACGGTGTGGCGGCCGAGCTGGCGGCGTCGTAGAGGAGGGCCTGGCCGGCGAAGACCAGGAGGAGGCCGAGGACGAGGGGGACGAGCGCGCAGGCCGCGAGGCGGTCGCGCCGCAGGGAGCCGGCGGCCCCGCGGAGGGCAGCGAGACCGTCATCGAGCCTGGGCCGCCAGTCCGGGGGGGTCATCGGGCCAGGATCTCCATGACCTTGTTCGCGACGATCCAGCCGAAGACGAGGACCCCGGCCGCCACGACGTACTTGACCCGCCGGAGGTGGCCCGGCTGGACCGTGGCCGTGTCCGCGAGCTCGACCAGGACGAGCATCCCGATCAGGACCAGGACGAAGAAGACCTCGAGGTCGAGGGCCCGGTTCAGGAGCATGAAGGCGGCGACGATCAGACTCCAGACCACGAGCACGACGATGACCGTCTCGCGCGTCCGAAGGTTCATGGATTCAGCACCAGCTATTCTGCCCCGGGCCGTATTATCGTTGCCCTGGCCCGGGCCCCGGGGAAAACAAGACCATGGCACTTTCCATTACGGGAAACCGCGTTAAAATACGTTTCAATTCGAATAAAAAGACGTACCGCGCGATATTTTCCCCTGAACAAAAAAGGAATATTTTTAACCACACGAATCGAGATAGTGAGCAGATGGCGGGCCCGGTCTCATCATCGACCACGCTGATCAGCCCAATCGCTGATCCTATCGCGAGACCCGGGACCGCCGCGCATCTCGAGGAGTAGGGCAACCAGGCAGAACCGGGGAGAGAGAACCATGCAGGGCCACCAGGGGATGAGCCGGCCGCGGCCGGCAGGATCGCTCGTCGAGTGGAGCGGGCAGCCCGCGTGGCCGCTCGTGCCGGCCCGCTTCCCCGTCCGCCGCCCCCGGTCCCCCCGCGTGGTGGCCGTGATCCCGGCCTACAACGAGGAGGCCGTGATCGCCCGGGTCGTGGCCGAGACGCGGGCCGAGGTCCCCGACGTGATCGTGGTCGACGACGGCTCGGCCGACGCGACGGCCCGGCTCGCGGCCGGCGCGGGCGCCGAGGTCGTGGCCATGACGGAGAACCGGGGCAAGGCGGCCGCAGTCCAGGCCGGCTTCGCCGCGGCCATCGCCCGGGGCTACGACGTGGTGGTGATGCTCGACGCGGACGGCCAGCACCTGCCCGGCGAGATCCCGCGGGTCCTGGCCCCCGTCCTCGCGGGCGAGGCCGACATGGTGGTCGGCTCGCGCTTCCTCGAGGTCCGGTCCCACGTCCCGCTCTACCGCCGGCTCGGCCAGGAGACCCTGAACCTCGTCACGGCGCTCGGCGCCGGCGTCACCCTGACGGACACGCAGTCGGGCTTCCGGGCGCTCGGGCCGGCCGCGCTGGGCCGGCTGGACTTCGCCTCGGACGGGTACAGCCTGGAGTCGGCGATGATCGCGCACTTCGCGGCCTGCGAGCTCCGGATCACCGAGGTCCCCATCTCCTGCCGCTACGACGTCCCGAACAGCCACAAGAAGCACCCGGTCCTCCACGGCCTCGAGATCGTGCGCTCGATGACGCGCGCGATCCTGGTCCGGCAGGGCCGCGCGCTGGGGATGATCGGCGTGCCCCTGGTGGTGACGGGGTCGGTCTTCGGCGTCCTGCCGCTCCTCGCCCTGCCAAACGACGCGGTGGCCTGGTCGCCGGCCACGACGGTGGTCTTCAGCCTCCTCGGGCTCGTCGGCGCCGTGATGATCGCGGGGTCGAGGCGGCCTGGCATGCCGGCTCGAGCCGACCAGTCCCCCTTCACGCCCCCTTCGGGGGAGCGTTCGTGATCGCTAACGTCCCCTTCACACCGCCGGGACCATTCACGAAATGGTGTCGAATTCCAACGTATCTCCAGAGGTAACTCTCATGTCCGACTCGGTCTCGTTTTCAAATGTTGAGGGTACCTTTGTTTACGAAGCCCCAGTCGAGAGTAGTAATCACATTCCCATTCGAGACAAACTCGATTCCAGCCCGTACATCATCGCCGCGATGCCGGCGTTCAATGAGGAGCTCTACATCGCGAGGACCATCCTCCTCGCACAGGAGATCGTCGATCGTGTCGTCGTGGTCGACGACGGCTCCTCAGACGAGACCGCCCGGATCGCGGAGCGGATGGGAGCCACAGTGATCAGCCATGAGGAGAACCGAGGATACGGGGCGGCCCTCAAGACGATCTTCGAGGTGGCCCGGGCCATGGATGCGGACGCGCTCGTCATCCTCGACTCCGACGGCCAGCACCGGCCCCGCGACATCGGGAGAGTACTCGATCCCGTGCTCAGGGAGAAGGCGGACGTCGTCATCGGCTCACGCTTCCTCGAGGACGCGCCCCGCGACCACATCCCCAGCTACCGCAGAGTCGGGATGAAAGTGCTCGACACAGCTACGACCTTGGCCGGATGCATACATGTTAGCGACACTCAGAGCGGGTTTCGAGCGTATGGCAAGCGAGCAATTGACGTTGTCCGCTTGAACGGGACGGGGATGTCAGCCGGTTCGGAGATCCTGATTCAGATCAGTGATCACAACCTGAAGATTATTGAGGTTCCAATCCATGTTCGGTATGATATTGAGGAAACATCTACGGAGCACCCAGTAAAACACGGCGTGAAGGTTCTCTACAATATTGTTTCTTTGATCGGCTATCGAAGGCCATTACTAGCGTTCGGAATTCCAGCCATTATCTTAATGGGGTTGGGGCTTATCGCGGGGTCTTGGGTGCTCGCTGAATATTACATTTCGTCAAAATTCCACTTCCTCCTTTCAATCGGAGGCGGGATGTCGTTAATCCTTGGACTCTTGCTGATGAGTGAAGCGTTGGTACTGAATTTTATGGTAATTTTTTTGAAAGATCAGAGCGCGACATCATGACCGCCGCTATGATTTATGTTACCTTTACAGGTTAAATCCAATATTTCGGATCAGGAATCACGGGCAATGACGAGTATAGGCTGCGAAACCACATTTTATGTAAGCAGGTGCTTCATCGACAAAATAATTGTATTAAAATGGGTGGTGGCTGAATCATGAGCAGTTTCAATAGTGTCGAACGTATCGATCCATTTTCTCAAAGCATAACCTTGATTTGGTGATGTTGTAATGGAAACAATCAGCAATCCTGTTATTGATAGTACCGGTTCTCTCCACTCCTGGTCGAGCGACGATTCTAATGAGGAATTCATATGCATAAGCGAAAAAAATTTACATTCAAAAATCAAAATATTATATATACTTCCTTATGACTGGGGGGGCATGCCGCATTATACGGCTGAACTAGCCAATGCAATGGCCAAATATGCTGATGTAACAATTATTGGTAGCAAAAGAATTAACTCTGAGTACTTTTCGGCCGATATAAATATAGAAAAGCTTTTTGATCCACTCAATTTTACAATGAATCAACTTAGAGGAATACTATCATTAGATTCTTTGAAGGGGCTATTGTCTTATAAATACGTTCGAGAAATTGATCGAGTGAAACCTGATATCATTCATATACCCGCACCTGTAATCCCACCATTGGCTGTTTTCATCAAGCTATATAATATCGATAAAAAATATCCTATAATCTATACTAAACATTCTCTATATTCACAATCTGGATTGTTAATAACCATTCTTGAGCAGAGTATTCTTGGGCAGTTTGAGAGACATGTAAATTTTAAAAAATTTATTGTGCATACAGAGCACGATAAAAATGAATTGGTTAAAGAGACCAGTATTAAAGATGAAGACATTTCGATTGTACCCCATGGCACATATACTTTCTTTAAACCAGATTCGGATCCAGAGGCTATAGAAGGAGTTAATACGATCATTTTTTTTGGCAATATTCGAAAATATAAAGGCTTAGACTATCTCCTTAAGGCGATACCGCTAATCCAAAAAGAAATTCCAGATATAAAAGTAATAATCGCCGGCGAGGGGGACCTCTCGCCTTATCAATCCCTGATAGAAGTATGTGATAAATCCGTATTTGATATTTACAACGAATTTATACCTGATGAACTTGTTACTGAACTCTTCCAGCGCTCTACCCTTGCTGTACTGCCATACTCCGAGATGAGTGGAATGAGCGGTGTTCTCAACGTTGCCTTTGCCTTTGGGAAACCGGTCGTTGTGAGTGATGTCGGAGGACTTGATGAGGTGGTTGAGCACGAAAAGACAGGACTGCTCGTCCCTCCCACTGACTATCAAGCATTAGCAGACGCAATAATTCGTCTTTTAACTGATCCAATTTTACGATCAATGATAGTAGCAAATGTAAAAAAACGAGCGGATGATTTGTCTTGGGCTAATGTCGCAAAGAGAACGATGAAAGTCTATCAGGAGGTGAAGCTTTGATGGTTGGAAAAACCTCTCTGGACAAGATCGTGTTTTTTTCCATTGGTTAGAGCGATGTCGCTGAATCCTCTTCCCTGGATAAGGTTGGATTTGACGTTTACCCATTTGTCGATATGAAGGAGCAAATCGGGACCCTCGATAACTCAAAGATGCAGCATGTCATTCGATAAATGAGCCTTGGTGGATATAAGTGAAACAAAAAAGTATCTGCATAATTTCTAGCCCCTTCCTGCTACGTGCGAGCATTCCGCCGCTCTCAAATCTAGTTGCAATTATTTCCTCATTAACAAAAAAAGTCACTGTAATTACAGGAGGATCCGGTCAAGAGATACAAGTTCCTTGTAATGTGGAAATCATCAATATTGAACGTAGTCCTGGGAGTTCTTTTGTATCACAGGTTTCAAATTTCATCGTTGCCCATACCAGAATTGTATCACTTCTGGCCGGATTAAAAGATGTTAATATTTGTTTTTTTTTCATGGGAGAGCGAACCCTACTACTACCATTGATTGCGTGTAAGTTGATGAAAAAAAAGGCGATCTACATGTCATCCGGTTCATTGATTCGTGTATCCGGCGATGAAGAGGATTTTATTTCCATTTTATTTAGTTACGTAGAACCCCTAAACCATTTTCTTTCGGATTATATTGTTCTATATTCAAAAAGGCTAATTTCAGATGAGGCGTACTCCAGATATAAAAATAAAATATTCTTTGGGCATGAACATTATAAAAATGTTGAAAGATTCAATATTAGTTCACCTTTACCAACGCGAGAAGCGATCATTGGCTATATAGGGCGAATGAGCCCAGAAAAGGGAATCCAAAATTTCCTAGACGCCATTGTGCTCCTCTCCGAGCAACTTCCAAGCCAAAAGTTCATTATTGCGGGTGACGGCGAATTAAAATCTATTGTATTGGAATTCACTAATAAGAATAATCTCATTGATAGAACCGAAATAGTCGGTTGGATTCCACACGATTCCCTACCCAAGTTCCTGAATAGATTGCAATTAGTTGTTCTTCCTTCGTATACTGAAGGACTTCCTAATGTAATGTTAGAGGCAATGGCATGTGGTACGCCAGTCCTCGCAACGTCTGTTGGGATGATCCCCGAAATTATTACTGATAGTGAAACCGGATTCATTATGGAAGACAACTCGCCGGCTTGCATTGCTCAGAATGTTATCCGAGCGTTAAGCTCCCCTAATCTTGAGAAGATCGTCATAACCGCGAGAAAGCTCGTAGAGGAACAGTTCACCTTTGAAACAACCCTTTCAACATGGGAAAGGATCATCGAAAAGTTATGAGAAAGGATATTCAGAATGAAGAGATAAATGAATCTGGGAAATTTGCGGCGATTTTTATCAATAGAGACAGAATTTGAAAAATTGGCGATGGATAAGAGATAATGCCAGGGGGAAATTTCGGTACAACCAGAAGGGAACGTCTCGCCCTGTACATCGTCCTAGCCGGATGTTACATTCACTTCCTCTATGCGATGTATCCAAGACGATTGGATATGTATTATGAGGGCCTAATCAATACAATTGCAGGCGGATCTGCCGGTTTCTTTGACGCATCCTCGCTTAGTCTCGTTGGAAGTCGAATAATTGTTACGGTAATATCACTTGTTACCTCTATTCCGATTCAGGACGTCATCCTATTACCTATCCTGATACTGCCATTGGTCTTATTGATCGCGACGGTCATGAGAAGGATGTTCAATGGTAGCAGCGTATATCTTTTCATTCTTATCGCATACGTACTGGCAATAGGGTACTCCCCCACGTTTACAGGCGGGGCACATGAGTTAGGTTTTGTCTTGCTCCTCTTGACAGTAACACTCCTCTTAATATACAGTGCCCGCGATACCGTGCCCACTTCCGTCAGTCTGATACTGATATGTGTCGCACTAATTTTGAATTTTATATCTTACAAGATGCACTTTATATTCATTATTTTCCTATTCCTCCTTTTTTGCTTAATGTATTTGAATCAGCGATTCTGCCATAACAAGAATCAAATGTTGGAAAAGGTCTCAGCCGACACGAATACGGCAGGGTTGTCCGCGCTCGGAGTTAAATTAATACCAATTATTATAATCGCGCTTCTGATCGGGGTAGGTCTCAACCAATTTGTATTCAATTCCTTTATTCCAACCCTGGAAAGCTCAGAGTTCTATAGCTCAGGGCTAGAGCGCCATGTCCAAAACGTTGGCATGGGTACATCAGAAAGCCAATCTAACCCCTATCTCACTCCCTACTATGATAGCGTCTCCTCTGAACTGTATTTCTTCTCTATCGCCCGGTTTATCCTTCTATTGTGTATTGTATTGGTATGTGGCTTATATTGCACTCGGAAATTATTCAGAAAGGAAAAATTTTCCGCCAGTGAAATCATTTTTCTGGGATTTACAGGGGCCGCCTCAGCAGTTCTGGTATTATACAATATCTTAGGTAATTTTGAAACAACGTACCTGATATTTTGCGGATTGATGGGATTTGGACTACTTTATGTCAATCTCAAATCGATGCGTCCTATCATCACAATACTAATCGTAGTGTTCTCCGTGATTAGTGCCGGATACACTTGCACCATGATATATCAGGATGAGTATCAGGGACACAAGGATTATTATGGCGACTCATATATGTATCAGCCTTACGTATGGATTTCCTCGCATTTCAATCTCCAAAATACATACTTCGTCAGCGATAGATATACCGGGGATTATTTCATGTATCAGCGATTCAACAAGAAAAACCTCAGAGATATTCGTATTCCATCATTTAATGAGGACGAGGACTTACTGCCACTTTTGGTCCCTCAACAAATTACAGAAAGCAATCCCTCAAATAAGTATTATATAATCAATACACAACTTGACTATTTCGTGATAGATCGCTGGATCCAAATGAAGTCATGGAAATTAAGCCAAGATAAATTATCAGCTAACCAACATATTAATGAGCTTTATTCAACGGGTAAGGTAAGAGTTGTTGATAGAATCACATGAGAAGTTCACCATATACATTAATCCTGCTGTCGCAATAATTTGAACGAAATATATTGTTAAATTTTTTCAATGAGGGGTCATCTACCGTCAATGTATTCTATGTTATCTTGGCTTTTTCAAGGCAGACGACTTGTTATTTTATCTCTAATAATTCTCGATCCGGTATACACTCGAAAAGGCATATACGTCCAGAGAAGAGCCCAAATTTTTGCTCTTCTGAGGTTCGGCGAACGACAATTTTTTAGATTCCTTCGTGCCATGTCAGGCCTTCGACACTTTAAGTTGAACCAGGCAGTGTCGATTCGCTTCTTAGCGATATAATCCAGAAGATCCGCCCGAACCTCTGCCTTTACATCATCACGCTCGAGAGCCTTCAAGGCAGTGCGTACGAATATATTCTCTTCGATTGGCTCAATTCTATTGCAGGCTCTGTTAACTGCCTCCAGATGGTAGATCCCTTTTCCTTTCCAGCTGAAGGCGATTGGATATTTCAGAGCGATCCGACCCCAAAGATCAGTATCCTCACCCCACCAGGCTTTGGTACTGAAACCGTTCATCTCCTCTAGTATCCGCTTTGGTACACCTACAACCGATGTCCATACGGGTGGCGATCCGTAGGCAGCACTCTGAAAATAACTTGGGAGTACTCCCTCCCAAGGATCCTCTGGAATACCGAAGAACCTCTCGTTCCTTATCCTTGTATTGGCGGATTTTACAAGATACGCAGTTGTATATGCACCTGCTTCGGGGTACATGTTACAGAGCCTTAACAATGTCTCGAGATGATCAGCTTGCCATTCATCATCTGCATCGAGAAATGCAACAAATTCAGATCGAGAGTGATTAACTCCCTCGTTTCGGGCGGATGAGACTCCATCCGTTGTCTGTTCGAAAAAAAATATTCGAGGATCACCATAGGATTTGACAATTTCTGGGCCTTCGTCTGTGGAATGGCCATCAATAATAATAATCTCAAAATTTTGCTCTGTTTGATCAAAAATTGATTGGATCGCCCTGGCAATATGAGGACCTTTATTAAATAGGGGGACGACGACTGAAACCACTGGATTTTTAGGCAAATCCATTCTCTCCAAGGAGTTGTCTCAAAATCATCCCCGCGTTCAGTGCCGCCTCCTGGATCTTTGGAATCCGATTGGTCAGATCTCTCTTGATTGTGGTGGATTCGTTCAGCATCGACGCAATCCGATAGGCAACTGTCTTCGCAGCCAGGTCATTGGGATAGAGACAGTAGTCAGTGTGATCGAAGAGATCCCGGTTGATCCCCTGAGACTTGATGCTATAGGAAAAACTCAGGGTGGGCACGCCTGATGAGAGGGCGGCGATGGTCGCATGCATCCGGGATCCGGCAAATAGATCTAATTGGCTGATGAGCCACTTAATCTCCGCAGCGCTGTATTCTGGAGGTACCAGTGATATGTGATTATTAAATTCTTGAAGTCGTGATACCACCTTTTGAAGGTATGCATAATCGTTATCATGCGGACTGGTAACGTGGGGGATCAGGTAGACCTCTCTCTCCGTTCTCCTCGCGACTTCCGCGATGATCGCGGCTCCCATCGCTATCCATTTTTCAGGATCGCCGCCGGTAACAAACTTCGCCATCAAAGGGCTGAGATTGAGACCAATCGCATCATCCTCGATGTTCATTTCCTCCTTTGGTTGCACGGGTTCCATCAGAAAAGCCGGATCTGCGACCGGGTGTACATTCTCATTCACCCCGATGCTCTCCAGGTATTCTAGAGTGTTCGACTCACGTGCAAAGATCGCAGTGAGATTCCGGAGATGGTTGCTCATATACCGTTCGTAGGATGGGTTCGAAGTGAATGGGCCGATCGATGCTCCCCAGATCATCATAGGCCTTTCATTAGCAAGCACGATGTCATCGAGAGTCGTGAAGAGGGATGGGAGCCCATAATCAAGGGAGTAATTATCCCCGCCGACAGAGAGGACTGCCTGGGCCCTGCCAAGGTATGGTAGAAGATGCGAATAAGTGAAGGCACCTCGATCATTAATGTATTGAAAAAGTTTGTACCAAGTCTTCGGCTTCCAGACACCCCGGATCATCGCCTCTCTGCTGAGCATACATGAGGGGATATGATCGATTGCATCATCGGTTTCCCGGAGACACTGCTCTTGATATTGCGCCCGAGATTGGTAATTGCTGAGGCAGACGAAGCGAGGATCAGTGAAATGCTCTCGAAGGATCTTCGTCGTTCCCCGCACGATCGCCTCGCAGCCCCTGTTTTCGTATGGGCCATTCCCCGCTAGAATAAAGATAGGTTCAATATTTTCCATTTCACAATCTACCCAATTGACTCATCGTTCGTTGTCGATAATCATTTGAGATCAATCTTTACTTTCTGTCATTATTAAAGCAAAAGCTGTTCCAAAACCTTGCCCCCATCGATTCCATTCATATTTCTGGGGATACATTCCAATTCCTTGGCAATCAGCTAACGAATCAAATATTAACCCGTCTTCCGTTGATATCAGAATTGCTTTAAGAGCATTTTCCGCGTTGATAATATAACCACTTTCAAGAATATTCAGATCGATTCCCCTTTTCACGGAATATCCAATCATCGCCGTTGCCGAAGTATCGATGTGGCCTTCGTACGCGGGTAACATCCACTTAAAGTACCCTTCTTCATCTTGATATGACAGGGTCGAATCAATAATAACCTTAAATTTTTCACTCAATAGTTGAAATTCATCAGACGATCTATCGAGATAAGCAAGTGAGTCGATCAATCCAATTAAAAGCCAACCAACACCCCGGCCCCATCCGATAACTCCAAGTTTTTCTAGAGTATCACTTCTGAAGCCATGGTATGGTAACCCTGTTTTCGCATCTAATCCATTACAGAGGAAATCTTGTAATAAACGAGTTGCTAGGTTCGAGGCTTCTTCGCAATTAAAATCTTTTCCTAATCTTGATAAGAATGGACATATCATACCCAGATAGTCCACAAGGACTGTTTCGGGATTTTTAATGCGGTAGGGAAAACCCCCCGAACTAGTTCTTGGATATTCCTTAAGATATTTGTACATTATCCGGATTCTTTCTCTGACTCTATCATCAGAATTTCCCTCATATAAAAATAACAATGTATATCCATTCATTATTTGATCTATGAAATATATGTGGTTCCCTGTTTTATCCCATTTCTCGAAATATTGAGCGAGAACATCTAAAATTGTATTATCATGTGTCCTTAGAAAACCATATTCCAAGGCTATTGAGAGACTTGCCATGGGCCCGTAGAATGGCTCATATTTTCGAGCCGGTGTAACCCTGCATAAAAAATTAACGAACTCGATGGCAATACTTTTCGGAGTAAATTCGAACTTGGAGTTATCAGGACGATCAAGAGATTCCTGCGCCCTTAATAACATATCAAGTACTGTTATGTTCTGGTCCATCATAATTCTCCATGGTTATTGTTCGAAAGCGATATTATCACAACAGAATTTGTTCCTCAGCTTCATTGGGAGGAGTGTCAGAACATACCCTCTTTCAAAGTTGTTTAGACCTACAATCCAAATCGCAACTATGTAGATTATAGTAATTAGCATCCCTATTGAGATGAGTAGTGGAAGTGTTGTGACTTGGAAATTTTGAGAAATTATCTCGATGCAACCCCATATGGATAGGGTTGCGACAATACCTGGTAATATCTTGACTGATAGTGAGCGCATTGAGATCTCCAGGAGTCTACTGGCATACCACGGGTTAAAGAGCATATGTTTAAATGTCACAACTAAAAAGCCAGCTATTGCAATCCCATAGTACCCTAATGCAGAATGGAATGAAAGAATTATAGCCAATAATATATTAATAACGCCCAACATTATTGTTACGATACCTGGAACCTTCGCACGGTTATATGCAACATTTACTGAGAACAATGGGGGTACAACCTGACTTACTATGTTCGGTAGTATCAATATAATGACTAATGACCCTAGAACTGCTCTCTCTTCCCCAACCCAGATAGTAAGTAATTCAGTAGCAAACCCACAGATATATCCTATCGGCAATGCCAAGGTAAGACCTAGCATTTTGATAGAGCTCTTCAAAAAATTTATCAAGGTATCTATTTGTCCCTTCGCATAATAAGAAAAAATCATTGGTGTAAAAACTCCAGCCAATGTGACTGCAATTGACTGAATAAGTATTGACCATTGAAGTGCGATTGCGTATTCACCCCCAGCTTTTGCCCCAAATATAGTGTTTACCAAGATGAGGTCAATACTGCTAAAAAGTAAACCCCCGATATAACCGACACTGACCCACCAGCCCATGCCGCAGAGATCGCGGACTCTCGAACGATCAAATGCATGGAGAGATATTCTGAGATGGTGACTCACCCTCCTTGCGAGGACGATTGATAGTAATGAGGCAGCAAGACTCCCAATGAAGTAGGCAACGCCGACTAGGGCCAAGTCCGGGCCACGGAAGAAAAAAAAGAGGAGAATCAGCCCAGTTTGAACGAGTAGGTTGACGAGGTTAACAATATTCTGGAGGTCGAGGCGGTTATATGCGAATAATTGGACTGTAAAGTTGCCGCTCCATGCCCGCAGAAGAAAAGCACTACAGACTCCGAGGAAGAGAAGCATGGCTTCAGATTCTAGACCAGCAGGCACATCGAAGATCCTTGGAACGAGAACGGAAACCGCAAATACAACCGGGACCATCAAGAGGATGACCGCGGTGAGGCCGAAGAAGGCCGTATTGAAGGTTCGATTAGCGGCAGCGTAGTCCTCACGCTGGAGATCGACGGTCAGGAACCGGCTGACCGCGATGTTGAGTGACTGCACGACGATCGCGACGTAGCCCGTTACGGAGGCCGCGAGGGGAATCAAGCCGTACGCGGCGACTCCGAGGGTGGAGACGAAGTAGGGAACGAGAAGAATCCCGATAATAATGCTAACCAGGAAGTAGGCGACATTAGCCGCAAGGTTCCGGGGGAACTGGTGGGTAAAATTACGGGTTGTATCGATCTCCACAGGCGGACCTCGTGGTAATACTATCAGATATTGGTCGTAGGTGTGATTAACCGTTGGGGGGTCTCTTTCTCATCACAAATTGGGGGCTCATGGCCAATTATTTATCAGTGAGGCCGGAAGTCCTGCTTCAGATAATCACTCGGACCGAGCCCGGAGCCATTCCGCGAAGGTTGCCCAACGCCTGAAGTAAGCTAACGGGATTTCTAATCGGGAATTGGATCGGCGATATGGTGACATCATCACCGAGGGCGGCAATACGAGCCTGTACAAATATCCGAGCTTATTAACGATGCCTGGCTGACCATGACTGTTCGAGGCCAGCAAGGAAAACAGTGATGTATGGCGTGTTGATGTATATTGCCATAACTTCCGTTCCTGTTCCGTCGGGGGGGGCCATGCCAAATCGACAGGATTTTTTCCGGAAAGCCCGATGTTCGTCCAATTAACGGCCGCCGCCACAGTAAGTTCTAGTGGAATCCTCATGTGATACTCAACAGAATGCCCAACGAGATCCATCCAGTCATCGGGTACCAATCCCTGCATCAGAAGCGAGACATCATGCATCCAATTGAGTTGATATTCGGGGTGTTGGATCACATTATGCAAAGAGAGATAGAGTAGATGGTCGGTTGAGGTCATTGCGAAGAAATTGAGGCCGTTTGATGACACTCGAATGCGCCTATCGATCGTTTCATCAACCCATTTTTGTGGAACAATATCGAACGCGTTATCGAGCGCCCAGTGAAGCTCGATCGTCATTCCATTGCCGGAGGGCTCGAAGATTTGATGGTAATATTCGTGCTGTGAGATATGGAACTCCTTCTTCGGGCTGACGTACCCCAACCCCTCGAGCACCCCCTCCGCCGCGAGCACATCCGCCGGCCGAACGAGAATATCAATATCACTCGACTGCCTCAACGCCGGGTCCGGATACACCGTCCTTGCCAGCGCCGGCCCCTTCAACAAAACGGAAGGAATTCCCGCACCCTCCAGAGCGTCCACGACCTCCTGGATCTGCCGGCCGGCCCGCATCGCCCGCGCGGCCGCGAAGAGAAACACCCGGTTCAGCCATGCCATGACCTCCGCCGGCGGCCGGCACTCCGCCGGCCAGGCCCGGAGCCGGTACGCGAGGAGCGGAAAGACCCCGTGCGGCTTCAGGAGGTCGCGGAACTCCCGCCACTCGTCGAGCGAGAGCGCCGGCGCCGGCACCGGCGTGTCGCGCAGTATCGCCGCGAGGTACAGGATCCGGTCGTCCGGCAGCGACAGGAGCGCGTTCGGCGGGTCGCCGGCGAGCGGGAGCCGCTCGTGGAACTCGCGCAGGCGGGCCGGGAGCGAGGGGTCGGGCGGCGACGGCGTCATCGCTGGTATGCGTTGGCGCCCTGGTGCTCTATCTTTTCTCCTTTCGTCACAACCGGCCTCACACCGTTCAGAGCCGTCCGTACCGCTTGTGGGCCTGCTCGATGGAGAGGAGCTCGTAGACGCTGACGACGCCGGCCTCTGCATCGACCCCGTAGAACGCCGTGCAGGTCCTGGCGATATGCAACCGGTACAGGGACCGGCCGCTCTGGAGCGCGAGGATCTCCTTGTCTCCTCCGCTTCCCGGAAACGGGTTGTCAGCAAGGGCCTTCAGGGCTGCCGTGACGATGCGCCGGGATTTCGCGGGTAGCATCTCGAGGAAGGCGGCGACCTGCTTTCCGCACCCGACCCCGAAGGCCGCTCGCTCTACTCCGGCAGCGGGACGACCTCATCGTCGGGGCATCGCTCCCGGGCCGCCACGTCCTCCTCGAGGCGGGCCTGCTTCGCCCACCCGTCCAGGTCGTCGAGGTCGAGGCAGAGGGTCCTGTCGCTGGGCGGCGGGCGGCGCGAGAACGACCGTGCCACGACGCAGAAGTACTCGTCCCTCGCATCGGTGTGCCAGGCGACGCGCGGCGCCTTCTCGCGCAGCCGCTCGAGGACTCCCACGGCGTCCACGCCGTCCTGCCACTTCACCTCGCAGAACAGGATCCGGCGTTCGTCGTCGCGAAGGCAGACGATGTCGATCTCATCGCCCCGGTGCCACCAGGTACCGATGCGCGCATAGGCGAAGGGGAGCAGGCCACGGTCGTTGAAGAGGTCGAAGAGGTCGGCGACGATCCCCTCGAAGTGGCGCCCGACATACGCGGATAGCCGGGGACGGACGAACTGCTCCACGACGAGGCGTGAGTTGCCGCGCTCCAGGGCCTCCAGGTTCGGGTTGACGAAGGTGAACCAGAAGTCGAAGAGGTTGTCGGAGAGGTAGTACAGCCCCTTCCGGCTCCTCGCGCTCTCGGTCACGGGAACACGCCGATGCACGAGGCGAAGATCGATGAGAACCGAGAGGTACTTGACGACGATGCTCTTGGAGAGACCCGTGTCGTTGCAGATGAGACCGATACCGTGGTTGCCCTGCGCGATGGAGAAGAGGATCGAAAGGTAGTACCGTGGCTCGGTGAGCTCCGTCCGTAGAACGAACTCGACGTCGCGGTAGAGGAACGAGTCCTCGGCCAGCACCTTCTCCTCGATGTTCGCGAGGATCTCCTTTTCGGGGTTCGCGGCCATCAGGTATGCCGGGGTGCCGCCGAAGACCGCGTAGCTCTCCGCTGCCCTCCGGAATTCCGGCTGGTACTCGAGTGCGTGGATGAACCGGAGCGGCTGCAACAGGATCTGCCCTGTCCTCCGGCCGAAGAGCGGGCTGGCGTGGTCCATGGTGGAGGCCTCCATCATGGCGATACTCGAGCCGCAGAGGATCAGGAAGAGGCGCGAGTCCTTCAGGTGGCGGTCCCAGTACTCCTGGAGGATGGAGGGGAGGGCGGGATCCTCCTTGACCAGGTACGGAAACTCGTCGATCGCGATCACGGTCCTGCTCATCGAGTGCTGCCGGAGGTACTCGAAGAAGCTGTCCCAGTCGGCAAAGCCGGTGCTCTTGAGGAACGGGTCATCGAAGAAGTCGCCCAGCTCCTGCGCGAACTTCCGGAGCTGCAGCACCTTCGACTCCTCGCGGGCCAGGAGGCGGACCCCGTTGCGCCCCTCGAGAAACCGGTCGATGAGTTCACTCTTCCCCACGCGTCGCCGGCCGTAGAGTACGAGGAACTCGGCCCGATCTCCACCATACCGCGCGTCGAGCATGGCAATCTCGCGCGTGCGGTCGAGGAAGATACTCACAAGTAGTATACTTGAGAGTAGACTATTTTATCATTGCGACGCTTCATCTCTCTGGGCCCCCCGTACAGTCGCATGGAGGAGGGGGCGGTTCAGCTCATCCATGACCGCCGCCGCGGCCGGCACTCCGCACGGCCAGCTCCGCGGCCGGCAGGCCATCGGTGGGTAGACCCCGTGCGGCCTGAGGAGATCCAGGAACTCCCGCCACTCGTCAAGCGAGAGGGCCAGCGCGGGCACGGGCATGTCGCGGAGGGCGAGGATCCGGTCGTCCGGCAGCGAGAGGAGCGCGTCCGGCGGGTCGCCGGCGAGCGGGAGGCGCTGGTGGAACTCGCGCAGGCGGGCCGGGAGCGAGGGGTCGGGCGGCGACGGGGTCATCGCCTGGACAGTCGTGCTTCGCGCATCGCCGCCGTCCCGATGAGCGCCGCCCGATGCAGGGCGGGGTGCTGCAGAGCTCATGGTTGCCGTGCCTCCTCCAGGATCCGGAGGAGCGCGGAGCGGAGCGGCGGCAGGTCGTGTTCGACCATGCTCCACAATC
>CAZCUJ010000003.1:0-114943 GCA_964501565.1 uncultured Methanospirillum sp.
TCGACGACCGTGACCGTGCCCGTGGTGTAGGACGCCTCGTCGCTCGCCAGGTACACGATTGCCGCGTTCAGTTCGCCGTCGCGTCCGTTCCGCTTCATCGGGACCATCGAGTTCACGAACGCCTGCCACTCGGGTGACGAGAGGGCGGCCTCCGTAAGTGGTGTCGGGAAGAACCCGGGGCAGATCGCGTTGCAGGTGACGTTGTACTGGGCCATCTCCACCGCGATCTGGCGCGTCAGGTTGACCACGCCGCCCTTCGCCGCCTGGTACCCGACCGTGGAGACCGTTGCGCCGACCAGTCCGTACATCGAGGCCGTGTTGATGATTCGGCCGTAGTTATTCCTGGCCATCACCTTTCCGAATTCACGGGCTACCTTGAAGACGGCGGTGAGGTCAACGTCGATCGTCGATGCCCAGCCGTCGTCGGGGTACTCCAGGAACGGGGCCATGTGGGCGTTCCCGGCGTTGTTGAGCAGGATGTCCACCTTGCCGTACTCTTTCACGATCGTCTCGACCGCGTTCCTGATCGACTCGGTGCTCGTGACGTCGCACTGGACGGCCAGGCACCGGACGCCGAGGGCGCGGATCTCGTCTGCGACCTCGTCGAGCTTCTCCTTCCGGCGCGCCATGATTGCCATGTCCGCGCCCTGGCCCGCGAGGGCCTTGGCCATCTGTACCCCGATGCCGGACGAGGCGCCCGAGACGACCGCCACCCGTCCGTGCAGGTCAAACATTGCCATGTTACCTTCTCCGTGTATCGTGTCTGTCTCGCATTACTCGAGGATCACTGCGGGCTTGATCAGGTCCTTCGGCTTCTCGTGCATCAGGATCAGGGCCTGTTCGATGTCCGCGAAGTTCGTGAACCGGTGCGTCAGCAGCCTTGACGGGTCGATACGCCCGTACTTGACGAGCGCGGCCATCCGCTCCATTCTCGCCCGACCACCTGGGCAGAGCCCGCCACGGATGGTCTTGTCGCCGAGGCCGCCGCCCCAGGCTCCGAGCGGGATCGGGATGTTCTCCGCGTGTTCCATGACGTTGACGTTGCCGAGGGTGCCGCCGGGCTTGAGTACCTGGATGGCCTGGCCGATCGTGCCGACATCGCCGCCGGCCGTGACGGCCGAGTCGACCCCTTCGCCATCGGTCAGATCCATGATCTGCTGGACGGTGTCTCCGTTGTGGTAGTCGATGATCTCCGTCGCCCCGTACTCGCGGGCGACCTTCACCGCGTTCGGCCGTGAGCCGACGGCGAGGATCCTGGCCGCCCCCAGCAGGTTCGCACCGGCCACTCCCATCAGTCCCACGGGCCCGATACCGAAGACGGCGACGGTCGATCCGAGCTTGACATCGGCCAGCTCGGCGCCGTAAAAACCCGTGGTCATCATGTCGCCGATCATGACGGCCTGTTCGAGCGATATCCCGTCGGGCAGGTGCGCGAGGTTGGCATCGGCGTCGTTGACGTGGAAGTACTCGGCAAAAACTCCGTCCTTGGCCGTGCAGAACGGCATACCCGAGCACATTCCGTCGCAGTGCTGTGCAAAGCCCCGCTGGGCGGGGACGCGCCCGAACGTTGGCGTGATGGCGGGGACGATGACCCGGTCTCCGGGCGCAAAGTCCGTGACCTCGCTACCGACCTCGTCCACGACGCCGACGGCCTCGTGGCCCATGATCCGGTCCGGCGGCATGTAATCGCCCAGGTCACCCCAGATCATGTGGATCTCGGAGGTGCAGGGTGCGAAGGCGAGCGGGCGGACGATCGCGTCGCGCACTCCGGCCGTCGGTTTCGCCTTCTCGACCCAGCCGATCTGGTTCTTTCCGGTTCTGGCAAGTCCTTTCATCTGATGAGATGGTCGCGGGGAGCCAGATAAATAAGCTTGTTTTACTGATAATCTGTGATGTCGTTCGTATAAATACGCTGAAAGGGGCATCAAGGTGCCAGTCGGGTACCCGCCGTCGTCCCTTATATCAATAGGGTGCCGGGCCAGGGGGATATACGCGGAATTGGGGATCGAGGAACCGAAGAACTGATTATCGGTGCCCGGTCACGCCGGGCGTCAGGCCTGTGCCAGAAAGACTGCCGCCCGTATCCTCGAGTTCGGCCGATACGTCCATCATGAACGATGCAAGCTCGCCCGAGGGGAGTCGGAAGAGATAGTGCCAGATCCAGGGTCCTGTCCCCATTCGGTACTGGATCGGCGGGAGGAAGACGGGGTTGTCCGAACGGAGGACGGCCGCGCCCATCTCCCGCAGCTCGCGGTTGGCGAGGTCTGGGAAGATCTCATACACGCTGCGGCCCACGATCTCTTCTCTGCTCACCGCGAGGATCTGCTGAGCCGCTCGGTTGAGATCCTTGAAGACGAAGTCCTTCCCATCGCGGATCGTCTCGTAGATGATCACGCCGTTCGCGGCGTTCTCGAAGAGGGAGCGATACCGGTTCTCGCGGAAGCTCAGGTCCTTTCGCTGCCGCCGGTCACGGGTGATGTCCTTGAAGAGGATCGCGAACTCCGTGGGGGGACCCCCGCTGTGACGACGGATCGGCGTGAAGATGACGTCGAAGTAAGCCACTCCCGTCTTCGAGCTCGGGATATGCTGCTCCCGCAGCCGGTCGAAGTCGCACGCGAGCTCCGTCTCGGCCGGGTGTCCCTTTGCGACGAGCGTTTCCATCGTCCCGGGAGCGCAGGGCAGCGTGAAGATGGTCCCGGCGGAGAGCTGCTCGAAGGTCCGGATCCCGAGGATGCGGAGCGCGGCACGGTTGGCGTCAAGGATGGTCCCGGTCGCGTCGAAGATCACGATCCCGGACGGCACGGTCTCGAAGAGGGTCGCCATCTTCCGTTCGGTGTCTCGAAGCGCGGTCTCGGCCTTTCTCAGGGCCGTCAGGTCGCGGAGGCTGACCATGATCCCGGCCCCTTCGGCCGGCGAAACGATCGGTGCGAAGTCGACATGGAACACCCGGTCCGTCCGATCGTCGATCAGCCTCATCTCGTCGAGAAACGTCTCTCCACGGCGGATCCGCTCGATATTGCGCCGGACCGAGACCTCGGAGAAGACGGGGAGATCGAGGTCGAGGACGGAGGCGCCGACCAGGTTGCGGTTCGGCTGTATCCCGAGCGTGGTCGCGAAACTCGAGTTCACCATGCTGATCCGAAGATCGGCGTCCAGTATCACGAGGGCGTTCGGCAGGCGGTCGAAGACCTCCGGGAGGGGCAGGCGGCGCGACCGCCGGTAGAGTTTCTTCTGGCCAAACCGTTCCATGCCGACGTCGCCGCTCGCTGCCAGGAGCTCCAGGTACTTCGCGGCCGAGATCCGCGTGATACCGAGCTCGCGGGCGATGGCGGTCACGGTCAGCCCGGTCGCCGGGTGCTCCTCGAGCAGGGCGAGGATCCGGCCGAACTGCTCTCCATACTCGTTCATGGCGATCGTAATTTCGTATGACTGGATCACGCGGCACCATCAGCCTGTCGGAGAGGACGGGAATGCACGAAGCGATACCCGGAAGGCACGTGAAGGGTCGAGCAATTCGGAATGCCTATGAAAAAACGGGGGGCCTCACGGGCCCCTGCCCTGCATTGCGCGTTCCATCAGGCCGCGCTCCATCCGGAGTCCGCGACCACGACCGCACCGTTCACGAAACTGGAATCGTCCGAGGCCAGGAAGAGGGTCACCCTGGCGATCTCGTCGGCCTCTCCCATCCGCGGGTTGGTGACCATCCCCGCTCCGAGGATGGCGCCTCCCTCCAGGTCGATCTCGATCCTCGTGGTGATCTCGGTGTTGACGCCGCCCGGGGCGACGACGTTGGACCGGATACCTTTCTTCGCGTACATGTACCCGACGTTCCTCGCGAGACCGATAACGCCGTGCTTGGACGCCGTGTAGGCGGGTCCCGCGACACCGCCGCGCAGTCCGCCGATCGAGGCGATGGTCACGAACGTACCCTTGCCCTGGTCGAGGAACTGTGGGATGGCGGCCCGCATCATCCGCATCGGCCCCGTCAGGTTGACGTCGATGACCGAGTTCCAGGTCTCGTCGTCCAGGGTCCCAATTGGGGCCATCCGGTCCATCAGGCCCGCGTTGTTGACGACTATATCGAGGCGGCCGTACGTCTCGACAGCCGTCGTGACCACCTTTCGTACGTCATCCTCGTTCGTGACGTCGCCGGCAACGGCGAGGGCTTTTCCGCCCTTCGCAGTGATCTCGTCGATGACCCCCTGCAACTTCTCCTTCCGCCGCGCGATGGCGACGACGGACGCCCCCTCCTGCGCGAAGAGCTTCGCGATCTCTGTGCCCATCCCCGAGCTTGCCCCGGTAACAACGGCGACTTTGTTCTCGAGTTTTCCCATGGTCTTCCCTCCCGGCGCCTCTCGCCGGCTCGTCCACCCCTCATAGGGCCATTCCTCACCATAAACTTCTCGATCCGCCTGCGGCACACGATCCTCGCTCCTCGGGGCGATAGGGGCCTCCTCGGGTCAGCAATGGTCGGACCGGGTGAATAGGAAAAGAGATAGCGGCCAGTGGTCAGGGGGACTCGTCCAGTAACTCCGTGACCAGGCGCACGAAGAGTTCGTGGGCCTCGCTCATCGCGATGTGCTTCTGTCCTGGCATGACGGCGATCCTGCTCCGGGGCAACGCCACGTGGATAGCCCTCGAGGGGGCCGTCAAGATCCCGGGGCTCTCTACGCCGAGAAGGAGGGGTGTTGGGATCCTGATACCATTGAACCGCGCGGGGCTCGAAGACATAGTCGCCGTCGGCGAACTCTCGGAGCACGGCATGGGCACGGGCGAGGCGGGCCGAATAGGCCGGCTCCGTTCCCCGCAGGGCGATATCGTCCTCGATCATGCCGACCATCTCGCGGTAGAAGGCCGGCGTCAGCTCGTCCCGGTCCCCCGATTCGAGCAAGTTATGGTCCCCTTAACGGAGCCCGGGCGGGTAGAGGGGTTCCGTGACGGGAAAACCCGGCTCGTAGAGGACGAGCCGGCGGAGGTTCCCGACCCGGAGCGCAGCTTCCAGGCAGATCAGCGCCCCGTAGGAGTGCCCGAGCAGGTTCACGGCCCCGGGAACGGACCGCACCACCGCGGCGATGTCTTCGAACTCGCGCTCGGTAGAATACGGCTCCGTATCGCCCCGCGCCCCCTGCAGTCGTCGGCGTACGTCGTGAACCGCTCCGCGGGGATCGGGAGAGAAGGGCCCCAACGGGTCTGGTCCGCCGTGGCGCCGTGAACCAGGACGAGAGGCGGCCCCGACCCCCGACGCTCGTAAGTGATCGGCGTCCCATCGTCGGAGACCACGCTCTCCATGCGCGTCATGTTCGCCCGGTGGCCGGATACGATCTTAATGGTATCGAGGCCCGCGTATGGCGCGGTGGGCGGTCAGATGCCGCCCCCCGCCGACGGGACGGTGGCCCCAACGAAGAAGATCGCGGCGAAGAGGCCGCCAGCAAGGGTCGCCAGCAGGTTCGTTCCCGAGTTGCCGATGGCCCCGCGGTTCTCGAAGACGGCGCCGATCACCGAGTCGACGTTCGTCCCGACAAAGCCGGCAACGACCGTGACGAGCAGCATGGTCGGGCTGGCCACGCCGAGTGCGAACGCGGCGACTCCGATCACGAGCGCCGCGACGATAGCGGCGAGTTCTCCCACGAGCGAAACCCCGCCGTTGGTCCCGGGCCGGACCCGCTCGAAGGTGGTGATCATGTACGGGGTCTTCGCCGTCACCCCGATCTCGGACGCGACCGTATCGGCGGCCGCCGTTGCCACGGCCCCGAGGAAGAGCGCGACGAAGGCCGGATGAAGAGTCACACCGTAGAGCACTGCGGCCGCGGCCGCCACGATCCCGTTCGCGAAGACATTCCGGTAGCCGCGCACGCCGCTCGACGACTCCTCGACCCCGATCCGCCGCTTATAGTCGAACCGGTACCGAGTCGTACCCGCACCCAGCGCGAAGAAGACGAGGAGCACCACGAACCACCGCACGTCGGCGAAGACGATCAGGAGCATCCCGATCAGCGCCCCCGAGAAGAGGCCCGAGAGGTCCATGGCGCGGACCCGGTAGGAGAAGTAGCCGAACGAGAACGCGAGGATCGCGGCAGCGATCAGGTTCAGCCCGTTCACCGAGAAGTCCAGGTCGTCGAAGAGATAGACGGTCATGGCCACACCGAGCATCTCGACGAGGAACGCGTCCTCGCGGTCGGCGAGGATCGCCTTGAGGAGTACCGCCACGACCACGCCCATCAGCACGATCAGCGGCTCCTCCTTGCCGAGCGCCCACGAGACGGCGAGCCCGGCGACGAGCGCGGGCCCAAAGAACCAGGGATAGACCGGGGGGACCTCCCCAGCCTCGAAACGCCGCGCCACCTCGACACGCCGCCGCCGCCTCGCGAAGAGAGTACCGTCGGCGTACCGCGCCGAGAGTTCGCCCACGAGCATGATCGCGAGCGTCACCGCGAAGACGTAGAGCGGGATCACCTGGAGACCGAAGAGCGCCGCCAGCACCATGATCGGTGCGGTCGGGTACGGCTCTCGCCAGATAGCGAACACGGCGAGGCAGGCGGCGAAGACCAGGACGGCGAGGATCCAGCCTGGCTCGACAAAAGGAGCTGCCACGATCGCGGCCAGGCCGATGGCGGTCCCGAGCAGCGTACCCGTCTGCCTCAACATCGGTGAGAGATTCGCGCCGGTTTCTGAAGAATCTTCGGTTCTCCGGTTCGATACTGTAAAGATTGTCCGTGCGCAACCTCAAAGGGATGAGGACCCTTCCCGAACTGCCGAAGGCCTACGATGCAGCCGCCGTCGAGACGAAGTGGCAGGCGCGCTGGCGCGACGAGGACCACTACTTCGACCCCGCCTCGAACCGGCCGCAGTTCGTGATCGATACCCCGCCGCCGTACCCCACGGGGAACTTCCACATCGGCAATGCCCTCAACTGGTGCTACATCGACTTCCTCGCCCGGTACCGGCGGATGCTGGGCGACAACGTGATGTTTCCGCAGGGGTGGGACTGCCACGGCCTGCCGACCGAGGTCAAGGTCGAGGAGCAGCAGGGGATCACCAAGAACGACCTCCCCCGTGACGAGTTCCGCCGCCTCTGCCGCGAGCTGACGGCCCGGAACATCGAACAGATGCGGACGACCATGCGGCGCATGGCCTTCTCCATCGACTGGTCGAACGAGTATGTGACCATGCTCCCCGCGTACTACCGGAAGACGCAGGCCTCGTTCCTCCGGATGCTGAAAGAGGGTTACATCTACCGCGCCGAGCACCCGGTCAACTTCTGCACTCGCTGCGAGACCGCGATCGCGTTCGCCGAGGTCGCGTACGAGGGGAGGACGACGAAGCTCAACTACTTCGACTTCGACGGTATCGAGATCGCGACAACGCGGCCCGAGCTCCTCGCCGCCTGCGTCGCGGTGGCCGTCCACCCAGCGGACGAGCGGTACGCATCCCTTGAAGGGATGCTCACGGTTCCGCTGTTCGGCCACGATGTCCCCGTGGTCCGCGACGAGGCCGTCGACCCCTCCTTCGGTTCGGGCGCGGTGATGATCTGCACCTTCGGTGACAAGCAGGACGTGGTCTGGTGGAAGGCGCACGGCCTCGAGCTGCGGTGCGCGCTCGACGCCGCCGGCCACATGACCGGGCTTGCGGGGCGCTACGCGGGGATGACGGCGCCCGAGTGCCGCGAGGCCGTCCTCGGTGCGATGGCCGACGAGGGCATTCTCCTCCGGCAGGTCCCGCTCGAGCAGCGGGTCGGTGCCTGCTGGCGATGCAAGACGCCGATCGAGATCCTCTCCGAGCGGCAGTGGTTCGTCAGGGTCGACCCCGACGCGATCCTGCGGGCGGCCCGCGAGGTCGAGTGGGTCCCCGAGCACATGCTCCTGCGGATGGAGGACTGGGTCGGCAAGATGGAGTGGGACTGGTGTATCTCTCGCCAGCGGATCTTCGCGACCCCGATCCCGGTCTGGTTCTGCTCCGCCTGCGGCGAGATGGTCCTCCCCGACGCGGCGGACCTCCCCATCGATCCGACCGTGGACCGGCCGAAGGCGCCGTGCCCGGCGTGTGGATCGACTACCTTCGAGGGCGAGACGGACGTCCTCGACACCTGGATGGACTCGTCCATCTCGGTCATGAACGTGACCGGCTGGGACGGCTCCGCGGCCCGGCCACCGTTCTTTCCGGCGCAGATCCGTCCGCAGGGTCACGACATCATCCGGACCTGGGCCTTCTACACGATCCTCCGCTCGCTCGCGCTCACGGGCGAGAAACCCTGGGAGCAGATCCTGGTCAACGGGATGGTCCTCGGCGAGGACGGGTTCAAGATGTCCAAGTCCCGGAACAACTTCATCGCGCCCGAGGAGATACTGGAGCAGTACGGCGCCGACGCGCTTCGACAGTGGGCGGCGGTCGGCGCGGCGACGGGCTCGGACATCCAGTTCAACTGGAACGACGTTGTGGCCGCCTCGCGCTTCCAGACCAAGTTCTGGAACATCGCCAGGTTCGCGCTCCTCCAGATCGGGCGCGGAGAGGTCGGCGAGGGAGCGCCGGCGGCGCTGGCGGACCGCTGGCTCCTCGCGCGCCTCTCGGCTCTCGTGGCCGAGGTGACCGCCGCGATGGACGGATACCAGTTCGACCGTGCGCTCAAGTCGGTCCGCGAGTTCGCCTGGGAGGTGCTCGCGGATGAGTACATCGAGCTCGTCAAGGGACGGCTCTATGGCGAGGGCGAATGCCGGACCGGGGCAGTCAGGACGCTCGAGACGGCGCTCGACCTTCTCTGCCGCCTCCTCGCGCCGTTCATCCCATCGTTTGCCGAGGAGATCTACTCGTACCTCGGGAAGGGTTCGGTCCACGCGCAGCCCTGGCCCGACTTCACGTTCGAGGACTCGCGGGCTTGTGATGACGGCGATCTCCTGGCCGGGATCGTCGCCGAGGTACGGCGGTACAAGCACGAGCGCGGCCTCGCTCTCAACGCGCCGCTCGGCGAGGTCACGATCATGGCCCCGCGCGCCATTGACGATGCCGGGGATGCAGGCCGTGCCCTGAACGCGGACGTGCGCTGGCAGGTCGGCACCGGGGGCCTGACGCGCGAGCTCGTGGACGTGAAGTTCGATATGGCCGTGGTCGGCAAGGCCTTCCGCAAGGACGCGCCCGCGTTCATGGCGGCCGTCCGGGCCCTGCCGAAGGAGAAACTCGCAGAAAACATCCCCACGGTCGAGCTGAACGGCAACGAGGTCGCCGTTCCCGAGGGTGCGTTCACGCCGGTCCACGCATCGCTCGTGGGCGGCGAGCAGGTCGATCTCGTCACTATCGGCGACGTGCTCGTGACCGTCCGGCGGTCTGCCTGATCACGCCCGCGACGAAGGAGGCGATCTCCCCCGGCTCCTTCTCGGCATCGACGAGCACGAACCGCGCCGGCTCCTCCTCCGCGAGCGCGAGGTAGGCAGCCTGGACCCGTTCGAGGGTATCCCGGCGCTCGAAGTGCTCGCGCCGCTCGTGAGTGGCGATTCGTCGCAGGGCTTCGTCAACGGCGACAACGAGGAGGAAGGTCAGGTCGGGCGGGACCGTCCAGCCGTCGTGCACGGTCCTGATCCAGACGAGCGGACCGGGTACCCTGCCCTCGAGGACCACCGATTGGTATGCGTACCGCGAGTCCGAGTACCGGTCCGAGACCACGAGCCGGCCGGCCTCGAGGGCGGGCCGGACCACGGATGCGATGTGGTGTGCGTGGTCGGCGGCGAAGAGGAGGGCCTCGGCCACCGGGTCGATCTCCTCCGCGATGCCACGCCGGACGGCTTCGCCGGTCCAGGACTCCGTCGGCTCGCGCGTGAAGACGGGGTCGAGGTCGGCGAGCAGCCCTGCGAGCGCACGCACGAGCGTGGACTTGCCCGAACCGTCAATCCCCTCGAGGGTGATCAGGGCCACGTACCCCTCCTTATAGCGTCGAGCGGGATCGCGCCGCGGTGAACGGCCGTCGCCACGATCGCGCCATCGTATCCGGTGTCGGCGAGCAGGTCGAGGTCGGCCGTCGATGAGATACCCCCGCCCCAGAGGAGGCGGCGTTCCGTCGCCGACCGAATCCGCGCGAGCAGGGCCGGGTCGAGCCCCCGCCCCGTCCCGACCGATCCAAGGTCGAGATAGAGGTGGGCTGCGAACGCGAGTCCTCGAACCCGGTCGAGGAACGAGACGGGGTCCTCGCCACGCGGGAGCACGCGCCCGTTGCGGCAGTCGAGCGAGAGGACGCCGTGGGGGCAGTCGCCGAGGGGCTCCTGGGCCGTCTCGGTCCCGAGCACGGGGACATACCCCGCCGCTCCCCGGCAGTCGGCCCCGGACCGGAAACCCGCGTCCACGTAGCACGTTGCGACGCGGGAAGCGAGGCGGGTGATCACGGGGCCGTGATCGCCTCTCGCCTCGATCCGGTCGAGGTCCGCGACATAGATGTTACGGGGCCGGAGGGCCTCCAGGTACGCGTCCGGGTCGGCCGACGGCGCGAGACCCCAGTCGAGGGGCCGGTACGTCTCGCGCCTGCCCGAGGCGCCGTGCACCACGAGACCGCCGCAGAGGTCGACGGCGAGGGTCAGTTCCATCCGCTGATCCGTGGGTCCCCGGAGCAGAGATGCTTTTCCTCGTCCGGCATCTCCCGATTCGGAACCCCTATTAACGGGCGCGCGCATATCTGCTCTATGCAACTGCTTGTCAGCCCGAGCAGCCTCGAGGAGGCGGAGCGCGCGCTCGCCGCTGATATCATCGACGTCAAGCGGCCGGCCGAGGGGTCGCTCGGGGCCAACTTTCCCTGGGTGATCCGAGGCATCAAGGGCATGACCGTGAAACCGGTCTCGGCCGCGATCGGTGACTTCGACAACCGGCCCGGCGGCGCGTCCCTTGCCGCGCTCGGCGCGGCTGCCGCCGGCGCCGACTACATCAAGTGCGGGCTGATGGTCGCGGGCGAGGACGAGGCCCGCACCATTGTCGGCGGGGTTGTCCGGGCCGTCAAGGACGACTACCCCGACAGGAAGGTCGTGATTGCGGCGTACTCGGACTTCAAGCGGCTCGGCACGATCTCGCCGTTCACGGTGATCCCGCTCGCGGCCGCCGCCGGGGCCGACGTCGTGATGGTCGACACGGGCAGAAAGGACGGCCGGTCCACGTTCGAGTTCATGGACGAGGCGGCCCTCGCCCGGTTCGTCGCGGCTGGCCACGACGCTGGGCTCGCCGTCGCCCTGGCAGGTTCGCTCGTCTTCGACGACCTCCCGGCACTCCGCCGTATCGACCCTGATATCATCGGTGTCCGCGGCATGGTCTGCGGCGGTGACCGGAACGCGATGCTGAGAGAAGATCTCGTTCAGCAGGCCATGGCGGCCATCAGGTGACCATGTACTCCCGCAAGATTGCCGAGGCGCCCCTCGCCCTTACCTTCGACGATGTCCTGCTCGAGCCGGCGGGCTCCGCGGTCGAGCCCGACCAGACCGACATCCGTACCCGGTTCACGCGTCGGGTGAGGCTGAATATCCCCCTCGTCTCAGCCGCGATGGACACCGTGACCGAAGCAGCCATGGCGATCGCGATCGCCCGCGAGGGCGGCATCGGGGTGATACACCGGAACATGACGACCGAGGAGGAGTGCCGCGAGGTGACGCTCGTCAAGCAGGCCGAGGAGCTGATCGAGCGGCAGGTCCAGTCCGTCGGCGCCGAGACGACCGTGGCCGATGTCGAGGCCCTGATGAGCCGTCACGGGATCGGCGGCGTGCCCGTCGTCAATAGCGAGAACGTCGTGATCGGGATCGTCAGCCGCCGCGACGTCCGCGCCATCGTGACTCGTCGCGGGGCAGAGCCGATCCGGGCGATCATGACCCCGTCGCCGATCACGGCCGACGAGTCGTTCACAGCGGACGACGCGCTCGAGACGATGTACGCCAACAAGGTCGAGCGACTGCCCGTCACGGATACCGGGGGCCACCTGATCGGCATCATCACCATGCAGGATGTCCTCGAGAAGCGGCAATACCCCCGCGCCGTCCGCGATCGCGACGGCAACCTCCGCGTCGCGGCGGCCGTCGGCCCGTTCGATCACGATCGGGCGATGGCTCTCGTCGAGGCCGGTGCCGACGCCCTCGTAGTCGACTGTGCTCACGGCCACAACCTCGCCGTGGTCAAGGCCGTCGGCGAGATCAAGGGATCGGTCGAGATCGACGTCATGGCAGGCAACATCGCTACGGTCGAGGCCGCCGAGGCCCTCGCCGGGACCGTGGACGGGCTTAAGGTCGGGATCGGTCCCGGTTCGATCTGCACGACCCGGATCGTGGCTGGCGTCGGTGTGCCGCAGATCTCGGCCATCGCGGCCGTTGCCGACGTGGCGGTGCCGGCCGATGTCCCCGTCTGCGCGGACGGGGGCGTGCGGTTCTCGGGAGACATCGCCAAGGCGATCGCGGCCGGTGCCGACTCGGTCATGCTCGGCTCGCTCCTCGCCGGCACCGACGAGGCCCCTGGCCGTGTTGTCGCCATCGCCGGCCGGCGGTACAAGCAATACCGCGGCATGGGCTCGATCGGCGTTATGACCGGAGGCCAGTCCTCGGACCGCTACTTCCAGAAGAAGGAGATCGGTCGGACAAAGTTCGTCCCCGAGGGGGTCGAGGGCGCGACGCCGTACATCGGCCACGCCTCAGACGCGATCTACCAGCTGGTCGGCGGCCTCCGATCCTCAATGGGCTACACCGGGTCGGCCACGATCGCCGAGCTCAGGAACGGTGCCCGGTTCGTCCGAATCACTGCGGCCGGTGTCGGGGAGAGCCATCCGCACAACATCGTCATCACGGACGAGGCCCCAAACTACCGGAAGCTTGATCAGTAATTTTTTTTCATGCCTGACCGAAGAGAGCTGACCATGCTCGAGCACGACGACCTCTCACGCATCCTCGACCTGCTCGGCAACCGGAACCGGCGACGTATCCTGGACCTGCTCCGGCAGAAGCCCTGCTACGTAACCGAGATCGCGGATCGGCTCGTCCTCTCTCCCAAGGTCGTCATCGAACACCTGGCCCTGCTCGAGCGCGAGTCGCTCATCGGCTACTCACTCGACGAGCGCCGCCGCAAGTACTACACCCTCTACCAGGAACTCGAGGTCTCGATCGAGCTGCGCGCGACCCCTGGCTCGCGCGCGATGTCGGCGCCGGGGAACGCGACACGGATCGCCCGCCGGATCGGGCAGCTCCGGGCCCTGGTCGAGTCTCGAGAGGGGCTCCTCGAGAACCTCGAGGTGGTCGACCGGGAGATCGATCGTGCCCTGACCGAACTCATTAAATCCGGAGAGGGGGTAATCGAGAACGAGGCCGACGTTGATATTTTACTCGCCCTCTCTCCGGGGGCGCAGGCCGTGAGCGCCCTTCCCCAGATGACGGGGCTCACGGCGGACGAACTGACCGGCCGCCTGGCGCGCCTGGTGCGCCTGGGCGTCATCGTGGCCGAAGCATCAGAGTACCGTCTGAGTGGTGCCGATGCCGAGTAACAGCGACGACGAAATCTACCGGGACCTCGCCCGGCTCCTCGAGCGCATGCTCCGGAGCCTCCCGTCCCCCGAACCCGGCCAGGTGGTCGGGTTCACCGTCATGACCGGGGCCATGCCATCCGACCCGGACTCCTACGCATACATCAGCGACGACTCGGGAGAGATCGACTACGAGTGCGTCGAGGGACAGGACGACGTCTTCGTGACGGCCCGGGTTCCTGCCGACCTGCGGACAGCGCCGTACGTAGATATCCAGCCCAGCCAGGTCCGGATCGTTATGGACGAGCGCGTCGTGGAGATAGAGATGCCGACCCCCATCGACATCAGGCACAGTTTCTACCGTGTACGGCACGGCGTCATGGACGTCGCATGCCGGAAGCGGTAACCCCGCTCTTTTTTAAAAAAAGGTCAGAGAAGGCCGAAGGACCGCAGGGTCACCTCGGGGTTGACGGCGCCCACGCGATACACAACGCCCTCGTCGAGCTCGTTGATCACGACCTCAGCCGGGGAGAAGAGCGATGTGTCGATCTGGTAGAAGTCGAAGTTCGCCTCCTTGAAGATCTCGTAGAAGGGCTTGCCGTACCCCTTGGACTTGTTCGACGGGATCCGGTCCAGGTAATCCTTGATCTCGGGCGCGCGCATGGTCAGCAGGATCCTGCCGTGGTAGATGGTCGCGTCGTTGGTCGTGCCCATGGCCTGCGTCGCGTCCTTCTTGACCGGCGGCACGGGAGCGGACCCGATCGCGGCGCTGATCTTGGTGGTGTCGAAGCCGAGCTCGTTCAGCTTGTAGATCGCGGTCTCGACGCACCTGCCCGAGACCTGGATTGAGCCCACAAGCGAGGCCGTCGGCGCCACGACGGCGCAGACGCTGCCAACGTCGACGTGGCACTCGTGTGCGATCTTCTCCATCACGTCGCCGTTGGGCAGGTGATCCGACTCGAGAGCGATCACGGCCGAGTCGAAGTCGTCCTCGTATCCGATCACCTCGTAGGTGTGCTTCGGCTTGAGCGAGAGCGCCCGCGCCGGGCCCGAGCCCATGGCGAAGTAGTTGCCGACCTTGACCGTCCAGCCCGCCTTCTGCGCGCCGAGACAGGCGACAGACGGGAAGTCCGTGTTGACCTCGATGAACGGGAGGGGGACACCCCCGATCTCCCCCATCGAGAAGTCGACCTCGCCGAGGCCTCCCATGCAGATCTCGGTGAAGGCCCTTCCCGCGGCGTACCCTCCGCGCGTACTCACACCGCAGTCGACGATGCGGGCTCCGTTGTCGAGCTCGTGGTACGCGGCGTTGAACTCCTCGGCGAACTCCGCGAGGTTCTCGAAAATCTCCAATGCCAGTTCGTTTACGCTCAGCACACGCTAAACCCCCGTATGCCAATAAGGAGAGCTGCAGAAGAGATAAGACTTGCCAAAATGTTACTGCGATTATGGAAGCCTGTCCAGCACCTGCGACGGCTCGTATCGCAGGGTGATCACCCTCGTCCGTCCCCCCGCCGAGCGATACCGTATGTCAACGATATGCATTGTCTCGAGCTTGGTGACGATCTCCCAGAACCGGGTGTACCCGACGGAACGCTCGCCCTGCACACGCTCGTAGAGAGTGCCGGAGGTGAGCTCGTCGCCCTCGGGGTTTGTGAGTGATGCCCGGGCGATCACAGCGAGCACGACCCGCTCCTCGTCGCGGAGCGTCCTGATGACTGCATCGAGGTGGAGGAACCGGGACGTCGCGTATGCGTTCCGGATATCGCGGTCGGTGATCCGGCGTCTCCCGTCCATCTCGGCGGCAATTCCGGCCCGTTTCAGGAGGTCGATCCCGACGCGAAGATCTCCAGTACGTATGGTCTGGTCCACCACGAGGTCGAGCTCCCGGGCGGGAAGGACGCCGGGGTAGAAGCCCTGCTGCGCCCGCTCGTCCAGGATAGTCCGCACCTCGTCCGTGGTGTACGGGTTGAAGTAGACCTCGCTCGGCTGGAAGATCGATTGGACCCGCGTGTCGACACGGGCCGCGAGGTCGACCGAGAGGTCCGAGAGGATCACGATCACGCCGATCTTCGTCCCGGGGTGGACCTCGTGCGTCCGCAGGAGCGAATAGAGAACGCGGTTGAGCTCGTTCTCGAAGAGCAGGTAATTGGCGTCGTCGAGGGCGACGACGAGAACGCGATGCTCGCGTTCGAGGAGCTTGGCGATGGCCTCCAGGACCTTCTTGGTCGAGACACCGCCGGACGAGGCCCGCGGCTCGTGCCCCGAGAGCCCGTGATAGACCTCCGAGACGATCCCGAAGATCGTGTTGTCGATCTGGCAGTTGACGTAGACCGGGATCAGCGCCTGCGAGGACTCCTCGATCTCGGCAAAGAGCTTCCTGACCGTCGTGGTCTTGCCCGTGCCGGGCGGGCCCCGGCAGACCGTGTTCAGGGGGCGTGCGCCACGGAGGCCCGGTCGGAGCTGGAAGGCCAGCTCGCGGGTCTGCGCCTCCCGGAAGTTGAACTGCTCCGGGACGTAGTCCGGGTCGAAGACCTCGGCGTCCCGGAAGAGCGTCTCATCCCAGTTCAGGCCGTACGGGGTCACGGGGGTGGAGCGGGGCCTGCCCACCTCAGAGGCTCTGGATGCACTTCTTGCAGAGAACCTTCGAGACGAAGAGGCGGCTGGTCTTCTCTTCGGCCGCGCTCACGGGCACCCCACACGATTCGCAGACGGCTCCCGTCGGCGAGGGGACCGGGGCCTTCGCAGGGGTCTTCGGCGCGGCCTTCGCAGAGGCCTTCGTCGCGGGCTTGCCCGGCGGTGCCGGGGCCTCCTCGGGTCGCTCCTCCACGACCGGTTCGGGTATCCCGGGCGCCGTGGTTACGGAGGCCGCCGGGGGCTCGGGAGCCGCCGGGGGGGCCGGTTCCGGAGCGTCGGCCAGGTCCGGGGCTTCGACCGCGGCCGCTTCACCGATCGCTCCCTTCAGGACACGCTTGCGATAGTGATTGACGGCCTTCTCGGTCGCCGCGTCCCCGCGCCCGAAGAGAGCAAGGCTGTCGTCGAGGAACGTGATCAGGGCCCGGACGTCCTCCTCGCTCTCGACGTCATCCTCGACCTCGATGCGGAGGCTCTCGTAGTTCTGGAGGTTGACCGTTACGCCGATGGACATTTCCCGCTTTGGCAAGGTACTCACCAGCCTCACATTGCCGCGATCCCGCTTATTAATGCGTCGGTAATGACCCTTGCACCCCGGGTCGCCGTGGCGGAAGAGTTATCCGGGCCCCGGTCCGCCGTATGTATGGACGGCCGGGGCAGATGATGAGAGTTACCCCCACTGACCGGTGATGAGGCAAGGGGGCTGATGCCCGCTACTCCCGCCCGAGCAGGAGCGGGAGCAGCGCTGTCGCCGGGAACCGTCCGAGATCTCCCTTCTCCGCTTCACGCTCCGAGTAACGGCTCGAGCCGTCCACCCCGAGGCCTCGCACGGCAACGGGGACCGGCTGTCTCGAATGGGTCCGAATCCGGATCGGCGTCGCGTGGTCCGGCAGGACTGCCACGATACCGTCGAAGCCGTCGAGGATCGTCCCGAGCATCCCGTCGACGCGCTCGATGGCCCGAACCTTCTCCTCGACAGAGCCCATGTGCCCGGCCTCATCCGGGGCTTCGACGTGGCAGTAGACGAACCCGAGCCTCTCGAGAGCGGTGAGCACTGCTCTCGCCTTGCCGTCGTAGTCCGTGTCGAGGTACCCGGTGGCGCCGGGTACCGTGATCACCTCGAGTCCCGCGTTTCGGGCGATCCCGTTGAGAAGGTCCACGGCAGAGATCATGCCGCCGTCGACGCCGAACCGGTCGGAGAAACGGGGCAACGCGGGCCGCCGTCCGCCCGACCACGGCCAGATACCGGTCGCCCGTTGCTTCCCGGCCTGGAGCCGCTCGCGGTTCACCGGGTGCCCTTCGAAGACCTCCTCCGCGGCCGCCATGCACGCGAGCAGGAGCTCCCTGTCCGGGCCCGCCGGGAGGTACGGCTCGATGGGCCTGCCGACGATATCGTGCGGGGGGGTGCCAGGCTCCCCGCTTCCCCCAGGCACCACGAGGAGGTTGCGGTACGAGACCCCCGGCACGAACCGGACCCCAGGGACCCCGCCCTGGAGCGCGCCGAGGAGCGCGGCCCCTTCCGCGCTCGTGATATGACCGGCCGAGAAGTCAGTCATAATCCCGTCAGTTATCGTGACCAGATTGCACCGGTACGCGACGTCGTCGTCGGCGAGGGTGACCCCGAGGTTCTCGGCCTCGAGGGGCCCGCGGCCAGTATAGTACCGCGCGGGGTCGTACCCGAGCAGCCCGAGGTTCGCGACGTCCGAACCTGCCTCGAACCCGTCGGGGACAGTCGAGACGAGCCCGGTCCTGCCCTCACGGGCGACCCGGTCCATGTTCGGGGTGTCGGCGTACTCGAGCGGGGTGAGCCCGCCAAGTTCTGGCAGGGGCTCGTCGGCCATCCCGTCGCCGAGGAGGAGGATGGCCTTCATGCGGCATCAACCTGGGCCCGGATCGCCTGGATCATGCTCTCCCGCGAGCCGAGCGGGGGCTGCCACCCGAGAGCTTTCAGGCGGTCGATTGCCAGGCGCATCCGGGGGACGTCGCCGACCCACCCCCGATCTCCGCCCGTAAACCGGTACTCGACGTCCGGGAGGCCCATCTCCCCGACCACGAGGTCAGCGATCGTCGTCACGTCCAGCCAGTCCTCGGAGCCAATGTTATAGATGTTGACGCGATTGGCGGCGTGCTCACAGACGTGCAGGAACGCGTCGACGCAGGCGCGGACCTCGAGGTACGACTTGGTCTGCTTCCCGTCGCCGAGGATCTCGAGGTGCCGCGGGTCCTCCCGAAGCTTGTGGATGAAGTCCCAGGAGATCCCATGGTTCGATCGGTCTCCGACGATGTTCGCGAACCGGAAGATGAATGAGCGCATGCCGAACGAGTGGCAGTACGCGCCGATCATGGCCTCGCAGGCCAGCTTGCCCGCTCCATAGACCGAGATCGGCACCATCGGGGCATAGTCCTCGGGTGTCGGGATCACCGTGGCCTCGCCGTAGACGGTCGAGGTCGAGGTGAACGCGATCTCGGGCACGCCGGAGGCCCTCATGGCCTCGAGGACGCGGACTGTCGCGACCACGCTCTCGTGGAACATCGAGATCGGCGAGGACGCGCCACCGCGGACGTCGGGATCGGCCGCCACGTGGTAGACTCGCCCGGCGCCGTCGAGCCGCTCCTGCCACCCTTCTCCGAGGAGGTCGGCCTCCAGGAGATCGGCGCCCCCGTCCTCGAGGTGGGGAATGAGGTTCGCTTCATCCCCGGTCGAGAGATTATCGATCACGAGCACCTCGTCACCCCGCGCGACGAGCGCGTCGACGAGGTGCGACCCGATGAACCCGGCCCCGCCGGTCACGACGCTGAACATCGTACCATTAATGGACCCCGCACCTATACGAGTACTGCGATGTTCCTCGGGATCGACCATGGCACGACCGCCATGCGTTTTGCCACCGGGACCGGGGCGTTCAAGCTCTCCCGGACCGACGCCTGCGCCTTCGATCTCCGGGATCTCGAGCGGCTCGGGCCGATCGATGAGATCGAGGGGTGCGCCCTCGGGTACTCGATGGGAGACGGTATCGACGCGATCACCCCCATCGAGCGCACCTGGAACCGCGGGGTGATCAGCCGCGAGGGCGCGGGCGAGCATGTCGGCGGTGGTACCCGCGTCTTCGACGTGATGGCTGCGAGCGGGATCCCGACGTTCGTGGTCCCCGGTCTCCACCGGGGGTCGCCGACGGACGTGCGGTTCAAGGCCTACTCGCACCAGACCAGCCCCGAGAAGCTCGGGATCGCATACCTCGCCCTCCTCGAGCACGGTCCCAACGTCGTGGTCGCCGACATCTCGTCGAACACGGTCTCCCTCCTCGTCCGCGACGAGAGAGTTGTCGGGGCCTTCGACGCCTGCGTCTTCGCGCCCGGCATGCGCCACGGCGCCCTCGACGTGGAGGCGATCCGGCGAATCGACGGCGGCGTTGAGTCGGCGAACCAGGCGTTCCTCCACGCGGGCGTGGCGTATACACTGCCTGAGCCCGAGCGACTCCGGACGATCGCGATGTTCGCCGCGATGGAGTGCGCGGCCCTGCTCCTGCTCGCCCCGGGGGCCACGATCTTCCTTGCGGGGTCGCTCGCAGGCACTCTCGCCGACGAGGTGCGTTCCCTGCTCGGGCGGCCCGTCGTGGTGAGCGACGAATGGGCAGCCTCGCGGGGTCTCGCCATGATGGCCCGCGACGTCTTCGGGGGCGCCGAGGAGATCCTCGGCATCCCCGTTGACCGGTGATCCCTGTGCCGGGCACATTTATCATTGATGATCATGTAAAATTAAGGGACGCACTATGCAGGAGCTACGCATCCACGGCAGGGGTGGTCAGGGTTCGGTCACGGCGGCCGAACTGATCGCGGTCGCCGCGTTCGAGGGCGGTACGTGGGTCCAGGCCTTCCCCGCCTTCGGCGTCGAGCGCCGCGGGGCCCCCGTCCAGGCCTTCGTCCGGTTCAGCGACCGGCCCATCCGCCTCCGGAGCCAGGTCTACGAACCCGACTTCGTGATCGTCCAGGATCCGACCCTGATCCGGGACGTTGACGTCTTCAGGGGCATGCGCCCCGGCGGGATCGCGATCATCAACACCGAACGGACCCCGGACTACCCGGTGCCCGATGGCGTCCGCGTCCTGACCATCGACGCGACCACGATCGCACTCGAGACGCTCGGATTGCCGATCACGAACACGGCCCTGATGGGCGCATTTGCGGCGGCGACGGGCCTTGTCTCGTTCGAGACCCTCACCGACGCACTCCGCCACCGCTTCCCCGGCGCGCTCGCCGAGAAGAACATCGCGACTGCGCGCAGGGCCTTCGACGAGATGAAGACCACGGCGGAGGCGTCCTGATGCCGCTCAACGTGGGCTGTGCGGCTCCGCCCGGCCGCTCGACCGATAACAGGACCGGGTCATGGCGGGTCTTCATGCCGAAGTTCGACGCGTCGGCCTGCTCGAAGTGCGGAATGTGCCAGCTCGTCTGCCCCGAAGGCTGCATCCGTGAGACCGAGGAGAAGGAGTTCGTGCCCGACTACGACTACTGCAAGGGCTGCGGCCTTTGCGCCGAGGAGTGCCCGAAGAAAGCGATCAGCATGGAACAGGAGGAGAAGTGATGGCACTCGAGATCATGGAGGGTTCCATCGCGGTCGCCCAGGCCGTCCGGCGCTGTCGACCGCAGGTGGTCTCCGCGTACCCGATCACGCCCCAGACGCACATCGTGGAGTCGCTCGCCGAGATCGTCGCGAACGGCGAACTCGCGGCCGACTACATCACGGTCGAGTCCGAGTTCTCGGCCCTCTCGGCCTGTGAGGGTGCCGTAGCGGCCGGTTCGCGGGCCTATTCGGCCACGACCTCGCAGGGGCTGGCGCTGATGTTCGAGGTATGCTTCAACATGGCCGGGATGCGCCTCCCGATCGTGATGACGATCGCCAACCGCGCTCTCGGCGCCCCGCTCTCGATCTGGAACGACCAGCAGGACTCGATCTCGCTCCGGGACTCGGGCTGGCTCCAGTTCTACGCCGAGGACAACCAGGAGGCCGTCGACCTCCACTACATCGGCTACCGGGTCGCCGAGGACCACCGCGTGCTCCTGCCGGCCATGGTCTGCTTCGACGGGTTCATCCTCTCGCACACCTACGAGCCCGTGGACATGATCAGCCAGGAGCAGGCAGACGAGTACCTGCCGCCGTTCAGGCCGAAGTTCATGCTCGACGCGAAGTCTCCGGTCTCGATGGGTATGTACGCGACGCCGGATTACTATCACGAGTTCAGGTACGAGACCGACCAGGCACAGAAGCGTGCGCTCGAGGTGGTCCGCGAGGCCGGGCGAGAGTTCGGTGAGCTCTTCGGCCGCGACTACTCGGCGCTGGTCGAGAACTACAGGATGGACGACGCCGAGACCGCGATCGTGGCCATGGGCTCGATCTGCGGCACAACCAAGGACGCGATCGACATGATGCGCGAGGCGGGCAGAAAGGTCGGGCTGGTCCGCATACGTTGCTTCCGCCCGTTCCCACTCGACGAGCTCAGGTCCGCGCTCGGTGGCGTCCGGCGCGTGGCCGTGCTCGACAAGAACGTTGTGCTCGGTGCTGGCGGAGGGACGGCCCGCGGCGCGGTGGCGCTCGAGGTCAAGGACGCTCTCTATGGGACGACGATCCCGGTCCTCGACTACATCATCGGCCTCGGTGGCCGAGACGTTCGACTTGAGGATATCGTGAAGGTCGTCGACCTCTGTGAACGGGGCGAGGGTGACCAGTTCTTCGGCCTTCGCGAGGAGGTGCTCTAGATGGCGAACGGTTCGACCTGCAACCTCTTCGAGTGCGGCCACCGCGCCTGCGGCGGCTGCGGCGCTGCGCTTGCCGCCCGGCTCTTCCTGAAGGCGGCCGGCGAGGAGACGATCGTGGTCGCGTCCACGGGCTGCATGGAGGTCTTCTCGACTCCGTACCCCGAGACAGCGTGGCGCGTCCCCTGGATCCACTCGCTCTTCGAGAATGCCTCGGCCGTCGCGTCGGGGATCGAGTCTGCTCTCAAGCAGCAGGGGCGGAGCGAGAAGGTGGTCGTGATCGCCGGCGACGGCGCGACCCTCGATATCGGGGTGCTCTGCATATCCGGCGCGTTCGAGCGGGGCCACGACATCACCTACATCTGCTACGACAACGAGGCCTATATGAACACGGGGATCCAGCGCTCGGGAGCGACTCCGTACGACGCCTCGACCACGACGAGCCCGGCGGGCCGGGCCTCGTTCGGCAACAAGCGGCCGAAGAAGGACATGCCGCGGATCCTGGCGGCCCATGGCTCGCCGTACGTCGCGACGGCCTCGATTGCGTACCCTGCTGACTTCGTTCAGAAGGTCGAGAAGGCCATGCAGACCGAGGGTCCGACCTACGTCCAGGTGCACGCCCCCTGCTGCACGGGCTGGGGTTTCGAAGGGGCGAAAACGCTTGCCATCGGCAAACTCGCGATCGAGACCGGTCTCTGGGTCAACTACGAGATGGTCGACGGCGAGGTGACCAAGGTCAAGAAGGTCGTGAAGAAGCCGGTCGAGGAGTACCTCAAGGAGCAGAAGCGCTTCCGCCACCTCTTCAAGCCGAAACTCCAGTCAGAGGAGATCGCGAAGATCCAGACGATAGCGGACCGGAACTTCGAGCGGTTCAGCCACGAGATCAGGCTTCCGCCAAAGAAGCCGGTCGAGGGCGCCTGACCCTCCCGTCTTTTTTAACCGTCAGGCCGCCGGAAGGGTGAAGACGAAGGTCGACCCCTCGCCCGGCACGGACTCTATCCCGACCGTGCCGCCGTGTCGCTCGACGACCTTCTTGACGATGGCGAGCCCGACGCCCGTACCGGGGTACGCGTCCTTGGTGTGGAGGCGCCGGAAGATCTCGAAGACCCGCTCGTAGTAAACATCCTCGATTCCGATCCCGTTGTCCGCGACCGCGAAGCGCCACTGCCCCCCGTCGGGCTCGGCCGTGATCCGGATCTCGGGGGGTCGGTCGGGGTGGCGGTACTTGATCGCGTTCTGGATCAGGTTCGAGAAGACCTGGGCCAGCTGCCCCGCGTCTGCCATGACCTTCGGTAGTGGCCTGACGGTGACGGTGGCCCCGCTCTCGGCGATCGCGGCATGGTGATCGCGGAGGACGCTCGCGATGATATCGGTTGCGTCCGTCGGCTTGAACGGACGGCCGTGCGTGCCGATCCGGGAGAAGGCGAGCAGGTCGCGGATCAGCGCCTGCATCCGCATGCCCCCCTCGACGATGAACTCGATGTAGTCGTCCGCGTCCTCGCCGAGCTCCCCCTTGTAGCGCCGCTCGAGAAGCTGGCTGAAGCTGACGATAGACCGGAGCGGTTCCTGGAGGTCGTGGCTTGCCACGTACGCGAACCGTTCGAGCTCCCGGTTCGAGCGCGCGAGCTCGTCTGCCTGCTGGGAGAGCTCGGACTCTGCCCGCTTCCGCTCGGTGATGTCCGTCGTGATGACACCGACCCTCCAGTCCTCGAAGGGGAGCGGGATGGCGCTGACGGAGGTCCAGCGCTGCTCGCCGTCCTCGAGTTCGATCCCGATCTCGACGTTCTCGGCCGGCCGCTGCTCGGCCAGAGCCTGGACACTCGGCATGTCCCGCAGGTCGAATGGTGAACCATCCGGGTTACTGTAGCGGCGGTGCCGGTACTCACCCGTGCGAATCGCCTCGGGCGGTAGTCGGAGGATCCGCGAGAGCGCCGGGTTCGAGAGGATCACCTTCCGTTCCCGGTCGAGGATCGAGAGGCCGATCGGCATCAGGGCGAAGAGGGCCGCGAGCTTCTCCCGTTGATCAAGCAGTGCCTCCTCGACCTGCGTACGTCGGATCGCCTCTCCGAGTGTGGCCCCGAGCTGCTCGACCAACTCGACTGTCGGCGGAGGCACGCGCCACTCCCGCCGATCCGCCAGGTGCACGAGGCCGATGATCTGGCCGTGGTCGCGAATTGGCACGAGCGCGACCGATTCGTAACCGGCATCATTGCATGCGTTTCGTGTCTCCCCCTTCTCGGCATCGGGGATCGTGGCAAGGAACGTCATGGTCGTATTCATAATGAACGAGCCCGACGGAGTATAGAACGGCAGGGACGGGTCCGTTTCGCCCCGCACGACGTTGATGCACATGCACCGGTCTCCCTGGATCGAGAGCGGGCTCTCGAGGTCGTAAAACTCGCGAGTGAAGCCGGTGTATGCCGAGTACGGGATACGGCCGTCGGGATCGAGCAGCCGGATCCCAACGGCCTCGCAGCCGGTCAGCCGTTGCACCTCGGTGACCGCAGCCTCCATCAATTCGGAGAGGTTCCGGGCCTCGGCCGCTGCACGGAAGATCGCGCCGATGGTGCGGACAAGGTGCTTGGATCGGGTACTGCTGGTCGTGTCGACGAGCGAGAGCACGAGCCCCAGCACCTCGCCCCCGGCACCCGTGTGGGGCGAGAGACGCCAGTCCCAGTACGTGATCCCGCGTTCGGGCTGATCGACATACTCGAAGGGTCGGGCGACCACCCGCAACTCTCGTCCCGTGGAGACCACCTGCTCGAATATCCGCCGGTTCTCATCGTTCGGAAAGAGGTCGAAGTGATTCCGTCCGATCAAAGCCGCGCGGGGGAGCCCACACCCGCGCTCGTACGCTTCGTTGACCTCGACGAAGACGAACGAGGTATCCAGATAGGCGAGCTGGGCATCAGTCTGCGAGACGAGCGCGGCGAGAACGCCGCCGTCTCCGCCCGGCGTCGTTGCATCGCTCACGATCCTTCCCCATCAATAGCCCGCGCCAGGAAACCATGTAACCGGAAGACGGAATCAAACGGCGTCATGGCTGAATTTCGAATCATTGCTACTACGGCGGTATAAGGCTTGCGCGGGTCGCGGGTCCGCGGCACAGGCGCGCATGCCCGGTATGGACCCAAAAAATTTACTCGGCCCGCAACGCCTCGATAGGGTCGAGGTTCGAGGCACGCAGCGCCGGGTAGAGGCCCGAGAGAATGCAGATCGCCGTTCCCACGAGCATCGCGGCAGGAAGATAGACGAGGCTCCCCGCCTCGAAGAAGTGGTCGGCCGATCCGAGCAGGCTCACCACAACCAGGTAGCCGATGGCGAAGCTGAAGATCGCACCAACCGCCGACCCCACAATCCCGAGGACGGTCGCCTCGTACACGAACATCTTCACTATTTCTCCCTTCTGGGTGCCGAGGGATCGCATGATCCCGATCTCGCGAATCCGCTCGGTCACGGACATCATCATCACGTTGAAGATCGAGACTGCCGCAACGAGCAGTGAGATCCCCGCGATTGCCATGACGAAGGTGGTCATTGTCCCGACAGTCGAGGTGATCGACTCGAGCATCCGGCTCGCATCGCTGACACGCACCTGGGTTTTTTTCGCGTTCAATCGGTCCGTGATCGTCGTCGAGGTCGCGTCGGCGTCGTCGATATCCTCGAGGACGACGTTGACCTGGTCGTAGTGCCCCTCGTCCCCATAGAAGGCCGAGTACTCCCCGGCGGGGAGGATGACGGCCATGTCCGTGGAGAGGTCGGACGACATGCCCCGCTCCTCGATGATCCCGGTCACGCGGGTGGTAAGGTAGCCCTCGTCATCGCCGATCCTGAGCTTGCTGCCCGGTGTCATGTTGAACCGTTCTGCGAGGGCCGCCCCGACGAGGGCGCCGGAATCGCCCCGGGAAAAGGCTCCATCGGTCAGGTTCACGAGGTCGGGGATCACGTCGGGGTCGAGACCGTAGATCGTGCTCCGCCCCTCCTTCGAGCCCGACGTGAACGAGTCGCTCGTGGTGTACAGGGCGTAGACGGTGCCGTTCTTCCCGACGGCGTTCGTAATCTCCTTGAACATCGAGGCACTGATGTAATCATCGTCGTCGGAGCTGCTGGATACACCGCCGCCCCCTGGAGGTGCGCCGCCCGGTCCGCCCCCGCCGAAGCTGCTGCTGATTCCGGCGTCGGGGGTTACGGTCAGGACGTTGCCCATCTCGGACATCTGGTCCTTGACCATCAGGGTCATGTTCGCGCCCATCATCCCCATGGCCGCGATCGCCACCACGCCGATCACGATGCCGAGCGCGGCGAGGAAGGATCGAAGGAGGTTGAGTCGAATGCTGCGCGCCGCAAGCTGGAAGATCAGGCCGCCGCTCTTCATGAGGCCCTCCCGTCCCGGATGGTGATCGTGCGGTCCGCGTACATGGCTATCGCGGCATCGTGAGTCACCATCACGACCGTCCGCCCGCGCCTGTTCAGTTCGACGAGCGTCTCCATGATCTGGGTGCCCGTTACCGAGTCGAGGTTGCCTGTCGGTTCGTCGCAGATCAGGACCGGCGGGTCGTTCACGAGGGCCCGGGCGATCGCGACGCGCTGCTGCTGCCCGCCCGAGAGCTCGGGTGGACGGTGAGCGGCGAGGGCCGCGTCGATTCCGAACTTTTCAAGAAGGCGGGTGATCCTTCCTGACGTATCGTTCTGACGATACATCATCAGGTACGGGTACTCGACGTTCTCGTAGGCGGTCAGCAGCGGGATGAGGTTGAATTTTTGAAAGATGTACCCGAGGGTCCGGAGACGGAGTTCGGTCAGGTCGTGGTCGTTCATCCTCCCGATGTCTCTACCGGTGATCCGGAGGCGGCCCGAGGTGGGGACATCGAGACAGCCGATATGGTTGAGCAGGGTCGACTTCCCGGACCCCGACGGGCCCATGATCGCCACGAACTCCCCCTCGTCGATGGAAAGTGTGACGTGGTCGAGAGCCACGACGTCGCCGGACACGAGGGGGTACACTTTCGTGACCTCCTCGAGCTCGATGATCGGTGCCGGAGACACGCTGCGCCTCCTTACTCGCGGTGCTCAGCATCGATCCCGTCGTCGGGGCCCGTCGATGTGGATCCGTTGCCGGCGTCGGTGGAACGCGCCTCGCGGACCCGCTGGCCTGCCTTCGCGATCCAGCCCTTCTTCCAGGCAACGACGAGGACGACAACGACCACGAGGACTCCCGCGATCGGGAGGATCGGCAGGGACGACGACCCGGAGCTGTTTCCCGGGCGGCCCCCGCCCATCATCCCGAAGATGCCGCCGCCGCCCATGCCGCCGGGCCCGCCTTCCGGTGGTCCGCTCGCACCGGAGACTCCGCTCGAGGACCCGGCGCTCTCGTTGGCTCCTCCCATGGTCCAGCCCTGCACGGCGACCTCGACCGTCTTCTCGTACGCGTTGCCGTCGTCGTCCTTGTACTGGACGAGGAGCGGCACGGTCGAGGCGCCGTGTGCCGTGAAGGTGAGTTCGAACGAGGCGAAATCGTCGGACGCGAGGGATCCGACCACGTAGTTGCGATTGGGATCGGCCGGTGTCGCCGGGCTGCCGACGGTCACCACGACACCCCGCGCGTCGTTGATGCCGGCATTCGTGATGTCGCCCGTGAGGGTGTACGTGCCCCCGGAGCCTGCCACCTCCACCCCGTTGACCACCGGGTCCGCGGCCGTGGACCGGTCACCGACCGTCATCGGTACCGTCAAGGTTGACGTGTGCGTGGTCAGGCCGTTCGTGTACGAGACCGTGAGCGTCATCTCCGTCGAGTCACGCGGGGTGACCCTGAAGCTGACGTTCCGGGACTGGTCGGCCCCGAGAGCGCCCAGAAACCCGGCCGTGTCCGATACGGTGAGACTCGTTCCGGCGGCCGTCAGGGTCATGCCGTTCACCGTGCTCTGTCGCGGGTTGAAGACCGCGACCGTGACCGAGTTCGACTGCCCCTTCATGTAGGAGTCGGGGGCGTTCGCGAGCGAGATACGGATCTCGCTGTTGTCGATCCTGATCGGGACGGCGTAACGGATAGAGCCGGCGTCGCCAAGGTCGATCTGGACGGTGGGGTAGTAGACGCCGTTGCCGGACATCGCCCTGAGCGTGAAGGTCAGGTCGCGCGTGGAGCCCGCTTCGAGGGTTCCCACCGACGCGTACGTGTCCGCATTCAGTACGTCGAACTCGTTCGACGATACGGAGGCCCGCCGGATGCGGACCGGATCGGTGCCCCTGTTCGCGACCCTGACGGTGAGGGTGCCCGTGTCGCCGGTGAAGAACGTGCCGGGATCGAGCGCCGTGCTCTCGATGGCCACACGCGACCCGGAAGCGATTGCCGTGGCGCCGGTGCCGGCGCTCGCGCCGGTACTCGTGCCGATGCTCGTACCGGTGCTCGTGCTGTTGGTCGGCACGGCTTCGATGTCTGCAGCCGCCAACGGCGCTGCCACTGCACACAGAAGCAGGCAAAGAATACCTGCTCCGAGCACAGGCCAATGTCTCTGGAGATGAGGATTCACTTCGGCCTCCGAGGCGCTGGATCTATGATGAATATCCGGCCCCGTTGTAAAGTAGATTTTACATTGTGTAATATAAACATTACTCGAGACTGTGCGCAACTCCGGGATCCGAATGAGACAACAACCGGGTGTGCCTGCCTTGGCGGAGGACCCACTCGGGGTGACGGCGGTCTAGGCGTCGTCGTCGAAGAAGATCTTATCGATGGGCAGCTGAAAGAAGCGGGCGATCCGAAAGGCGAGAGGGAGCGAGGGGTCGTACTTGCCCTTCTCGATCGCGATGATGGTCTGCCTGGTGACTCGTAGCTCGGTCGCCAGCTGCTCCTGAGTGATCGGGGGCTCCCGCATCGCCCGGAGCACCCTTATCCTATTCTTCATCCGACTCCCAGTCCCCGAACTTGTGGGCGTAGTAGATCCGGGAAGCCCCGTAGAGGACGATCATCAGTCCGAGCAGGGCCAGCTGCATCAGCCCGAGGTTCCCAAAGTGCGGCCCCGCGTCACCCGGTTGCGGAAACGGCGGCGGGGGTGGTGGAAAATGTATCCCGAGCGGACGGCTGAACTCCAGGACCACGGAGCCCAGGCTGAGGACGAAGAAGACGACCCAGAAGATACCCAGCGTCGCAACGGCCGCGTGTTGCGTGATAACGCTCGTCCGCTCGTCATCGATCGTACCGGGCACGGTTCGGCGGGCCGCGTAGACCACGACGACGGCGGCCAGGAAGGCGACCTGGATCAGGATCGGCATCGACCGCTGGATCGAAAGCCACAGGACCGCCACCAGGAGAACGCACAAGATACCGATGAGCAGGTAGAAGGTGTTTCGTTTCATCGCCAGTCGAACCGAGCCCGAATTAACAGTCACCACCACGCTGGATTAATTCTTCTCTTCAAAGAGGGGGTGCTTTCCCCCTGTTCTCCGTTATCACGGTGCGAACCAAAGACTGGTGCGGGATGGGGAGGATCGGCGCTTGAGATCGAGCCTCGACCAGATCGGCCGTTCCCGCGGCGCGAGGACCACGGCGAGCGAACCACTAATCCTCTCGGGGACCGAACCTGATGGCGATGCGCGAAGAAGAGATCGACTGGCTCTGCTACACAACCCTCTCCCGCGGCCCGGGCACGGCGACGGTTCCCGAGCTCGCGGCCGCCACCGGACTCTCCGTGGAGACCGTCGCCGGGTCGGCGGCCCGACTCGAGCGGGCCCTGCTCGCGTCGTTCAGGGACGATCGCATCCGGCTTCTCGAGATCCAGGAGTCGCTCCTCCTGTGCCAGCAGCGCTACGGGCCGAAGCAGCCATACATCATCGAGGACGGGGTCGTCCGCGCGAGGAGACCCGATGACCCGTGAGGTGGCCGTGCTCCGTCTCGGCCACCGGCCCGAACGGGACCAGCGCATCACGACCCACGTGGGTCTCGCCGCCCGCGCCCTCGGTGCCCGCCGCTTCCTCCTCGCGGCCGACGACCGGGGCGTGGTCTCGTCCATCAGGGACGTGGTCGATCGTTGGGGTGGTGACTTCCAGGCCGAGAACGAGGTGAAATGGCGCCGCTGCATCGCCGACTGGAGGGAGTCGGGCGGTGCCGTGGTCCACCTGACCATGTACGGGCTGAACCTTCCCGACGTGATCGACGAGGTCCGCCGACATGACCGTGTGCTCTTGGTCGTCGGGGCCGAGAAGGTCCCCGGCGAGATCTACGACCTGGCCGATTTCAACGTCGCGGTCACGAACCAGCCCCACTCCGAGGTCGCGGGGCTCGCAGTCTTCCTCGACCGGCTCTTCGAGGGGCGCGAGCTCCACGGCGGGTTTCCGGGAGCGCAGATCCGCGTGGTCCCCACGGCGCACGGCAAGGTGGCCGAAGGACCACGGGAGGAGTCGTGAGCGGGCGGCTCCTGGTCGCGGGCTTCTCGACGCGGCACATCGCCGCCTCCGCACATCGCGCCGGTTACGGGGTGGTCGCGGTCGACCACTTCTGCGACCTCGACCTCTCCTGGACGGCCGATGCCTGCGCGCGGTTCGAGACCCTCGAGGAACTCGCGGCGATCGCGTCGGCCGCCGCGCTCGAGCACGGTGTCGACGGGTGCCTCGCGGGTTCGGGGGCGGAGACGCTCGCCCTCCCGGTCCCCCTCCTCGGCACCCCTCCCTCGGTCGCGGCGCGGTTCCTCGACAAGGGGGTGACGCAGGAGTTCTTCGAGAGCCTCGGAGTCCGCGCGCCACGCCGCCTCTTCCCTGGCGCGTACCCCGCGATGGCAAAACCGATCCACGGCTCGGGGGGCTGGCGAAACGCGGTCGTCTCCTCCGAAGAGGAGCTCGCATCCTGGACGTCGAACGACTCCGGCCAGCCATTCCTGCTGCAGGAGGTCGTCGAGGGAGTCCCGGCCTCGGTCTCATGCCTCGCCGACGGGCACTCGGCCATCGCCGTCGCCACGAACCGCCAGCTCCTCCGCGGCGGGGCCGGCATGAACTTTGGCTTTGCCGGTTCGGTCACGCCCTGCGACCACCCGCTCGCGGACGAGATGGCAGGGATCGCCGAAGTGATCGCGGGCGCGAGCGGCTGCGTGGGTTCTGTCGGTATCGATTTCGTCCTTCCCGACGAGGGTGGCCCGATCGCGATCGAGGTCAACCCGAGGTTCCAGGGAACGCTCGAGACCGTCGAGGCCGCGACGGGCGAGAACCTGGTGCGACGACACCTGGATGCGTGTGATGGCCGGCTCCCCGCCGTCCCCCCCGCCCCCGCGCGGTTCGCGGCCCGCCGGATCATATTCGCGGCCCGCGACATCGTGGTCGGCTCCGATCTGAGCCCCCTCGCCCCTACCGTCGCCGACATCCCTCCCCCTGGTACTGTTATCCCGACCGGGAGCGCGGTCGTCTCGGTCCGGGCAACCGGAACGGACGAGGAGGACGCGCTTGCCTGCCTGGATAAGCATATAACAGCCGTGAGATCATATATGGAGCGATGGTAGCCGACACCGGGATCCTCGAAAAGCCCGCCGTGGCCGCGTACCTGCAGCGGCTTATCGGTGATGAAGGGCTTCTCCTCATCGAGCGCTTTCCCGAGGACGGGGAGTACAGCGACGAGGAGCTCGCCGAGATCACCCAGATAAACCTCAACTCGGTGCGGCACACGCTCTACACGCTGTACGAGCGACGGCTCGCGGAATATCGGCGGATCAAGAATAACGAGACCGGGTGGCTCACGTACCTCTGGCGCCTCAGGCTGGACGCCATCCCCATCACGCTGGAGGAGGAGATGGAGATGGTCCTCGAGAAGCTCAAGGTGCGGGAGCAGTTCGAAGAGGAGAACGACTTCTACCGCTGTGGCCAGTGCGGCCTGCTCCTCACCTTCAACCAGTCCATGGACGTCGACTTCTGCTGCCCCGACTGCGGATCGTCCATGAACCATTTCGACAACGACATCCTGCTCACAGCGCTGCGCCGGCGGCGGGAGGCCCTGGCCGCGTCGCTCGGGCATGACTGACTTCGTGGCCCTGCTTCGCGATGCGGGCTGCGATACACGGGTGATCCGGCATTGCCGGGCCGTGACGGGCCTTGCCCTCGAGCTCGCCGGTGACGACCCGCTCTATGACCGGGACCTCGTCGAGGCTGGCGGCATGCTCCATGACATCGGCAGATCGACTACCCACGGGATCGGCCATGCCCAGGCCGGTGCCGCCCTTCTCCGCGCGGACGGCTGGGACGAGGCGGTCTGCCGCATCGTCGAACGGCATACCGGCGCCGGCCTGACCGCCGACGAGTGCGCGCTGCTCCGCCTCGTGCCGCGTGACTGCGTGCCCGTGACCCCCGAGGAGCGGCTGGTCGCCTACGCGGACAAGCTCGTCGCGGGGGACCGTGTCGTCTCCATGGAGCGGGAGATCGCCCGCTCGTTCGCACTTCCGCACCGATCGCGCCAGAGGATGTACCGGCTCTGGCGCGAGACCGCTCTCCTTACAGGGTAATCCTGCGGACCTGTGGCAGGGAGCGGAGCTCGTCGACCACACCCGGCGGCATCGTCCCGTCCACGATCAGGACGAGTTTCGGCTCCTCGGCGAGGTAAGGGTCGGTCACGAAGATCTGTCTGATCGCGAGGCCATGCTCGTTCAGCACGCGGACGGCCGAGGCCACGATTCCGCGGTCGCGAGCGTTGTTGGGGGTGACCGTCACGACTTTGAGGCCGAGGTGTTCGGCCACCATCGAGAGGTCCGGGGTCGCGCGCATCCGTCCAAAGATCGGCGCGAGCTGTGGGTCGTCGAGGATCCGCTTCGCCGTGGCATCGACGACCCGGCGATCGACGCCAACGGCCGCCGCAACCTGGGTCGCCGGGATCGCTATCTGGTTGCAGACGATGCGGCCCTCCGCGCTCACCCCGAGCCCGTTCTCGAGCAGGAAGCGGACGACCCGCCCCTGGGAGGGCGAGTCGGCGAAGGCCTGCATGATCTCCGACCACATCTCGTGCATTTTCGTGCACCGGTGAGCGGCATAATACTACCGGGGCCGTGAATGTCTGTCCTGGTCGGAAGATATTTACGGTTCACGGCCGACCTGATATGGCACACGCGCGAGGGTTGCCGAGCTAGGTCAAAGGCGCAAGGTTGAGGGCCTTGTCACGCAGGTGTTCGGGCGTTCGAATCGCCTCCCTCGCACTTCTCATTCGATTCTTCCCCCACGAGTTATTGCTCGCCCGCACCGGTGAGCGCCTGGCAACGACCTGAACCGGATTGGGTAATCCACGGGCTCGAGGCGGGCAGCATCCTCGATCACCGGGACGACGGAATTGACTTGCACCGGGCTGCAGCTTCAGGCTGCATCGGCCTCATCGGCGGAGGGAGGCCGCAGGAGCCAGTTCTGGAAGACGATCGGCGTGATAACGGTCGTGATCAGGCTCATCATGATCACCGTGACGAAGATGTCCTGCGCGATCACCCCGGCATTCAGCCCGATCAGGGCCACGATCATCGCGACCTCGCCCCGTGGCGCCATCCCGAACCCGATCACGGTGGCATCGTGCCACGAGTATCCGAAGAGCCGGGCAGGCAGGCCGCAGCCGATCACCTTGGTCACCATCGCCACGATGGTGACGACCGCGACCAGCACCGCGACGGCCACCGTGAGCTGGTGCAGGTCGACGATGATCCCGAGCGAGACGAAGAAGATCGCGCCGAAGATGACCTGGAGGTACTCGGCTCCCTCACGGGGGTCCTTGCTGTTGCAGAGGTTGACGTCGCGGCAGGAGACACCGGCGATGAAGGCGCCGACGATGGCCGAGAGCCCGACCAGCTCGGCGGCCATCGCATAGAGAAAGGCGATGGCGAGCGCGTTGATGAAGATGAACTCGGGATAGTGTCGGGCCAGCGGGCGGCTATCGAGCCAGGCCAGGAAAGGGGATACGATCTTAATACCCGCCATCAGTCCCAGGCCGATGAAGACGGCGGCCGAGACCATACTCGTGGCGAGGGCGGGGAGCGAGACCGATCCCTGGATAAGGTCCGTGGTAACCCCGAGGACGAGCAGGGCGAGGACGTCGTCGATCACTGCCGCTCCGACGATCGCCTTCGCGGCCGGCGAATCGAGCCGGCCGAGCTCCTTGAGCACGTTTGCGGTGATGGCGATGCTCGTGGCCGTCAGGGCGGCGCCCATGAACAGGGCCGACGCGTTCGGATACCCGAGCGCGACCATGGCGAGGTACCCGCCGATCCAGGGCACCACCACCCCCACGATCGCGATGCCGAGGTACCGCGGGTTGGTCAGGTCGGCGAGGCAGAACTCGAACCCGATGGTGAAGAGGAGAAAGATCGCGCCGAGATGCGCGAGGGACGAGACGAAGTCCGTGTACGTGATCAGACCGAGCACGGACGGCCCGACCAGGATACCGACGAGGATCTCGCCGACGACCGCCGACTGGTGGATCCGCGACGCGACGAGATAGCCGGCGAGCGCCACGAAGAGGAGGAGGCTCATCTGGAACTCGATCGAGCTCAGGATCTCCTCAACCACGTACCGCTCCTCCCCTTCCTCCGATTGACGATCGAAGGAGCCCCCGTGGAGCAGCCGTTTCTCGCCTCGTCATCTGCTGTGACTGCGTCGTCCCGCAATTAATGGCTTTCCCATACGAACATACGGGCCATTCTCCTCAGAACAGTCCATACGTACCAATGCCATCATCGCCCGGACAGGCCTTGAACGTCAGGAACACGTCAGGAAGCTGTACCCGACAGGGCAGGTGCCGCTGCTCTCATCGGCGCCCGAGCGCTCGTTCCTGCCGGGAATCACCTCCCCAGGCCTCGCATCCACTTCCAGCGGATCCGGAACGATCGCCGACGCGGGGGAGGGCGCCGTACTCCGGGCGGGAGGCTACCGAGAGATGGACGGCGAAGTCCCTCTCTTCGACCTGATGACCTCTTCGGCCTCTCCAACATCAGGGGTTCAGGTCCATCCTCGCGCTGGCAGGCCCGCCCCCCTTGACCCTTCCCCGGCGAGAGCATATCACGCTTCCTCCCGGTGGCCGTCAGCACCATGATCGTCGCTCCCTTCGCGAAATCGGCCAGACCCTGGATCGGCGGATGGGTCTCACACCTCCCCCTGCCCCGGTTCCTGAAGGCGGGGAGGTGCCACCAGGCGGCGGGGGTACGTCCGAGCTCCGGGACCACGTCATCATCGTCGGGCACGGCCAGAGCGGCCGGACGCTCGCTCGCGCGGCGTCCCTGATGGAGATCCCGTTCGTGGCGATCGACCTGAACCCCGAGACGGTCGCGCGTGAGCGCGAGGCCGGAACGCCCATCTTCTTCGGTGACGCGACGTTCCCGGCCAATCTCGAGTCTGCCGGGATCCAGGATGCACGTGTCCTCGCGATCGTGATCAGCGACACGCGGGCGATCAGGGGAATCACCAGCCTCGCGCACCGAATGTCTCCCGGTTTCCCCATCATGACCGGACCCGGTTCATCGGCGATCTCGAGCATCTGCGGGACCTCGGTGCCGACGAGGTGATACCCGAGGAGTTCGAGACATCCATCGAGATCCTTGCACGTGTGCTCGCGGTCTACCTCGTGCCGTTTAGACGATCAAGGCGTTCGCCCGAGAAGCCCGCGCCGGCCTCTACGAGCCGCTCCGATCGGTCGCCTCTCCCACGTCCGCCACGCTTCACGAGGTCGTGCGGCGCCTGCCGGAGCAGGAGATCGTGGTCCTTCGCCTTGCGCCCGGTTCTCCCGCGGAGGGGAGGTTCCTGGAAGGCCTTGACCTCCGGCGCGCACCCGGCGTCTCGGTCCTGGCGGTGCATCGCGGCGACGAGAGTCACCCGAATCCGCCGGGAGAGTTTCGTACTCGTGGCCCACGACCGGCTTATCGTCTACGGGTCGCCCGGAGAGCTCCGCGAGACCGCGAGGCTCCTCGCTCCGGGCGGAGAGCGTCCGATCTGAATGTGCTTTCAGGTCATGGCCTGGGTCGGGCGCCTGAACCGCTTGTACGCCTCCATAACGACGAGGATCGAGGACGCGATCACTATCAGCACACCCCAGGCCTGTGGACTGATCGGCCCGAACTGGAGGAGCTCGGCCGTGAAGGGGATGTGCATCAGCACGAAGTTGACCGCAGCGGCTGCCGCTACGGAGAGGACCAGGAACCAGTTCCGCGAGAGCGGCATCCGGAAGGCCGAGACCGTCTCCGACCGGGTGTTGAAGATATGGACGTTCTCGAAGAGGACGAAGAGCACCAGGAACAGCCCTCGGGCCTCCGCCTCGGGGATCCCAGCGCCCAGCATCCAGTACCAGGCGAGAAAGCCGACGCCCCCAACCCAGAGCGCGGCGATCAGGTTCTCCTCGAGCATCAGTCGGTCGAAGAGCCCCTGGTCAGGCGGGCGCGGCGGCCGCTGCATCGATCCCTGCTCACCGGGCTCGAAGGCGAGGCCGAACTGCTGGATCCCGTTCGTGATAAGGTTCAGGTAGAGGAGCTGAATCGCGACGAGTGGGATCGGCAGACCTGCAATGATCGAGAGCAGGAAGAGAAGCACTTCTGCGGCCCCCATTGAGACGAGCAGGTAGGTGACCTTCCGGACGTTGTCGTAGGCGAATCGGCCCTCCTCGACACCGGCCACGATCGAGCTGAACCGATCGTCGGTCACGATCATCGATGCCGTGTCCTTGGCGACGTCCGTGCCCGAGCCCATGGCGACGCCGATGTTCGCCCGCTGGAGGGCGGGGGCGTCGTTCACCCCGTCGCCCGTCACCGCGACGAAGTGACCCAGCCGGAGCAGGGCCTCGACGATCTCGAGCTTCTGGAGGGGAGCAACCCGGGCGAAGACCTTCGCGGAGCCGACCTGGTCGAGGTAGGCCGGCACCTCGGCGGAGCCGAGCGCCTCGAGGTCCACCCCGGTCACGACCTCCTCCTCGGATGACGCGATGCCCAGGGTCCGGGCGATGGAAAGCGCCGTCGCTGGATGATCACCGGTCACCATGACCACCCGGATGCCGGCCTCGTGGCATCGTGCGATGGCCTCGGCGGCGTCGGGTCGGACAGGGTCGATGAACCCCGCAAGTCCGAGGAGAACCAGTGGCGGAAGGTCCTCCCACCAGGTTCCTGGATCGGTGCCCTCGGCGACGGCGATCACCCGGTATCCTCCCTCCGAGAGGGCCGTAAAGGCCGTCTCAACCACGTCCCGGTCGAGAGGGACGGGGCCACCGGGGGTCGCCATCGCCGAGCAGCTGGGCAGGAGCGTCTCGAGCGCGCCCTTCACAAGGAGCCGCCGTTCTCCATCAGCCTCGATGACCGCGGCCGCGTACCGCCGCTCGGACTCGTACGGGACACGGTGGACCATCCTGGTCGTGCTCCTGATCTCCCCGGGGTCGAGGCCGAGTTTGTACGCGAAAGCCAGAAACGCGACATCGATCGCATCGCCGCCCGATTCCCAGCCTCTGTCGGTCCGCTCGAGCGTGCCCTCGCTCGCGAGGACCGCGGTCGTGGCGAACCTCGCCAGCAGGTCCCGCTGTCCGGGTTCCGGCGCACTGCCAGGCCCGCCGACCTCGCCGTCGCCGGAATACCCGGTACCGGTAACGGGAACGACCGATCCCATAGGGAGCCAGGCCACGGCGAGTGTCTGCTCGTTCACGGTCAGGGTGCCGGTCTTGTCGCTCGCGATACAGGTGCAGCTCCCCAGGCTCTCGACCGCAGCGATCCGACGCACTATCACGTTTCTTTCCGCCATCCGGGCGGCCGCGATCGAGAGGACGACCGTGAGCGCGACCGGGATGCCCTCGGGGATTGCCGATACGGCAAGGGCGATGATCGAGAAGAAGACCTCCACTGGGGGCAGGCCGCGAATGAACGAGATGATGCCGAGGAGCACGCCAGCACCGACGACGGCGAGTGCGATATGGTTCGTGAACTGCTCCATCCGCACCAGCAGCGGTGGCCTCGCGCTCTCGACGGTCCCGACCGATGCCGCGATCTGGCCCATCTGTGTATACTCCGCGGTCGCGACGACCACGCCAGCGGCTCGGCCCGAGGCAATCGCGCTGCCGGCGAACGTCATGGTCCATCGGTCCGCGACTGGGGTCTCCGGCGGGAGCGCCGGGCCGACGCCCTTCTCGATCGCGACCGATTCGCCGGTCAGCATGGACTCGTCGACCAGGAGGTCCCGGGCCTCGATGAGACGTAGATCGGCTGGCACGCGCCTGCCGGACTCGAGGACGACCACGTCACCGAGGGCCAGGTCGTCGGCCGGTATCTCGACGATCCGATCTCCCCTTCGAACGAGCGCAACGGCCGTGAGGAGACTCTTCAGCGCCTGGGCGCTCTGCTCGGCTTTCCACTCCTGTTGGGTGGAGATGGTCGAGTTGATCAGGACGATGAGCATGATGAATGCCGTGTCCGTCAGGTCTCCGACCGCGAACGTGATCAGCGCCGCGACCAGGAGAATGTAATTGAGCGGGCTTCTGAACTGGGAGAGGAAGAGCGCGAGGACCGAGGGCGGCGGCTCCTCCGGGAGCCGGTTCGGGCCGAACTGCTCGAGGCGCCGTGCCGCGTCCTCCGCCGCGAGGCCGTTCGCATTCGTCCGCAGGAGCGAGAGAACCCGGTCGCGGTCGAGCGAGTGCCAGGCGATTGAAGGGCGCGCATCGCTCTCTTCGGGCATCTCCCTCCTCTTTGGGACGGGATGGTTTAATGGTAACCTGCCCGTTCTCCATCCCGAACACGGACGTGCGTATGCGAATGATGTGCGGATGCGACTGAAAATGGTGGCCCGACGAGAATCCTATCACCACTCGCGCGGGGGCCGGGGCCGCCGGGGCCGGACCCTGTTCGCGAGGCTCAATGCCGGCCGGTAGCGGCTGGCATACGCTTCAGCTGGTGGACCTGACGGAACGCTGAGAGAAGAGGAGAGAGATAGCGTCAGGCCCGATGGGCCAGGACGATCTCGATGCTCGATACGTTCGTCCGCCCTGCATCGGTCTCGATCTCCTCGGTCGAGGTGCGTATCTCCTTCTTCATGACATCCTGCAGAAACCGGTTCAGCGCGATCTCGGCCGTGTCCACGGCCCGGGAGATGGCCTTTCCCCGGGCCTTTATCGCGACCTCCTCCGCGCCGTTCGAGAACTGGGTCACCACCGCGAGCACGTAGTTCATCACTGGCTTGTTGCCGACGTATACTGTGTTGTCGTTGGTCATTGCGGTCGCCCCCCGGTCAGAGGTACTTCTTCTGCACGATCAGCTCAGCGTTGAGGACCGACGCCCCTGCCGCTCCCCGGATCGTGTTGTGTCCGAGCGCGATGTACCGCAAGCCCGGCCTGATACGCCCGACGGAGACGGTCATGCCGCCGCCGCGCATCCGATCGAGCCGGGGCTGGGGGCGGTTCGGCTCGTCGAATAGCCGGATCGCCGGCTCTGGCTGGGTGGGGAGCCCCGCGATCGGCGGGCGCCACGAGCGGATCGCCTCCCGAACCTCGTCGGGGGAGGCCGGGGTGTCGGCCCAGACGGCCATGGTATGCCCGTCGATGACCGGCACGCGGTGGCACGAGGCCGAGACGGAAAATGACGCCGGCTCCACCGTGCTTCCGTCGAAGGTCCCCATGATCTTGAGGGTCTCGCTCTCCATCTTCTCCTCCTCTCCGCCGATATACGGAACGACGTTGTCGTAGATGGCCATGGCCGGTACACCAGCGAAGCCCGCGCCCGAGATCGCCTGCATGGTGGCAACGCGGAGGTCGGTGAACCCCAGCGGTGCGAGCGGGGCCAGGCTCATGGTGAAGATGATGGTGGAGCAGTTCGGGTTGGTCACGATGAAACCGCCCGTCCCGTGGTCCCGCTGCCGATCGATCAGCCCCAGGTGCTCGGGGTTCACTTCAGGGACGACCAGGGGAATATCCTCCTCCATCCGGTGAGACGACGCGTTCGTGCAGACGCCGAGGCCGGCCTGGGCGCAGGACGTCTCGATCTCGCCGGCGATCTCGGCGGGGAGTGCCGAGAAGACGAGGTCGCAGTCGCCGAGGCTCTTCGTCTCCGTCGGGGAGACGACGATATCGCCGACGGCCTCGGGGAAGGGAGCGTCGAGCCGCCAGTCCACGACGTCGCTGTAGCGCCGGCCCGCGCTCCGGCCAGACGCCGTCAGGGCGGCGAGCGAGAACCACGGATGATCCGCGAGAAGCTGGACGAAGCGCTGGCCTACGGCCCCGGTGGCACCGAGTACTCCGACGTTGATCATAGATGATCAACTAAACGCGCTGCTGGTATTAAACCGTTTGATATCGCCGTGGGGATCGCGGCTTCCGACGAATTACGGCAGATTTCAACATTTTTCGTGAAGGAAAATTCGATTTATGTCACGATGATTCGGCCCTGTCCCAAAAAGGCTATTAAATCACCACCGAGATATAATCAGGAGGAACCGCTCGGTAGGGCGGGGTGGACCTTTCGTAATGAAGATACTGCGCGTCGCGAGCGATCTCTACCCGGCCGTCGTGGGCGGATACGGCATCCACGTTCACGAGATGTCCAAGATGCAGGCTCAACGAGGCCACGACGTGACCGTGCTCACCGCCAACCCGGACGGACGTCCCGAGGAGGAATGGGTGGACGGGTACCGGGTGCTCAGGTTCAACCACTCGATCAAGATGGTCGGCAATACCATCAGCCCAACCCTCTTCTTCCGCCTGATGGAGATGCGGCGCGACTACGACGTGATCCACGCCCACTCCCACCTCTTCTTCCCGACGAATGTCTGCGCCCTCGTCAAGAGGTATGGGTCGGCCCCGCTCGTCATCACGAATCACGGAATAATGTCGGCCTCGGCACCTCACTGGCTCAACGTCGGGTACATGAATACCCTCGGGCGCTGGACGCTCAACGCTGCCGATCGCGTGATCTGCTACACGCCCGTCGAGCGCGACCTGCTCATCTCCGAGTTCGGCGTCCATCCAAAGGGGATCTCCGTGATACCCAACGGAGTGAACACGGACGTCTTCCGGCCGGACCCGTCCAAGCGTGACGACGAGTGCCGCCGGCTCCTCTGGGTCGGTCGGTACGTGAAGGGCAAGGGGGTCGAGTACCTGGTCAACGCGGTGGCTGATCTCGCCCGCACCGTCCAAAACCTCCGGGTCACGCTGGTCGGGGAAGGGCCCGAGGAGGCGGAGATCCGGCAGCTCGTGACCGAGCTTCGGATCGACGGCATCGTGGAGTACCTGCCGTTCATGTCGTACGACGAGATGCCGGCCCAGTACCAGCGCGCGGAGATGCTCGTCCTCCCGAGCCTGCACGAAGGCGTTCCCAGGACCATGCTCGAGGCGATGGCCTGCGCCCGCCCGGTGGTGATCTCCGAGTTCGAGCACCTCCGCGAGCTGGTCGGCGGCGGCGGTCTGATGTTCCCGAAGGGGGACGTCTCCGCCCTGGCCGAGGCGATACGGGGTCTCCTCGAGCACCCCGATGCCGCCGACGAACTCGGGCGGCGCGCACGAGAGACGATCATCCGCCAGAACTCGTGGCGGAACACAGTCGATTCGACCCTTGAACTCTACCGCGACGTCGTGCCGGCCTGACCCACGGGTCGGGCCTGGGTTCGTCCTGGTCGGGGTCTTGCCCGGCGCGCCGCGCACCCTTGTCCGAGGGGCGTGATATCGTGGACCTCCTCGTCTGCGCCACAGAGTACTATCCCCACGGCTTCGGGATCGCCAACGTCGCGCACAGCGTGGTCAGTGAGCTCGAGCAGCGGGGCGTCCGCTGCACGGTCTGCTCCCCGACGGGCCCCGACATCGTGAAGGGTAGCCTGGGACTGGTCCGCCGCTTCGCAATCGGGGGGTTGATCGACTACTGGACCCGGGTGGCGAGGATGCCCGGCGTTGACCGGTACGACGCAATCTGGATGCACAACCCGCTCTTTCCTGGGCCATCGCCGTTCCCCCGCGCGGTGGCGACGGTCCACTCCACGTATCACAACAAGCTGTGCCAGGGCATGGCTCCACGGTCCTACTTCCGCCTCGCCGCCGCCGTCGAGCGTCGCTCCCTCGTCGGGACGGCCCGATACGCGCGCTTCACCGCGGTCTCGGAGACCGTCGAGGCTGACCTGCGGTCCATCGGTATCGACGGGTCACAGATCGCGCAGATCCCCAACGGCGTCGATACTCGCCGCTTCTCGCCGGGCGAGGGTGGCGACGACCTCCGCCACGAGCTCGGCATCCCCGATGGGCACGTCGTCCTGCTCTACCTCGGGCGCATGTCCGGGGCGAAGCGGCCCGAGCGGCTGGTCGAGACCTTTGCCCAGCTCCACCGGCTCCGTCCCCTCACCACGCTCGTCATGGCCGGCGGCGGGGACCGGCTCGAGCCGGCCCACGCTCGCGCGCGCGACCTGGGTGTCGACGGGTCGGTCCGGTTCCTCGGCCCTGTCGCGCCAGACCGTGCCCCCGCGCTCTACCGTGTCGCCGACTGCTATGTGATGGCGAGCCGGAGCGAGGGAAGTCCCCTCGCGCTCCTCGAGGCGCTTTCATCCGGTTTGCCGGCAATCGTCTCGCCCATCCCCCCCCTCCGTTTCGTCGAGGACCAGGGCATGGGCCGCATCGCCGACTTCGAGCGCCCCGATTCAGCCGCGGCGACGATGGACGCGTTCCTCGAAACCGACCTGCGGAACGCTGGCGTACGCGCGCGCGCCTTCGTGACGGCGAACCACGACTGGTCGGTGATCACGGACCGGTACGCCACCGAGTTCGAGCGGGCTGCGGGGTTCCCATGAAGGTCGCGCTCCTCACCCACAACGTCGACGGAGGCCTCGTCCAGTACGTCTCGCAGCTCGCGAACGCGCTCGCGCCGAAGGTCGACCTGGTCGTGATCGCTCCCGAGGGCCTGGACCCGTCCCGGTTTCCGTTCTCGCCTGACGTCAGGGTACGCCGCCTCCCGGTCGGGAACGTGGTCCGGACCTTCGTCGCCAACACCCTGCGCATCTGGCGACCGTTCCAGTTCATCGCCGCGATCGGCGGGGAACGGCCTGACATTCTCCACTTCAACGGCGCCTCGCTCTGGTACGCCCTCCTCCTTCCCTTCCTCGCCCGCCGATACCCTGTCGTGGTCACCATCCACGACGTGGCTCCCCATCCCGGGTCGAGAGAGTGGGACCAGGACCTCGCACGGCGCCTCTTTCTCAGGTATGCCGACGCGGTGATCGTCCATGGTGAGTGGGCCCGGGTCCGGCTCGGTGCTCCCCTGCCCACCTACGTGATACCGCACGGTGACTACTCGTTCTTCGTGTCCGGCGGCCCTGGTGACCCCGTCGAGGAGGAGGACGCCGTCCTCTTCTTCGGCCGCATCGAGCCGTATAAGGGACTGGAATACCTGCTCAGGGCCATGCCGACCGTCTGGGAAGAGTCGCCCTCGACCCGGCTTATCGTCGCGGGGAACGGCTCTCTCGAACCGTACGGGGATCTCCTCGGCGATGGCCGGATCGAGACCGTCAACCGGTTCATCGACGACGCCGAGGTCCCGGTGCTCTTCTCACGCGCGCGGCTCGTGGCCCTTCCCTACGTCGAGGGCACGCAGACGGGCGTCATCCCGATCGCGTACGCGTTCCGCAGACCGGTCGTCGTCAGCGACGTCGGGTCCATCCCCGAGGTCGTCGAGGAGGGCCGGACAGGCTTCGTCGTCCCTCCGCGAGATCCTCCCGCCCTCGCGGGGGCAATCTTGAAGATACTGCAGAATGAACCATTGAGGATCACCATGGGTGCGGCCGCTTACGAGAAGATGACCCGCGAGCTCTCCTGGGGCCCGATCTCGGACCGGACCATCGCCGCATACCGCGAGGTCATGGAGCTGGCCCGATGAGAATCCGCGACCCGTTCCGCCTCAACGACTGGGGCATTGTTCCGTTCCTCGCCGTTGTCCTCGGCATCCAGCTCCTCCTCTGGCTCACGCTCGTCCTCGAGGAGAACGGGGCTGGAGTGCCTCTCTTCCGGCAGGTCGTCGGTTTCGTATACCTGACCTGGATACCCGGCATCATCCTGCTCCGCGTATTGCGCGTGCACAGGCTCGGGGGGATCGAGACGTTCCTCTTCTCGGTCGGTCTCTCGCTCTCGACCGTGATGTTCCTCGGGTTCGCGATCAACACGATCTACCCCATGCTGGACCTGTTGCGGCCGATCTCGGAGGGTCCCCTCATGATCACGCTCACGATCTTCGTCTTCGGAAGCGCCGTTGTCGCGTACCTCGTGGACCGCGACTTCAACGATCCCGAGTACCTCGAGGTGAGCGAGACCTTCGGCTGGCACGTCTTCCTCTTCGCCCTCCTCCCGCTCCTCGCCATCTTCGGATCCTGGCTGGTCAACAACTACCGGGTCAACACCATCCTCTTCGTGCTGCTCGCGGTGATCGCGATCGTGCCCGCCCTCGTCGCGTTCAGGCGGATCGTCCCCGAGCGATACTTCCCATTCGTCGTCTGGTCGGTCGCCCTCGCCCTGCTCCTCCACACCTCGTTGATCTCGAACCATATCTGGGGGTGGGACATCAACCAGGAGTTCTACATCGCGAACCTCGTAGTGCAGAACGGCGCCTGGGACTTCTCCATCTACTCGAACATCAACGCGATGCTCTCGATCGTGATGCTCGCCCCGATCTACTCGCTGATCTGCAACGCCGATATCGTCTGGGTCTTCAAGATCGTATACCCGCTCCTCTTCTCCCTCGTGGCGCCGGGCCTGTACATGGTCGCTCGCCGGCAGTCGTATGACCGGATCGCGTTCTACAGCACGTTCTTCTTCATCACGTTCTACGTCTTCTTCACCGAGATGCTCCAGGTCGCGAGGCAGGAGATCGCCGAGCTCTTTCTCGTGCTGATAGCGCTCCTGGTCATCAACAAGGACCTCAACAAAGTTAAAAAATATCTCCTGCTGATCATCTTCTCCTTCTCTCTCGCGGTCTCGCACTACGGGCTGTCTTACCTGTTCATGATCACCCTCGTCCTAGCCTGGGTCATCCTCGTCGTCTCCGAGGTGGGGACGCTGAACCGGCTCCGCGATCGCGTCTCGTCCTTCTTCGCGTGGGACAAGCGCGGGTACGGCTCGAGCTTCCGGCCGCGCCACGCGGGAGAGCGGGCCATCACGCTCGACTATGTCCTGCTCTTCTTCATCTTCGCGCTCGGCTGGTACATGTTCATCTCCTCCTCGTCGGCACTGAACTCGTTCACTGGTCTCGCCGTCCAGTTCTCGGACAGCCTCGTCTCGGGCTTCCTCGACCCCGAGACGAGCCAGGGGCTCTCAATCATCGTCACCAGGGCCGAGACCCTGCTCCACCAGGTCGGCAAGTACGTCCAGCTCGCAGCCCAGTTCTTCATATTCTTCGGCATCCTCTCGCTCCTCCTCAAGCCGCAGAAGATGGACCTGGGGGGCGAGTACTTCGCGATCGACCGCGAGTACTTCGCGATCTCGCTCGTCAACTTCGCCCTCGCGGCCGCGGGCGTTATCCTGCCGTTCTTCTCGAGCGCCCTCAACACGTCGCGGCTCTACCAGATGACCCTGATCTTCCTCGCACCGTTCTTCGTGATCGGGGTTCTCGAGGCGTTCCGGTTCCTGCGCCGGTTCCTGCGGAGCTCCGACCTCGACCTCTCGAGCGAGACGGCGACCCGCACCATCGCCGCGTTCCTCTGCGTATTCGTCCTCTTCAACACGGGATTCATCTACTCGGCACTCGGCGACGACGCGACGTCGATCGCGCTCGACGACCGGATCGATTACCCGCGGTTCAACACACAGGAGATCGCGGGCGCCGAGTGGCTCCACGATGTCGGAAACCGGACGATCTATTCGGACACGCCCCGCGCGGTGGTGCTCGAAGGCTTTGTCGGGAAGATGGCGAGGAAGATCCCCGCGGACTCGCCACAGGTCCGCAGAAATGCCTACGTCTACCTGGGCACCTTCAACGTGCTGACGGAGAAGCTCTCGCTCACCCAGATCAACGAGGCCAGCAGCACCCGTGTCTATTCGGATGTCGGGGCGTTCACGGTGAAACGAGGCACGATCTACGACAACGGCGGGTCCCGCGTCTACGCGTAAGGAAGCAGCGCGCCGGGTTCAGATCCCGGCGGCCGGGTCGAGCTGGGCCTCGATCGACGCGCCGGCCGTCCCGATCGCCGCGAGCGCGCCAATGGTTCCGCGCCTCCCGTAGAGGGCTGCTCCGGTGGATGCAGCCACGCCCTGGGCCTCCTCTGGCGTGACAGTGCCTACCCGGGCACGGGCCGCGAACGCGCGCAGGGCGTCGGGGACCACGAAGCCCGTCCGTATCGCGACACCCCACTCGGACGAGAAGGCCTCGTCCGAGACGAAGCGGACCGCGTGCTGCGCGACGGTCGACAGCGTGCCCCGCTCGACGGCGAGCTCGAGGTAACTGCAGGCGTTTCCAGCCGTTCGCGCGGCTATTCCGGGGTAAAGCATCACCACGCGGTGGCCGATGGGCTGTACCCCCTCGAGCTCCGCGAGGTGCTGGAGGAGGGCGAGCGCCAGGGCGAAGGTAGCGCCGCCTCCGGAAGTGTCCGTGTCGTCGATCCCCACGAGAAGATGGCTCAGGGCGCGGGTCACCACCTCCGCCCGCGTGAAGTCCCCCTCGTGCTCGAGCCGGACTTCGAGAACACCGTCCGCGTGGCCGATCATCTCCGAGAGCGAGTACGACGGGCCGCCGATCGACCGGAGCTCCTGGACCACGAGGTCGTCTTCGAGCCGGACCCCTTCGACGCCGACAGCAGGCAACGGGGGCAGCCCGACCTCGACCTGCTGACGGCCGACGCGAGCGGTCTCGCGGAGGAGATTGCCGTCCCGTTCGACCCGCTCGATCACGCCGCCGGCAGCCCGGTGATGGTGCATGCAGAAACCGGCGCAAGCCGACGAGAGGCACTTGTGAAAGATCGCCACCTGGTCGCCATCAATGGTCGTGAAGACACGGCGGCAGGTCGAGCGAGGCATGGCGCTTATCGCGACGAACCGCGCGCCATGGCGTCCCCGGCTTCCAACCTGGCCGGCCACGCACCCTTCGGCCTCGAGGCGCTTGACCCAGTCCTGCACGGTCGAGCGCGGCAGCGCGAGCCCCGCCGCTACCTCGGCGATGGTGAAGGAGCCGTGCTCGAGCGTGACCTGCCGCATCAGCGAGAGGAGTTGTCGGCGCCGCTCGAGCACGCGCGACATCAGCTCACCAGCATCCGTCGTACTCGTTCCGGATCGCCAGCAGGTCGCCGATCACGGCTGACGCGGTCTCGACCGAACCGGCCCCCTTGCCCATCAGGGTGATCTCGCCGGCCATGTCCGTCGAGAGGGTGACCGCGTTAAGCGTCCCTTCGATCACGAGCGGGTGGGCCCGGGGCAGGACACGCGGCGCCACGCGGAGCAGGTTCCTGGCGGGCGCCACCTCACCGATCAGCCTGATGGTGCACCCCTGGTCGTCCGCGAGCCGGAGTGCATCGACGGTCAGGCCGTCGATCCCGGTGATCGCGACATCGTCGAGGGTCACTCCGAGCTGCCAGCATGTGTTCGCGAGGATCACGAGCTTGATGGCCGCGTCGATCCCGCGGACGTCGTAGGTCGGGTCGGCCTCGGCGTACCCGAGCTCCCGTGCCTCGTCGAGGGCCTGCTCGTAGGTCAGGCCCTCGTCGTCCATCCTGGTGAGGATATAGTTGCAGGTGCCGTTCAGGATGCCTGTTATGGAGGAGAATGTGTTGCCCGCCAGGCCGCCGCGGAGCGCGTGGATCACGGGTATCGCACCGCCGACCGTCGCCTCGTACCGAAGCGCGGCGCCCGCGTCCCTGGCGAGCGCTTCGAGACCGGCGAGGTCGGCCGCTACCGGTCCCTTGTTCGAGGTGACCACGTGCTTGCCGAGTCCGAGGGCGCTCCGGATATGGGTCATTGCCGGCTCACCGTCCACCGCGTTGGTCGGCGTCAGCTCGACGAGCGCGTCGTATGCTCCCGAGTCGATCACGTCGGCCGCAGTGAGGCCGGATGTCCCGCACCGGCCAAGACCGCACTTCCGGTCCAGGACCACGGCGGGGTCAAGCCCGTCAGGGTCCACGAGGGCCGATGACGAATCGGCAACGGCCGTCAGCACGAGGCCGAGCTCCGGTTTCGCGGCGAGCATCCGGAGGAGGCCGGTGCCGACGGCACCGAGTCCCAGGACAGCGATCCTCATGCCTCTCCACCTCCCAGCGGCTCCACGATCAGCAATCCCTTCTCGGCCGCCACCTCCCTGAGGAGGGAGAGGGCATGCTCCATCTTGGAACGGGTCGTGGCCTTGATGGTGATCAGCGCGGTCGACGGCTCGACGATGGCGGGCATGTGGACGTTCAGCTCGGCCACCTCGGCGAAGCCGGTCGCGTCGATCCGGCCGATGGTGTCGCCGATGTCCGTGTGGATCAGGTGACCGATCATGATCACTGACTGGCGGTAGAGGAGACGCTCCTCGCCCAGCCGGAGGATATTGACCCCCTGCTCCTGGATCGCGGCGACAAGCCCTTCGAGCCGTTCCTGCGGGATCTCGAGGACGATCTGGACCCCGAGCGTGTCGGACGAGGCCTCGGGGTCACGCTGGTGGATCACCGCGATGATGTTGCCGCCGTGCTCCGAGATCGGCGTCAGGGCCCCGACAAGCTGCCCGGGGCTGTCCTTTATCTCCAGTTTCATCGAGACCTGCAGACGGACCACCTTCTCCTGGTACCTTTCACGAGGGTGAGGATAAGCCTTCTTTTTTAACGGCAGACCGGGGGAATTGCTGGTTCCGTTTCACACCGCAATCGGTCTGCTCTTAAAGGCAGAGCCATTATTCCGGTGCATGGAGAGCTTTTAAATCGCCGATCTCCGCTCCATCTATCCCAGGTCCAGTGCCCGGAATGTTTACGCCTCCGCCATGCGCGCGTTCCTCGACTCGGTCTGCGGGTCGCATCGCCAGTACACCGAGCGCCTCTCCCCCACCCCGGAGAATCAGGCTCGAGACGAAGACCTCGCTACCGGATAGCTCCCCAGTAGCAGGGACCACGCGGCCGATGTGATCTGCGCAATCGGCGGTTGGACCGTGGCGCCCAAGACCGTGCACCTCCGGGTTGCCGCAGCGCTGGTGTCCCTGCCACACCACGGGATCGACCCCCTCTCTAACCAGGACCGCCGGCGCATCCGATCGAAGCTGCCTCGCGGCGGGGCCGTGACCCGGCGTGGCGAACCGACACCGGAGAAGCGGTGGACCGTCGCCGACCACCCCAACGAGCGAGCCAAGGTGCTCGTCCTGATCCTCGCTTCGCCGGGGATACGGATCGGGGAGGCCGTGAAGGTCCGGGTCAGCGACCTCGACCCCGGCGCGTCACCGGCAGTGAGCGAGATCCGGGCCGTGAATGAGAGTATCGACCTTCGCCGATCCCGGCCCCCCGATACGTTCCAGGCCATCCGGGAACCGCCCAACCACTGGCTCGCTGCGGCCCTCTGGCGCCTCGACAGGCACGGCGCCGGTTTATTTGCCCGGCACGCGGCGATCTGGATCACGGCCAGTGACACGCGCTGGGTGAGCTCTGGATCCCTCCTCTCCGGAGAGACACTAGAGCCGCACGCCAGCGAGGACGATGCAGCCCGGGTCATGGTGGCGCTCGATCTGGACGGCGTGGACATCACGTCGAGGCCGATACGGGCAGATGCGCGCGGAATCCTGGCCGGGGGGGTATCCAGACCAGTAGGCCTGGCTTGAGGCCAGGCGGTGACCCGGCCCCGTCCTTCACGACTTCGATCGAACCCCATCCCCGGGTCCACCATCATTCGTAGCCCGTGACGATTGCCATCTGGGTGCCAGGGCAGTTTGGAACACTTCCGTCATTCTGACTTTCATGAACAATCACCGATGCGGTGCCGCCGTCGGGGCAGTGGCGGCGGCCCATCGGGTTCTCGACGTCAAGGCATATGAGGCGTGAAGATCACGGTGTGAAAGTGCTGGTTTCATGGATCACGGGCATACTATTCAGAGAGGCGACTGGCGTTGATAGTGGAGCTGGAGGAGATGAGGATGCAGGCAACAAAGATAAGTTCGGCGATGGTGCACGCGGCCAGGGATCTCGAGAGTGGGCCGGAGAAGGCCCGGGCCCTGGTCGCCCGGTCGATGAAGCAGCCCGGATGGGGGGACTGGCGCCCATGACGTACACCCTCGTATCCCCGGCGGCCCTGGAGAAGGCGATCGATCGCATGGCGGAGGAGCTCGGGGTCTCCCGCGGTGCGCTCCTCGAGGCGCTCACGCCGGTGGTAATCGGGTGGGCCATTGCCCGGATCTCAGAAGACCTCGGGGTCACGCCGCGAGAGGCCCGGACCAGGATCGCCCGAGCGATAGATCGGACGGCATGACCGTGCTCAGCCGACCGAATTACCTGCCATTTTCTTCCGTTCTCGAGGGTCCGCTCGACCAGATCGAAGGCCAAATCGATACTATTACTGGAAAATATCCGGGTTCCACTCCTGTTCTGGCACTCGCCCGCTGTAACGACCAACACGATTTTACTTCACCACCGACGATCAGGATCGTATGATCGCCGTTACGATCGCCCGGTCCCCGGAGAGGCGCTGATGCCGCGGCAATGGGACGGGAAGAGTCCCCGGATCTGTCCCCTCTGTGGCCGAACATTCACGGACGGCGGGTTCGTAATCCCGACCGACCCGGAGTACGGCGATTCCTTCACCTATTGCCGGACGTGCCACGATGCCGACGAGGCCGCATGCCGTGCCGATGCCGCCTGCCGGGGCGATACCAACCGGCGCAGGATGGGGGGATGACACCGCCCCGAACGCCCGACCGCCGTCCTGTCCGTGCGCCGCGCGGAGCAGGAGTTGAGGCCGTGCCGGGTCCGATGCGGGGGGCTTTGAGCGCCGATGACAGGGCAGGGCTGATCGACCTGCTCCGCCGGAGCGAGTGATCGGGGCAGGTCTCGAGGATCGTCCCTCGAACCAGCATCATCACGGCGGGCGGTACGCGATGCCCGGGGAGGACGCGCGATGAACCCCGACCTGGGGCGGGGAGCTCCCGCCGATAAAAACAGAGATCGACAGCGCGGTATTCTGCCGGTTCCGGCTCGACATCGAGTGGCGCCGATGCACCGGGTCCTCAGTCCGGCGGCAGAGTGCACCATGCAGACGGAACGAACTCGATACCACTGTGCCGCCGCCAAACACTTGATGCATCTCGGCGACCGGGAGAACGCGAATCGAGTTTTGATTGAGGCCACTCCGCAGCGCAGTCGAGGAGCATAATGGGCATCTGGATCGGCGACCTGCTCAGGTGTTACGACGGAACCTCCTACGAGGTCGGCGCCTTTCTCGATTGCGGCGAGTCTCGCGAAGGGGGCGGAACCCTGTACACCGTCTGTCTTCTGCCGATGCTCGGCGACCCCACCAATCCCGAGGACTGGATCACCGTCCCGCTGATCGTGGCCGGCGATGTGGTCCTCTGTCCGTACCACTGGCGGAGCAATCCGAACGCGTACCGGCTCGACATTTCCGAATATCGATGGGTGGAGATGGCGACCCGGACGGCGTGCGTGATGATCGACGGATGGCCGTATCTGCCGCCCGGGCCAGGCGGTCCGGACGAGCGGCCGGGCTCTGTGAACGACTGACGGAAGGACGGTGCTGTCCTGCCCACGAACACGAACGACGACGGGCTGGGTCGAGCGCAAGAGATGTTCATTGCGGATCGACGGTGGACGAGGCGATACTCTCATCATCTCCAGCGGCACCTGTCGCCCCATACGTCCCTGTCATTGTAAGGATTGCAGGGGGGTCTCGATCTCCTTGGCGCCACTCGCCGCCCTGGCGGGGACGGGTAGCTTCCCCACCGGGACAGACGATTCTACCATGCCGATCTGGCCCGGGTTCTTCGCGTGGTCGGATCGACCTGTGGGGCGGACCGCATGACCGCCGACCAGGGCGGCGAGGAGATCGACGAGCGGATCCGCGCGATCATGGTCGAGGGGGTCGCGGACCGGTTTTTCATGCTGTCTGGCCGCGCAGAGTGCATTCGCAACGGCTCCTCGCGAACCATCTCGTGCACCAGGGACCTCGAGATGTTCACCGCAGTGCTCGATGCACTCGCGGCTGATCTCGGTCAGCCCCACGCAGATCCCGTGCGCCGCATGACCGAGGATCTCGAGGCGCGGGCCGCCCTGGATCGATCGGCGCTCGTCCACCTCTACCAGATGGAAGAGGCAGACCGGCCCGGCGGAAGACCAGAGCCATGAATCGGCCGGCGCGACCAGAACCATCAGCCACCCGGGCCCGAGGTTCGCCCCAGGACTACGCCAGCGGTGCATACTCCCTCCTCTCCGCCGGTACACCGAGCCCCACGGCAATCTCGGCCCACGCCTTCGCGAGCACGCGGCGGTAGTACTGCCGATCGGCGTGGTCCGCGTTCCAGGCGCAGTCCGCGAGACCGGCCCGGGCATCCCGGACGACGTACCGGATCGTCATCCCCGGCGCCACGGGCACGCCGGCCCGCCGGTACGATGCCACCGCGCCCCGTTCCGGGCATTTCCTTGTATAGTCCACCGTCGAGATCCGCCGGCTGATCACCAGGTCCTCGACCGGTGCCGTCGCGAGGCTGTCGCAGTACCGCCGGTAGACACCTTCGACCTCGGGAGCGATCGCCCGCAGCTCCGCGGTCGACCGCGCCGTGCCCATCAGGGCGAGCGCCTCCTGCTGGAACTGCTGCACGTACGCCGGGCAGTCTCCGCGCCGGGCCATGATCCCCCGGACCTTCACCTCGCCGTCGTCGAGCCGGCCGTAGTACCACGTGTACGCCCCCGTCCCGTCCTTCTGCGGCAGGAAGACCACCCAGTCGAAGGTCTCGACCTCCATCAGGTACCCGCTCTCCGCCTCGATCGCGGCCCTGAGCCGGTCCACGGGCTCACCCTGGACGAAGAGGCAGTCCGTGATACCGTGCAGCACCTCGAAGCCCATCGCCTCCGCCAGGTCCTTCGACGCGATCAACACCTCGCGCGAGATCCGCGTGATCGTTTCGTGGACGTCCACGCGCCCGAACTTCGCGTTCTTGTACCCGGTATAGCCGAAGCAGGTCACGAGCATCCACTTGAGCACCGAGTCCATGCCGGCTACCGCCGGGTCCGCCCTCTTCGCGGCCTTCGTCCTGATCCGCATCTCCAGCAGGGGCCGGAGGCATTCGGCGAGGAACCCCGACCGTTCAGGGTGCTCGACCGTCTCGGGCGAGAGATTGTGCCTGACGATGATCGACGGGTAGAGCGAGGTGAAGTCGACCTGGTAGACCTGTTCGTAGACCCCCGGCGCCGGCTGGAACATCATCCCGCCGCGATCTGCTGCCCGGAGCGCCGTGATGGTCTTCGCCCGCTCGGCGTCGGCCTTCTGCCAGGGCACGGCGATCCCCCGGGAGAGCGCCGCGTACACTTCGAAGGACGAGATCAACGTGCCCGGGGTGACCCGCGCCGCCCGGTTCGGCGAGAGCCCGGTGATCCGTGCCGCGACGAGCACGCCGGGGAGGCCTCCCTCGCGGTAGGTGAACGACTGTTCCGTGTCGATCAGCACGCGCCCGGCCGGGATCATCGCCTTGGGCTTGTGATACATCCGGCCGTACGAGAAGTACGACCGCGAACCGAGCGTGACGTACCGCCCGGTCCGCGAGAATGCCGTCTCGAGCCCGTAGCAGGTCGCCGCCTCGACGAGCCGCTCGGTCCACGTGTCCGCGTTCGGGAAGAGGACGACGTCGGGGTCGACCGTCTCGACGAGGCCGAGGAGGTCCCCGAGCACGGTCCGCTCGTCGCCCTCGAACCGGCGAGTCCGGTCGCCGTCGGTCATGGTGCCTCCCTCGATCCGGTCTGATCGGACGGGATCGCCGTCGAGCGCAAGCTCGGTCACGACGAGGTCCTGCGCAAGGGTCATCGAGAACCGCTCTTCGCCCGGCCCCGTGCAGGGAAGGAGGCCGCGCTCGGCGAGGTAGCGCTGGTCGCGGCGGACGTCGACGTTGTAGCAGACCGCCCCGTAGTCGGTCTGCCGCAGGACCGCCGCGGCCACGTCCTTGCCGGCGTCGATACGCCAGCCCGGCCGTTCGTCGTGGATGGTCCGGACCGTGACCGGCTCGAGGCCGACCTCGCTCTCGAGCGCGTCGAGGAGTGGCCAGTGGCGGACGGGGTCGTCGAGAGTAAGGAGGAACGACGGCGGGCAGGGGACGCGCTCGACCGCGCCGCCCGGGCCCCAGAGCGCGACCGTGCCCCGCTCGACCGTGGTGTCGAGGACCCACACGGTCAGCGCCCTCCGTCTGCTGCGCGCGGTTCCCGCCGGTCTCCCGGCGCCGTCCTCCCGGTTCCGCGCGTCGTCCCGGGGTCAGGCGGGAGCCGCATGGCTCGCGGTCACGCCCTCGAGCTCGATCAGCACCGCGAGGACCGCGGCCTCGAGCGGATCGTCGAGCCCGCCGAAGGTCGCCGGCCCGTGCTTCTCGAGCGCGGCGATGACCCCATCCATCGCCGGCTGGTCGCCGGCCTTCAGCGCCCGGCGGAACCGCCGCCAGCGCTCGAGGACGAGCGGGAGCTCGCTGCGGCAGCTCATGCCGCGCCTCCCGCCGTCGCCATGGGTCCCGTCCGACCGCCACGCTGGTATCGGGGAGGGGTGGAGGGACCGCATCCGTTGCTGTCGTGCATGGTGAGAACCACTACGTCGCCGCCATTGTCAAGGCGGCGGACGTCAGATCCTCGACGTCAAGATATATGAGGAGTGACGATCGCGGTGTGAAAGTGAGCGAGCCCTGATCGCGGAGGACGGAATAGGACGAGAAGATTGTTGGAGAGCCAGGCACCGTCGGTGACGATGACTCTGCCGTTACCGTAAACGTCGTTGGATAATCCGTCGCTACCGGTATCCGTCGGAGTGCCGATACCGTGGGCCGGGCTCCGGCCCGGGCGAAGCCTGCGGGGGCAGGCCCCTATTGCAGGTCTCCGCCCGGGCGTATGCTCCTTACGCGATCCAGGGGACGTCGAAGGTGTAATCCGGAGGCGCCTCGCCCTGGAGGTGGAGGACGAAGTAGTCGAACTGCCGGCGGATGAAGTAGGGATCGTAGTTGAAGTGGTGGTTCCTGTTCGGCAGGACCAGCATGTCAAAGGTCCTGTTCGCTTCGACCAGGGCGTTCGCGAGCTGGAGGCTCATCGACGGATGGACGTTATCGTCGAGGTCGCCTGTCACCAGGAGCAGGTTGCCCGTCAGGTTGGCCGCCTTCAGGGCAGTTACCTGCTCCAGGTAGTTTTCGCCGTCGGGCATTCCCTCGTACTTCTCGCCCCAGTACGAGCCGTAGAGGCGGTTGTCCTGGTTCCCGGCCGAGGCCACGCCGACGGAATAGAACGTCGGGTAGGTGAGCAGCGCCTGCGCTGACATAAAACCGCCGCCCGAGTGACCGTAGATCCCGACGCGGTCGAGGTCCATGTACGATCGGTTCCTGCCGAGGGCCTGAATCCCCGAGATATGGTCCGCGAGCCCGCCCGCGTCACCCATGGATCCGTACGCGGCGTCATGGAAGGCCTTGGAGCGATAGGGCGTGCCCGGACCGTCGAGATTCACCACGACGAAGCCGAGCTCGGCAAGGGCCTGGGCCTTCCAGAAGATCTTCGCGTTCCAGCTGTAGTCTCCGGGGAACGCCTTCTCCGTCACGATCGACTGCGGCCCGGGATAGACCGAGTCGACGACCGGGTACATCGCCTGCGGATCGAACGTCGTCGGGAGGAAGAGGAGGCCGTAGAGGTCGGTCACGCCGTCCGCGGCCTTTACCCTGACCCGCTCCGGCTGTCGCCAGCCGAGCGAGGTCAGATACGAGGTGTCCGCCTCCTGGACCTCGAGGAGGAAGGCACCGTCGGTCGCGCGGACGATCGTCCGGGGCGGTTCGTCGACCCGTGAGTAGGTATCCACGAAGACGCTCCCGTCGGGAGAGAGAGAGATCGCGTGATCGGCGTCCTCTGGGGTGAGGAGCGTCATATTCGTGCCGTCCGGGTGAACGCGGTAGAGGTGGCGGTAGTACGGATCGCGGTCTGGTTCGCGGCCTCCCGCCGTGAAATAGACCCAGCCGTCGCTAACGTCGAGGAGGGTCCGGACGACCCAGTCCCCTGCAGTGACGGCGTTCATCAGCCGTCCGTCCGCGCCGTAGCGATAGAGATGTCCCCACCCGCTCCGCTCGGAGAACCAGAGGAACTCGCCGTTCGTCTCGTTCACCCAGACGTTCGGCGCGCCGCCGTAGTCCAGGTTCGACTCGAGGTACGTGCTCCCGGTCTCGTTCAGTGCCTCGCGCACGGCGCCCGTGACGGGGTCCTCCTCGAGGAAGCGGAGCGTCCGTTCCCCCCGCTCTACGAACAGGGAGTGGACCCGCGACCCGTCCGCGCTCCACCACGCGAGAACGAACGCGCCTCCGTCCATGGACGAGGTGTGGGGCCAGGGGGCGTGGTTGACCCGGACGACCGACCCGTTCGCGACGTCGACGACCACGGGCTCGTACTGCGCCACCTCCTCGCCGGGGTACGAGTAGCGGTAGGAGTAGGGAATGGGCCTGAGCGTGCCGTTCTCGGGGGAGTACTGCAGGAGGCCGAGCGCTGTCACGTTCCGCTGGTCGACCTGGAACGTCCTAACCCTGCGGGAGTCGGGGGACCAGGCGGCGAACGGCGTCGCCGTCGTGTTCTCCCGCGCGGCCGTCACGGGCTCGCTCGATACGTCCGCGATCCTGGCGTACGGGTGGTCGACCGTTCCGTCACCGGTCAGGCGGCGCACAGTGCCGGTCTGCAGATCTCGGAGGGCGATGTTCTCTCCGTCGAGGAAGAGGGCGAGGAGGCCGTCGGGCGAGACGAGATCGCCGTCGGCGGGCGCGACGCCCGGGCTCCGGTCGTGGAGCACGGCCCCGTCCCATTCCCAGCTCCGGTTGAACGCCGCGAACCGGGCAGCCCCGTTCCCACGCACGACGACGGCCGCGAGGGGGAGCCCGGAGACGTTGACCGCCTCGCCGTTCGCGTCGGAGAGCGCTGTCGCAAGCGCGGCGTGGTCGAAGGCCGGCCGCTGCGTCCGGTTCAGGGGATCGACCAGGATGTACGACGTCCCGCCCCGGCCGGTCCGTTCGTACCAGAACGCGGGGCTGTCCCCGATCCAGTGCGGCTCGGCCGACAGGTTGTACAGCTCGTGGACCACGCTCTGCGGGAGGAACTGCTCGGCCCTCGCATAATCCCCAGCGTCGGCAGCCGTCCTGCTTGCGCTGCTGGAAGAGCTGGTGAGCGAGAGGAACGGGTTCAGGTTCGTCCCAGCGCCTGCCGTGGAGAAGGTGAAGAGCAGGACCAGGGCGACCGCGAGGAGGGTATAGATCCGCATACGAGTTGGTCGCGGCCTCGGAAGATAAGCGATCGGTCATGGTCCCGGATCGGCCCCCCCATCTGCCGGGTGACACCGGGTTACCGAGGAACGGGAGTTCCCCTGCCGGCCGGCGTCGACGAGCACCGCGTGGCCGTCAGGGCATGGATGATCGCCGCATCGGCCTCGCCCACATCGAGGAACGAGACAGTCAGGGTGTCGGGGACGGAGGTCATCGATGGGCCGATGACGAGAGGAAAACTGAGACAGAGAAGCGGAAGAAGACGGCGCGTGGGGATACTCACTGGATTGGTGATTGTCGGACCGGGGATCAGGGAAGGCACACCGGGAGCGAGTACCCCCTCGGCCAACAGGTGACGGAAGGAATCGAGCTCGCCTCCGGCGTCAGCCCAGAGGCAAGCAGGCCTGCCTTTTCCCTCCACCGGCATTGGATCGGGCGGGCTCCGCTCGCTCGTGAGCCCGCCCAAACCCACCGCCCCGCGCGAGGGCGGTGCACCCCGACCAGGTCCACCGGATGATCGGTCATAACCGCGATCCGGTTGCCGGCCATCCGGTAGCCTTGAGCCCGGTACCGCTCCAGATCGGCGATATGCCCCGACGTGTCCACGGCGATCCGGCACGGCTCGTGATCCGCGATCAGCCGGGTGAATGTCGGCCCGTCGCCGACCATGACCCCGGCGGCGGGGCAGAGGTAGTAATTCCCGGTAGCCGTGAAGCCGGCAGTCAGGTCGAATGTCCCCGGGGTCACCGTGCGCGTCACGAGGCGGGCGGGAGGCGGACACCGCGTCGCCCAACCCTCCCTACGACACCGGCGCCTCGCCGGGCCGCTCGAGCGCGAGGCCGAGGAGCCGGTCGAGGTCGACGTGCTCCGCGACGAGCGCCGCGAGCCGGGCGTAAGGGTCGTCCTCGTCCCTGGACTCGTACGAGAGCCCCCGCCGCTCGAAGAGGAACGCGAGGAGACCATCGACCGCGCACGGGTTCTGAAAGAGGCCGTGCAGGTACGTCCCGATCACCAGCCCGTCCTCGCTGACCGCTCCTTCCTCGCCGAACGCGGGCGAGACTCCCGGGTCGCGCTCGGTCTCTCCCATGTGGATCTCGTACCCGGCCACGGTCTCCATCCGGGAGAGGATCGGGCCGACTGGCCGGGCCGACCGGACGGCCTGGCGGGTGGTCTTCTCGTACGCCGCGAAGCGGGTTTCCACACCGAGCAGCCCGAGCCCGGGCAGGCTGCCGACGCGGTCCTCGACCCCGTCGTCCTCGACCTGCCGCCCGAGCATCTGGAACCCGCCGCAGATACCGATGATGGGAACCCCCGCCGATCGGGCGCGGGACACCTCGTCCGCACCGCCCGAGGCGAGAAGGTGAGCCAGGTCCTCCATCGTGTTCTTGGTCCCTGGCAATATCACGCAGTCGTACCCGTCGAGCGGTTCGCCCGGCCGGACGTAGTCGACCGCCACCCGCCGCTCGAGGGCCTCGAAGTCCGTGAAGTTCGAGATCCTCGGGAACCGCACGACCGCGATCCGGACCGGGTGATCCCCAGGGCTCTTGTCGCCGATCGAGAGCGAGTCCTCGCTCGGCAGCTCGAGGTCGGCGTAGGGCAGGACGCCGAGGACAGGAACGCCCGCGAGCTCCTCGATGATCCCAACCCCATCTTCGAAGAGCGCGGGATCGCCGCGGAACTTATTGACGATGACCCCGCGCACGAGCGGGCGCACGGGCGCGGGCAGGAGGGCGATGGTGCCGCAGATCTGCGCGAAGACCCCGCCCCGCTCGATGTCCGCAACCAGCACGATCGGCAGACCGAGCCGCCCGGCGAGGAGCATGTTCGCGATGTCGCGGCCGTAGAGGTTCACCTCCGCGGCCCCCCCGGCCCCCTCGACGACGATGCAGTCATGGTCGGCCGCCAGGCGGTCGAAGGCCTCCAGGGCGCGTTCGAGCAGCGCGTCCGTCTCTCGGTAGTAGTCGGCGATAGCCACGTCGCGGTACGGCCGGCCCATCAGCACGACCTGTGACGTCCGGTCCCCCTTCGGCTTGAGGAGGATCGGGTTCATCTCGGCGCGCGGCTCGACGCGCGCGGCGAACGCCTGCATGGCCTGGGCGATCCCGATCTCGGCCCCGTCGCGGGTCACGTACGAGTTCAGGCTCATGTTCTGGGACTTGAACGGCGCGACCGAGACCCCGCGGTCGGAGAGGAGCCGGCAGATGGCGGCGACGACCGTGCTCTTGCCGACGTGCGAGGCGGTGCCAAGGATCATCAGGGACACGAGGAGACGCTCCGGGGGCGGCGACGGGGCCGGGGAGGGAACCCGTGGGCCGCGTTATGCCAACAAATATATAAGCAGAACTGGAATTTAGATGTAATGAGTGGAGGGATCTGTTCCACCTGTGGATTACCCAGTGAGCTGTGCATCTGCGAAGAGGTCGCCAAGGAGCAGCAGAGGATCAACGTCATCGTCAACCGGCGCCGGTACGGCAAGGAGGTCACCGTGATCGAGGGGCTCGATCCCGCGGACATCGATCTCCAGGACCTGACCAAGTACCTCAAGGGCCGACTGGCCTGCGGCGGGACGGTGAAGGGCAGCTCGATCGAGCTCCAGGGCGAGCACCGCGACCGGGTCAAGGAACTTCTGTCCAAGAAAGGATACTCACTCGATAATATTACCTGAACCGCCGCAGTACCTTTTTTTCCCACCGTGCCGAGCTAACTACGCACGGCAGGAGCCGTTACCATGTCCGCGAACGCCGCCGAAGAACCGGCCGGTCGCCTGAAGGCGCTCGGCACCGAACTCGGGACGCTGCAGCGCTCGCTCCACACCCGCGGCGTCCCGGTCATCATCGTGGTCGAGGGCTGGAACGCCTCGGGGATCTCAGACGCGGTCGCGGCCCTCCTCCATGGATTCGACCCCCGGGGCGTCGACTTCCACGCGATCGGTCGGCCCGGCGAGGAGGAACGGGACCACCATTTCATCCGGCGGTTCTGGGTCAGGACGCCGGTCCGCGGCAGGGTCGCGGTCTTCGCGCGGTCGTGGTACTCCCGGGCACTGGCCGAGGAGGCGACCGGCATCGACTGGGAGCACCGGCTCGAACGGACCGTCGGCTCCATCGCCACCTTCGAGAGGCAGCTGGCCGACGGCGGGGCCCTGATCCTGAAGTTCTTCCTGCAGATCAGCAGGGACGAGCAGCGGCGCCGGCTGCTCGCCCGGGAGCGGGACCCGCTGACCTCGTGGCTGATTACCCAGAACGACTGGGACTTCCACCGCCAGTACGACGAACTGACGCCCGTCATCGATCAGGTGCGCCGGGCGACGGACGTGCCGTGGGCCCCCTGGTGCGTGGTCGACGCCGAGCAGCCGGGCCCGGCCATCGAGCAGGTGCTCTCGACCGTGGCCAAGCGCTTCCGCGCCTGGCTCGACGAGCCCGGGGAGACGGAAGGGCACCGTGTTCCGCCGCTCCCCCCGATCGCCGGGGAGTCGCTCCTGGACCGCGTGGACCTCGCGCGCAGCATGGGCGACCGCGAATACGCCCGGCTCTCGCCGGTGTGCCAGGAACGACTCCGTGCGGCGCAATACTCACTCTCGCGCAGGGGCATCCCGCTCGTGATCGTGTACGAGGGCTGGGACGCCGCCGGCAAGGGGGGGTCGATCAAGCGGATGGTGACGCCCATGAACCCCCGCCTGTGCACGGTCGTGCCGGTCGGGCGGCCGACGTCCGAGGAACTCGCGCATCACTACCTCTGGCGGTTCTACCGGCAGTTCCCACGGGCTGGCGAGATCCGGATCTTCGACCGGTCGTGGTACGGCCGCGTCCTGGTGGAGCGCGTGGAGGGACTGGCGACCGAGTCGCAGTGGCGGCGGGCCTACACCGAGATCAACGAGATGGAGCAGACCTACGTCGAGGACGGCGGCGGGCTCGTCAAGTTCTGGCTCGAGATCGATCCGAAGACCCAGCTCAAGCGGTTCCGGGATCGCGAGGAGGACCCGGCGAAGCAGTGGAAGATCACGGAGGAGGACTGGCGCAACCGCGAGAGATGGCCCCAATACGCCGAGGCCGTGCGCGAGATGCTCGCGAGGACGAGCACCCAGGCCGCTCCATGGACCGTGATCGAGTCAAACGACAAGCAGTATGCCCGGATCAAGGCCAAGCGGACCGTGATCGAGTACGTCGAGGGGCTGCTCTAGGGGAGGTTGCCCTCACCCGTGCAGCCGCGCTGCCGCGCCTCGCTCATCTCGACCAGGACCTCGAAGAGTCGCTGCACGGCCGTCGGGTCGACTCCGCGCTCGACCGCACGGTCGAAGGCCCGGTTCAGAACCTCGCGCCGCCGTTCCTCGTCCCGGATGGGCAGGTGCCCGGTGTACTTCAGCCGCGCGATCCGACCGGCGCTGTCCTGGCGCCGGCCGACGAGTTCGATGATCTCAGCGTCGATCCGGTCAATCTCATCGCGCAGTTCCTCCAGCGTCGCCATCGCGGATCTGGGTCTGCGGGTGGAGTGATAAAGGAGTCGCTATCGCGACCCGTATTTCGTTCGAGCGGCGGGGTGCGGAGGTCGGCAAAACTGGAAATACCCGCGGCCCCGATCTCTATGGGATTGCCCGATGCTCGAACGGATCCCCCGCCGCGAACGGATCGACCTCGCTATCGCCTGGCTCGCGATCGCGGTGGCGTTCACGATCGCGCGGTTCAACCTGCTCGGCGGCGGCCGGATCGACCCCGTCTCGGCGCTCGTCGTCTTCCTCATCTCCCTGTTCACGGTCGGCGTCGGGTTCGTCCTCCACGAGCTCGCCCACAAGTTCATGGCCATGCGCTTCGGCTACTGGGCGGAGTTTCGCAAGGACAACCAGATGCTGCTGATCGCGGTCGTGCTCGCGGCGCTGGCGGGCGTTGTCTTCGCGGCGCCAGGGGCCACGGTCGTCTACGGCGACCGGATCGACCGCCGGCAGAACGGCCTGATCTCGGCCGCGGGACCGGCGGCCAGCATCGCCCTCGCCCTCGCCTTCATGGTCCCTGCCTTCGCTGCCTCTGGCTCGATCATCGGGGTGCTGGGGCTGGCCGGGCTCCAGATCAACGCGATGATAGCGGCCTTCAACATGCTCCCCGTCTCGGTCCTCGACGGTCGGAAGGTCCTCGAATGGAACATCGGGGCCTTCCTGGTCCTGATCGTGGCGGCCTTCGGGCTGGTCTACGTCGCCCTGACGGTCTAGACGGGGTGGTGCCCCCCCGGGGGGCAACCATCATGTAGCCCACGCTCGTATGAAATGGGGATGAGCACGAAGGGCCTCGCCGCGCTCGCGCTGATCGCGCTCTGCGCGGCCCTCCTCGCGGCCGGCTGTATGTCCGGGACCGGCACGCCGACGCCGACGCCGACCCCCGCGGCAGCGACCACCGCGCCGGTCGACGTTCCCGCCTCGAAGCAGGCGGTGCTGCACACGACCATGGGCGACATCACCGTCGCCCTCTACGACGACATGCCGGTCACGGCCGGCAACTTCGAGAAGCTCGTCCGTGAAGGCTTCTACACGAACGTTTCGTTCCACCGCGTCATCGACGACTTCATGATCCAGGGCGGCGACCCCACCGGCACCGGGAGTGGCGACGCCGGGTACGAGATCGCGGACGAGTTCCCCGCGAACCGCGGGAACCGGAACGACCGCGGCACCATCTCGATGGCGAACAGTGGGCCGAATACCGGCAGTTCGCAGTTCTTCATCAACCTCGTCGACAACAACTACCTCGATACCAAGCACCCGGTCTTCGGGCGCGTCGTCGAGGGGATGGAGATCGTCGACGCGATCGGCAGGGTCCCTGTCGACGCCGCCGACCGGCCGCTCACGCCCGTCACCATCACCTCGGCGGAGATGCGCTGAGGGGTTCCTCCCCCCTCCTCCAGCCACGCTGACCAGAGACAGAGGACGACCATGACACTCACGATACCCGTATCCAACAAGGTCGTGCTGCACACGACCATGGGCGACATCACGATCGCCCTCTACGACGATATGCCCGTGACGGCCGGCAACTTCGAGAAACTCGTCCGCGACGGCTTCTACAGCAACGTCCCGTTCCACCGCGTCATCGACCGGTTCATGATCCAGGGCGGCGACCCCACCGGCACCGGTACGGGTGGCCCGGGATACCAGATCCGTGACGAGTTCCCGGCGGGCCGGTCGAACCGGAACGACCGCGGTACCATATCGATGGCGAACGCAGGGGCCAACACGGGTGGCTCGCAGTTCTTCATCAACCTCGTCGACAACAACTACCTCGACACCAAGCACCCGGTCTTCGGCCGGGTCGTCGAGGGGATGGAGATCGTTGACGCGATCGGGAAGGTGCCGGTCGATGCGGGCGACCGGCCAGTGACGCCGGTTGTCATCACTTCCGCCTCGATGGCCTGATCACCCCCTCCTTTTCGCGCGGGTCGCGGCCGACGGCAATCTTTATCAAGCACCTCATCCACAGTTGCTGAGAACGAGGCACATAACATGGGCAAACCGGTTCTTATCGACTTTTACGCCGACTGGTGCGGGCCCTGCAAGATGCAGACCCCGATCATCGAGAAGCTGAAGGAGCGCATGGGCGACAAGATCGAGGTCCGCAAGCTCGACGTCGATCAACACATGAAGGAGGCGACCGACTACAAGATCAGCGTTGTTCCCACCCTGGTCATCGAGAAGGACGGCAAGGTCGTGCGGCGGCTCGAGGGGGTGACGGGCGCGGCCGAACTCGAGCAGATCCTCGCCCCCCTGGTGAACGAGTGAGGATCGGGATCATCGGCGGCACCGGCGGGATAGGCGAGGGCATGGCCATGCGCCTCTCCCAGTTCCACGAGGTCCTGCTCGGCTCCCGCGACGCGGCCAGGGCCGGCGCGACCAGCCGGGAGTGCCGCCTCGAGGTCGAACGGCGGGGCCGCCCCTGCTCGCTCGAGAGCGGCACGAACCGTGACGCGGCCGAGTTCGGCGAGCTGGCCATCGTCGCGCTCCGGTTCGAGCACCTGATCAGCACGCTGGGATCGCTTCCCGGCCTCGAGGGCAGGGTCGTAATCTCGCCGGTGAACCCGATCACGCGGGGGGAGTTCTTCTCCAGCACCCGTCCGCCTGAGGGGTCCGCGGCATCCCTCGTACAGCGGCTCCTTCCCGGCTCGAGAGTGGTGGCGGCGTTCAACGCGATCGCGTCGAACCGCTGGAGGGCGCTCGACGAGCCGCTCGAAGACTCGGTCCCCGTCTGCGCCGACGATCCAGCCGCCAAGGCGACGGTCATGGGCCTCATCGAGGACGTGCCGCGGCTGCGGGCCCACGACGCGGGGCCGCTCGCCGCCGCCAGCATGGTCGAGTGCCTCGCCCCCCTGCTTCTGAACGTCGGCAGGTACGACCGGATGCCGGATGCCGGGATCCAGTTCCGATAGGGACCGTCTCCGGGGGCTGGTCGGGGCGCTCGCGGTCCGCTTCGGCCCGATACCCTGGTGGCAGGCGCCGCCCGAGGAGGTAATGATCGGCGCGATCCTGGTCCAGCAGACGCGCTGGGAGAACGTCCGTGTCGCCCTCGAACGCCTGCGTGCCGCCGGTCTGCTCTCGCTCACGGCGATCGACACGGCCCCTGACGGTACGGTCGAGGAGGCTGTCCGCTGCGCCGGGTTCTTCCGGGTCAAGACCCGCCGCCTCAAGGCGCTGGCCCGGTTCGTCCTCAAGTCGTACGGCTCGGTCGAGGCGATGGCGGCAGCTCCCTCGGACGAGCTCCGCCGGGGACTCCTCGAGGTCACGGGAGTCGGCGAGGAGACGGCGGACGCGATCCTCTGCTACGCGTTCGGGCGGTGCGCGTTCGTGATCGACGCCTATACACGTCGAATCTGCGCCTGCGCCGGGGTCGCGGAGCCGCCCGGCGGGTACCGGTCCCTCTTCGAGGACGTCCTGCCGCGCGAGAACGCGCCGTACCGCCAGACCCATGCGCATATGGTCGAGTACGGCAAACGCTACTGCAGCAGGAGACGGTGCGAGGAATGCTCGATTCGGAGTTCGAACGCATAGGCCGGCGCCTCGTGGCCGGCGGTCTCGTGGGTGCCAGCTTCGGGAACCTCTCCGTCCGCGGTGACGGCACGATCCGGATCAGCCGGACCGGATGCTGCCTCGACGAGCCCGGGGAACCCGTCGAGGTCCCGCTCGCGGGCACGGCACCGCCGGAGGCCTCGTCCGAGTACCGTGTCCACCGCGCCGCCTACCTCGGGACGGGTCACCGGGCGATCGTCCACGCCCACCCCGTTCACGCGGTCGCGGCCTCGCTCCTCTTCGACGAGATCCGGCCGCTCGACTCTGAGGGAGAGATGTTCTGCCCCCTGATCCCCGTCGTCACGGGAAAGCCCGGGACAGACGCGCTCGCGAAGGCCGTCGCCCGGGGGCTCGCCCGGTCGCCGGTGGTGATCGCCCGGGGACACGGGACCTTCGCGGGGGGCGCCACGCTCGACGAGGCATACCTCCTCACCTCGCTCGCCGAACACGCCTGCCACGTGCTCCTCCTCGTCGAGGCGCACCGGCGGGGGTGAGCGTGCTCGCGATCGTCGGCGGCACGAGCCTTCTCGGCTGCCCGCTACCCCCCCTCGAGCCGCGCAGGGTCCCGACCCCGTTCGGGCCGGCGTCCGTGCTCGCGGGCGAGGACTGCATCGTCCTGCTCCGGCACGACGGCGGCCGGCCCCCGCACCGGCTCAACCACCGCGCGAACATGGCCGCGCTCGCCCTCGCGGGCGCGGACCGGGTCGTGCTGATCGGCTCGACCGGCTCGCTCCGGCCGGAGCTCGCCCCGGGCTCCCTGGTGGTGCCCGACGACTACGCGACGGCGGCGCCCGTGCCGACGGTCCACGACCGGGCCCTCGTCCACGTCTCGCCCGGGTTCTCTCCCGGGCTCACCGGGCGGATGGCATCGCTGGTGCCCGGCGCTGTCCGCGGCGGGGTCTACGTCCAGACGCAGGGGCCGCGGCTCGAGACCCGCGCCGAGGTGCGGGCGCTCGCCTCCTTCGCCGACGTGGTCGGGATGACCTGCGCCTCGGAGGCCGCGCTCGCGAACGAGCTGGAGATCGAGGTGGCCGCGCTCTGCACGGTCGAGAACTACGCCCACGGCGTCGCGGACTGCGCGGTCTCGTTCGAGGAGATCGTCGAGGCGGCCCGGGCGAACGCCGACCGCATGGCCGGGATCGTGCGGCGGCTGATCAATGAGTTGTGAGATGACGATGGACACGGAGATCTTCGAGAGACGCACGCCCCTCCTCCTCCGGGACGTGCAATGCGACGACCGCATCGTCGACGTGGTCGTCGGCGACGACGGCCTGGTCGCCGCGATCGGCGAGGGAGCCGCGCGCGGGCACGAGTTCGACCACGCGATCGAGGGGCAGGGACGCGTCCTCCTGCCGGGGCTTGCGAACACACACACCCACGCCGCCATGACCCTGCTGCGGGGGTACGCGGACGACATGCTGCTGCAGCCCTGGCTCGCCGAGCGGATCTGGCCGCTCGAGGCGCACCTCGCCGCGGACGACATCTACTGGGGCACGCGCCTCGCCTGCCTCGAGATGGTCGCGACGGGGACGGTCGGGTTCAACGACATGTACTTCTTCATGGAGTCCGCCGCCCGCGCCGTGGACGAGGCAGGCCTGCGCGCCCAGCTCGCCTACGGTTTCATCGACCTCTCGGATCCCGAGAAGCGCGAGCGCGAGTGCCGCGCCACCGAGGCGTTCGCAGACGCGGTCGCCCGGATGGCGAACCCGCGGATCTCCGCGGCCGTCGGACCGCACGCGGTGTACACGGTCTCGCCCGAGGGGCTCGCCTGGAACGCGGACTTCGCCCGGGAGCGGGGCCTGGGGGTCCACGTCCACCTCGCCGAGACCGGGACCGAGGTGACGGACGCGGTGCGGTCGACGGGACGGCGCCCGGCCGCGCTCCTGGACGAGGCGGGCCTCCTCGGCCCGCGCACGGTCGCGGCCCACGGCTGCTGGCTCGACGATCCCGAGTGCCGGCTGCTCGCCGAGCGGAAGGTGACGGTCTCGCACAACCCGGCCTCGAACATGAAGCTCGCGACCGGCCGCGCGATGCCCTATCCTGCGCTGCGGGCGGCCGGCGCCCGCGTCGCGCTCGGCACGGACGGCGCGGCCTCGAACAACGGCCTCGACCTCTTCGGAGAGATGAAGACGGCCGCGCTCCTCCAGAAGTTCGCGTGGAACGACCCGACCGTCCTCCCGTCGCACGAGGCCCTCGCCCTCGCCACGGAGCACGCCCACGCGGCCCTCGGGTTCCCGGGGGGCCGGATCGAGGTCGGGGCGCCGGCCGACCTGGTCCTTCTCGAGACACGCATCCCCTGCAACACGCCGCTCCACCACGCCGTCTCGAACGCCGTCTACGCCTGTCCCGGCTCGGCGGTCACGACCACGCTCTGCGCAGGAAGGGTGCTGATGCACGAGCGCGTGATCCCCGGCTCCGACGAGGTACTGGACGGGGCCGCCCGCGCCGCTGCCTCGCTCGTCGCCCGGGCCCTCGCCGGGGCCTGACGGCCCGTACCGTACGGGACGTCATTCTGGAAGAACGAAGGGGGGACGGGGGGTCCCCCGGACTAGGCCGTCTGTATCTGCGAGGCGCCCTCGAGGCCGAGATCCGCGATCGACTGCTCGCGCATCTTGAACTTCTGGATCTTGCCCGAGACCGACATGGGGAAGTCGTCGACGAACTTGATGTACCGCGGGATCTTGAAGCGGGCGATCTTGCCGTGGCAGAAGTCCCGGATCTCCTCGGGGGTGGCCGTCTGGCCCTCGCGCAGGGCGACCCAGGCCATCAGCTCCTCGCCGTACTTCTCGTCTGGCACGCCGATGACGTAGACGTCGCGGACCTTGGGGTGGTGGTGGAGGAACTCCTCGATCTCGCGGGGGTAGATGTTCTCCCCGCCGCGGATCAGCATATCCTTGAGCCGTCCCTCGATCTTGAAGTACCCCTCCTCGTCCATCGTGCCCAGGTCGCCCGTGTGGACCCAGCCGTTCCGGTCGAGGGTCAGGTGCGTGGCCGACGGGTTGTTGTAGTAGCACTTCATGACCATGTAGCCCCGGGCGCAGATCTCGCCGACCTCGCCGCGAGGCAGGATCTTGCCGGTTGCCGGGTCGATGATCTTGAGCTCGGTGTGGGGGAAGGCCCTGCCGACGGTGGAGACGCGGCGGTCAAGCGGGTCGGTGGTCGTGGTCATGGTCACGCCCGGCGAGGTCTCGGTCTGGCCGTAGACTATCACGATCTCGGACATGTTCATGTGCGTGTTGACCTGCTTCATCACCTCGATCGGGCAGGGCGAGCCGGCCATGATCCCCGTTCGGAGCGTGCCGAGGTAATAGTTCGGGAAGGTCGGGTGGCCGAGCTCGGCGATGAACATGGTCGGGACGCCGTGGAGGGCGGTGCACCGCTCGTCCTGGACCGTCCTGAGCACGGCCTCGGCGTTGAAGTCCGGCGCGGGAAGAACCATGGTCGAGCCGTGGGTCATGCAGGCCATGTTCGAGAGAACCATGCCGAAACAGTGGTAGAACGGCACGGGGATGCAGAGCCGGTCGGCCTCGGTGAAGCGCATCCCCTCGCCGATGATGAACCCGTTGTTGAGGACGCTGTGGTGGCTCAGCACGACCCCCTTCGGGAAGCCCGTGGTCCCGCTCGTGTACTGGATGTTGAGCGGGTCGTCGAAGTCGACGGCCTCGGCCCGCTCGGCGAACTCGTCGTCGTTGACACCCCGCCCCTTCCTGACCACCTCGCTCCAGCGGAACATCCCGTTGTACGGGATCTCGCCGGCGAAGATCACGTTCCTGAGGAACGGGAACTTCTCGGACTGGACCCGGCCGGCCTTGCAGTCGAAGGCCTCGGGGCAGGCCTCGTAGAACATGCCGACGTAGTCCGAGGTCTTGAAGCGCCCCTGGACGATCAGGGTCTGGACCTCGGACTGCCGGAGCGCGTACTCGAGCTCGTACGTCCGGTAGGCGGGGTTGAGGTTGACCAGCACGGCGCCGATCTTGGCCGTGGCGACCTGGGTGACGATCCACTCGGCGTAGTTCATCATCCAGAGCCCGACCCGGTCGCCCTTCTCGACGCCCAGGGCCATCAGGCCCCGTCCGAGGGCCTCGGCCTGCTCCTTGAGTTCGCGGTACGTCCAGCGGATCCCCTGGTGGGCCGAGACCAGCGCCTCGGTGTCGGGGTAACGGCCGGCGATCTCGTCGAACATCTCGCCCATCGTCTTCCCAATGAGGGGGACGGCGGACATGCCCGTCGAGTAGCTGATCAGCGCCATCTGTACAGGTTTTGGACGGCGTGGATATAGCAGTGCTGATGAGCCCATGACGCGGCCGGAAGAAGAATTAATTTAAGGGCGGACCGACCACGTATATAGCATCGGGGTCGTGGCCTAGTCCGGAATGGCGACGGGCTCCAGCGGTCTCGTGCGGGTGATGAACAATGGGTCTCCTGATTGGTGATGACCCGTTGGAGCACTGACGCACATCGGAGAGACCCGTCGATCGTGAGTTCAAATCTCACCGACCCCACGTTTCTCAGAGGGGCATCCTGTCCTCCGCCTGCATCGCGACCACCAGCTGTTCGAGCTTGGGCTCCGTGTCGAGCAGGGCCGAGATCGAGCCGTTCTCCTCGAGGTACCCGACCCGGATCCTGTCGAGCCCGTCGATCCCCCTGAGTCTGAGCTCCGCGACGATCTCGTCCCGGGACAGCCGCTCTCGCTTCATGATCTGCTGGTCGGTCCTCCCGTCGCGGATCAGCACCTTGGCCTCGCCCGAGAGGATCTTCCTGAGCGTGGGGCTCCTGAACTGGGCTCAGCCCATCAGGGAGTTGACCGCGAACAGAGTTGCGGCGACGATCAACCCTGCCGTGACGGACGGGTCCTCCGTGTTGATGGCCGGCGATACGGCCTCGACGATGATCAGCAGAAGGAGATCAGGTCGAACGGGCCGAGCTGGTCGAACTCGCGCTTGCCGACGACGCGAAACGCGACCATCAGCGCGAAGTAGATGACGACGCCTCGCGCCACGAGCTCCCAGGCGGGGGTCGCGGGGATCAGCAGGTTCTCAAAAGGAATGGCAGGAGATCCGGCATTGAATATTTATTGCTCTCTCCCCTTTTGGTTCCGTGTATCCGTTGAGCGGCGGCCTGCGCTCGTACCGGCCCCCGTGCCTTCGCGGCGATCTTTATACTGCGTCACCCCAACTATTGATGAAGGGGTTCCACGATGTACCTGATTGGAGAAGCACTTGTCGGGGACGGCCCCGAGCTCGCGCACGTCGACCTGATCCTGGGGGACAAGACCGGCCCGGTCGGCCAGGCGTTTGCGAACGGGTTCTCGCAGCTCTCGGCGGGGCACACGCCGCTGCTCGCGGTGATCCGCCCGAACCTGATGACCAAGCCTGCGACCCTGGTGATCCCGAAGGTGACCCTGAAGAAGGGCGGGCAGGTCCGCGAGATGTTCGGCCCGGTCCAGGCGGCGGTCGCGAAGGCCGTTGCGGACGCACTCGAGGAGGGCCTCTTCGGCGACCTCGACGTGGACGAGCTGGTGATCCTCGCGTCGGTCTACCTGGACCCGGACGCGGCGGACTACAACCGGATCTACCGGTACAATTACGGCGCGACCAAGCTCGCGCTCACGCGGGCGCTCGATCGCTTCCCGCCGACGAAGACCCTGCTCGACGAGAAGGACCGCGCGGCGCATGCGGTCATGGGGTTCAAGGTGCAGCGGCTCTGGGACCCGCCGTACCTGCAGGTGGCGCTCGACCTGGTCGACATGGGCCGCGTCCGGCATGTCCTGGCCGAGCTGCCCGAGTCTGACCACCTGGTCATCGAGGCGGGGACGCCGACGATCAAGCAGTTCGGGCTCTCGGTCATCTCGGAGATCCGGAAGGTCCGGCCGAGCGCGTTCATCATCGCGGACCTCAAGACCCTCGACACGGGCAACCTCGAGGCCCGGATGGCCGCCGATGCCACCGCGGACGCGGTCGTGATCTCGGGCCTCGCGCCCCTGCCCACGATCGAGAACGCGCTGTCCGAGGCGAAGAAGACCGGGATCTACTCGATCATCGACATGCTGAACGTCGCCGACCCGGTGGCGCTGATCCGCGACCTGAAGGTCAAGCCCGATATCGTCGAGCTCCACCGCGGGATCGACTGCGAGAAGGACGGGACCTGCCATGTCTGGGGCGATATCCCGGCCATGCGCGAGGCCGCCGGTGGCCGTCTCCTGGTCGCGACGGCCGGCGGCATCCGGGTCGAGAACGTCCACGACGCGCTCGCGGCGGGCTCGCAGATCATCGTCGTGGGACGGGCGATCACGGCCTCGAAGGACGTCCGCCACGCCGCCGAGGAGTTCCTCGAGCAGCTGGGACAGGCCGAGATCGACCAGTTCCGGATCATGACGGACTTCTGATCCGCCAAACGAAAAGGCTCGAGAAGACGGTACCGGTCGGACCGGTCACCCCCATTTCATCGCTTTCTGTCTTTTCGAGGTGATCCGGTGACGATCCCGGTCGATAACCACCCTCGCGTGGGAATGCCGGGGCCAGGAGGGATATATGGACGGCGGCAGCCGGAGAGCGCCGCGGCCCCCGTCGTTGACCGGTTCCAGGTCGAAAACCCGCTCCCACGGCGATCGTCCTGGATCACATGGATCAGATGGACCATGGTTTTTCTAAAACCCCTGCACGGAGACGGTTTTCAGGAGACTTTCTGGAATATTGTGATCAATGTGATCCACGTGATCCAGGAATCCAGTGCCTCTTCTCCAATACCGGAACCGGGTCCGTATCGTGGTATTCTGGATCACATGGATCACGTTATTCCGGAAAATCGGTTCAGATCCTGCTCCCTGAAAAAAGTTTGGAGAAACGGTGATCCATGTGATCCACGTGTTCCACCCCTCCGGATGAGAGCCCCTCTCACCGGGGGGTGACCTCGACCGACTCCCCGGGCCGCAGCACCGCGACGCGAATGTCGGTCGTCCGCTCGAGTGCCTCCTTGAACGGCGCGGGGTCCTGGATAATCAGCGGCCACGTGTTGTAGTGAATCGGGACCACGAGCGGGGCGCCGACCCACCGGGCCGCGCACATCGCCGCCGCCGGGTCCATCGTGAACCGCCCGCCGATGGGGAGGAGCGCAACGTCGGGAGAGTAGAGCGCGCCGATCGTCTTCATGTCCGAGAAGAGCGCCGTGTCGCCCGCGTGGTAGACGGTCACGCCATCCATCTCGACGACCATGCCGGCCGCGTCGCCCCCCGGGAGGCGTTCCCCCTCGATCTCGAGGAGGTGCGAGTGAACCGCGTCGGTCATCGTCACCCGGACGCCGTCCATCTCGACGGCGCCTCCCGCGTTGATACCCTCCGCCGGGACGCCGCGGCGCGCCAGCTCCTTCGCGATCTCGTTCGTCGAGACCGTCGGGCACGCGAGGGCAAGGGCCTCTCCCAGGTGGTCGAAGTGGCCGTGCGTCACCACCACCAGGTCCGGTTCCCGTGGAAGGGTCCCGTTCAGCACGTACGGATCCATCAGCACCCGGCGCGACCCCTCGAGGAGGACGCAGGCGTGCTCGACAAAGGTCAGCCGCATGGACAACCGGTCGGTCCCGGTGCGATAAGTCGGTTGCGATCGAAAAAGAGGGGATCAGGAGAGTTCGGCCAGCTCGGCCTCGGTGATATCGATCGCCTCGCCGAGGCTGTCCGCGGTGGCCGAGTGGGTCATCTGCTCCGAGAGGTCCCGGTCCTCCATGATGTCCCGGATCCGCTCGAGGTAGACGTCGAGGGTATGGTCCTCCTCCTCCTCGAGCACGTGTCGGTACTCGCGGAGCGTCGAGGGCGAGACATCGAGGCGCTCCGCGATCTCCTTCATATTGATGTCGGCCGCGATCATCTCCCTGAGCACCTCTTTCTCGAACGGCATCTTGAAGTCGAGCTCCCGGAAGAGCTTGAGCCGGATCCTCGCCCGCGCCACCGTCTTCGAGAGCTTCTCGTCCCCGAGGTCGCGCGCGATCTCGGTGTCGTTCTTCCCCGCGTAGAAGTCGGAGACGAGCTTGGCGAGCTGAAGGGGCTTGAGTTTCGTCTTGAAGAAGCCCTGGTCCAGGACCTCCCGCATCACCAGGGCGATCTCCCGCTCGACAGCATCGCGGTCACGCAGCGACCCGTGGATCTTCTTCATGGGCTCCACTATCTTGGTCTTGCTGGTGATGTTCGAGAACAGCTGGAGGAGCTGTGCCTTGCGTTGTTCTTCAGCTACCATGATACACCACAGTCGGATACGGAATTATAACGCCGCGTATAGTATTTAAGAATGCCGTTTTTGCTATTCGCGGAAACCCCACGATCACCTGTAATATCCGGTAATCTCAGCAGATTGGCGCGAAACCGCGGTCGACCTACCCACATGGTGGACAGCCTCAACCGACTTCCCGGCTATCCCCGCTCCTACTACGGGATACCATATAGCCTTTTTGGTCGCTGTGCACGCCCGCACCGTTCCTCGTGCCCTGCATGGCCGCAACCCGGGATGCCTTAATAGCGAGCGGCCCCAAACAAGAGGGAGACGCGATCATGGTAGCGGACACATACGAGCGGGTGATGGATCTCGCCCGACGCCGGGGCTTCGTCTGGCCCACCTCGGAGCCCTATGGCGCGGTCGCCGGGTTCGTCGACTACGGCCCCCTCGGTGCGATGATGAAGCGGCGGATCGAGGAGACGTGGCGCTCGTTCTACGTGGTCCGCGAGGGGTTCTACGAGATCGAGTGTCCGACCGTCGGCCAGGAGGCGATCTATATCGCGTCGGGCCATGTCAAGGGCTTCTCGGACAAGATGGTCCAGTGCCCCCACTGTACCGAATACCTTCGGGCCGATCACGTCGTCGAGGGCGGCGGACGGTGCGCGAACGCAGCCACGCTCGACGAGGCGGCCCTCTGCCGCGAGCTCGAGGACCTCGCCTGCCCGGCATGTGGCGAGCCGTTCGGCCCCGTCGAGGTCTTCGGGTTCTCCCTGATGTTCCAGACCTCGATCGGGCCGGGCTCGCAGCGGACGGGCTACCTCCGGCCCGAGACGGCGCAGGGGATCTTCACCGACTTCGCCCGGCTGCTCAGGTTCTACCGCGACAAGCTCCCGTTCGGCGCGACCCAGATCGGCAAGTCCTACCGCAACGAGATCTCGCCTCGCCAGGGGATGATCCGCCTGCGTGAGTTCACCCAGGCCGAGGCCGAGATCTTCGTCCACCCCGAGAAGAAGGCGCACCCGAACTTCGCCCGGTACGCCGGCTACCGGATGCCGCTGCTCGGGTACGCCCAGCAGGAGGCCGGCGAGCCGGCCGTCGAGATGAGCATGGCCGAGGCTGTCGCGTCGGGCACGGTCGCGAACGAGTACGTGGCCTACTACCTCGCCCTGACCCACGAGTTCCTCTGCCGCGTCGGCGTCGCGCCCGACCGCCTCCGCTTCCGCCAGCACCTCCCGGACGAGCGCGCCCACTACGCCTGCGACTGCTGGGACGCCGAGTGCCATTCGGCCCGGTTCGGGTGGGTCGAGACCGTCGGGATCGCCGACCGGACCGACTACGACCTCCGGGCCCACGCCTCCCACTCGGGCGAGCCGTTCACGGTCTTCATCCAGTACCCCGAGCCGATCCGACGACGCGAGACCCGGGTCGTGCCCCGCATGGGCGCGCTCGGCCCCCGGTTCCGGGGGAAGGCGAAGGCGGTCGCGGACGCGATTGCCGCGACCGACCCGGCGGTGGCCGCGGCCCCGGCCGGCTTCTCGGTCGAGCTCGACGGCGCCCCCCTCGAGGTCACCCCCGAACTGTTCGACGTCCGCGAGGTCGAGATCGAGGTCCAGGGCGAGGAGGTCATGCCGCACGTGATCGAGCCGAGCTACGGGATCGACCGCATCCTCTACTCGGTCCTCGAGCACCGCTTCGACGAGGAGCCGGTCGAGGACGGGACCCGCACCGTGCTCCGGCTGCCGCCGTCCATCGCCCCCATCCAGGTCGCGGTCTTTCCGCTCATGGGCCGCGACGGCCTCGACACTCTGGCGGCCTCGCTCGCGGACGAGCTCAAGGCCGCGGGGCTCATGGCCGAGTACGACGACTCGGGCGCGATCGGCCGCCGGTACCGGCGCCAGGACGAGATCGGAACGCCGTTCGCGGTCACGGTCGACTACGACACTCTCGGGGACGGCACCGTGACCCTGCGCGACCGCGACACGATGCGCCAGGTCCGGCTGGCCCGCGCCGACCTCGCCGGCACCTGCCGCGCGCTCTGCGCGGGCCGCGCCTCGTTCTCTGACCTCGAATGAGCCAGATCCAGCACCCGCTGATCCGCCCCGGCGCGCTCGAGGCGCGCCAGTACCAGCTCGCGATCGCGATGCGGGCGCTCGACCAGAACACCATGGTCGTGCTCCCCACGGGCCTCGGCAAGACCGCCGTCGCTCTCCTCGTCGCGGCCGCCCGGCTGAAGGAGGATCCGGGCGCCCGGGTGCTGATGCTGGCCCCGACCAAGCCGCTCGCCGAGCAGCACTACCGGTTCTTCCGCGACCTCCTCGTGCTCGACGAAGACGCGTTCGCGCTCTTCACGGGCGAGACGGCGCCCGCCGAGCGCGTCCGGACCTGGGCGAAAGCCCGGATCTGCTTCGCCACGCCCCAGGTCATCAAGAACGACTGCCTCGCGGGCCGGTACTCGCTCGAGGATGTCTCCCTCCTCGTGGTCGACGAGTGCCACCGCGCCGTCGGGAACTACGCCTACACCTTCCTCGCCGAGTGGTACGCGAGGACCGCGGCGCACCCCCTCCTCCTCGCCATGACCGCCTCCCCCGGGGGCGACGCGGGGAAGGTCCGCGAGGTCTGCGACGTGCTCGGCATCGAGCGGCTCGAGACCCGGGTCGAGACCGACCCCGACGTCGCGCCCTACGTCCACGAGCGGACCCTCGAGTTCGTGAAGGTCGACCTCCCCCCCGAGCTCGCGGACGCCCGGGACCGGATGCACCACCTCGTCGACTCCCGGCTCGCGGCCCTCCGGTGGCTCGGCTTTCCCGCCCCCGAGCGCGAGCGGCTGACCATGCGTGCCCTGAACGGGCTGAACGCGCAGGTCCAGGACCGGATCGCCGAGCGGGATCCGGGCGCCTTCAAGGCCGCCTCGGTCCTCGCCGAGCTGATGAAGCTCCGCCACGGGCTGACCCTCTGTGAGTCGCAGGGGTCGATGGCACTCGCCCGGTTTCTCGAGCGGCTCGCCCTTGACGGCACCTCGGAGAACGGGACGAAGGCCAGCCAGCGCCTCGCGGCCGACCCCGTCTTCGGCGAGCTCGTGGCCATGGCGCGCTCGTGGGAGGGGGAGCTCCACCCGAAGTTCCCCATGGTCCGCGCGGTGATCGAGGAGCAGCTCCGGGCCGACCCCCAGAGCCGGATCATCCTCTTCGCCTCGTACCGGGACACGGTCCACGCCCTCGCGGCCCACCTCTCCGCCTGCGGCATCTCCTCCGAGCGGTTCGTCGGCCAGGCCTCCCGTGACACGGAGAAGGGGCTCTCCCAGAAGCAGCAGATCGACGCGCTCCGGCGGTTCCGCGCGGGCGAGTTCCGCGTCCTCGTCTCGACCTCGGTCGGCGAGGAGGGGCTCGACATCCCGTCGACGGACCTCGTCGTCTTCTACGAGGCCGTACCGTCCGAGATCCGGTCCATCCAGCGTAAGGGGCGGACCGGCCGATCCGGCACGGGGCGGATCGTGGTGCTGGTGACGCGGAACACCTCCGACGAGACCTTCCGGTACATCTCGCAGTCGCGCGAACGGTCCATGCAGAAGGGCCTCGTCCGGATGCGCACGCCGGACGGCCCGCGGCAGGCCGAGCTCGAGACGGGCGACCCTCCCGCCGACGATCCGCTCCAGCAGCGGCTCGTGGGATTTCTGCCCACGGGCCCCGCCGTCGTGGCGGACGACCGCGAGACGCCGTCACGCGTGGTCGAGGCCCTCCGGCTCGCCGGCGCCGCCCTGGAGATCGAGCACCTCGAGATCGGCGACTACGCCATCGGCGACCGGATCGTCGTCGAGCGTAAGACGGCCCGCGACTTCGTGGACACGCTCGTCGAGCGGGACCTGCTCGGGCAGCTCCGCTCGCTCGCGGACGCCGCCCCGAGGCCGGTCCTGATCGTCGAGGGCGGCGACCTCTTCTCACACCGGCAGATCCACCCGAACGCCATCCGCGGGGCGCTCGCCGCGATCGCGGTGGACATGGGCGTGACCCTCCTCTATTCCGCCGACGAGAAGGAGACGGCCGACCTCCTGCTCGTGCTCGCCCGGCGCGAGGAGGGCGGGCGGGGCGAGCGCAAAGCCCACCCGAAGAAGACGCGCCGCTCCGTCCGGGAGCAGCAGGAGTATGTCCTCTCCTCGTTCCCGGAGGTGGGGCCGCGGACCGCCCGGGCCCTTCTCGAGACCTTTGGGTCGCTCCTCGGCGTGGTCACGGCGGACCGCGCCGCGCTCGAGGCCGTCCCGGGCGTCGGGGGGAAGACCGCGGCGCGGCTCCACGAGTTCGTGCGGCAGCGCTACTGATCCCCCAGGAGCGACCACCCGAGCCGGACACACTTCATGAGCGTCAAGCACCGCCCGGGATCGGGCTCGCAGCGGGTGCGCGCGAGGAGACAGGCGAGCGTGGCCTCAAGCTCGGCGCCGAGCGCGCCGGGCGGATGCGGGGCGGGGGCTGCCGGGGTAGGCACGGGCTCCGCCTGCCGGGGGGCTCCGGCCTCTCCCGGGGACTCACCGGCGGACGCCCGGTGGGCGTCGCAGACCACGCACCGGGTCTCGCCCTTCAGCTCGAAGAGGGGGCAGCCACAGTCCGGGCAGGCCCGGGCGAGCATGCGCGCGCCGTGCAGGAGGTGTTCGGCCATGATCTCGTCGTCGCTAGCCATCGAGAGAGAGGTAGGCTTATCAACTTATTTATGGATGTATGGGCCACCTGTCTGAACGTATCAGGGGGAACGAGAAAAATGACCGCTCAGGACGTACAGATCGGCGCGTGTATCCAGATGCTCCAGCACATCACCGAGGACTCCTCCATTCCGCGGAACATCCGCCGCGTGGCGGATGAGACGCGGGGGATCCTGCTCGACACCTCGAAGCCCGCGGGGCTCCGCGCCGCCACGGCGATCTCGAAGATCGACGAGATCAGCAACGACCCGAACATGCCCGTGCACGCAAGGACAAGGATCTGGGAGCTGGTCTCGCAGCTCGAGTCGATACCGCTCGGCTGATCGTCCCAGGGCTGGCGACGGAACCGTCCCAACGGTCCCGATGCGCGTCCCCGTCCCTTCCAGCGTACCGGGTTCCACGCAGCGGACGGATGAGACGCTCCCCCACCCTTCTTCTCGAACCGGCATCCGGCGCCCGGTCGGTCTGCCTTTGTCCGTACCGCGAGGTGCAGGGAGTATCGCGCTCCTTCTCCGTCAAATGTCCCCCGGCCCGGCGGGCCGGTCCCCCCGAATCACTCCTGGACGATGACCGAGGCCTCGGGGTCGAAGGGGCTTGTCCGCACCGCGAGCGAGAAGAGGTACGGGTAGTACCTGCCGACGTATCCCAGGTATTCGAGCCACTCTGTGACGAGCAGAGGGTAAACCCGCTCCAGGTCCACCGCGAGGTGCTCCCGGTCCGCCGGGGGGAGGGCGGCGAGGTCCGGACGCCGTCCGAGCTCCTCGGTCACGTGGAAGATCGCCCTGAGGAGCTCGGCGAACTCCTCGTGCTCGAGGAGCGCGGGGTTCTCGAGGAGCCGGAGCAGGAAGTCCTCGTGCTTCCGAAGGAACGCCCTGACCCCGGGAAGGTCGATGGCCGCGGGGTCGATGCGATAGGCGCGGCCCTCCAGCAGCCGGCGCAGCGTGGGAAGGTCGTCGGGGGTCCAGGCGCGATCCCGCCGTATAGAATCGCGTATCCCCTCAATGCCGGGATCGCCGCGCACCAGGTGTTCGAGCAGGTCGATCCCGACCGTGCTGAAGAACGCGCCGATCAGCATGCCGAGCTTGTCGCGCCGCTGCTTGCGGGCGCGGGACTCGAGCAGCCCGTGGATCACCAGGGTCACGAGGAGGACCTCGAATGGGATGAACGCGACGTCCTCGACGAAGAAGATCAGGATGTGGTGGAGATCCTGGAAGATGACGTAGTGGAGCACGTAGATCGCGGCAGAGACGGCGACGAGCACCGCGCCGAAGAGGACTAGGAAACGCCGGTCGACCATTGGTGATCGTACTGGGACAGCCGGGGGTTAAAAGATCGGGCCCGCGGAGGGGCGGGCCCGGGCGCCGCCGGCGCGGTCAGCCGGTCAGGGTCACGGTCACGACCCGCGAGCGGGAGGACCGGACGTCGAGCTCGAGCAGGACGACCTGTTGCCAGGTGCCGAGGAGGAGCCGCCCGTCCCGGAACGGGACCGGGAGGGACGGACCGACCAGCGCGGCCCGGACGTGCGAGCGCCCGTTGCCGTCGCCCCAGGCCCGGTCGTGGGCGTAGGCGGCGTCTCTCGGGGCGAGGACGTCGAGGGCGCGCGCCAGGTCCTCGAGGACCCCGGGTTCGTACTCGATGGTGGTCACGGCGGCCGTCGAACCGCCGATGAAGACGGTCGCGACCCCGGACGACATCCCGCTCTCGCGGATGGCAGCGGCGACGTGTGCCGTCAGGTCGACGACCTCTCCCTCGCCGTGCGTCTGGATGGTGATCTCCGTCTGGAACATGGATTCACCCTCTCTCGCATAGTATGTCTCCCGCAATGCCCCTGTCGGTCAGGCCCCGTTCACTCCGAACAATTATTGCGCTCGGGCCCAAATCCCCTCTCAATCAGGTCAAGACGCATGACCCAGAAAGCCAGCATCGTCACGGAACTCGGTGAGCAGGCCGTCCTCCTTCCCGCGCTCGTCCACCAGGCGCTCGCCGCCAACGACAGGATCAAGTACTACTTCTCCCTCCTGCAGACGGCCCGGCAGCGCGCCGAGCACCCTGGCCAGACCCCCTCGACCCTCCGCGACGAGCGCGAGGCGGCCGGGATCGAGGACCCGGCACTCGACAGCGTCGTGGCCGGTGCTCTCCGCCTGAGCGACGGCCGCTACCGGCTACCGGTGCTCGACGAGATCCTGCTCGAGATCCGCCGTGCGGCCGAGGAGATGCTGCGGCCCCTGGTCGTCTCGGGCACCCCCGGGGCCGATGCATTCGGCACCCGGCTCGCCACCCTCCTCGGGACGGTCCGCGGGGACGGGCCGGACGAGATCGACGGCAGCAGGATCCACGCGATCACCTCGGGCGACCGGGCCGCCGGCGACAGCCTCCACCTGCTCGTGATGGACCTCCACAGGGCGCTCAACGGTCTCCTGGACGACCTTGCCAACGAGACGGTGGACGGGGCCAGGACCTACCTGCTCGGCGACGGGGACCGGGTCCTCGTCAGCGCGTTCATGGGCGGTCTCAACAGGACGGCTCCCCTGAAGTTCGAGCATCCCGGCCTCGGGACCACCGTGACGCGCGCCGGCGAGAAGCTCGTGATCCAGAACGACATCGGGGTGACCGAGGCTCATGTCCTGGTGGTCACGGTCACGGGTCTCACGGTCACGGTCACCTACACCGACGTGCACATGGCCCGCCTTGCCTTCTTCCAGTCCCTCTTCGACGACCGCGGGGTGGAGTGGTCCGACACGCTCTCGCGACGGGACACGGTCTCGCGGGAGAGCGGCGGGATCTACCACCTCACCATCGGGACCCATGTCGCCGCGGACGAGGACGACTGCCTTGCCTTCCTCGGGCACCTGGGCTCGCGCCTCGTCTTCCTGATCGACTGGAACAAGGCGAGAAAGCAGCTGCGAAACTTCCTGCTCAACCGGGACGCGGTGGCCGTGATACGGAAGGCGGCGCGGGAGGAGGTCGGCCATCGCGGCTTCCTCGAGCTCGGCGGGGACCGGCTGATCTACTCGGCACTCGAGCTCGCCGCCCGTGTCCCGCTCCGCTACGGCGAGCCCCTCCACAAGGTCCTCGGGCGGGAGAAGACCATGGAGTACCTATCCTGGGTCCTGAAGGCCGCGTCGGAGGGGCTGATGCGCGGCATGCCCCGTCTCCTCATCCGGGACCAGTGCCGCGCCGAGCTCCTCCGGTACTTCCGCACGGCCCAGGTGGAGCTCCTCGAGCGGTGCACGGACCACGCCACCCTGCTGATCGACGTCGCGCTCGCCCTCCAGACGTCGGTCATCGCTCTCCGGGCCGGCTCGGGGCTGGACCGGCTTCCGCGCAACGCGACACGTGCCAAGCGATGGGAGCGTGAGGCGGACCTGGTCGTCTCCGAGGTCCGGGCGCTCTCGGGACGGATCGAGGAGGTGGGGTTCTTCGAGAACCTGATCACGGTCCAGGACGACGCGCTCGATTACCTGGAGGAGGGCTGCTTCCATTCCACGCTCCTCGACGAAGCCGGCCAGTACCCGCTGAGCCTCCAGGGGCTCGAGGAGATGGCCGGCCTCGCCGTCCAGGCCGTGCGGGAGTTCATCCGAGCACTCTCCGCGGCCCAGTACACGCGCGCCGGCGCGAGCCGCGACGAGCTGCAGGAGTTCTTCATCGCGGCCAACCGCGTGATCGCGGTCGAGGAGGAGGCGGACGACGCGCGGCGCCGGACCGAGCGGTCCATCGTCAGGGAGGTCCGGCATCCCGGCGCGATGCACGCCTGCACCGAGCTCTCGCGCACGCTCGAGGAGTCCACGAACGCCCTGATGAAGGCCGTCTACATCCTCCGTGACAACACCCTCGAGGAGGTCCGTCGGTGACCCCGGCGATCGCGCTCTTCGGCACGAACCGGGACACGGGCAGGGCACCGGCGGCGCAGTACGGCAACAAGGCGGCAGTCCTGGCCGAGATGGCCGAGATCGGCGTACCCGTCCCTCCGGGGTTCGCGCTGCCGATCGACGCATGCGAGGAGTACTTCGCCGGTGACGGTTCCCTCCCGCCATGGGTCCCGGCCCTGCTCGCGCAGGGGATCGCGGAGCTTGAGTCCGCCACCGGGCTGGGGTTCGGGAACGACCGCCGGCCGCTCATGGTCTCGGTCAGATCGGGCGCGGCGGTCTCGATGCCGGGGATCATGGAGACGATCCTCAACGTCGGCCTCTCGCGCGCGACCGTCGGGGGCCTGGTCTACCGGACGGGGAACCCCCGTTTTGCCTGGGACTGCTACCGGCGTCTCCTCGCTCAGTTCGGCGAGGTCGTCCGGGGCCACGACCCCGCCCGGTACCGTGCCCTCGTCCGCGAGGCGATGGAGGCGGAGGGGGTGCCGGACCAGGCCGAGCTCGACACGGCGAGCCTGAGGACCCTCGCGGGCCAGTTCGAGCGGGTGCACGTTGAAGCAGGCCATCCCTTCCCATCGGACGCCGAGGAGCAGCTCGCGGCCTGCACCGAGGCCGTGCTCGCCTCGTGGGGGGGTCCCCGGGCCCAGGCCTTCCGCAGGCTGGGCCTCGCGGGCGATGCCCGCGGGACGGCGGTCGCCATCCAGTCGATGGTCTTCGGAAACCTGGGCTCCGCATCAGGCGCCGGCGTCGCGTTTACGCGGAACCCCTGGTCAGGGCACCCGGGCCTCCTCCTCGACTTCCGGTTCGGGGCCCAGGGCGAGGAGGTGGTCTCGGGCGAGCAGGCCGGCATGGACCAGGAGGCCTTCGCGCGCGTGATGCCCGAGCAGTTCGAGGCGCTGGCACGGATCGGCGCGCAGCTCGAGCGGCGGTTCGGGGACATGCAGGACATGGAGTTCACGATCGAGGAGGGGCGGTTCTTCATCCTCCAGAGCCGTGCGGGCAAACGGTCCCCGCTCGCGGCACTGCGGATCGCGATCGACCTCGTCGACGAGGGGTTGATCGACCCGGCCAGGGCGCTCGCTCAGCTCGACGGGATCGACCTCGACGGGATACGGGTACGGCGTGTCGTCGGCGGGGGCGATCTCCTGGTGACCGGCACGCCGGCCTCGGGCGGCGTCGCGTCGGGCTCGATCGCGTTCACGGGGGAACGGGCCGAGGCGGAGGCACTCTCCGGGGGTGTCATCCTGGTCCGACCAACCGCGTCGCCCGACGATATCGGGGGGATCCAGGCGGCCGCCGGGCTGCTCGTCGCGCGGGGTGGCCGCACCTCGCACGCGGCCGTTGTTGCACGGCAGCTCAACAAGGTCTGTGTGGTCAACTGTCCCGGGCTCTCCATCAACCGGCACCGCAGGATGTGCCGGCTCGGGGAGGCGGTGCTCCGCGAGGGGGACGTGATCTCGATCGACGGCGACACGGGTCGCGTCTACCGTGGCGTGGTCGCCGTCTCCGAAGAGCGGCCGGTCGCCCTTATCGAACGGGTCCGGGGCTGGTCGGGCCGCGGGCGCGGCTGACCCGCGTCAGGCCTGGATCTTCGCCCTGCGCAGCGCGGAGAATCCCATGACCACGATCAGGTAGAACGCGAGGGCGATCATGAGGACCTCTCCGTAGAGCACCGCCCACTGCACGAGGGCCGGCTCGAAGGCGAGCGGGGCGGCGAACGTCGGGCGGAAGGCGTTCAGCCCGGCGATCGTCGGATTGCGGGTGGCGATCAGCGAGACCAGGGGAAGGGCGACGAGGGCCGCGATGACCACGGAGATGCCCTCGCGCCAGGTCAACACCTGGGGCTCGAGCATGACGAACGGCGTGATCACGGCCACGGCCGGGACGAGCAGGGGGAGGACGAATATCTCGGAGCCGACCACCCCCGGGTTGGCCTGCGCGAAGGCCGTGACGCCGAGCGCGCAGGCGACGACCGGGAAGAGGAGGAGCATGTGAAGCCCCTTCTCGCGTGGAAAGCGGATGTACTGCACTACCGAGAACGCCAGGAGCCCCGCCGCGACCGCCTCGGCGACGCCGAGCGCCGCCAGGAGGAGGAGCCCGCCGAAGAGGAAGCCCGAGAACGACGAGGACATCCGGTCCGAGACCTCGTCGATGAAGAGGGCGAGGGCGTAGCCCATCCCGGCCGTCAGCAGGCCGAAGAGCAGGAGGCCCAGGCCGACGACGGGGTACGCTGCCGCTTCCTGCAGCCCGAGCGCGTCCCCGGCGAGACGGCCCAGGCCGGTCAGCGGGCTCGGGACGAGGACGAAGAGGATGACCAGCGAGACGGCGGACGCGATGAGCGCCGCCGTGGCACGCGCCATATGGTCGAGGGCATAGGAGAAGACCGGCATGGGCACGAGGGCCGCGAGCCCCGCGATCAGGGCCAGGAGGAGCAGGCCCGGCCCCCCCGACACGTCGGGCGGGACGATGAACAGCACGAGCGAGACGCCGATCGCGAGGAGAATCGGCACCACCCGGTGCCAGCGGCCGATGGCGCTCCGTTCGAGGATGATCTCGAGGGCCGGGGCGACGAGCAGGGCCGGGGCTATCCAGGTCCAGGACGGAATGGATGCCAGGAGGCCGGGTTCGATCGCCACAGGTACTGGATCGCCGCGGAGGTATAAAGGCAATCGCTTTTGGTTGCCGGTTCGCCGGCAGGAAAACGGGTGGGGTTACGACGCGGGGACGCCGTTCTCGAGAGAGCGCTGCGAGGGGTCCGGCTCCTCGACCTCGATCTCGCGGACCTCGTTCGAGAGGCAGGCGAACCCGACCACCCGGTCCTCCTCCTCGAGCCGGATCATCCTGACACCGCGGGTGGACCGCTTCTGGACCGAGATGTCGGCCGCGCGGATGCGGATCACGTTGCCCGATGCCGTGATGATTACCACCTCCTCGTCTCCCGAGACGGCCCGCGTCGCGACGACGGGGTTGCCGGGCCCGGCCAGGATGTTCCTGACGCCCATGGTCCCGCGCCCGTGCCCGCGGAACTCCTCGAAGTCCGTCCTCTTCCCGGCGCCCTGGGCCGTGATGGTCAGGAGGTGCTCCTTCTCTACGAGCGTGGTCGTCACGAGCTCGTCGCCGTACTTCAGCTTGATACCGCGCACGCCCTGGACGCCGCGGCCCATGACGCGAACCTCGCCCTCGTGGAACCGGAGGGCCTGGCCCTTGGCCGTCGAGAGGATCAGCTCCTGCGCGCCGTCCGTCTGCTTGACATCGACGAGGTGGTCGCCCTCCCGGAGCGCGATCGCGTTGATCCCCGACTGCCGCGGGCGCGAGAACTGGCTCGTGGCGACCTTCGCCACCTGCCCCTGCCGCGTCGAGAAGAACAGGTACCGATCATCTCGGAACTCGCGGATTGGGATCACCGCCGTGACGAGTTCGTCCCTGAGGTCGAGCAGGTTCACGATCGCCTTGCCCCGGCTCGTCCGCGAGGCCTCGGGGATCTCGTAGACCTTGAGCCAGTAGACCCGCCCGTCCGTGGTGAAGCAGAGGAGGTAGTCGTGCATCGAGGCGAGGAAGATGTTGTCGACCTGGTCCTCCTCCTTGGTCGCCATCCCCATGACGCCACGGCCGCCGCGATGCTGGGCGCGGTAGGTCTCGAGGGGGAGGCGCTTGATGTAGTTCTGGGCCGTGATCGAGATGAGCATCGGCCGGTCCTCGATCAGGTCCTCGACGTCCATCTGCGCCTCCTCCTCCCGGATCTGTGTCCGGCGCTCGTCGCCGAACTCCCTGCCGGCCGCGACAACCTCCTTGCGGACCTCGCGCAGGACGTTCGCCTCGCACGAGAGGATCGTCTCGAGGCGCTCGATGGTCTTGAGGAGCTCCGTCCGCTCGTCGCGGAGCTTCGCCTGTTCGAGGTGGGCCAGGCGGCGGAGTTGCATCGCGAGGATGGCGGCCGCCTGAAGCTCGGAGAGCCCGAACCGTTCGACCAGCGCCTTTCCGGCCGCATCGGCCGACTCGGAGGCGCGGATGGTCGCGATCACCTCATCGATCCGGTCGAGCGCGATCAGGAGGCCGTCCAGGATGTGGAGCCGTTCGCGGGCCTTGCGGAGCTCGAACTGGCACCGGCGCGTCACGACCTGGACGCGGTGGCGGAGGAACTCCGTGATCAGCCCCTTGAGCCCGAGGGTCTTCGGCTGGCCGTCCGCGATCGCGAGGTTGATCACGCCGAAGGTCGACTCGAGCGAAGTGTGCTTGTAGAGCTGGTTAAGGATAATCCGCGGGACGACCCCCTTCCGAAGCTCGATCACGATCCGCATCCCGTCCTTGTCGGACTCGTCGCGGAGGTCGCTGATCCCGTCGATCTTCTTGTCCTTGACGAGCTCGGCGATGTGCTCGACGAGCCGGGCCTTGTTGACCTGGTACGGGAGCTCGCTGACGATGATCTTCGGGACCTTCGTCTCGACGTCCTCGATCTCCGCCACGCCCCGAACCGTGAGCTTGCCGTGCCCCGTCTCGTACGCCGCCCGGATGCCGCCGCGGCCCATGATGATCCCGCCCGTCGGGAAGTCGGGGCCCGGGATGACCTTCAGCAGGTCGTCCGCGGTGCAGTTCGGCCGGTCGATCACGAGCTTGACCGCGTCAACGACCTCGCGGAGGTTGTGAGGCGGCATGTTCGTGGCCATGCCGACGGCGATACCGGACGAGCCGTTCACGAGCAGGTTCGGCACGCGGCACGGGAGGACCACCGGCTCCTCGGTCGAGGAGTCGAAGTTCGGCGTGAAGTCGACGGTCTCCTTCTCGAGGTCAGCGAGCAGGGTCTCGGCGTACTTTGTCAGCCTCGCCTCGGTGTACCGCATCGCGGCGGCCGAGTCTCCGTCAACGGAGCCGAAGTTGCCCTGCCCGTCCACGAGCGGCGCCCGGTACGAGAACGGCTGGGCCATCTTGACCAGCGTGTCATAGATCGAGGCGTCGCCGTGGGGGTGGTACTTCCCCATCGTCGCGGCGACGGCGCGGGCCGACTTCTTGTACGGCTTGTCCGAGGTGTTGCCCTCGCCCCACATCGCGAAGAGGGTCCGGCGGTGGACGGGCTTGAGCCCGTCGCGGACGTCGGGGATGGCCCGGCCGATGATGACCGACATCGCGTAGTCGATGTACGAGATCTTCATCTCCTCCTCGATGTTGATCGGGACGACCCGCCTCGGGTCCGGCCCGGCGATCGGCTCCTGCCGGGACTTTTTAGACGTCAAGGTTGATCACCTCCTTCGCATGGCGCGTGATGAACTCCTTTCTCGCCGCCACGTCGTCGCCCATCAGCTTCTCGAAGATCTCGTTCGCGAACTTCGCGTCCTCGATCTGGACCTGCTTCAGGACGCGCGTCTTCGGGTCCATCGTCGTGGACCAGAGCTGGCCCGCGTTCATCTCGCCGAGGCCCTTGTACCGCTGGACCACGGTGTTCTTCTCGCCGAGCTCCTTGAGAGCGGCCTTCAGCTCCTCCTCCCGGTAGACGTATCGCTCCTGTTTCCCCTTCGCCACGCGGTAGAGCGGGGGCTGGGCGATGTAGACGTACCCGTTCTCGATCAGACCGGTCATGTGCCGGTAGAAGAACGTCAGCAGCAACGTGCGGATGTGCGCCCCGTCCACGTCGGCATCGGTCATCATGATGATGTGGTGATACCGGGCGCGCTCGGGGTCGAGCTGCTCCCCGATCCCCGACCCGATGGCGGCCATCAGTGTCTGGATCTCGGCGTTCTTGATCATCTTGTGCTGCGTCGCCTTCTCGACGTTCAGGATCTTGCCCCGGAGCGGCAGAATCGCCTGGAACTTGCGGTCGCGCCCCTGCTTGGCCGAGCCGCCGGCCGAGTCGCCCTCCACGATGTAGATCTCGGACTTGGCCGGGTCGCGTTCCTGGCAGTCGGCGAGCTTGCCCGGGAGGTGCGACGACTCGAGCATGGTCTTGCGCCGCGTGAGGTCGCGGGCGTTCCGGGCCGCCTCCCGCGCCTTCGCGGCGAGCAGCCCCTTCTCGACGATGGCCTTCAGGGCGACAGGGTTCTCCTCGAAGTACTCTGAGAGCGAGGCGTAGACCAGCGAGTCAACGATCCCCCGGACGTTGGAGTTGCCGAGCCGCATCTTGGTCTGGCCCTCGAACTGGGGGTTCGCGATCTTGATCGAGATGACGGCGGTCATGCCCTCGCGCACGTCCTCGCCGCGGAGGCTGACGCCGTTCTTGAAGAGGTTGTTCCTCCGGGCCGAGGTGTTGATGGCACGGGTGATGGCCGAGCGGAAGCCCTCGAGATGGGTGCCGCCCTCACGGGTGTTGACGCTGTTGACGTAGGTGTAGATGGTCTCGGCGTACGAATTCGTGTACTGGAGCCCCACCTCGACCTCGGTCCGGTTCTCCGGGTCGGTCCGCTGGAACCGGACCACGTCGTTCTGTATCGGGGTCTTGCCCTCGTTGAGGTACTTTACGAACTCCGAGAGCCCCCCGTCGTAACGGAACGTCTCGGCACCGCCCCCCTCGCGGCGGTCCTCGATCCTGATCTCGAGGCCGGCGTTGAGGAACGCGAGCTCGCGCATGCGGTGGGCGAGGACGTCGAAGTCGAAGATGACCGTCTCGAAGATGGTGGGGTCGGGCGTGAACGTGATCACGGTGCCGGACATCTCCGTCTCGTGGGCCTCGAGGAAGGCCTCGCGCGAGGTGAGCCCCTTCCGCGTCCGCTCACCGTAGCGCCGGGCGTACCGGTCCTGCATCTCCTCCTTGGTCTCCTTGCGCACGGAGAGCTCGCCGGCCTTGCCGCGGGCGAACTCCATCTCGTAGATGTTCCCTTCGCGGTAGACCGTCGCGTGGAGCCGGGTCGAGAGCGCGTTCACCACCGAGACGCCGACGCCGTGGAGCCCGCCCGAGACCTGGTAGGAGTTCTTGTCGAACTTGCCCCCCGCGTGGAGGACGGTCAGCACCGTCTCGAGCGCGGACTTCCCGGTCTTCTTGACGCGGTCCACGGGGATGCCGCGACCGTTGTCCTCGACCGTGCACGACCCGTCCTCGTTGATCGAGACCCAGATGTGGTCGCAGTACTTCGCGAGGGCCTCGTCGACCGAGTTGTCCACGACCTCGTACACGAGGTGGTGCAGCCCGCGGGTGTCGGTCGACCCGATGTACATGGCCGGCCGTTCCCGTACCGGCTGCAGCCCCTCCAGTACGGTGATGTGCGATGCGTCGTAACTTTCTGCCATCCAACAACCTCTATAGATAAAGAGAACAGGGGATCTCTTCGCAACTATATATTGTTCTTCACGCTACTTATAGGTCGCTGTGGTCGCATAAAATGGAGAGAACGCGGCGACCGATGTTGAAAAGAGATGAAGAAAAGGCGTGTTTCAAAGTACGTCAATCAAAGGAACCGATCGAGGCGTCCTCGATGCCGAGCTGCCGGTCGATGGCGACGCAGAGCCGGCCGACGAGGCGCTTGATCTCGGGGAGCTCTTCGCGGTCGACCGTGCCGGCCTGGTGCCACATGATCCTCTTTCGGAGCATGGTCGTGAGCTCCTCGACCTCGGTTCCGCGGAACTGCGCGGGCAGCATCCACTCGTCCAGGTGGTCGGCGAGACCGTAGAAGGCTTGGTCGGAGGGCAGGCAGAGGTGATTGCCGATCAGCATCAGGTTGGTGACGTATCCGCGTCCGAACTTCGACGACGCCATGACCGTACGGTGGACGCCTCGATGGATAAGCGCTTGCCCGGTTTCGGACCGCTCCTCACCTTGGCAGTCCCTCCGAATTCGATGGGCGGTGTCGAGCAGAACGACGATGGAGATCCGGGGACGTGCCGCCGCTGCCTGCGCGAGAATCTCCAGGGTCGGCGAGAGGCCGGTTCCCGGGAGAAGGGCCTTGAGCGATTTGAGCTCCTGCGGATCGGGCGCTCACCGTGCAGGACGTCGGCCACCAGCACGGTGATGTTGTCCGGCCCGCCGTGGTCGTTCGCGCTCGTGACGAGCTCGCGGCAGCAGGCGGCAGGTCCTCCGAACCGTCCGAGCACCCGGGCGATCTCACCGTCGTCCAGCACCGCCGTGAGGCCGTCCGTGCAGAGGAGGAGACGGTCGCCGGGCCGCCGCTCAACCCGTCGGAGGTCGGGGCGCGAGGGTGTCGACGCGCCGAGCGTGCGCGTAACGACGTTCTGGCCGCGGTGGACGCGCGCCTCCTCCTCGGTGATCCGGCCGGCGGCTACGAGCTCGGCGGCGACGTTGTGGTCCGTGGTCATCCGGTGGAGAGCGCCGTCGCGGAGGAGGTAGGCCCGGCTGTCGCCAACGTGAGCAATTACCCACTCCGCCCCGGCCCCGACGGCGAGCACCACGGTCGTCCCCATCCCCGCGAGCCGGGGGTCGTCCATCCCCGCGGCGCGGACGGCCCCGTCCGCTGCGTCGATCGCGGCCCTGATGCCGGCCTCGAGCCCCCCGCCCCTCGGCAGCGGGGCGATCGTCGCGACGAGCGTCTCGGCGGCGACCCGGCTCGCGACCTCCCCGCCGGGGAGGCCGCCGAGGCCGTCCCCGACCACGTAGACCTCGCGCGCGGGATCGGCACGGACCGCGTCCTCGTTCGTCCGCCGCCAGCGCCCGCGGTCCGTCATCCACGCCGCCCTCACCGCCGGGGTCCCCGGGTCCATGAAGAGAGAGTGGTGGGCGGAGTATTCAAGGTTTCAGCCCGCTCTCAGGCCGCAACGAGAAAGACCGCCAGTGGCGCGCCGACCACGACGGCCATGCAGGCAGCGAGGGCCGCCCACTCCCGGGCAAGCAGCGGTTTCTTCGGCACGAGGAGGAACGCGTCCCGCCCGTACCCCCGGCAGAGCATGGCGGTGTACGTCCGCTCGCCCTGCTCGTACGACCGGATGAACATGGTCCCGAGGGTGTAGCCGGCCTGCCGGAGGCGGTAGCGGTACGGAAGAGACCGGTCCAGGGGATCGAAGCACCGGGTCGCGAGCGCATTCCGGATGCGGACGAACATCTGGCCGAAGACGAAGAGGTACCGCGTCATCATTCCGAGGATCAGCGTGAACTCCGAGGGAAGACCGAGGCGTCGTGCTCCCATCAGCAGGTCCTGGATGGTCGTGGTCGACGAGAGGAAGATGACGAAGCCGATACACAGCACGAACCGGGCGCCCACCTGCGCGGCGAGATCGAGCGCCTCGGCCGTCACGACGATCCCGAACGGCAGGGTCGCTACAACCGTCGGCGACGCGACGGGGACTGCCGGGAAGAAGACCTGGAAGAGGAGGATCGAGAGGCCGAACGGCAGGATCGCCGCCATCCGCAGCAGGAACGACCGGACCCGGACTCGCGAAACAGCGAGGAGAATGACCAGCAGCAGCGCGAATACAAGAGCCAGGGGAAACGTCCCTGGCCCGCGCGGAAACGCGACGAGCGCGATGATGGCGCCGAAGCAGACCACGATCTTGACCCGGGCGTCGACCCGGTGGAGCGGGCTGTCGCCGTAGGCGAGCCGCTCCATCTCGAAGAGGTCCTCGATCATGGTGCCTGGCGCACCTTCAGGGCGATGGCGAGGTTCTGCTCGACCTCGTCGAAGGTGTAGGCCACGGGCAGGTCGGCGCCCCGCCGCCGGAGCGAGCGGCAGAGCTTGGGGAGGACGGGGACGTCGAGCCGGACGTGGCGGAGCATCTCCTCCTGCTCGAAGATCTCCTCGACGGTCCCCTGGGCCTGGATCGACCCGCGGTCCATCACATAGACGTAGTCGGCGAACTCGGTGACCAGGTCGAGCTCGTGTGTCGAGATGATCACGGTCATGCCGTAGTCCTCCGAGAGGCCGTTCACAAACCGGATCAGGTCGTCGCGGCCGCGAGGGTCGAGCCCGGCCGTCGGCTCGTCCATGACCAGCACCCCGGGCTCCATGGCGAGCACGCCGGCGATCGCGACCCGCTTCTTCTCCCCGCCCGAGAGGTGGTGGGGAGCCCGATGCCGCAGGTACTCGATCCCGAGCAGGCCGAGCGCCTCGTCGACGCGGTGCATCACCGTCGTCTCGTCGAGCCCGAGGTTGGTCGGGCCGAATGCGATGTCCTGCTCGACCGTCGGTGCGAAGATCTGGTCGTCGGGGTTCTGAAAGACGACGCCGACGAACTTGCGGACTTCCTTGAGGTTCTTCTTCGTCACCGGCTCGCCGCGGACCAGGACCTGCCCTTCCCGGGCGAGGAGGACACCGTTGAGGTGGCGGAAAAGCGTCGACTTTCCGGCGCCGTTCGGGCCGATGACGGCGATGCGGACGTTCCTGGGGGCCACGAAATTGACGTCGTCGAGGGCGCGGACGGTATCGCGGTACGCGAATGAGAGGTGCTGCGTCTCGATCAGGTGCATGGTGTGTGGGCCTCTACTGGATCTGAGACAAAAAATGATACATTATGGGGTGCCCGGCTGGCCCGCCCGCTTGATTCCGTAGGCGAGACCGCCGACGACAAGCAGGGCGAGGAGGATGCCGCCGACGATCAGGGCGACGTTCGTGAGGTCGGAGGCCCCCTCGACCGTGTAATCGGGAAAGGGTGCCTCGTACTCGAACGAGCCGGGCAGGGACGCCTCGTCAAGCTCGGCTCCCGGGGCGGCCGGCTGGGTCAGCTCCTTGAGGCCCTGTGTGATCAGGGCCGTGCTGTCGAGCCCGTCGGGGTCGCCCGAGGCGAAGAAGACGGCGGCCGTCCCGATCAGCAGGGCGAGGACGACCCCGCCGACGAGAAACGCCGTCCTGGAGATCATGCGGGCACCCCCGCGGACGGTATTCCCACCGATTCGTCGAGGATGTCGGGGCGGGCGGCAGCGATGAGGCCGAGCACCACGGCCGTTATAGCGCCCTCGATGATACCGATCAGGGCGTGGTAAACGCCCATGCTCACGATGCCAGGCACGAGAGGGAAGGTGCCGGCGACGTAGAGCTCCACGGCCGCGACGAGAGCGGGCACCAGGCAGGCGAGCCACGCTGCGCCGGCGGCGGATGCATACAGGTTCCGGGTCAGCCCGTGGAGCCCCTGGTACGCGTAGTACCCTACGAACCCCCCGATGACACCCATGTTCACGATGTTCGCGCCCATGGTCGTGATGCCGCCGTCGGCGAAGAGGACGCCCTGGACGATCAGGACCAGGGTCAGCACGATGATCGCCGCGTACGGCGATCCCAGGGCGATGGCGACGAGCGCCCCGCCGACGAGGTGACCGCTCGTCCCCATGGTCACGGGGATGTTGAAGGCCTGCAGCGCGAAGACGCCGGCGGCGAGTACCGCGAGGAGCGGGAGCTTCTCCTCGTCCATCTCGTTCCTGACCCAGCGGAGGGCCAGCGCGATGAAGAAAAGCGCGATCAGCCAGTAGACCGCTGCCTGCGTGATCGGGATGAAGGCGTCGGGAATGTGCATGGTTTCACCTGTGTGTTACTTCCGTGCTGATTCGTATTATCCTCTCAGTGAAAAAGGTTCCTCTTTGTGATTTAATCAACCTGATGTTTCGAGGGCGGTGAACGAAACGAACGCAACGGGACCGGGCGAGGAGCCCTGAATGCTCGCCCATGAAACCCGCTCCCTGCGCGGTCTGTCGACGATGATCCGGCCACCCGCCGCCCCGCACCAGCGGACGCTACCTCTGCACTCTCGTTCCGGAACCCTCGGGGCGACCACGGGTCACTTGGGGTACCTCGGGCACAGGATCGGGGAAACACGATCTTTCATCGTCAAGATGCCGGGAGATGCCGAAGGAACTTCCCCATGTCTCCATGTCCCCCCCCATATCCTTCATCGCCGCTCGTCCTGCCTGAGGAGTTCGGCGATCCCCAGGCGCATGATTATCGGGAGCACCGGCCAGAGCGACGGCATCCGGCAGAGCCGGGCGAGGAGGCCGCTCGGCCGGTCCATATCGCCGTACTCGACGATTGTCCGGATCACCTTCGGGTCACCGAAGGCCCGGACGAGGCGGTCGACCTCCCCGGGCGTCACCTTCCTGCGCGCGGTCATGAGGCGGTACCCGAGGGCGAGCTCGCGGCCGAAGTCGGCCTGCCACCGGGCCTCGTACGTCGCCAGCGCCGCGTCGGAGCAGTCGCCGGCCTCGAGGCAGGACGCCGCTGTCTCGGCCGCGTACCGGCCCGACCGGACGCCCGTAAAGACGCCACCACCCGAGGTGGGCTTGGCCAGTCCCGCCGCGTCGCCGGCGAAGAGCACCCGGCGCCCGAACGTCCGGGGCATGGTCCCGATCGGGATCGTCCCCGCCGCCCGGTGGACAACCTTCCCGGGCCAGCGGGCGAGGTAGCGGGCGAAGAGGGCCGGGACGCCCGTCTCCCCGCAGAGGCCGACACGGACCACATGGTCCGAGACCGGGATGCGCCAGGCGAAGAACTCGGGCGCGGCGTTCGGGTGGATCTCGACCACGGCCGTCTCCACCGGCTCGTCCACGACCACGTCGGCCTGGACTCCGGCAAGGTGCGTCGGGGCCCGGGGCATGCCGAGCGAGCGGGCGACCGTCCCCTTCGGGCCGTCGGCCGCCACCAGGACTCCGAAGCCGACCTCTCCCGGGCACGCCCCGCCCATGACCACGCGGTCGCCCTCAACCCGGAGGACCGGCGCCTTGAGGCGGAACTCCGCTCCCGCGTCGGCCGCCGCGGCCGCCATCTCCCGGTCGAGTTCGCCGCGGTCCACCACCAACGCTTTCGTCTCGCCGGCGTCGAACCGGAGCGAGCCCCCGAGGTCCGAGACCAGCCGGGCCCCCCGAACGCGGTTCCGGACCGGGCGGTCCGAGACCCGGCACTCGGCGAAGGCGCCCGACGAAAGGAGGCCTGCGCACTGGACGGGGTGGCCGATAGTCGCGTGCTCCTCGAGGACGAGCGTGGACAGGCCAAGCGATGCGGCCCGTTCGGCCGCGGCCGTTCCCGCAGGTCCGGCGCCGACCACGACGACGTCGTATCGCTCCATCCTCCTGTTATTGGCCGTCCTCCTCCATAACGGTGCGGGGCGTAATCTCACCGTCCTCGCCGGCCTCCTTCGGGTGCTCGAGCAGGATCGACGCGAGGGCCGCGGTGATGTACCCGAAGACCGTGAACGAGTAGAGCCCGATCATGAACCCGAGGATCCGGCCGGCGCCCGTCTCGGGCCACCCGCCCGAACCGAGCGTGATGAGCATCATCCCCGACCACCAGAGCGCGTCGCCGAAGGTCGCGAACTCCGGGTTCGTCTCGCTCTCGAAGGTGAAGATCCCCGCGGCGCCGACGAGGCCGACCATGGCCGAGAAGAGGATCACGAACGGGACGTGGCGCGCGCCGAGCGCCCCGCGCCACGACCGCATCCCGCGATTGAGCCCCGTCACAATCCGGATGAGCCTGAGTCCCCGGAGCGCGGCGGCCCCGCGGAGCACGGCCGCGAAGCGGAAGAGGCGGAACGCCGGGACGATGAGCGCGATCACGGTCAGCCAGTTCTCCCGGACGAACCGGACCCGCTCGGTCGCGACGGCGAGCCGGACGAGAAACTCGATGATGAAGATCGCCCAGATGAGGTTGGTCGCTGGTTCGATGTACGGCGACTGTGACCCTGTCAGCTCGAGGACGAGCAGGGCGATCCAGATGAAGGCCAGGATCGCCAGAGGCCACTCGGTCCAGGCCTCCAGCTCCTCCAGGAACTCTCGCCGCTCGGGGTCGGAGTCGCCCGGGTCCATCGAAGGCGATGTGGCGCCGGGCGGAGAAAATGCTTATGGCCGGTCAGCGGGAGATCGTGATCGGCCGACCCTTGATCCTGCGGCGCGACATGATCGAGATCACCCGGTCGGCGTCCTCCTCGGGGACCTCGATCCACGACCGGTCGTCCCCGACCTCGATGAGCCCGAACCGTTCCCCCGGGATGCCCGTCTCCCCCGCGAACGCCCCGAGGATATCGCGATGGCGCACGGTCTGGTTCCGGCCCGCGCCGATCTCGAGCCGGACCGTCCCGGGGGTCGCCTGCCGGCCGTCGATCGACGACGGCACGCTCCCCCCCTCGTGGATCCGGAGCAGGGCCGCGGCGATATCGAGCGAGGAGAATCCCTCGAGCATCAGGCGTTCGACGCGCGCCGCCTGCTTCTCGAGCCCGCCTTCGGCAATGGTCTGCCGGAGCCGGTCCTCGAAGAGGTGCGTGCGGACCTCCTCGACGTCGGCCAGGCTCGGCAGCTGCCGCTGAACGATCTTGGTCTTTGTGTATTTCTGGATGTCGCGGAGCTTCCAGTGCTCGCGGCCGGTCACGAAGGTGTAGGCCTTCCCGGCCTTGCCGGCACGGCCCGTCCGGCCGATCCGGTGAACGTAGTACTCCTCGTCCTGGGGCATGTCGTAGTTGTACACGGTCGTGATGTCCGTGATGTCGATGCCCCGGGCCGCGACGTCGGTCGCGACGAGGATATCGATGGCGCCCTGGCGGAACCGGGCCATCACGCGGTCGCGCTGGCTCTGCTTCATGTCGCCGTGCAGTCCTTCGGCGGCGTACCCGCGCGACCGGAGCTGGGCCACGACCTCGTCCACCCCGCGCTTGGTGTTGCAGAAGACGAGCCCCTTCTCGCCGCCCGAGAGGTCGAGCAGGCGGGAGAGGGCCTCGAGCTTGTCGCCCTCGCGGACCTCGAAATAGACCTGCTCGACGAGGGGGACAGTCAGTTCGCGGTGGACCGTCCTGACCTCGACGGGGTCGTGGAGGTACTGCTGCGAGAGGGCGAGGATCTCCGGCGGCAGGGTGGCCGAGAAGAGCAGGGTCTGCCGCTCGGACGGCGTCTCGTCGAGGATGGCGGTGATGTCGTCGCGAAAGCCCATGTCGAGCATCTCGTCGGCCTCGTCGAGGACTGCGAACCGGACGTTGTCGAGCGAGAGGGTCCCCCGATGAATGTGGTCGAGGACGCGGCCCGGCGTGCCGATCACGATCTGCACGCCCTTGCGAAGGGCGGCGAGCTGCCGCTCGATCGGCTGGCCCCCGTACACGGGGAGGACCGTGATGCCGCGGCGGAACCGGGCGAGCTTGAAGAGCTCCTGGGCCACCTGGACCGCGAGCTCGCGGGTCGGGCAGAGGATCAGCGCCTGGACCGATCGGTCCGCCGGGTTGATCCGCTCCACGATGGGCAGCCCGAAGGCGGCGGTCTTGCCGGTACCGGTCTGTGCCTGGCCGATGAGGTCACGCCCGGAGAGGGCGGCCGGGACGGCCTGGTTCTGGATAGGGGTGGGCTCTTCGAACCCGAGCTCCCTGACGGCCCGGACCAGGGGTTCGGAGATGCCGAGCGCGCCGAAGAGGTCGGCCTGGGCCGGGGCGGGGGTAGCCCCGTCGTCGCGCCGATCGGGCGCCGGTTCAGTCATGCTTCACGTACTCGCGCCCAGGCTACTTCTTGGTTGTGAAGGGCCGGAAGGGCGCGGCAGGTCCCCGAGCGGAACCTTCATCCGTTCATAGAAAAACCTTGTGATCGCGATCATGCACGCGGCCGGAGTACCCACGATTCCGGCCAGGAGCCGGTCATGAACACCCGCTGTTTACTCTTCATACTCCTGCTGCTCTGCTGCGCCGTCCCCCTCGCGTCGGCGGGCGGCATGGCCAAGATTTACATGTCTCCGGACGATGCCAGCTGGAAGACGGGCCAGACGGTCCAGGTCAAGGTGATGTACGACAACAACCTCAAGCCGCTGGCCAGGGATATCTCGATCTACTTCGACTGGAACGCGGAGATGCTGAGGTACGAAAAGTGCGACTTCAAGGTCGGCAACAGCACCATCGCGGGGCTTCATTCGTCCCACGAGCTGAACCTGATGGTCGGTGACTTCACCAGCGGGTACAAGAACGGCGATTACCCGCTCGCTGTCCTGACGTTCAGGGTAATCGGGCCGGGCGAGACGCCGATCCAGATCCGGGTCGCGCGACTGAACGACATGGACGGCAAGCCGGTCAAGTTCGTGGCAGGCACGAACCTGTACTCGATCGCGGGCGATAAGGTCGCGAACCCGGGCTCGGCCGCGACCGTCGCCCAGCCGACCGTTCCCGCCGCCGGCCAGCCGACCGTGGTCGTCGTGACGCCGCCAGCGACGTATACCCTGATCCCGACCCTGCCGCAGGCGGTCAACCCGCAGGTTCCCGCCCAGCTGCCCCCGGTGCTGCCGACCACCTATCCGACGGTGCAGCAGGCGCAGACATACCCGACGGTGAACATACCCGGAGGCGGTGTCGCGCCGGCCTGGCCGGCGCTGACGCCCGGCGCTGCGCCGCCGACGCAACCGCCGACGACGCTGGCGACCATGCAGGTCGTGACGCCCATCCCGACCACGGAGATCGCGACGGCCCTGCCGACGACCATCGCGACGACGGTGCCGACGACGCTGCCGACCCCGATCTTCACGACGGAGCAGACCACGGTGACGACTGTGCCGACCACCGAGGAGACGACCGTGACCACGACGGCCCCGCTGGGCCGCCAGATAACGGTGAGCGCGCCGATCGCCCCGGTCGGCATCCCGATCACGGACACGCCGGAGGAGAACCAGACACCGAACGCGACGCCGACGGTCGAGCGCACCCTCCCCTCGCCGCTCGCGAACGAGACGACCCTGACGGAGGAGCCGACGGAAGAGTGGCCGCTCGAGGTCACGTCGACGCAGACGCCGACGCTCTTTCCCCGGAGGACCCTGACGGCGGCGCCCGTCAACAACTCGTCGGCGGCGCTGGCGCCGGCGGGTTCGTCGCTCCTCGGCGACGCCGGGATCTTCCTGGTCGCGGCGATCGTCGGTGTCGCCCTCGTCGCACTCGGCGTGGTCTTCCTGCGACGGAACCGGGACGATTGGCTCTGAGCCCCCTTTTTTTCGAGGCCCCGATACTGTCTGGTTCGTAGGAGCGTGAACACCCGAGCTAGACCTGATCGGTCCTTCATCGCGATTCCTCCGAGATGCGGATCGGGTCGTCCTCGAAGGTTCTGAGGGCGTCTCCACCAAGCCCGTTTCTGTGTTCTCGGGATAAACGGCGAAGGCCTACCTCAGGTGCCTTACCTTTTCCCGGAAGAATATCATTCCATTTCTGGATCAGGCGTAAATCCTTCCGTCGTTACTGATGCCGTGCGATGTTGCACGGCATATTCTCATATACGGATGTCAAAGAAATTCGATCCGTCCAGGGTCGTCGGAATGAGATCTCTATGACCGTGTCATCGGCATACAGTGCGGCGATGCTGGCAACAGAACAGGAGTGTCAATCATGAGAAAAGCCATTCTGGCATTAGCCGTACTCACGGTCCTTGCTCTGTTCACTGTCCCGGCCCTAGCCGCGCATCCCATCCACACGGTGACCTATGGTGGATGGGGTGTCACCGGAGACGATCCGTCCGACCATTATGATATTATCGGCAGCACCGTGCACTTCTCCGGCAAAGCCCAGCAGGCCGCCGACGGGACCTGGACCGGTAAGGGCATCTTCATGGACCCGGACTCTCCGGACGGTCCGGTGAGGTGCCGCCTGGTCGTCGACGATGGCACATTGATAAGTCCGACACAGGTCGAGCTCCGTGGCACCGGGGAGTTCACCATCGATAACCAGTACGGCGGCTTCTGGCCCTTCGTGCTCTCGCTCGAGCAGGACGGGGAGTTCCAGACCTATACACTCGCTGTCACGATGGGTCCCACCTGGTGGGTCTCCGGGATCAACGCGATCAACGGCGGTCCTGTCAGGATCGCCTGAACAACCCCCTTTTTTCCATCTCGGCCTCCATCACATCCCTTTCCCCGTTCAGAACCTGGGGAGTTCTCGACGTCTTTCCGGTCAACGCCTCACCGGTAACCGGCCGGGATCCACCGTTGCGGTCTCGGCGAATCGCGTGAAAACGAGAAGAGAAGAAGTATGGAAGGGCTACTCGAGCCTTGGCGCCGCGAGCTCTGCCTGGGCGATCTTCTCAATCAGCCCCTCAAGGACCGCGTCGCGCATCCCCTCGACGAACTTGATCGAGCCGACCACCAGGTGCCCGCCGCCGGAGACGCCGCCGCCGGCGATCTCGCTCCGGAGCTCCCGGACCATGCGGGGAATGTTCATCAGCACGCCGCGCGAGCGGAGCACCGCGAAGTCGGGCCCGAAACCGATCGTGACCACCGGGCCGGGGTTGGCCCTGCAGAGCCGGTCGTGGACCTCGCCCGAGGTCTTGCCCGGCGGCGGGAACGTGAACTTGTGGGCGTGGATCTCCACGTCGAGCAGGAAGAGCCGAGCGCCGTTCTCGAGGGTCCGATCCTGCACGTGGGGCATGGTCGCCTCGAGCTGGTCCGCGATCATCTGGTTCGCGCCCTCGACGAGAAGCGAGACGTACCGCTCGTGCCGCTCGTGATCGGGTCCGAGGTCGAGGATCTCCTTGACGAGCTCGCGGCCGTCGTTGAACCGGAGCCAGAACTGCTCGTAGTCGAGCGCGAGGGCCATGGCCTTGCACTCGTCCTCGGTGTAGCGGTCGGCCACGAGGTCGAGGTACCGCTGCCGCTCGGGCGCCTCGGACCGGTCTCCGACGGCCGCGACGGCCGGCAGGTGTCGGATCGCATCCTCCACGGCCGGGTTGATCAGCCGCGCGATCTCCGTGCCGAGCATGCCGGCCGTGATCCCGTAGTCGCCGCCGACGTGGTACGGGTTGACGTGGGCCTCGAGGTACTGGTCGATCACCGCGTCGGGGTGGTGATGGTCGACCACGACGAGCGAGAGGCCGAAGACCTTCGCCTGCTTCATGGCCGGCTCGTCCTCCTCGGTTGAGCCGTTGTCGGTCAGGAGGATGAGCGGCATCTTCTGGCCGTACCGGTCCAGGTCCTTGGTCGCGAAGTCCAGGTCGCGGGTGATGTCCTCGATCTCGTAGAACGGTGCCTTCGATGGCGCGCGCTTGAAGAGGAAGTAGTCGGCGTCGAAGTCACCGCCCGACTCGCGGATCAGGGCGACCACGGCCTGCTCGATCGCGACGGCGGAACAGATGCCGTCCGCGTCCGCGTGGTGGCGGAGCAGGATTGGCTGCGAGACGAAGACCGCCTTCCGGATCGCCTTGGCCACGGCGCGCATCTGCGGCCGGAGCAGGGACATGACCTCGCTCTCGACCAGGAGCGGGAGCTCCGTGGGTTCGGCCCGCCGGTCGAGGGCCTCCTCGATCCGGCGCCGGACCTCGTCGGCCTCCTCGCCCTCGAGGACGACGAGCGACGCGACCTCGACCTGGACCTGCGAGTTCCGCTGCATCGCCTGGCCGTAGATCTGGACGATGTCCCCGGGGTTCGCCTCGGGGTACGCCCGGACGCCGGCCTCGACGAAGGCCGCCGCGTTCTCGGTCCCCGTCTCGTCGACGAGCGTGAAGATGGTGGGGCCGCTGGTCTGCTTGACCTGGGCGACCTCCCCGACGACGGTGACCGTCCGGCCGATGCGGCTTCCGAGGTCGGCGAGCCGGGTCGTGCTGACCTTCTTCTGCACGGCCTGCTCCTCGTACGACGGCAGGATCACCTCCTCGAGGTCGATATTCCCGTTCGGGCGAATCTGCTTGACGCGGACCAGGATCTCGTCGCCCTCTTCGTGGCGGGTGCGGACGTTGGTCTTGTGGACGAGCCCCTTGAGACGGTCGGTGAGCTGGACGAAGGTGCCGAAGGTGGCGAACCCCTGGACGCGCCCCACGTAGATGGTCCCGACCTCGACATCCGAGGAGTCGCAGGCCGGGCTGAGGCGGTAGACGGTGACGTTTGTTGGACTCATATCGATCGTTTCCGTGACTATTGTCGTGTATGCGTTATGCGCGGTTGATCACGATTGGACGGCCCGCTATTTAGATGCCGCAGAATCGGTGAAAGCAGGCATGGACGCGCCGGACGACGCCGGGTCGAGAAAAAAGTATTCAGGCCGTGGGCCGCTGCTCGATGACGATCCGCGAGGGCGACGGGAGCTTGTACCCGCCGCGGCGGACAGCGTCCTTCGCACGGTCGATGTTCTGCGGTGTGGTGTACACCGTGAAGATCTTCTGGTTCGGCGCGACACGGGCGGCCGTGCCCACTGCCTTGCCGAAGGCGAGGCGCATCCCCTCCGAGACACGGTCCGCGCCGGCGCCGGTGGCCTGCTTGTTCTCGCGGAGGACGTGGTGGGGGAAGGTCCTGATCTTCAGGTGGAAGTTCTGCCGGCCGAGGTCGGCCATTAGCTTCCGGTTGATCGAGATGCGGGCGGACTCGAGCGCCGTGTGGCGGATCTGGCACGCCTCCTCGACAACGAGCGAGATCTCGACAGGGAAGTCTGCCGAGAGGTTGCCCATCTCGAACTGGACGATCTTCGAGCCCGGAACCCCTCCCATGTATTCGCGTCGCGTGTATGCCTTCTTGTTGATGTTCCTGTACATCTTGCCGGGTTTTCTGACCATGACGTAAACTCCTCGTAAACTACCGTGCTTTATAAAATCGTGACCGGGAGTATTAAACCCTCGCCTCAGTCGGCGGGCCGATCCTCGTTGATCAGGCCGAGGACGTGCCGCCGGATCGCCGCGCACGCCTCGCAGGTCCGGTCCCGGGGGCGGGGGTCGCAGACCTCGACGACCTCCCGGACCGTGCCCGGACGGGCCGAGAGCACCACGATCCGATCGGCGAGGAAGACCGCCTCGTCGACCGAGTGGGTGACGAAGAGAACGGTCTTCCTGGTCCTGGCCCAGATCTCCAGGAGCTCGAGCTGCATCGCGTTTCTCGTCTGGGCGTCGAGCGCGCCGAAGGGCTCGTCCATCAGCACCACGGCCGGGTCCGTCGCCAGGGCCCGGGCGACGGCTACGCGCTGCCGCATGCCGCCCGAGAGCTCGTACGGGAAGGCGTCCGCGAAGGCGGAGAGGCCGACGAGGTCCAGGTACTCCCGGGCGCGCTCGAGCCGCTCCGCCTTCCCGGTGCCGGCGAGCTCCAGCCCGAACGCGACGTTCTCGATGACGCGGCGCCAGGGATAGAGCGAGTAGTCCTGGAAGATCATGCCGAGGCGCGGCGTCGGGCCCGTGACGGGCACGTCGTCGACCCGCACCTCTCCCGCGGTTGGGGCCTCGAGCCCGGCGATGATCCGGAGCAGCGTGGTCTTGCCGCACCCCGACGGCCCGAGGATGCAGACGAACTCCCCCTCGGGGACCTCGAGGGAGATCTCGCGGAGGGCCTCGATCCCCTCCCCCTGGTCCGCCGGGTACCGCTTCGAGACCCGGTCGACCTCGAGTTTCATCGTTCGAGCTCCCGCCAGCGGAACCGGCGCTCCTCGACCTGCCGGAGGGCGACGTCGATCCCGAGGCCGATGATCCCGATCACGATCATCCCCGCGATGATCACCTGGACCTGGCTGAAGTTGTACGCGTAGAGGATGAGGTAGCCAAGGCCGGCGTTCGTGCCCGGCATCATCTCTGCCGCAACCAGGCACATCCAGGCGATACCGAAGCCGACCCGCAGGCCGGTCCAGATCGTCGGGAGCGCGCCAGGGAGGATGACCCGTGCGAGGAGCTGGCGCTCGGTCGCGCCCAGGGTCATGGCCGCCTCGACCCAGGTCCGCTTCACGGACCGGACGCCGTCGAGGGTGTTGAGCAGCACCGGGAAGAAGGCCCCGAGCGCGATGATGAAGACCATCGAGGCGAGGCCGATCCGGAACCAGGCGAGCGCGAGCGGTACCCAGGCCAGCGGGGGGATGGGCCTGAAGATCTGGATAAGCGGGTCCACGAGCTCGGCGAACCGCTGCCACCGCCCCATAGCGATCCCGAGCGGGATCGCGAACAGCGCGCCCGTGATGAAGCCGAGCATAACCCGCTGAAGCGAGACGGCCGCGTTCTCGACGAGGGATCCGGTGCCGAGGATCGAGGTGAACGGCGATGCGAGCACGCCCGCGACGGACTCGAGCGTGGGCAGGATGAACGGGTTGTCGATCGCGATCGCCGCGATCTCCCAGGCGATCAGAAAGAGGACGGGGAGGACCGCCCAGCGAAGGCTCCCGATACCGATGCGGTTGCGTAGCCCCTGGCCGGTCCTCTCCATTCTCCTCCCTTATCGCTCGGTGATCGCGAAGCCCGAGTCCTTGAGCGCGTAGCGAAGCATCACGTCCTGGATGGAGCCTTTCTGCGGCGCGGCGATCGTCAGCGGCCTGCCCGCGGACGACCGCTCCTCGGCCCAGTCGGCAAAGGACGCCCAGTTCGTGGCGGGCGAGCCGGCGGTCGCGACCAGCCCCGATCCCTCGTTATTGAGTGGGTGGAGAATCTTAATAGGAGTTCCCCTGTCGATCGCGGCGATCGCGGGCGGCACTCCGGCAAACGTCATCTGGACGCTGTTGGTGGCGGCCAGCTGCATCAGCTCGGGGCCCGCGTTCGCGGCGATCAGGCGCACCTCCGCGACTGTCTCGCCGTTGACGACCAGGTCGCAGACGTCGGGCGACGACGCCGACGCGTCGCGGGGCACGAGGGCGATGCCGTGGGTGTCGGCCATGTACTGGGCTCGCTTGATCCCCACGAGGAGCGCTGCCGAGTGCATGTCGGCCTTGAGGTACCCGAGCGTCAGGGGGTTCGCTCGTCGTGCAGGCGTGACGAACTGGCCGGAGGCGACCTGCTGCGACGCGGCCCGGTACGGCCCGAGGTCGAAGAGGATGGCGTCCATCTCCTCGCTGCTCGCGTTGGCGAGCCGCCCGGAGATGAGCCCGAGTTCCTTCTGGGCGGCCACGAACTCCTTGGTGTCGTTGGTCCAATCGGCCGCGGGCTCGTTCGTGTAGACGACCGTCGGGATCGCGTCCTGCATCACGCCCACGGATCCGACCGAGACGTTGCCGTATGTGAAGTTGGACCGGCCGACGAACCAGTCCGCGAGGATGTCGGCGGCCTCGTCGGGATTGTCCGCGATGTAGTCGCTGCCGAGCTGGACCAGGGCCGAGATCGCGTGCACGATTCCGGGGTCCGAGGCCAGGAGGTCCTCGCGCGCCGAGAGGGCGCAGCACGGGTGGTTCTCCCACATGCCCGCGGGCGGCAGGTCCCCGGACTGCTCGACGAGCTGGGCAATCTCCGACTCGGTTGCGATCGAGACGAAGGGCTGCCAGGCGATGTACCCGTCGATCTGCCCGGTCGCGAGCAGGTTCGGCATCGGTCCGACCCCCTGGCTGTACAGGACGTTGACCGTGGTGTTGCGGGTCTGTCCTCCGTCCGGCGTCGTGCAGCCAGCCGCGAGGAGGGCTACGACGACGAACGCCAGGACGGTCATCAGTCTCCGTGTGTTCATGGGCGAACGATGGGCAAGCCGTGGAGATATACATATTCCCGGCGGCATGGAAATTTCTCGTTCTCGACCAGTTCAAGGGCCTGGATTTCTCCAATTGTACACTGCAACGGGCCGGGATGTCCACGAACCGTGGTCCGCCGGCGCGGTCGTCCCGCCGCGGGCCGTTCCGGAGTTACCGGTTTCGCCGACACCCTCATGTCGCCCGCCGCCGACCCAGTAGGGGATCGCATGGCAAGGGACGTGGTGCGGGGCGGTCGCCTCGAAGGGGAACGGACAGAGGATGTGGCGCGGCTGCTATCTGCGGCCGGCGCGGACCGGTGGATCGCCGGGGCCGACCTGCTCGTGGACCTGGCACACGTCTCGATGCTCTCCCGCCAGGGGATCGTCGACGCCCCGTCGGCGAAGGCCCTCCTCGGGGGGCTCCTCGCCTATCGCGATACCGGTCTTCCCGCGGCGGTCTTCGACCCCGCGTACGAGGACGTCCACGCCGGGATCGAGGGCGAGCTGACGGCCGTGATCGGCGACGAGGCCGGCGGACGGCTCCACGTCGGGCGTTCCCGGAACGACGAGGTGGCCACCTGCCTCCGCCTCCGCCTCCGCGACGACCTCGCCGCGCTCGCCGGCGAGGTCTGCGAGCTCCGGAGCACGCTGCTACGGGCCGCCTCGGCCCACGTGGAGACCGTGATGCCGGGCTTTACCCATCTCCAGCCGGCCCAGCCGACCACACTCGCCCACCACCTGCTGGCCCACGCCGCGGCCCTCGAGCGAGACACGGCCCGCCTCCTGGACTGCTACGCCCGGACGAACCGCTCGCCGCTCGGCGCCGCGGCCTTCGCCGGGACGGGGTATTCCGTCGACCGGGAATGGACCGCCGCACGACTCGGCTTCTCGGGCATCCTCGAGAACACCATGGACGCGGTCTCGTCGCGCGACTTCGCCCTCGAGGCGCTCTCGGCCGCCTCGATCCTGATGGTCACGGCGAGTCGGCTCGCGGACGAGCTCGTGCTCTGGTCCTCGCCCCTCGTCGGGTTCGTAACCCTCGACGACCGGTACAGCTCGACCTCGTCCATCATGCCGCAGAAGAAGAACCCCGACACCATGGAGCTCGTCCGCGCCAAGGCTGCCACCGTCGCCGGCGCGCTCTCGTCGGCACTCGGGATCGCGAAGGGGCTGCCGCAGGCGTACAACCGCGACCTGCAGGAGCTGAGCCCGCACCTGGTGCGAGGCGTCGAGGAGACGCGGGTCTCGGTCCGGGTCCTGGCGGGTGCGGTCGTAACGGCACGGTTCCAGCCCGAGACGATGGCGGCGGCGGCGTCACTGGGCGGGTCGACCGCCACCGAGCTCGCGGACACGCTCGTTCGCGAGTTCGACCTCCCCTTCCGCACGGCGCACCGAGTGGTCGCACGTGCCGTCCGCGACGGCCGGCTCGACCCCGACGGCCTCGAGCGGGCAGCCCGCGAGACAACCGGCCTCTCGCTCGCCGAACGGGGGCTCGACCAGGCCCGCATCGACCGCGCCCTCGATCCGCTCGAGTCGGTCCGTGTCCGCACGCTCCCTGGCGGCCCGGCGCCCGGGGCGGTCCGGGAGCAGCTGGCGGACATGTCGGCGCGCCTCGACCGCGACCGGGCGTTCATCGAGCGGGAGCAGCAGCGGGTCGAGGCCGCGATCGAGGGACTCGTCGCGGCGGCTCGGGAGGCGGCACGATGACCGTACCCAAACAGGGCGACCGCGTCGCCTGCGTTGTCGGCCCGACGAGGCTGGCCGGCACGTACATCACGGACCGCGCGGGGATGCGCGTGGTCAAGCTCGACAGCGGCTACAACATCGGCGTCGACCCGGCGCGGGTCGATCTCCTCGAGCGGGCTGCACCCACGCCCGCCCCGGCGGTCGAGGCCGCGCAGGACCCGTCGCTACCCGAGCTCGCCATCGTCTCGACCGGCGGGACCATCGCGAGCCGGATCGACTACCGCACCGGGGCCGTGACCAGCCAGTTCACGGCCGCCGACATCCTGCGGGCCATCCCGGGCCTGGGCGAGATCGCCCGGTTCCGGACCGATGTGCTCGCGACGATCCTCTCCGAGAACATGACCCCGTCCCTCTGGCAGGAGCTCGCGCGCGCCGTCCACGGCGCCATCGCCGACGGCGTGGCCGGCGTGATCGTGACCCATGGCACGGACACCATGTCCTACTCGGCCGCGGCCCTCGCGTTCATGCTCTCGACCCCGGTGCCGGTGGTCTTCATCGGCTCGCAGCGGTCGGCTGACCGGCCCAGCTCCGACAACGTGATGAACGGGATCTGCGCCGCGTCCGCCGCCGTGGCCGACCTCGGCGAGATCGTGGTCGTGATGCACGAGGGGCCGTCCGACGACCGGTGCGCGGTTCACCGGGCGACCCACGTCCGCAAGCTCCACACCTCGCGCCGCGATGCGTTCCGCTCGGTCGACGGCACCCCGCTCGGGACCGTCGCCTACCCGTCGCGGGAGGTAGAGCTCGGTCCGGGCGCCGTCCGGCGTGGCGACCGTCCGCTCGCGCTCGACGACCGGCTCGAGCCGCGCTGCGGCCTCCTCCAGTTCTACCCCGGGATGGATCCGGGCCTGATCGACGCCTTCGCCGGCTACGCGGGCCTCGTGGTGGCCGGCACGGGGCTCGGGCACGTCTCGACGCCGTGCATCGAGCGGCTCGGGGCGCTGGTCGCGGACGGCACCACGGTCGTCATGACCTCGCAGTGCCTGCACGGCCGGGTCTGCGACCGGGTCTACGACACGGGCCGCGACCTGCTCGCCTGCGGTGTTCTCGAGGGGGCGACGATGCTCCCCGAGGTCGCGCTCGTCAAGCTGATGTGCGTGCTCGGTCGGACCCGCGACCCCGACGAGGTCGCGCGGCTGATGCAGGCCGACCTGGCCGGCGAGGTGCTGGGGAGGACGCCCCATGAACTCTGAACCGAACTCCGGGGTGGACTACGAGGCGCTCGGGCTCGTCTCGGGGATCGAGATCCACCAGCAGCTCGATACCGCGACCAAGCTCTTCTGCGGCTGCCCCACGGCCGTCCGGCCGGTCGAGGAGCACGACGGCGAGTTCTCCCGGTACCTCCGGGCGACCGCGTCCGAGCTCGGCGAGATCGACCGCGCGGCCGAGGAGGAGATGAAGCAGGTCCGGCGGTTCCGGTACCTCGCCTACGACACGACCTGCCTGGTCGAGAACGACGACGAGCCCCCGTCGCCGCTGAACGAGGAGGCGCTCGGGATCGCGCTCGAGGTCGCCCGGGCCTTTGGGATGACCCCGATCGAGCAGGTTCACGTGATGCGCAAGCTCGTGATCGACGGCTCGAACACCTCGGGGTTCCAGCGGACCGCGCTCGTTGCGGTCGGCGGCACCCTGCCGAACGGCGGCGGGATCGAGTCGATCTGCCTCGAGGAGGAGGCGGCTCAGCGAGTCGAGGACGCCTGCTTCTCCCTTGACCGGCTCGGTATCCCGCTGGTCGAGATCACGACCGCGCCCTGTCTCCGCACCCCTGAGGAGGTCCGCGACACGGCTGCCTACATCGGGATGGTCCTCCGCTCGACGGGCCGGGTCAAGCGCGGGCTCGGGACGATCCGCCAGGATCTGAACGTCTCGATCCGGGACGGGGCGCGGGTCGAGATTAAGGGCGTCCAGGAGCTCGACCTGATCGACGAGGTGGTCCGGCGCGAGGTCGCTCGGCAGCGCGGCCTCCTCTCGATCCGCGACGAGCTGCGTGCGCGGCAGGCCGCGGTCGAGGACGCACCCGTCGACGTGACCCGCCTCTTCACGTCGACGAAGTCGTCGGTGTTGAAGAAGGCGCCGGTCGTGCTTGCCGTCCAGCTTCGCGGGTTCGCCGGGCTCGTCGGGCGCGAGATCCAGCCGGGTCGCCGGCTTGGCTCCGAGCTCTCGGACTACGCGAAGAAGTGCGGCGTGGGCGGGATCTTCCACACGGACGAGCTCCCGGCCTACGGCGTGACCGCCGACGAGGTCGCCGCGCTTCGCGAGGAGGTGGGCGCGGGTGACGCGGACTGCGTGGTTCTGATCGGGGCCCCGCGTCGCATGGCCGTCTGCGCCGCGCGGCAGGCGGCGCGCCGGGCGCGGCTCGCGCTCGAGGGGGTGCCCGAGGAGACGCGGCGCATGCTCGAGAGTGGCTCGACCGCGTACATGCGCCCGCTCCCGGGCGCGGCCCGGATGTACCCCGAGACCGACGTCCTGCCCGTGCCGATCACGCCCGAGCGGTGGGACTCGGTCAGGGCGCCCGAGCTCCTCACCGAGCGGGAGCGACGGTATGCCGCCGAGCACGGCCTCTCGGTCGAGATGGCACACCAGCTCGCCTGGTCCGAGCAGCTCCCCCTCTTCGACGCGGCGGTGGCTCGCGGCGTCTCGCCCCAGCTCGCCGCCCGGACGGTCCTCGCGACTCTCAAGGAGCTCTCGCGCGACGGCGTGGACGTCGCCGCTATCCGCGCCGACGAGGTGGTGGGGGTGCTCGAGGCGGTTGGCGACGGGCGGGCCGCGAAGGAGGCCGTTCCCGATCTCCTCCGCGTCGTTGCGGGAGGCGCGTCCGTAGAGGAAGCCCTCGAGCGGTGCGCGCCCGCCGTCGAGGCGGACGAGCTCGCGGCCATCGTCCAGCGGATCGTGGCCGATCGCGCCGACTTCGTCCGCGAACGGGGCCCCGGCGCTCTGGGCCCCCTGATGGGGGTCGTGATGGCGGAGGTCCGCGGCTCGGCCGACGGGAAGGCCGTCGCGGGCCTCCTCAGGGACGCCATCGCGGCCGTGCTGCGATGACGGTATATTTAACAGGTGCCGTCCCCAATAGATAAAGGAGTTCGATTCATGGGCAAGACAGGAACGACCCAGTGGGTCCAGATCAAGGGGGCCAAGGGCCAGATGCGGCTCGTCCCGGGCAAGGAGGGAGGCCTCAAGAAGCCCGGCCCGAACCAGCGGTACAAGGCCGGCATCACCCTCAAGAAGCTCGAGGCCATCTCCGAAGCCAACAGTCGCGGGCCCCGTCGCCGCGGCGGACGCGGCGGACGCGGCGGGCGCGGAGGACGGCCCGGCGACACGGTGGAGAAGCTGACGCGGCAGCGCGTCATGCGCGCGAAGACCTCGATCGTCGGCGCCAAGCAGCGCTCCGGCCGGTAACCAACCTTTTTTACCGATCGCGGCATTCCTGCTAGGCATGGACGTAAAGACAGCCCTCGAGGCCTACAAGCAGGCCGAGCACCTCAAGACCTCGCTGATCATGGTCTCGCAGCTCCTCGCCACGGTACCGTCCTACCCCGAGAGCGAGCGGGCCGGCGCGGGGCGTGTGCTCGTGACCGTCCTCGAGGTCGTCCGCGGAGACGCCCAGCGGGCCGCGCAGGCCACCTCCGAGCAGCCCTTCCAGCGCGCGGCCGAGAACCTCTCGGAGGCGATCAGCCTGGTCGAGAGCCGGTCGTTCGAGCAGGCGGCCGAGCGGGTCGGCATGGCCATCTCGCACGTGACGACCCCGGCCCAGGGAGCGTGGGAGCAGCTCGCCGCACATGGATTCGTCTGAGTTCCTCGGCTTCCTCTCCGACCGGGTCTCGATCCGCTCGTATCGCGATGAACCGCCGGACGAGCAGGCCCTGGCCTACATCCTCGCGTGCGCCTCGACGTCGCCGAGCGCCGGCAACCAGGAGTCGTGGGACGTGGTGGTCGTGCGCGAACCCGGGCAGCGGGCTGCGCTGGCCGAGGCGGCGCTCGACCAGCCCCACGTGCGCGAGGCACCGGTCGTCCTGGTGGTCGCGGCCAACTACGTCAGGGCGATGTCGCGGTACGGCGACCGCGGGATCCTCTACGCCCTCTGTGACGCCTCGATCGCCGCGACGTACATGATGCTCGCGGCCCACGCGCTCGGGCTCGGCTCCTGCTGGACCGGTGCGTTCGACGACGAGGAGGTCCGTGCCGTGCTCGGGATGCCGGCGCATATCCGGCCGATATCACTCCTCACGGTCGGGCCGGGAGAGCAGACCACCGGCATGACCCCGCGCCTCCCGATCGAGGAGCACGTCCACATCGATTCGTGGTGACGAATGACAGACTACCTGGTGTCCATGGAGTCGGCCTGGATTGTTCGCGACGCCCGGTCGCTCGACGACGCGATCGGGATCGCGATCGGCGAGGCCGGAAAGAGGCTGAACCCGGCGGCGAAGTACGTCGAGATCGAGTCCGGGCTGATGGCCTGCCCATACTGCGAGGAGTCGCTTGCCTGCGCCCTCGTTGTCGCGAACACGGGCCTTGTCGGCCTCCTTCTCGAGATGAAGGTCTTCCGGGCAGAGTCCGAGGAGCACGCGCGGCGCATCGCCACCTCGGTCGTCGGCCGGGCCCTCGGCGACGTCCCCCTCAAGGTCAACGAGGTGACGCCGATCGCCGGGAAGCAGCCCGCCGATGCCGGGAAGAACCGCCCCGGCGAGCGCAGGGCCACAAAGCGGTGAGCCGATGATCACGGTCGTCGGGCACACGGCCATCGACCACATCAGCCGCGTCACCGCGCTGCCCGGCCCGAACGGCTCGACCTCGGTCACCGAGCGCCGGATCTTCTTCGGCGGCGGCGCCGCGAACATCGCCGCGGGGATCGCACGCCTGGGCGGCGAGGCGGAGCTCCTCTCGGCGGTCGGCGGTGACTTCGACGACTCTCCCTACGATCGGTGGCTCGACAGCCTGGGCGTCGCCAAGCGGTTCTACCGCGTCGCGGAGGCGAACACCGCGACCGCGTTCATGTTCACGGACGGGTCCGGGGACCAGATGACTTTCTTCGAGTGGGGGGCCTCGGTCGCGTTCTCGCGCGAGGACCCCCCGGCCCTCGACTTCGTCCACATGGCGACGGCGGACCCGCGTTTCAACCGGCTCGTGGCCGAGCGCGCGCAGTTTGCCTCGTTCGACCCTGGCCAGGACCTCCACCGGTACTCGGCCGACGACCTGGACGCGATCCTCGACCACGTGGACATCCTCTTCGCGAACCATCACGAGGTGGCGGGGATGTGCCGGACGCTGGGGGTCTCGCGAGCGGACCTGATCGCCCGCGTCCCTGTCGCGGTCTTCACGGAGGGAGCGGCGGGGTCCTGCCTCGCGGCCGGCGGCCAGGAGGTGCGGGTCCCCGCCCTCCCCGTTCGGATGGCGGACCCCACCGGCGCCGGCGACGCCTACCGCGCCGGGTTCCTGACCGCTCACCGGCGCGGCTACCCGCTGGAGGACTGTGCGCGCATCGGGACCGTGACCGCCTCGTTCGCGGTCGAGTCCGCGGGGTGCCAGACCAGCCTCCCGGACTGGGAGACGATGCGGGACCGGTACGTGGGCCACTTCGGTACGCTTATCCCGCCTCCGGCGTGATATTTTCTGGAAAGTTCCGATGGTCTACGCCGCGCTCACGTCGGGGGGCAAGGACTCGGTCCTCGCCTGCCAGAAGGCCCTCGATGCCGGGCTCGAGGTCCGATTCCTCGTCACCGTGCGTCCGGCCGACCCCGACTCCTACATGTTCCACTCCTCCAACCTGGACGCGGTCGGCGCGATCGCCGACGCGGCGCGAATGGTGTACGTCGAGGTCGCGAGCAGCGGGGAGAAGGAGGCCGAGCTGGCCGACCTCGAGGCCGGCCTCGCCGAGCTGCCCGTGGAGGGATTCGTGACCGGCGCCGTGGCCTCGACATACCAGCGCGACCGGCTGGCCGGGATCGCGGACCGCCTCGGCCTCGAACTCGTGACCCCACTCTGGGGGATGGACCCGGAAGCCCTCCTCGCCGAGGTTGCCGAGAGACTCGACGCGATCATCGTGGTGACGGCGGCCGACGGCCTCGACGAGACCTTTCTTGGCCGTCGCATCGACGCCGCGCTGATCAGACGGCTGGAGCAGGTGGCGATCGTCCACCGCATCCACCTCGCCGGCGAGGGCGGTGAGTACGAGTCCCTCACCCTGGACGCCCCGTTCTACCGCCGCCCCGTGACCTACGCGTCGGCCGAGGTTCGCACGAGCCCGGGGCGGAGCGAGCTCGTCCTGCGGGGCTTCGCCTGATGGAGGACCCGGCCGACGTCCGGCTCGCCAACCTTGCGCGGTTCGTCTTCTCGGCGCCGTCCTGGCGCCGCTCGATGATCATCGCCGTGATCCTCGGGTTCGCGGTCGACCTCGGGCTCACGCAGTACGACTCGCCGGCGCGGTTCTTCGGGACACTCGCCTTCACCCTGCCCACGCTGGCCGCGTTCGCCTTCACCCGGCCGATGGTCGTAATCCTGGACCGGCCGCTGACCTGGAACCGCTCGGCACTCCTTGCGGCCGCGTCGATGATCTTCATGGTCCTGATCACGATGCCGGCCGTGCTCCTGGCACGGGACCTGGTGCCGCTCGTGTACGCCACCGCGATCGGGTTCGCCTTCGGCCTCCGCCTCCTCGTCCTGGTAGCGGTCTCAGACTACCGGGTCCTGCACATGGTCGCGCCGGCCTCGGTCCAGCCCGTGGCGGGGGTGGTGGTCGGGACACTTCTCTTCGGCTCGAGTTTCGCCCCCCTCTCGGTCCTGCTGATGGGCGTCTTCCTTCTCGGTTTCTCGGTCCTGATCTGGCTGATCGAACGCCCGCTCGACCGGGCCTTCGGGATCCGGGGGCTCTCGTTCCTCAACGCGTTCATCGCCCACCTGACGGACGGCTCGCGGGCGATGGAGGAGTTCTTCCGCGAGATCGGCGAGTCCGTGACCGTGCCGCAGACGAGCTTCTTCTTCCGGCGCGAGGGCCGGCCGGGCCTGGTCTTCACCATCCCGAACGTCCACCCGGGGCCGATGGGCGAGATCGGGGGCGGCAACATCCCCGTCCGGTTCGCGGCCGAGTTCGAGGAGTCGGTGATGGTCCCGCACGGGTGCGCGACCCACGACTTCAACCTGGTCAGCGAGGACGAGATCCGGACCCTGGTCGACGGGGTCCAGGCGACGAAGCCCGGGCTCGCCTTCGAGCCCGCCGCGTCCCGGGCCGTGCGATGCGAGTCGTGCTCGGTCTCGCTGCTCTGCCAGCGCTTCGGCGACGCCCTGCTCGTGGTGGCGACGCGGTCGCCCCGGACGACCGAGGACCTGGATTTCTCCTTCGCCACGACCTTCGAGGCGGAGGGGCGGCGGCGGTTCTCGCGTCTCGGGTTCGTGGACGCGCACAACTGCATGGACGAGTTCTCGGGTCCGATCCTGCCGGGGACGCCCGTGGGCGCGGAGTACCTCCGGGGGGTGCGGGCGGCGGTGGACACGATGCCGTCCGAGCCGCTGGGCACGTTCTCGATCGGGTACGACCGGAAGCCGGCGCCGTTCTCGCGGGAGCAGGGGTTCGGCGACCTCGGGGTCCAGGTGCTGGTGGTCGAGGCCGGCGGCCAGCGAACGGCCTACGTCCTGATCGACGGGAACAACATGGCCCACGGGGTGCGGGAGGCGCTGGTCGCGCGCTGCCTCGCGCTGGTCGACGAGGTGGAGATCATGACCACGGACTCCCACGTGGTCAACACGGTCACGGGGAACAACCCCGTCGGGATGAAGGTGCCGGTCGACGAGATCGCGCCCGTCCTCGAGCGGGCGCTCCGGGCGGCGCTGGCCGACCTCGCGCCGGCGGCCGTCGCGTCGTCGACGGCATGGTGCGAGGGGGTGGTCGTCTTCGGCTCGACGCGGATTACGCAGCTCGCGTCGACGGTGAACGCGATGCTGGTCTTCGTGGCCCCGCTCTCGCTCGCGATCCTCCTGCTCGCGTTCATCCTCTCGTTCGTGACGTACCTCGTGCTGCTGTAGGGAGGGCCATTTTTGGGCAGCAGGGACGGTCACCGATTATGCAGGTCTCATTT
>CAZCUJ010000004.1:0-7341 GCA_964501565.1 uncultured Methanospirillum sp.
CGTGGGCCGCGGGCCCCACGTCCCCGATCCCGAACCGCGACGGCAGCGACGTGATGTGCAGCAGCAGCCCGCTGCCTCTGGTCGTCATCCGGCGCCACCCGGCCCGGGAACGTCGCCATCCGCTACCTCCTCGACGATGGACTCGAGCACCCGGAACGCGGCGTCGACCTGTTTGGGGCGATGCCGCAGGAGGTAGCCGATCTTGGTCAGGGACCGTTCGAGAAGATAGGTCTCGATCAGGAGTTGAACGTCATCCGCCTGCTCCGGAATGAACCGTGCCTGGCCCGCCGCCTCCAGGTACCCGGCCATGAATGCCCTGGAGACGTTTCGGGCCCAGTAGGTCGCCCAGGGCTCGAGCTGTGCGATCTCGTCCGGCCCGAGAGTGCTGTTCCCGAGCAACCTCGACCAGGCAGAGTAATGGAGGGACCAGATCATGCCGGCGACGTCGCGCAGTGGCGAGTACTTCAGCCGCCGTTCTCCCGGCAGCCGGGTGGGGTCGCCCTCGAAGTTGGCGATAACGAAGTCCTTGCCGGTATAGAGAACCTGTCCGAGGTGGTAGTCGCCGTGAATCCGCGTCTTGACCGTCGGGATCTTCTTCTGGGTCAGCCGCTCGAGCAGGGCCACGATCGTCGGCTCCAGCGCCAGGACGGCCTGCAGCCCCGCATGGTGCGCGGGGTCGACGGGGCGGACGTTCATCTCCAGGGACCGCAGGGTGCGCCGAGTCAGTCCCCGAAACGACTGGAAGACCGAGCGCTGGTACAATCGCGTGAACGGCTCGGGCGTGAAGTCCGCGTTGTCGCGTGCCGAGGCGAGCGCCCGGTGGAGCTCCGCCGTGCGCGTGCCGAGGAGTCGCATCATGTCCAGGAAGAAGAGCTCGATCAGCTCGGGCCCGTCCGTCCCCGTCTCGATTGAATCGGTGCCGAAGAGCGAGAGCTTCCTCGGAGTCGCCCGTTCCAGAAGGACGCGCTGGTAGAACGCGTCGAGGGCATGCTCGGCGAACATCCTCGCAGTCGTCTGGCTGAACGCGTTCTCCTCGAGGAGCCCGAGGGTGACGGGGCCCGAGCCCGTGGGGATGTATTCGACCGAGCCGGTGAGGACGGGGCAGTTCGAGAACGACGTGTTCTGGTTCAGGAACTGCAGGATCTCGCGCTCGGGGTTCGGTTCGGGATCGATCCGCGGGTAGACCTTCAGAACACGGTTGTCGGCGAAGACGATGAGGGTGAACTGGTGGCCGACGACGAAGTGCTGTGACTGGCTCGTCGCGGCACCGGGTGCGCCGCTGGACCCGTTCGGTCTCCTGCCACCGTGAGAGACCAGCATGCCGTGCGTGCCCGGTACCCGCCTTCGTCCCGTCGCGAACCGGAGCAGCATGTCCCGGAACCGCGCATCGTAGATCCCCTCGTGGAGGATTCCCTTCTTCTCCCCCAGGGCCAGCCGCATGATGACGACCTCCGGGGTCTCTGCAACGATACGCTCGGCGTCCCGCCCCGTGCTGAACATGAATGGAAGAAAGAGGAACTCGGTCAGCCCATCGGTATACGCGTTCTCCACGATGGCCACGTACATCGTTCCCGCGGGGTCCCACGTCACGGGGATCAGCTCGAGGACATCGCTCCGCCGGATCGACGAGGAGATCGGCCAGGCCCCGGGACCCTGGTTCAGATAATCGGCGAGGATCTCCTCGATCTGCCACCGCTTCGGGCATTCGGAGAGGTCCTGACAGGCTTCGGGCAGGGCCCGCGACGGCAGCCTCAAGGACTCCGCGGCGTCGGCCCCGGTCTCGCCGCCGGGCAACAGGAGCCAGAAGTAGTCGTGGGGACCGAGGGTGAGGATGTACGGACCCTCGGTGACCTTCGGAAAGAGGTTCTGGCTGAACATCTCCCGCGGAACGGCCCCCGCGTACGCCGGGAGGTCCATACTGACGAACTGCGAGGTCTTGGACAGGTTGAAGACCGCGAGGATGTGCTCGTCCTGGTACTGCCGGAGATAGGCGAGAACCTTGGTATTGCTCGTGGGGACGAACTGGATCGTTCCGCGGCTGAAGGCGCGAAACCGCCGGGCCACGCGGATGAGACGCTTGATCCACCAGAGGAACGATGACGTGTTGAGCTGCTGGACCTCGACGTTCACGGCCTCGTAGTGGTACTCCGGGTCGATGATGATCGGTAGATAGAGCCGCTGTGGGTTCGCTTGGGAGAACCCGGCATTCTTGTCCGCGCTCCACTGCATCGGTGTCCGGACGCTGTTCCTGTCGCCGAGGTAGAAGTTGTCCCCCATGCCGATCTCGTCCCCGTAATAGATGATGACGGTACCGGGCAGCGAGAAGAGGATCGCCTTGATCAGCTCCATCTCCCGCCGATCGTTTCGCATGAGGGGTGCCAGGCGCCGGCGGATGCCGAGGTTGATCCTCTGGTGCGGGTCGCGGGCGTACACCCGGTACATGTAGTCTCGCTCCTCGTCGGTGACCATCTCCAGGGTGAGTTCGTCATGGTTCCGGAGGAAGAGCCCCCACTGGCAGGTATCGGGGATCTGCGGCGTGGAGTTGAGGATATCGATGATCGGAAAGCTGTTCTCCATCCTGAGGGCCATGAAGATGCGAGGCATGAGCGGGAAGTGGAAGGCCATGTGGGCCTCATCGCCGTCGCCGAAATAGGCGACGGCGTCCTCGGGCCACTGGTTCGCCTCGGCGATCAGGAGCCGATTCCTGAATCGTTCGTCAACGTATGCCCTCAACTCTTTCAGGAATGCGTGGGTCTCGGCCAGATTCTCGCAACTCGTTCCCTCCCGTTCGTACAGGTAGGGAACGGCGTCGAGCCGCAACCCGTCGACACCCATGCCGAACCAGAAGTCGACGATGTCGAGCATGGTCGCCCGAACGTCGGGGCTGTCAAAGTTCAGGTCCGGCTGGTGCGAGTAGAACCGGTGCCAGTAGTACCGGCCGGCCTGCGGATCCCAGGCCCAGTTCGAGGACTCGAAGTCCTTGAAGATGATCCGGGCGTCGCGGTACCGCTCGGCCGTATCGCTCCAGACGTAATGGTCGCGCCACTTCCTGCCGGGTTTCGCCTGCCGCGACTTCTGGAACCACGGGTGCTGGTCCGAGGTGTGGTTGAGCACGAGCTCGGTGATCACTCGCAGCCCGCGCAGGTGCGCCGCTGCGAGGAAGGACCGGAAGTCCTGCAACGTCCCGTACACGGGATGGATGCCGTAGTAATCGGCAATATCGTACCCGTCGTCCTTGAGCGGTGACGGGTAGAACGGGAGGAGCCAGATGACCGTGACGCCGAGATCCTTGATATAATCCAGCTTCCGGGTCAGTCCCCTGAAGTCCCCTATCCCGTCCCCGTTGCTGTCGAAGAACGCCCGGACGTGGACCTCGTAGATGACCGCGTCCTTGTACCACAGCGGGTCATCCTCGAGCTCTGGTGAATTCCTCTTTCCCCTCGCCATCGTTCGTCCCCGCCTCCGGTGACCCGTTTTCGTCGGCCAGCGTTCGTGCAGGACGGCTGGAGCCTGACGGATCCTCTTGTATCATTTCAGCCCGAGGACTCATAAGAAGACCGGGATACGGCCGTGGCGTCGGGACGGCCATCCCGAGGGGAAGTCCGATCGGTCGACCTGATTACTATTGCCCGTTCGATCGCCCCATCAGTCTTCGGCTGCGTCTGCCCAGTGGGAGAGCCCCCGCAGCTGTCGGACCACCTCGAAGGGCGGAATCCTGATCCCTGATCGGCGGGCATTGCGGTAGAACCGCCAGCAGTCCCGAAGCCTCGGGCCCGCCCCGTCGCGGCGGGCCAGCAGGTAGTCGAGCGTGTCGCGCTGGCCCCGCATCCACGAGAACCGGCCAAGGACAGCCCGGGTGTACGCGTCCGGATCCTCCAGGTGCGTCCCCAGGATTCGTGCGCACTCCAGGGACGGGGCGATCCCCTCGGCGGTGAACGGAGTTACCGTCCCGATCGACTCCCCGACGCCCACGACGAGCCGAGTCGATCCGTCTTTCCGGCGCGTCTCGATGTGAAAGGGCAACGAGCCGTGCGGGGAGGCGACGCGGACCTCGCCACGGCAGGCACAGCGCCGTGTGAACCGGAAGCGCCCGGACATGGCCTGGTAAAATCGGTCGAAGAGGGTCTCGAGGCTCGACAGCGCTATCCCTCCGACACCGATGTGATACTCGTCGCGCCCGATAGGAAATACCCACAGGTACCCGAGACCGGGGACGTCGTATCCGTAGACTCCGGCCCCCAGGCAGTCGGCGCCGCGCGGTTCGACCGAAACACGGTGTTGCAGGGTAGGCAGGGTCAGCTCGGACCGGCAGGGTGGGAGGAACGCGCGTTCGACTCCGGTCGCGTCGATGACAAGATCGTACCTCCCCGCCGCACCGGGAGCAAGGCGCTCTCGCCGGACCGTGACGTCGCGCACGAGATCGCGGAGGAGCCGGGGCTTGTCGATCGTGACGAGGGGTGCGGATGCCTCGAGATCGTCGAAGCGCATCGGGGTCATGGGCTCGAGGACATACTCCCCCAGGTCGAGCCCGATAGATTCGAGATACGTCGCGATCCGGACGGGAGCGCCCCATCCACAGGATCGGTGTCCGCACCGGGTGTCATGGGCCATCGGATCGTAGATATCCGGGGCGAGACCCTCCTGCACGAGAAGCGCCGCGAGATAACCTCCCGCAACTCCTGCCCCCGCGATCGCGATCTTCATCGCATTTTCCCGAACACGGCGAGCCAGGTGCACGGCGCGACATCGTGCAGACGTGATGTCACGCTGATCCGTTTCGTCAGGGAGCGGGACCATGCCTCGATCTTCGTGAAGACCATACCGAGGGCGCGAGCCCATGGTGGTTGGATCCGTGCCCCGCGGATCGCGTCGACATTCCGGTTATGCGCTGCTCTGCTATAACCTGTAACCTCAAGAGTCATGATCCTGCGGCCGCTCGGACGAGGGACGTCCTTTTCGCACCGATCGACCCCGGGATTCGTTCCTCCGGTCCCTCGACGGGGATAGACGAGGTCATTGGTGACGAGTGAACCCCTGCCCCGATATCCGGGCATATGATCGATACCTCGCGCAAGCTCGCGAAGGACGAGGACTTGACACCTCCCTCTCGCTGGGAGCGTGCCGGAACCCCTGCGCATGTTCAGGTGATCCGACCTCCATGCCCCACGATATCTGCATCCTGTCATGTGTGGTGGACGGCGTTCTCGACCGATGGGCTACGCCGTGACGAGCCCTCTCGCGAACCGGCGGGCGTCCTTCAGGTCCTGCTCGTCCGGATGGCCCCGATTCAGACCGAGGGGGCCGAGGAGGCGGAACTCGCCCCGGCACCGAAACTCCCCCACGAGACGGCATCCTTTCGCGACGAGGATCTCGGCGAGCGCGGAGTGGTGGCCGGCCGAAGGCCGGGCTGCCGTCGAGAAGATGAACGCGTTCCGCTCCCCGGCGGGGATCGCCGTTCCCAGGGCCAGGAGCTCCCGGTGGTGCCTGCCACCGTAGATCCCCGAGCCGAACCCGACGAGGTCGTACGCGGCAAGGTCGTCGGGTTGGGCCTCGCCGACCCCCATCAGGGTGGCGCCCGTTGCTTCGGCCATCGCCCTGGCGACCCGTTCCGTGTTCATCCGGTGGTACGAGATGTAGACGATGAGTACCTTCACGAGTTCACCCTCTGTCTGGATGTGGTCACACCCTGTTCTGCGGACCGGCCCCGGGCGGAGAGCAGGCCTCCCCTCTCCGCCCGATGTCCTGGTCTAGTGATAAAACTCCCCGAGCGGCCAATCCGCTGCAACGAAGGCGTTCTGGTTGAGGTAATGCATCCTCTCTGCGAAGCTGATCGCGCCGTCGCCGTCGATGTCATCGATCGACTCCTTCATTCCGTCCGGTATCGTGGCACCCGGGGGGAGCTCCGGTGTCGACAGGCCGGGTTTCGGCACTCCGCGGTTCGCGACCCCGGAGAGAAGCGCCATGCCGAGTTGCGCGTTCTTCTTCGCGTACCCGGTGGAGACCAGCGCGATCGTATCGTCTTCGGTGTGGACCTCGGCGGGGATCGACTCGGCGGCTGTCATGACCGCAGGGTATCCCTCCTGCCAGAACGGGACATGATCACTGATCCCCTCCAGCTCGTTGTACGTCATGGAAAACCCGACGTCATAGAGATGGTTGTAGTATACGGCCAGCTCGGCGAATGGTTTCGCCTTCTCGTTGTAGATCACGTCGAGGACAAGGCGGTTGTCCGGGTCGTAGCACGCGCTGTCGTAGTTCAGGTAGAGCGGGATGTCGAGATCATGGTCCGCGGCCATCGCAGTGAAGTCGGCGCTGCCTCTGACCTTGCGCTCCTCGGCATTCCAGAACGCGAAAAGAATGGTATCGTCGAACTCACGCTGGCTCATTACGTGCGCCAGTTCAAGCACGATCGCGACACCGCCCCCGTTGTCGGTGGCGCCCGGAGCACGTTCGGGATCGTCCGAGCGGCTATCGTAATGGGCGCCGACGATGATCACTCTGTCGGGCGAGGAGCTGCGCCCGGGCAGCGTCGCGATGATGTTGTGATACCTGTCGCTCTGGTAATCGACCTCCAGGGCGGGAATTGCATCGAGCCGTTGAGAGATGTACTCAGCTGCGGCACGGTTTCCCGCGGATGGGAAGCTCCGTGACGTCAGGTTCTGCAGATCCCAGATCGTCTGGTCTATCCTGTCCTCGCTCGTCTCGGCGATCATCGCCGCCACCCCCGGATCCGGGACTCCCCCCTCCGATCCGGCGTGAACGGGGGCGGCGCATGTCGCCAGGAGCGCCGCTGTCAAAAGAACGATGGTGATGAAAGAACCTCTCCGCATCGGACCCCTCGTGGTGTGCTATCCGGTGAATGGGCCTGTTTCGACTTAAACATTACCGGGCATCCGCACTCCTCGAACCGGGAGAGACGGTTTATGGAAAAGTAAAAACAGCAATCTATTTCGTGTGGTGCCCCGAGAGTGCATCATGCGAATGACTGTCGGCCTGATCGTGCTTCTCGGCATGGCCCTGTGCCTGTCCGGCTGCAGCACTGCGCCGGCCCTGCCGCAGGGCGACGAGCAATCCGCTCCGCACGGGCCGACTCAGCCTGTCGCCCCGACGACGCTCTCCCCGACTGCCCCCGCCGCGCTCACTTCGGCGACATCCACGGCACGTGCCGACCCGACCTCACCGGCTTCGAACGGATCGACCCCGGGAGCCTCCCGAGCCTCGGCGCAGGTCTCGGGAAACGGAACGGCCGTCATCCGCATCTCCACCAACGAATCCGGCGAGTATCTCTTCGAGACCGGCTATGCCGGAACGGGGAACTACATCCTCTGGTTGAAAGGCGAG
>CAZCUJ010000004.1:7441-112496 GCA_964501565.1 uncultured Methanospirillum sp.
CTTCGAGACCGGCTATGCCGGAACGGGGAACTACATCCTCTGGTTGAAAGGCGAGAGAGGGCTCTCCGACGACCTGCTCTTCAACGAGATCGGGGCCTTTCAGGGGAACAGGAGCGCGTCGCTTGCCGTGGGCGACTATCGGCTCGAGGTCGTCGCCTCGGGGCCGTGGGCCGTCTCGATCTCGCCTCCTGTGCACCTGATCAATCTGTCGGAGATCCCGAACGAACCCGAGGAGAGCGAACAGGAACTTAGGGCAGCGCCTCGACCAGCGGACCCTTCCTACGATCCGTGGGCTGTGATCCGCACGGGTTCCGAGGGCATGACGGTGCCGACAACCGAGCTGCCCACGACCTCTTCTACGCCCGTTGCGAGCACGGGGACTCCACTCTGGACAACTGTGCCGGGTACGGGGCTTCCGGCGGAGACGGTTGCAGTGACAACGCCGACGACCTTTTCCCTGCGACGGACGTTTCACACACCCACGACGGCTGGAACGCGGGTCACGCCGCCGAACTCACAGCTGGGCCCAGCCGTGTCACGGCCCACTACGACCACCACCACGAACCGCGCGGCAGTTCCGTCGGAGGCCCGGACGCCCCTCCAAAAGAGGACGTGGGGACAGGAGTAAATCATCCCTCGTCCCGTCTCTCCGTTCTCCGGCTACCTGTCCCCGACGGATCATGAGTTCTGGGACAGACGGGATCGTTATGGAATCCCTCCGCGCACCGTAATGCCCACGGCTCGATCCAGGCGCCGGCTGTCACCACGCCTCTCGGGTGGGAGCACCACTCCATCGTGCGTTCCTGCCCTCCATCGCGGCATTCGCCGCCACAACCTGGCATCGAACGCGACGATCACGGTCGAGGTGCTCATCAGACGGGCCACCGCTGGAAGCATCACCGCATTCCCGGAGTCGGAGGGACGTTGCGGCTCGATGGTCACGGCGACAACAGGGGACTGAACACCAGCGAGGCACCGATCTGTCACCAGACGTCGGGGACGATCGCCTCGTGGTCCATGGAACGGGTTCCCCCAGGACCCCAGTTTCCAGCGTTCCTGTGGTTCACCTTTCACGGTTTGGGCAGCATCGCCTTCGCTGGGTCGTCACCCTGGTGGTGGACCGTCATGGCCGTTCGCGGATCTGAGGTCGAGGACGGCGCAGGTACTGGTGGGACGACAGGCTGTGCGTGATCTCGACCGTGCGCATCAACTCCCATCCGCTGCCGGAACCTCTTCCCAGAACGCACTCAGCGCATCCCAGCACCGCTCGCGAAGATCGGTCACGGCTCCGTCATCGACCGTTCCATCGGGATCCTCGTACAGTCCCCGGTTCAGTTCGATTGCCATCCAGGGTATCCCCCGGCGCCAGTAATGCCCCATCGGAGTGAACCCGCCCTGGAACGGGCGATTGATGGCGACATCGCCGTCCGGGAATCGAGCACGGAAGTGCTCTGCAAGGATGCGGATCCAGGCGGGAGGACAGGTCGTGAGCCTCCCCCGTCGCGCCGCTCCTGTCGGCCCGCCGTGGTTGCCGAGGCAGACGTGGGGACGGAGCTGGCCCGCATCCTTCGCAAGGGGCGGCCCGATCGGGTCCATGGTGTGGCAATCGAAGGCGCATCGGATGTTGCATTCGTCGATCAGCCGGTCGACCGCATCGTGAAACGGGAAGTAGTGGCGGAGCATCAGGCCGTGGACAACCCCTATCGGCGGCGGGCCGCCGCCGCGGTAGACGAACCGGCCATCGGAGGCACGCGTCTTGACCGCACCATCGGGGTGACGCGGCGGCAGGTGGTATGGCGGCCGGTTGACATCCACGACCATTCGCGAGACCCGGGTTGCGATCCGCGCCGCCACGCTGCCTCCGAAGTCGTAGAGTGTGCCCGTCTCCGGGTCCGCGTATCGCGCGATATCCTCGGGCTCGAGCGCGATGAGGTCCACGACCTCTGCAGGAACCTCGAGCCCGCAATGGGGAACGCTGATCAGGAACGGGTGAGGTGTGGGCATGACCTCTCTCGTATCGGAAGTGCGGTAGCAAAATTCTTTGGGCGAGGGTACGCGACCCCCGTTGGCGGTCAGGTCCCGGAGGATGAGCTTTGTTGGAGACCCTATCTCTGCAATTACCTCCCCTTCCGTAGAACCGGGTGGAGATCGAGACACTGCCGGGGGCAGTGACGCGATATCTATCGCGCGGGCAGAGAGGGTTTCGGTGCACGACTGCATCGACGGGGCGGGTGTTCGCGGTCCTGATCTCGTGGTGCCCGCCTCTCGATCGGGTTCCTTCTCGCGTTCCTGAGAAGGGCCGAAGGTGGGGTGACGCTGGCCGGTACTGCGGACAGTGGGCTCCGCATGCTCGTCGAGCGGCACGGAAGCGCGCTGGTGCGAGCCGCCGTGGGACCGTTTCCGACGTGTACCGTGCCATGGCACCCCAGGCCTGCGATTGCATCGAACCGGTATGCGTCGAGTACGACGCATCTCCCGGGGTGGCACCTGTGGTTGAATCCCCTTTTTCCCGTCCGAGTGGCAACCCTTCACGCATGGTGTCGATTCTCGAGTCGGTCATGCACGACCTTGAGGAGATGAGCGACCCTGCGAGGCGCGAGAGCGGGTCCAGGTTCTTCAAGGAGCCGGTGCGATCGCGGGGGGTCAGGACTGCCGACACACATGCCGTCGCGCGCAGGTACTGGACTGCCGTGGCGCCGCTCGGACGATCCCGGGGACTGGCGCTGTGCGAGGAACTTTACCGGAACGGGTATCTCGAGGACGGTTTCGTCGCGGCCGATTGGGCTGCGCGGCTCGGCCCCGTCCTCGAACCCGGGGACATCCACCGCTTCGCCACATGGGTAGATCGCTACATCGAGAACTGGGCGGCCTGCGACTCCCTCTGCAATCATGCCGTCGGGGACCTCGTTGCGCGGTTTCCGGAGACGGTCAATGTCCTGAAGGAGTGGACGCATTCACGGAACCGGTGGATGCGTCGGGCCGCCGCCGTCTCACTCGTGGTCCCCGCGAAACGGGGCTGCTTCCTCGACGACGCCCTCGCGATCGCTGACCTGCTGCTGGTCGACGAAGAGGACCTGGTCCGGAAGGGCTATGGCTGGCTCCTCAAGGAGGCGAGCCGGCACCACCGCGACGAGGTCTTCGCGTTCGTGTTCGCACGTCGTGCCACCATGCCGCGGACAGCGTTACGGTACGCGGTCGAGCTGATGCCACCTGATCTGCGGTCCGCGGCGATGATGCGAGAATAACGGGGCGGTCGTCAGGCGAAGGCCGCGAGCGAGGCCTGGTCGAACGCATCCGCCGGCGCCGCAATCCTCGTCGGTCGGTTGGAGTCGGCGTCGTCGTAGTGGGCGCGGACGGCGGTCACGGGGAGCATCGCTCGAAAGCCGCTGGCGAACCGGCAGATGATCATCCGTCCTGATCCTGCGTGGTAGCAGAAGCCTGCCTCGACCGGGACCTCCCGGCCCTTCCGGGTGCGTAGACGGTAGACCGGAACGATCTCGTGGTCGTCGAGCAGAGGGCGCACGTCATCGGCCGAGACGTGGTAGGTGCCCCGTTCCGGCCCCGCTATGATATCGAGCCGGAGCGCCGCGCGCTCTCGGGTCGCGAGGCCAATCGTGACCCAGCGCGGGCTCGGGGAACGGTGTCCGGGCGTCATAGGATATCATACTCTATGTGTGCCGAGGTATGATAAATCAAGAGATAGCGGCCGTTTTTTGCGAAACGAAACGATCAGATGGCACCGTTGTCGTGCGGGGAATGTACGGAAAAATGGGATGGCTCAACGCATCGCCATCTCGAAACGCTGAGAGACGTACTCCCAGTTCACGACCTGCCAGAAATTTTCGACGAACTTCGGACGATCGTTCTTGTAGTCAAGGTAGTACGCATGCTCCCAGACGTCGAGGACCATCACGACCGAACAGGCCGGAAAGACGTTGACGTTGTGCTTCTCGATCTGCATGATGAGCGGTCGGCCAGTCATCCTGCAGAGCGAGAGCGCCGCCCAGCCTGACCCCTCCGCACTCGTCGCTGCCGCCGAGAACTCCTTCTTGAACCGGTCGAACGAACCGAATTCGGCGGTGATCGCTTCCCCCAGCGTGCCGGACGGGGCGCCGCCTCCGCCCTTGCCGGCCGGCGCCATGTTCTTCCAGAAGATCGAGTGAAGGGTGTGGCCGCCGATGTTGAACGAGAGCGCCTTGAGGGTCGCCTTCATGTCGAGATCCGATCCCCCCGAACGGGCCGCCTCGAGCTTCTGGAGGAGATCGTTCGCTCCCGTCACGTAGGCATTGTGGTGCTTGTCGTGGTGGATCCGGAGCTGCTCCTCCGAGATCATGGGAGCGAGGGCGCCGTAGTCGTAGGGCAGTGGGGGTAGGGAATAGTACTTCTGCATCTCCATTTCGAGTCACCTTCCTGGTGGGCCTCTCGGCCGGTGTATGCTCGGCAACAAGAGGTATAAATTATCCGGCAGTACACGAACGTGATCACGGCGACGATGCACCACCTGAGGGGGCGGGGATACGATGGCGCGACTGCCGCAGATCGTAGCGGTGCGCGGGGAGACGCGGGACCCAGACCGTCCTCCAGCGGGCGCCGCGTCGCGCTCGCCCCGCTCCTCTTCCTCCTCTGCCTCGTATGCACGGAATCGGCCATGGCGGCGGTCCAGGTCCTTCCGCTCGGGGACTCGATCACTCACGGCAGCGACGCCTACCCGTCGTATCGCGCCTGGCTCTACGGGGATCTCAGGGAACTGGGCTACGACGTCGACTTCGTCGGGTCCCTGCGCACGCCCGCGCTGCCGAGCGGCCTCGACCCCGACAACGAAGGCCACTCGGGATATACGGCCGGGCAGGTGGTGACCGGGCTCCCGGGCTGGCTCGAAGGCTACCCGATCCCGGACGTTGCGCTGGTCCACCTCGGCACGAACGACGCGATCAGGGACGTCCCCCGAGTCCAGACGATTGCCGATCTCCGCGAGGTCATCGGCAGGCTCCGAGCGCGGAATCCCTCGATGAGTATCCTCGTGGCGCAGATCATCCCGACATCGGTCGCGTCGATCAACGAGCGGATCGTGGCCCTGAACCGGGAGATCGCCGGGCTCCAGGCCCTCTCGACCTCGCTGTCGCCGGTCATCATCGTTGACCAGTACAGCGGGTATAATGGTCAGGCCGACAACCAGATGGGCGGCGTCCACCCGCTCACCTCAGGCGAGAAGAAGATGGCTGCCCGATGGAAGGGCATGCTGCTCCCGGTCCTGGACCGGATCGCTCCCCCCGAGACGATCGAGTTCGGGCCGCACGTCCTCCCTGGCCGGATTGAGGCCGAGGACTACGACGCCGGCGGTTACCTGGACACCACCCCCGGGAACGCGGGCGGTGCGTACCGGCATGACGACGTCGACATCGAGTATGCGGCGTCGGAAGGGTCGTACGCGGTCGGCTGGGTCCGTGACGGGGAATGGGTCGCATACACGGCGAACGTCACGGCAGGGGGGCCGTTTATCCTGAACGCTCGTGTCGCCAGCCCCAACGACGGACGCACGTGCGTCCTCACGATCAACGGCACGGGTGATACCGTGATCCAGGTCCCGAACACGGGGTCGTTCAATACCTACGCGACCGTGACCCTCGGTGTCGTGCTGCCCCCGGGGCTCCAGCGTCTGACACTCCGGTTCTCCGGCGACGGCCAGAACCTGAACTGGCTCGAGTTCGCCCCGGGCTCCCCGGCACCGACCGAGACCGTACCCCCGCTCCCGCCGCGAGACGTCACGGACCTCCGGAACACGACATACGCGCCGACGTCCATCACCTGGACCTGGACCGACCCGGTAGAGGTGGGCTTCGCGAACGTGACCGTCTGCCTCGACGGCGTCCCCGTGGGCGTCGTGGCACGGGGCGTGCAGAAGTTCACGGCGACGAACCTCGAGCCGGCCACGGTGCACACGATCGGCGCGCGAACCCGAAACACGGCAGGGGTGACGAGCCCCACCTGGGTAAACCACACGGCCTCGACCGCGCCCGCGTCCACCGCGACGGGGACACCCGTGTACCTGCCCGTGCCCCCCGCCGAGGCCCTACCCGCGGATCTCGACGGCGACGGCGTCTACGATGATGTCAACGGTAACGGGCGGAAAGACTTCGCCGATGTCGTCCTGTTCTTCAACCAGATGGCCTGGATCGCCGTGTACGAGCCGGTGGAGGGATTCGACTGCAACGGCAACGGCCGCATCGACTTCGCTGACGTTGTGGCGCTCTTTAACTCGCTCTGAGTCGCGCCGGGCAGGGGAAGCCTGAATACTGATGACGGCGAGACTTGCAGGATCTCCAGGTCCTATCATGAGACGCGTCCCACTGCGAAGGCGTTCCCGGCCGGTCTACTGCCTTGCCCTGGTCGTTCTGCTGGTCGCTGCAATTTCGGCCGGACCCGGGGCAGCTCAGGTCCTCCTCCTCCCGCTCGGGGACTCGATCACACACGGCGGGGCCGGTGACGGAGGTGTCGTATACCCTACCTACCGGGGCTGGCTCTACCAGGAGCTCAGGGGGCTGGGCTACGACGTCGACTTCGTCGGGTCCCTCGACCAGCCCGATATCGGTGCGGGCCTCGATCCGGATAACGAGGGTCATTCCGGGTATACCACGGGGGATATCCTCGCCGAGCTGCCCCTGTGGCTGGGAGAGTATCCCCCGCCGGGGATCGCGCTGGTCCATCTCGGCACCAATGACGTGATACGGGGTGCCCCGCCCGCGGAGACGGTGAGGAATATCGCGTCGATCATCACCGTACTCCGAGAACGGAACCCGTCCATCACGATTCTCGTCGCGCAGATCATACCGACGTCGGTCGGCTCGACCAACGCCGGGATCGAGACCCTGAACGCCCAGATAGCCGGGCTCGCGGCCTTCTCGACCCCGCAGTCGCCGATAATCGTCGTGGACCATTACACCGGGTACGACGGGGTCGCGGATAACCAGAGGGGCGGGGTGCATCCCGGTTTAACGGGCGAATGGAAGATGACCTTCGCGTGGCAACGGGCCCTCGTCCCGGTAGTCCGCGCGACCATGCCGGGTGGCGTGACCACCGTGCCGACGGCAGTGATCACGACGGCCATACCCGTGATTACCGAACCTACCGTGATTACCGAACCTACCGTGATCACCTTACCCACGGTGGTCACCGCGCCCGCGTCCTCCCGATTTGGTTCCCGGGCCTACCGGATAGGCCAGGTCCCATCCCGGCCAATCTCTTCACCCAGCGATACGGGTGCCTACGGATCACCCCGCACGCGTGCTCTCTCGCCAGGCACCGCCGACACGACCTCCACGACGCCGCCGACAAGGCCTTTCACGCGCTGGTACCCAGCAATCCGCTGGAGCTCCGGGCCCCGATAAAAAAATTAGCGCTCCTGGTCCGAAGGTGGAGCAGCGTTCCCATCCCGCAGGGTTCGCATCGAGGGGAAGAGGATCACCTCCTTGATCGACTCCTGGCCGGTCAGGAGCATCACGAGCCGGTCGATCCCGATCCCCACGCCGCCCGTCGGCGGCATGCCGAGCCCGAGCGCCGTGATGAAGTCCATGTCGATCATCTGGGCCTCGAGGTCGCCCTCGAGCCTCAGGCGATCCTGGGCGCGAAGCCGTTCGAGCTGGTCGCGCGGGTCGTTCAGCTCCGAGAACCCGTTCGCGAGCTCCATGCCGTTGATGAAGAGTTCGAACCGCTCGGTGAATCCCTCCTTCGTGCGGTGGCGCTTGGCGAGCGGGGAGTTCTCGACGGGGAAGTCGTGGATGAACGTGGGCTGGACGAGCCGGTCCTCGACGAAGAACTCGAAGAAGAGGATCAGGTACTCTCGCTCGTTTGTCGCCTTGGCGCAGTCGGGCATACCGTGCTCGGTCGCGACCCGGGCGAGTTCTTCGAGAGGGGTGGCGAGGACGTCGATCCCGGCGTATTCGCGAACGGCCTCTTCCATGGTCATCCGCCGCCAGGGACTGGCGAAGGAGAGCTCGCTGCCGTGGTAGTCGAGCGTGGTCGAACCGTGGATCTCCCGCACCAGCGTCCCAATCAGGTCCTCGGTGAGATCCATCATGTCCCGGTAGTCGCGGTAGGCCTCGTACGCCTCGACCATCGTGAACTCGGGGTTGTGACTCGAGTCGATGTCCTCGTTCCGAAAGTTCTTGGAGATCTCGAAGACGCGCTCGAACCCGCCGACCACGAGCCGCTTCAGGTACAGCTCGGGCGCGATCCGGAGGAAGAGGGTCTGGTCGAGGTAGTGGTGCCTGGTCGTGAATGGGCGGGCGTTCGCTCCGCCGTAGATCGGCTGGAGCGTCGGCGTCTCGAACTCGAGGAAGCCACGGTCGCTGAGGTATGAGCGGATGCCGGAGACCACCCGGCTCCTCGCCCGGAACGTCTCCCGCACCCCCTCGTTCATCGCGAGATCGAGGTACCGCTGCCGGTAGCGTTTCTCCGTATCCCGCAGCCCGTGGAACTTCTCCGGCAGATCGATCAGGGACTTGCAGAGCAGGACGAGGTCGTCGACCCATACCGAGAGCTCGCCGACCCTGGTCCGGAACGGACGTCCGGAGACCCCGATGAAGTCGCCCCGGTCGACACCCCCGACAAATTGGGCGAAGGTTTCCTCGCCGACATCGCTCCTTCGTATGTAGAGCTGCACGCGGCCGGTCTCGTCGCCGAGGTCGGCGAAGACGGTCTTGCCGTGGTTCCGGATCGTATACAGCCGCCCGGCAAGGCGAATCCGTTGGTCGGCGGGTTCGTGGTCGACGCCATCGAAGCGCTCGCGAAAGTCAGCCACGGATGCCGTCCGGTCGAATGCGTACGGATAGCACGCCACTCCGTCCGCCAGGAGGGCGTCGGCCTTCCCGCAACGTACGGGGTCGAAGGGATCGTTCCTGTTCTGTTCGGTCATGCTCTCGTCTGCCGCCTCCGTGCCCGACTACCGCGTTGCGGGCCGAAATGCCGTATACCATTCCGTTCGAACCGTAATAATACCGCGGGGGTAGGGATTAAGACGCGTCGGCTCGATGGAGATGCTGGAGAACGAGCAAGCATGACCAAAAAGCAGGAGTGCAGGGACGCATCGGCAGAGGAGTGCGGACGGATCATAGAGGACGAGCCGGACTGCAGGGTTCTCGATGTCCGGGCACCAGGAGAGTATCGCGCAGGGCACCTCAGAAGCGCGGTCAATATCGACGTGAATGCACCCGACTTCCGGTCCCGGATCGAGCAGCTCGACCGGACGTTACCATACATCGTCTACTGCAAGACGGGGGTGCGCGGAGCGAAGGCGTTGGAGATCCTCAGGCAGGCGGGCTTCTCCCGGGTGTACAACATCTCGGGAGGATACAACGGCTGGTCCGGGCGCGGCTTTCCTGTCGAGAGGTAGACGGCTCGGATAAAAAAAGGGGGGAGCGCTCAGCGTCGCCGCGCCGCGACAACCGCGAGCGCGGCGAGGAGCGAGACTGCCACGAGAGGCAGTGAATCGGCCCCCGCGGCCGTCGCAGTCGTGTTCACCGGGACGGTGGTGGCGGTCAGAACCGTGCCGGTTACGGCCGGGGCCGTGGTGATGGCCGTCCCCGTCATTGTCGGCGTGGCGTTCCCGGCCGGTGGCAGGAGCACTGCGTCGATCACGTGGATGACACCGTTACTTCCCTGGATGTCGGCCTGGGTCACCATCGCCCCATCGACCCTGACGCGGCCAGCCTCAACTGTCACGTTGACGTTCTCCCCCTGGACCGTCCTGACCACCTGCGTGGCTGTCAGGTTGTCGGACGTGAACCTGCCCGTGGCGACGTGGTAGGTCAGCACCGATGTCAGCTCCTCCCTGTCCTGGAGCAGCGCATCCAGAGTACCCGGAGGCAGGGCGTCGAAGGCCGTGTCGGTCGGGGCAAAGACCGTGAAGGGCCCGGCACCGGCCAGAACCTCGTCCAGACCCGCTGCTTCGATGGCGGTCACCAGCGTCGAGAGGTTCGAGTCGGACCGGGCGAGGTCCATGACCGTCTGCTCCTCCGTTGCTCCGTCGGTGGGCGTGACTCCCGGGGTCGCGGTCCCGTCTGGAGTGCCCGGCGTCGTCATGGTCGCGGTCGTCGTCGCCGTGGGGGTCGCCGTCCGGGTCACCACGCCCGTGTACTCATCACTGCCCGTGCCCGAGCCTCCCGACGGGGGGAGCGGCACGCCGGTCGATATACCGGTCGGCATGGTCGTCACCATCGTCGGAACGACCGTAACGCTACCCGTGTCGGTGGGCAGCGGTCCCGTGGGGATCTCGCCTGGAACCGTCGGCGTCGGCAGACCCGTGACGGTGTCCGTCGGAACGATGACCGTTGGAGCGACCGTCGTGACGTTGGCTGTCGGCGCGATCGTGCCGGTCGTCGTCCCTGGAAGGGTCGGTACGGTTGTTATCGCCCCGCCGCCCTGTCCCACGGTAAAGATCCCGGGGTTCGAGAGCGATGACTGGGTCAGCTCCGTGAACTCCGTGGCGCTGGTGCCCGCGTGTGACCGGACGCTCTCGATCCGGATGCCGACCGTGGTCTGCCCCTCGGCGACGCCACGGAAGTTGACGTCAGCTACGGGGACGCGACCGCTGGGATACTTGTTCGCCCAGTCGGCGAACTGGAGCTTGAGTTCGCCGGGACTGTTCAGGGTCGCCGAGAGGGAGTTGCCGACCTTCCAGTCCGTGCTGACATACTGGATGATTGCCGGGTCCCATCCGACATACAGTATCGCGCTGTCGGCGGGCGGGTTCCAGGTGTTGTCCATGTAGAGCGTCGCGACGCCGAACTGGTTCACCCCGACATTGACCGTCGTCTGTTCGATAGAGAACGTCCCCACTCCCGCTGCGCCCGCGAGCGGTACTCCGCACGATACGAGCAGGAGAAGGGCCAGCATCACTTTGAGTCGATGCATGGCATCAGATACAGGGTCAGGATATTTATGCGTTGTCGTAAAAAAAGCAAAAGCCGTGATCGACGGGCTTCTTTTTAAAAATTACCGGATATTCCGGGATTAATCGCTGTCCTCTATCGAGAACGGATCGGGCAGGGACGCAGCAGGGTCGTCCGCCTCCTGCGCCCCAGTGTAGCGGATCGACTTCCACAGGAAGAATCCGACGAGCACGAAGGTGATAACCGGCGAGACCCACGGCGGAATGTGCACCCCGAAGGCATCGAGCATCATGATCGTCCCGAGCACCCCTATCGAGTACATGGCCCCGTTCTTCAGGAACGGGTAGCGCCTGACCTGGTCGACGTGGCGGACTGTCACCTCACGGACCACGAGGGCGCCTATCCCTGTCCCGATGATAATCAGCGGGACCGAGAGTGTGAACGCGAACGCCCCGATCACGCTGTCGATCGAGAATGTCGCGTCGATGATCTCGAGGTAGAGGATCTTGGACCAGTCCGAGAGATTTCCCTCGGTGAGCCGTTTCTCCGCAGCTTCGGCGTTCATCCGGAAGCCGGATACGATGAAGAACCCGGTCGACCCGACGACTGCGCTGAAGGCCATCATCGGGTCCATCCGGATCGTCAGCCAGACGATCACGAGGAGGGTGATCGAGGCCACCGCGTAGAACCAGACCCCCCTCTCGAGGATGAAGCGTTCCCCCCGGAGGCCGAAGTGCTTGGGCTCGACGAAGAGCCAGTGGAGGAAGAGGAAGATGAGAAACGTTCCGCCGCCGGCGAGCAGGATCGGGGCCGCCGTCTCGATCGCCTCGACCACGACGGGGTCACTCGAGAAGGTCGCGGTCAGGGCCTCGATCGGCCCGAGGCCCGGCGTTGCGAGCCAGACCATCAGCCAGGGCAGCAGCCCCCGTATGAGAAAGACCGCGATGAAGAGGCCCCAGGTCAGGAACCACCGCCGGGCCCTCTGCGACATGGTCGAGAGAACCTCGGCGTTGATGATCGCGTTGTCGATGCTGACGATCGTCTCGAAGAGCACGAGGCCGGCAATGGTCAGCAGGGCGGCAGCGATCTCCATCTGTCCCAATAGGATCGCTGGGGGGGCTAATGAAATGTTCGACCGGGAGAAATACACCCATTATCGCGGATGGCGCCCGCTCCGGGCCGATCGGAACAGTGGGCGTCAGGGCCCGCAGAACCGGGTTTGCTTCCGCTCGCTCGGCTGATTCGGTCGCAGGGGGGGTATGGGCTCCGAATGGCGATGTGGACTGGGAAAAAGGGTTAGAATCGTCGTCGCACGCCGATCAGCAGCGCGATCCCAGCGAGCCCGACAATCGATATCAGCAGCGCGTCGAAGCCGGATGCTGTTGTTGTGGGCAGAATCGGGGTTCGTGTCAGGGTGGGTGCCGGAGTCGTTGTGGGCGGAATCATCACCGTGTCGATGATGTGGATCACCCCGTTGCTGGCCGGGATGTCGGCCGTTACAACGTTCGCCCCGTCAACCCGGACGCCTCCCTGCGCCTGCACTGTCACCGGGAGGGCCGCTCCCTGCACTGTCGGGAGGGAGGTCATGGAGGCGATGCGCGTCGACAGGTAACTTCCCGGTACGACGTGATAGGTCAGGACGCTGGTGAGGGCGGTCTTGTTGGCGAGCAGTGCGTTCAGCGTGCCGGGGGGCAACGCATCGAACGCGGCATTCGTCGGGGCGAAGACCGTAAACGGTCCCTCACCGCTCAGGGTTCTCTCGAGGTCCGCCTCGTCCAGCGCCGTCGCCAGGGTTGAGAAGTTCGGGTTGCCCTGGACGATATCCACGATGTTCTGGGTGCTCGTCGCACCGGTCGTGGTCTGAGCTGCGCCCGCAAACGTTACGCCGCACAGGGCGAATAGAAACAGGACAGCGACCAGATTTTTCGGGTCCATGTCCTGTAATGACAGGATATCTTATTTATAGTTACTTCTTATTATAATTGTATAAGATTCACTCTGTGTCCTCCGGCAGTGGTAACGTGGCAGATGGCGCTGGTGTCGTGCCGGAGGTCCGAATTGTGCCGCGCGCGATCCGCACCGTTCCCTCCTTTACCGGACAGCGTGAGACATGAGCCTGACGCACCGGCTCCCCGGCATCGGGACCCCGTTCTCTCGACATCGACCGCAGTGAGGGTCGATGCCCCGAGTAACGCCGCCCCGGGTGACGGTGTCCTGTTGATTCGGAAGCGGAACTGAGATATCTTAATCGGAGACGGGTGCGCATCCCTACCGTGATGAGTACCCCGGTCCTCCAGGTCGCGCTCGACCTGCTCGAATTGACCCGAGCTCTCGCCATCGCCGAGGAGGCGGTCGAAGGGGGCGCCGACTGGCTCGAGGCGGGCACGCCCCTGATCAAGAGCGAGGGGATGGCGGCCGTCCGGGCGCTCGCCGGCCGGTTCCCCGACCGCGAGATCGTCGCGGACATGAAGGTCGCGGACACGGGCACGCTCGAGGTTGAGATGGCAGCGAAGGCCGGCGCGACGGTCGTCTGCGTGCTCGCCGATGCCGACGACGCCGTGATCGAGGAGGCGGTGCGGGCGGCCCGGCTCTACGGCGTCAGGATCATGGCCGACCTGATCAGCGTCCCGGAGCCGGTGCCGCGGGCGAAGCGGCTCGCCGAGCTCGGCGTCGACATCGTCAACTGCCACGTCGGGATCGACCAGCAGATGATCGGTCGGTCGTCGGTCGCCCTGGTCGAGGAGCTCGTCGGCACGGTCGCCCTTCCACTCGCCGTCGCGGGCGGGCTCGACGCCGAGACGGCCGCTGAGGCAGCTTCCCACGGCGCCGAGGTCGTCATCGTCGGCGGTGCCATCGTCCGATCGGCCGATCCGGCCGCCGCGACGCGTAGGGTCAAGGCCGCACTCGCCGCCGGCGGGCGGCCCGCGCGAACGGCCCGTTCCCCCGACGACGAGATCCGGGATCTCTTCGCCGCTGTCTCGGCACCGAACGTGACCGATGCGATGCACCGGAAGGGCGCGATGAAGGGCATGGTCCCGCTCCTCCCGGGGATACGCATGGCCGGGCCGGCCGTGACGGTCCAGACCTTCGCCGGGGACTGGGCCAAGCCGGTCGAGGCGATCGACGTCGCCCGACCCGGGGACGTGCTGGTGATCAACAACGACGGCGGCACGCACGTCGCGCCGTGGGGGGAGCTCGCGACCCTCTCAGCAAAGAACCGTGGTCTCGCGGGCGTCGTGATCGACGGGCCCGCCCGGGATGTCGACGACATTCGGCGAATGGGCTTCCCACTCTGGTGCACAGCGACGTGTCCGAACGCGGGTGAGCCCAAGGGTTTCGGCGAGATCAACGCCGAGATCCGGTGCGGGGGGACCGTCGTCAGGCCCGGGGACTGGATCATCGGTGACGAGAGCGGCGTGGTCGTGGTGCCGCGCGAGCGCGTCCACGAAGTTGCCCGACGCTCGGTTATGGTGCGCGAGACCGAGGAGCGGATCCGCGAAGAGATCCTCCGGGGATCCACGCTCGCGGCGGTCTCCGAACTCCTCAAGTGGGAGAAACGGCGCGGTTCAGGCGAAGGCCGATGACGGAATAAGTTCCTTTCCCGCCGCCGTGATCGCATCGATCGCGGCCTCGGGGCGGTCCACACGGAGTATCAGCACGGCGCCGGCGGGTCCGCTGTACGCATAACTGTACTCGATGTTGATCTCCGCCTCGCCGAGCAGGTGGGCAACCTCGTAGAGCCCGCCCGGCTCGTCACGCATCCTGACGGCGATCACGTCCGTGAACGCCACGTTGAAACCCTCCCTCATCAACCGATCGTGCGCGCGTTCGGGTTGATCGACCAGTGCGCGAACCACGCCGAAACCGCTCGCCTCGGCGATCGAGAACGCGAAGATGTTGACGCGCTCCTCCTCGAGCGCGTGCGCGATCGCGGCCAAACGGCCGGGGCGGTTCTCGGAGAAGACCGAGATCTGCCGGATGATAAATTCGTCTGCTGCCATCAGAGCACCCTCCTGTCGATAACTCGTTTCGCTTTTCCCTCGAACCGCGGTAGGGAGCCGGGCTCGACGAGCTCGACCTGGACCGCGACGTTCAGCGTGTTCCTGAGCCGGTGCGCGACCCCGCGCTCGATCCGCATCAGGTCCGCGATCTTGTCCGAGAAGGCCTCCTTCGAGATCTCGACCCGGACCAGCATCTCGTCGAGCGTGCCCTTCCGGTCGACCACGATCTGGAAGTGTTCGCCCACCTCGGGGATCTCGAGGAGCGCGTGCTCGATCTGGCTCGGGAAGACGTTGATCCCGCGGATGATCAGCATGTCGTCGACCCGTCCCGTGATCCGCGCGATCCGCGGGTGCGCCCGGCCGCAGGCGCAGTCCTCGTCCATGATCGAGGAGATGTCACCGATGCGGTACCGGCAGATCGGCAGCGCCTCCTTCTGGAGCATGGTGATCACGAGCTCGCCGCGCTCGCCCGGCGCGAGCACCTCCCCGCTCTCGGTGTCGATCACCTCGATGAGTGCGAGGTCGCGCCAGATGTGGATCCCGTGCTGCTCGGCACACTCGGTGAACATCGGCCCCGATAGCTCGCTCGTGCCGTAGATGTCGTAGGCTTTGATCCCGAGCCGCTCCTGGATGTGCCGCCGCATCTGCTCGGACCAGGGCTCGGCCCCGAGGATGCCCGTCCGGAGCGCGGTGTCACGCCCGAGGTTGATCCCCATCTTCTCCGCCACCTCGCCGATGTGGAGCAGGTATGACGGCGTGCAGGCGATCGCGGTGGCGCCCAGGTCCTGCATCAGCTCGACCTGTCGCTCCGTGTTCCCGACCGAGGTCGGCAGCACGGTGGCGCCGATCCGTTCGGCGCCGTAGTGGGCCCCGAGACCGCCCGTGAAGAGGCCGTACCCGTAGCTCACCTGGATCACGTCGCCGCGCCCGAGGCCGATCGAGGTCATGGCCCGGGCGAGGGACTCCGTCCAGAGCTCGATGTCCTTCTCCGTGTACCCGACCACGGTCGGCTTGCCCGTCGTCCCCGAGGAGACGTGATACCGGACCAGCTCCTCGCGGGGGACCGTGAAGAGCCCGTCGGGGTAATTGTCGCGCAGGTCGCGCTTGTACATGAACGGGAGCTTCCGGACGTCCTCGAGCGAGCGGATGTCATCCGGGTGGACGTTCGCCTCCTTCATGCGCGCGTGGTAGACGGGGGAGAACGCGTAGAGCCGGGCGGCGAGGGTCTTCGCGAGCCGGTACTGGAGCCGGTCGAGATCGGCCGCCGGCATCTCCTCGTACCGTGGGTTCCAGGGGGTCACAGCGTCCCCCTCCGGTCCACGACCCGCCGCGACTTCCCCTCGAATCGCGGCAGGCTTCCCGGCTCGACCAGGCGTACCCGGGTGCGGAGCTCGAGTGCGTCGCGTAACGCCCGGACGATCCTTTCCTGGAGCCGTGCGAGATCGGCGAGCTCCCCGGAGAAGAACTGCCGCTTGATCTCGACCTCGATCGTCATCTCGTCGAGGTGGTGCTCGTTCCGGTCGACGTAGACCATGAACTGGTCGCCGACCTCGGGAAGTCCCATCAGCACGTGCTCGATCTGGCTCGGAAAGACGTTGATCCCGCGGATGATCAGCATGTCGTCGACGCGGCCGGAGAAGCGGGCGATGCGCTGCATCCGACCGCAGGGGCAGTCTTCATCGAGGAGCATGGTGATATCGCCCGTCCGGTACCGGACGAGCGGCATGGCCTCCTTGACCAGCGGGGTCACCACGAGCTCGCCGCGCTCGCCCGGCCCGAGGGGCTCGCCCGTGGCCGGGTCGATGATCTCGACCAGGTAGTTGTCGTGCCAGATGTGCAGCCCGTCCTGCTCGGGGCACTCGAACGCGACGCCGGGGCCGTAGAGCTCGGAGAGGCCGTAACTGTCGTATGCAGTCACGCCGAGACGGTCCTGGAGCTCCGTGCGCGTCGCGTCCGACCATGCCTCGGCGCCGAAGATCCCGGTCCGAAGCGAGGGCAGATCCGATCCCATCTCCTCGGCAACCTCGGCAAGGTGCATCGCGTACGACGGCGTGCAGTGGATCGCGGTCACGCCGAAGTCGTCGATCATCTCGATCTGCCGCTTCGTGTTGCCCGTGCCGGCCGGGAGCACGGTCATACCGACCTTCTCGGCCCCGTAGTGGAACCCGAGCCCGCCCGTGAACATGCCCATGTTGACCGCGTTCTGGAAGACGTCATCGGAGGTCAGGCCGATCATGGTCAGATTCCGCGCGATGAGTTCCGACCAGTTATCGATGTCGCCGCGGGTGTACCCCACTACCGTCGGTTTGCCTGTCGTCCCCGAGGTCGTGTGGATCCGGACCACCTGCGAGAGTGGCACCGCGAAGAACCCGAACGGGTAGCCTCCACGCAGGTCCTGCTTTCGCGTGAACGGCAGGTTTCGAAGGTCGTCAAGGGTCCTGATCTCATCACCCCGCACGCCCTCGCGAGAGAAGAGGTCCCGGTAGAACGGGACCCGGTTCGCCCGCTCGAGCGTCTCGCGGAGGCGGCGAACCTGGAGGGCTTCGAGCTCCGCGGGACGCATGGTCTCGTGCAATTCATCCCAGTACATTGGCGTGGTCGCAGGAGGGTGCCTCCCTCCCGCTCTCTCCGGTGATCTCTTTGATCCGTGTTACCATTAAGCACGATCCTCTATCCGAGGTGGTGTTCGTTCGGCACGCGCTCGAGCAGCATCCCCTCGACGAGCACAGGCATCAACCGGCGCCCCTCCTCGACTGCAAGCTTCAGTCGCCATGGGCGGTCCGCGTGGATGGTGAAGATGGGCTGACCCCGGTTGACCCGTTCCCCGGTCTTGGCATGGAGCTGGATCCCGGCACCGTGGTCCTGCGGGGCGCCCGCGAGGCGCGCGAGCGAGACGAGCGATGGGTTGTTCATGCCCACCACGTACCCGGGCCAGGGCGCGTTGACCACATGCGTGTGCTTGCCGAGTGGTATCGAGTCGGCCGTCACGGAGGGGTCGCCGCCCTGGACCTCGATGATCTGCTTGAACTTGGCGAGCGCTTTGCCCGACTTCAGGATCTCTTCGGCCATCGCGTAGCCCTCTCCCTGCTGGGCCTTGCCGGCCATCTCGAAGGCGATACCTGCTATCGAGAGCGACTTCTGGATCAGGGACTGGGGCTCGGTTGCCCCCTCGAGCACGCCGAGCGCCTCCTTCACCTCGAGGGCAGGCCCGATGGTGTGGCCCACGGGCGAATCCCCATAGGTGATCGCGCACTCGACTCGCATCTTGAGCCGCTCACCGAGATCGATGAACTCGCGAGCGAGCTTTCTTCCCTCGGCCACGTCGCGGATCTTCGTGGAGATGCCGACCGGGATGTCGATCACCACCAGGTTCGCACCGACTGCGTACTTCTTGGCCATGACCGAAGCCAGCATCTGGCCGCGTGCATCGATCTTGAACGGGTACTCGACCACGATGATCTGGTCGTCTGCCGGTGCAATGTTGGTCGAGCCTCCCCAGACGATCACTCCGCCGACCTTCTCGGTCATGGTCTGGATCTCCTCGGCCGTGAACTCGACCGGGGCGATCACCTCCATGAGATCCGCCGTCCCCGCCGCACCCGTGATCGCGCGCGACGAGGTCTTCGGGATCTTGAGCCCCGATGCCGCGATGATCGGGACGATGAGGAGCGAGATCTTGTTGCCGGGCACCCCGCCAATCGAGTGCTTGTCGACGATCGGCCGGTTTGAGAACGAGAGCTGGCTTCCCGTCTCGACCATGGCGATGGTCAGATCTTCGACCTCGTCCATGTCCATGCCGTTGATGTAATTGGCGGTCACGTAGGCCGAGAGCTCGGCCAGGGAGAGGTTCTCGCTGACGATGTCGTTGACGATCGTTCGTGTCTCGTCACGGGTGAGCTTACGCTTGTTCATCTTCTTCTTGATGAGATCGAGCGAGGCGGGCTTGGGCGCCTCCCAGACCTCGACCTCATCTCCATCTCCAACCGAGAGAGAGCAGTGGATTGGCGCATACAGGCCGATGGTCCCGGATCCAACCATCGCCTCGGTCATCTCAACGTGAGCCGAGACGGTCCGCCCATTCTCATGGTTCATCACCTGGAGCCGATCGCCCTCGACCACGCCGATACCCCGGGCATCGATCCGGTTCAGGAGAACCCCGCGGTCCGCGATGTCCAGGGTCTTCGCTGTGAGTTTCATGCACTGTCCATCCTGACGCCGCCTTCGGCATCGGCGCGTTCTCCCACGGGAGAACGTGATATGATTTGAAGGAGATGCATAAATAGAGAGCGTTCCCGAGGGCAAGACCTTTATCCCGGCGATGGCGACGTATCTACCAATGAGGAAGCCGTTTCTCTGCATGCTCCTGCTGCTCCTGCTCGCCTGCGGAGCGGCGGCTGCCGAGACGAACCGTTACAGCTACCTCACGATGGACAGCGTCGGGATCACCCTGTCGGGTACCCAGGCCACGGTGGTGGCCGAGTACCGGATCGACCAGGGGATTCGGCCGCTCGTCGCCGTGTTCGGCCGGGGGGACCTCCATCGCAAGGTCCAGCGGGTCCTCGGGTTCGAGAACGGCAGGGTGGTCGAGCTCAGCCTCGACCGTGCCGTTCTCGCAGTGGACGGAGCGTCGATGGACTACGGTGAGGGATCGTACTGGTTCCCGGCGCACACGTTTGGGCTGGTCGTGCCGTCGCTCACGGTCTCGAGCCCGCAGGACACACGCACGTTCAACCAGACCGACACCTTTCCCCGCGGGATGGGCTACTTCGGTCCAGCCTCGACCTGATCCGGGTCGATCGTTCGAAGGAGCCGGGCGGGGTTGCCCGCTATGACGCAGTATCCGTCCGGGAACGAGCGGGTCACGATCGAGCCGGCCCCGACGACGGTGTGCGGGCCGAGCCGGACGCCGGGCAGGATCACCGTGTTCATGCCGATCCAGCAGCACTCGCCGAGTTCCACGGGTTTGCCGGGAAGGTGGCGGGTGAGATCCGCCGGGTCGTGGTTGGCCGTGATGATCCCCACGTTCGAGGCGATCCAGGTACCCCGCCCGATGGTGATCGGCGCCGCGAAGTTCTGGAAGTATTTTCCCGTCATCTCGTTGAACATGTTGATGTCGTCGGGATGGAACCGCAGGTTCCTGCCCATCGAGACGACGTGGAGGGGCGAGACGGGCCACGGGATGTTCCGGTTGAACTTCAGGATCTTCTGGAAGAGTATTCCTCGGAGGACCCACTTCCAGCCGGCGAACGAGTCGTCGAAGTAGGTGCCGACCAGGAACCGCCGATCGTAGAAGAGGCCGCCGGCGAACCGGAGACCCCTGACGAGGAGCGAGAAGAGCTGTCGCTTGATCGCGGGGGAGAGCATCATCCTCCCGGGGAGTCTGGCCGGATATGCGGCTCGATCATGGTCGTCAGAGCTTCCGGTAATGGATCCCCGGCTCCTGCTTCTTCCAGTGGGAGAAGGCCCCCTTGACGTCGACGATCACGGGCGTGCCCTTGCTGATGCGCCGCACGTCGTCGATGGTGAGGTCCCGGAAACGGTCGTGGGGCACGTTGACTATCAGGCAGTCGGCCTCGACCTCGGCGAGGTCGTTGAGCGGCCTCACGTTGAACCGGGAGATCTCCTCGGGAGTCAGAAGGGGATCGTAGCCGCAGACGTCGGCGTGGAACTCGCGGAGCTCGGCGATCATCTCGTGCGAGGGGCTCTCGCGCGTGTCGGGCACGTTCTCCTTGTAGGTGAGCCCAAGGATCACGACGGTCGAGCCGCGTATTACCTTGCCCGCATCGTTCATTCCCTTGATCGCGAGCTCGGCCACATGCTTGGGCATGTAGTCGTTGATCGAGCGGCCCGCGAGGATCACCTGGGGGTGGTATCCGAGTTCCTCGGCCTTGTACACGAGGTAGTACGGGTCGACGGGGATGCAGTGGCCGCCCACGAGCCCGGGCCGGTAGTGATGGAAGTTCCACTTGGTTCCGGCTGCCTCGAGAACGGCCTGGGTGTCGAGGTCCATCCGCTGGAAGATCAGGGAGAGCTCGTTCATCAGGGCGATGTTCAGGTCGCGCTGGATGTTCTCGATCACCTTCGCGGCCTCCGCCGTCCGTATGGAGGGGGCGCGGTGGACCGTCGTGACCAGGCTGTAGAGCGAGGTGAGGAGTTCGGTCGTCGCCTCGTCCATACCCGCGACGATCTTGACGATCCTCGGGAGGACATGCTCCTCGTCTCCCGGGTTGATCCGTTCGGGCGAGTAGCCGATGAAGAAGTCGCGACCGCAGACGAGGCCGGACTCGTCCTCGAGGACCGGCCGCATCAGCTCCTCGGTCACGCCGGGGTAGACCGTGGACTCGAGGACCACGATGGCACCCTGCTTCAGGTTCCGGCCGATCGTCGCCGCCGCCGACACGACAGGGCAGAGATCCGGGTCCTTGGCCCGGGTCACCGGAGTCGGAACCGCGATGATGACGACGTCTGCTTCGCTGATCCTGCCGGGATCGTCGATCGTCTCGATACGATTGCCGGCGGTGGCGCGGATCCGCTCCAGCTTGGCCGGATCGATATCGAAGCCGAGCGTGCGCACGTGGGAAGAGAAGGCCTCGGCGAGCGGATACCCGACGTACCCGAGACCGACGACGCAGATCGTCAGGCCTGTTACGTCCGTGCGAACCATTGTATCGTCTCCTTCAGGCCGTCGGTAAGTGTATACGCGGGGGCGTAGCCGAACGCCCTGGTGGCAAGGGTGATGTCGGCGAGGGAGTCGCGGACGTCGCCAGGCCGTGATGCCTCGTGGACGGGATCGAGGTGGACTCCCACCAGATCCATGATCGTCTCGGCGAGCTCGACGAGATCGATCCGCCGCTGGCAGGCGACGTTGAAGACTCCGACCGCGTCACTCTCGGCCGCGAGGATGTTCGCACGGACCACGTCCCGGACGAAGGTGAAGTCACGGGTCTGCCGACCGTCGCCATGCATGATGGGCGGCTGGCCCTCGAGAACCCTCGCGATGAAGTTCGGGATAACGGCCGCGTACTGCGAGGTCGGATCCTGCCGCGGGCCGAAGACGTTGAAGTAGCGGAGTGCGACCGTCGGGAGCCCGTAGAGCGTGGAGAAGACCTGGCAGTAGTGTTCGCCAGCGAGCTTGGTGACCGCGTACGGCGATTTCGGGTCGGGGTTCATGGCCTCGACCTTCGGAAGGACCGGGGTATCCCCGTAGACCGATGAGGACGAGGCGAAGAGAACCTTCTTCACCCCGGCATCGCGTGCCGCGATCAGGACGTTCAGGGTCCCGTCAACGTTCACCTGGTTGGTCTGAGCCGGGTTCTCGACCGACCGCTGGACCGAGGGGAGGGCGGCCTCGTGAAAGACATAGCGGGCGCCCCGGAAGGTCTGCGCCAGGAGTTCTGGATCGAGGATCGACCCGCGCTCAAACTTGACGTCCAGGCCAGAGAGATTGGACTCCCGGCCGGTGGCAAGGTCATCCAGGACCGTCACCTCGTACCGGTTCGAGAGCTCCTCGGCCAGATTGGAGCCGATAAACCCTGCTCCGCCGGTAACCACGACCTTCATTCCCAAACAGGTCGTCACGGGGAATCTAAAAGGTATCGAGATGGAGCCGTTCAGCGCTCGAGGGTCCGGATGTGATCCCGGGCGCTGGCGGCGACCCCCTCGCGTCCCTGGAGCGCGGCGACATCGGCGATCGCCTCGAGGACGTGGACCGAGTCCTCGAGGAAGGAGAGGATGTCCGCAGGGAAGAGGTCGATGCCGTAGATGTCGGCGAGATGGCCGCTGATCTGCCGGTGGTCCAGCCCGGCTTCACGCAGCTCGAGGATGAGCGCGGCGAACCGTCTCTCGGGGCATCCACAGTGCGGGGACTTCTTGCAGCCACACCGGAGAAAGTCGGCGATGAACTCCAGGATCTGTGCCCGGGTGGTCGGATCGAGCCGATCGAAGTCCAGGCGGGACGACAGGGTCTCGAGAACGAGACCATGGAAGGCCTTCTCGGGCAGGCGGAAGCCGGCCACTCGCTCCAGACGGCGCGCGGAACGGAAGCGGGCCTTCTCCGCTATCACGACGCCTCGCCGGGCTCCTCGTCGAAGTTCTTGAGCGACTTCATTGCCTCGCCCATGGTCTCGATCTGGACGAGCCAGTCGTCGAAGAGGGTCGGATCCTCGATGTCATCCTTGACGTACCGGGCGCAGCAGGCGGCCCCGCCGATCACGGCAGCGCCGATCTCGGCGGCGACCTCGAGGGTCTCGTCCGAGCCCTGTTCGGCGAGGGCCCGTCCTCGCTTGACCAGTGCCTTGACGTCCTTGTCGTAGTCCCCGGCGATGAACCGGCGACAGGCGGCGAAGAGGACCAGCACCGACTCCTGTACCGGGCCGACCAGTTCGACCAGCGGCCCGTCGGGAATCTCGGAGAGGACGATCGCCTCGACGTTGTCGATCTTTTCGAGCGCCTCGTCCGCCTGGAACCGTCCGTTCTGCCAGAGCTTGACGATCTTCAAAACCGAGAGAGTGATATCCTCGGAGAACGCGTAGAGCATCGCGATCCCTTCGGGGAGGTCGTCGCCACCGTCACCCTCGAAGTCGGCCTCTGCAAGCGTCCGGAGCCAGTTGTTCCAGCGCTCCTCGTTGTAAAATATGTAGAAGAGCTTGAGGGGGGGCTCCTCCGCCGCCTTTTTACCGGCCTTCCGCGCCATTCACTTACGTGTACCCACTGTCCGGGTATAGTTCTTTTCCTTCAAAAAGGAGGCCGAATCGGCGGTAGATGGCGATGAAACGGAACAATCGCGTCCGGGGCGTTCCTGGTCGGATGCCCGGGTCTACCGCCGCCGACCTTTCTTCGTCGCCGGTCGTTCGACCGTCTCGGTGATCGCGGGGTCGAGCTTTCGGACGGACACCGCGTTGACCACGGGTTCACCCATGGCGACGTACCGCTTGATCACCTGCCCGAGCACCTCCACGCGATCGCCCTTCCTGATCCTCTCCGCCGGGGCCGTGAACATCTTGACCGAGATCTCGCCCGTCCTGTCGCCGACCAGGTATGACGGCCGGTTCAGGAACTCGAAATGGGTCTCCTCGACGATCCCCGTGAGCCGGACGGGCTCCTGGAGAAGCGAGGGGTTGATCTGGTTGACCCGCACGGTGCGTGCGTCCCGTTCGTACATGGGGATGAGGGCGGCGTATTCGTGCTGGCTCATGTAGTTGAGCACGAGCGGGATAATCAGGATGAAGACGAGCGTCGGAATTCCCCAGACAAGCAGGGAGCGGTCACCGGTGACGTAGAACGTGTAAAGGAGAATAAAAGTGAGGATGAGAAAGACCGCGATCGAGAGGATCGAGGGTCTCACCCTGATATTGCCAATCTTCATTTGGTAGCGCTGATTACTTGAGCGCCTGGATCTCCTTGCGGAACGCGACCCAGTAGAGCAGGCCAACGAAGATCATACCACCCACGATGTTGCCCAGCGTGACGATGATGATGTTGTTGGTCCACATGGTAACCCAGTTGAGCACGTCCAGGTTCAATCCCGTCCGCTGCGCTTCCGTCAGGTAGGGCATCGTCATGATCCCCGCGGGGATGAACATCATGTTCGCGATCGAGTGCTCCAGGCCAGACGAGACGAAGGCCATGATCGGGAACCAGATCCCGAAGAACTTGCCGATCAGGTCGTCGGCGCAGATCCCGAGCAGGACGGCCAGGTTGACGAGCCAGTTACAGCCGATGCCCTTGAGGAACGCGGACCAGAGGCCTGCGGGGCCGAAGTAACTCACCTTCGCAATGGCGATCTGTACCGCCCTGACGCCGAATCCACTCGCCGTGATCGCACCGGTTGCGCTGACCGAGGTGTACGGGCCGTAGGTCATGATGTACGCCCACACGAGGGAGCCGATCAGGTTCCCGATGTAGACCCAGAGCCAGAGGTTCAGGACACTGGCCCACGAGATCTTGTGGACCCAGGCAGCGAGCGGCGCGAGCATCGCGTCACCGGTGAAGAGTTCAGCACCAGTCAGGATGGTGATGATAAGTCCCACAGGGAACACGGCACCAAGGATGAGCTGCTGGATACCCGGCGCTGCAAATCCGGCGTTGACGAACCCTGCCGCGGTAGCGGCGGCGCCTGCCTGGATGCCTGTGCTGCAGACGGTCGCGAGTCCCGCGCCCATCGCGATGAATGCCCCGGAGAAGAACCCGCGGAGCACCATGTTCCACGAAGGCAGACCGGTCTTATACTTACCGGCGTCGCCTGCCTTCGCAACGATTGCTACTGGTGGATGAAATGCCATCGATCGATACACCTCTCTGAATCATGCGCCTATACCAGCAACTTATTAAACGGTCGCGGATAGGTCAATGTAAAAATCCTTTGTGGTCTTATAAAAAATTTGCCATTTGTTTTCCAAAAAAACCGAGAATCTGGCTCTTCTTCATGAAAGGGGATCCTGGTATGGTAACTGGATATTATTGATTAATTCCAAGAATAAATACGTATTATCGAGAATCGCGCGACCATCGACGAAGAACCGGTACATAATTTTTTCTCTGCATTGCACAATCACGGAACGGCGCGCGATTATCAGGGGAAAATTCAGGCTCGTGCTGATGTGATGCGGCATCTGCCGAATCCGTCTTCGTCTGATGCACCGACACGGGCTCTCCGCGCATCTCCCGCTGCTCCAACTCTGGGGTGCCGAATGGGGCCCGATCCGGGAGCTGTTTCGCCCCCTATCGGGGATGGTTTGGAAAGTTTTAACATCGCATGTCAGGAACCTGTACAGACGCATAATCAGCGGCAGATCTTCGATTCGGAGGCAATTAAATGGCGGAAATGGGTGAAGAGAGCGCGATCGTCCGGGAGTTTCGTGAGAAGGATGCGTGGGGGCTCTGCACCTGCATCGATCTCAAGGGATGCGACCCCGTGGCGATCCGCGATGCCGAGCGGATTCGGCAATACGTAATCGAGGTCTGCGACCTGATCAGGATGAAAAGGTTCGGCGAACCGCAGATCGTCCACTTTGGTCCGAATGACCGTGTCGCCGGATATTCCATGACGCAGCTGATCGAGACATCGCTTATCTCGGGACATTTCGCGAACGAGGCGAACGCGGCCTACATCGATATCTTCAGTTGCAAGGAGTATGAACCCGAGGTGGCGGCGGAGTTCACCCGGAGGTTCTTCGGCGCATCCACGGTCACACACCAGATCGTACTGCGTCAGTAAGACATCTCTCTTTTCGGCCCGGAACTGCCCGGGGCATCACGTCGTCACGTGCGAGGGGGCAGGTAGGAGATGGTTCCTGTACGACAGGGATCGGTTTTCAGAAAAAAAAGCGATTAGACCCCGTAAGGGGTAGCGTTCGTCGGCGTGCTGGTCGAGTTCGTCGATATCGGGCTCGGCACGATGGTCGTCGTATTCGCGGTATCCATCGTCATAGTCGATGTCAACGGCACATCGGCAGCGGTTGTCGCTGGGGGCAGGTTCACAGTGGTGGGGGTCGGGATGATATCCGGCGGGAGGATCACCCTGTCGATGACGTGGATCACGCCATTCGATGCGAGTACGTCGGTCCGGTTCACCGGCGATCCACCGATCTCCAGGGTGCCGTCGGCTTTCGCCGTGACGACGATCGGCTCGCCATTCACCATATCGACCTCGGGCTCGGCGACGAGATCAGCAGCCATGAGCTGCCCGTCGGCCACGTGGCCCCGGATGACAGACCCGAGAAGGGCAGGGTCCGAGAGGAGCGCCTCGAGAGTGCCTGGAGGCATGGACTGGAAGGCCTCGTCCGTCGGGGCGAAGATGGTGTAGGGGCCCACGCCGTCGAGGGTGTTCAGCAGCCCGGATTCCTGCACGGACCTGACGAACGTCGACAGGTTCCGGTCGGTCGCGACCACCTGCATGAGCCTGTCCCGTGGCACCTCCGTCGTCGGGGTTGTGTTGGCGATCACCGTCTGGATCGCGGTGGGTATCGGTGTTGCGCTCACCGTGGGAGCGGTGCTGACCGTTCCGGTCGTCGCCGGCGGGCTGGTGGTACCCATCCCTGGTGCTTCGGTGGGTATCGGGGACGGAGTGGCGGGTAGTGGCGTATCTGCCGCAACGACCGTCGTCTCATCGGCAGGGATCACCGGGAACGGGACCGGTGGCGTCGTCTCGGTCGCGCCTGCCACCACTGTCGGAGTCGGCGTCTCCGTCGACGAGCTCGGTGTCGCCGCGACCGTTGTCTCCACGGCGGTCTCCGATGGAATCGGAGTGAGCGAGGTCGTAGCCTCCGCGGTCGTCCCGGAAGCCGTTGTCACGGTCTCCGATGGAGTCGTGGTATTCACCCTCGCGGTCTCTGCTGGAGTCGCAGTGACCGCGATCTCGGTCGGCGATGCTGTGGGCGTGGTTGTCGTTGTAGTATTGTTCGCGAGTGTCGGCGTTGCCAGGTCCGTCAGGCCCGCCGTCGTCACGGGAACGATGGTTGTGTTCGTCCCTGGCGTCGTGGCGTTCGGCGTCATCGGGACCGTTGCCGTTGCCACTGGCACGATCATCGGCGCCGTCATGTTCGTGTCCGGTTCCACATCGAGGCCCCGGGATGCTGTCGGTGTACCGACCGTTGCGAACGACATGAAGTCGATATTCTGGTACCCTCCGAAGACGAGGCGGATCACGTGCGGGCCGCCGGTCAGGCGGAACCGCTTGGTCACGCTCGTGTACGAGTCGTAACTTCCTGTGTTCGGGACCGTGAAGGTCGTCGCCGTCACCCCGTCGACCTGCAGCCGCATCTGCGTGTTGTCGCTCGGGCTCGAGACCCTGAAGACGACGTCGTAGTCGCCGGTCCACCGGACGTTCACCGTGTACTTCAACCACTCGCCGGGCCGGATCCAGCAGATGACCGGGTTGCCGTCGTCGTTCAGCTCGATGTCGACGTCCTCGTTCCGGTAGATACCTCCGAAGTTCGAGGCGGTGGTGTCGTAGTACCCCACGCCCTCGCCACCAGTATTGAAGTCCTCTGCCTGGATGACTCCCGGTACGATACCGGTACCGTAGATCACCGGCAGGGGCGCGGGGAGCGGAGCACCGGGGAGCACGGCCGTCGCAGTCGTGGTCGGGGTCGTGCTGGTGATCGTCGGCTGAACGTTCCCCATACTGGTCTGGAACTTCATCCAGTTCACGTTCGTGTTGCCGTTGAAGTAGAGCCGCACGACGTGGGAGCCGGCCGGGAGTGAGACCTGCTGCACGACCGTGGTATAGGTCAGGTAGCTGCCCGTGTTGGGGACCATGACCGTGCAGACGTCGTTGTTATCGACCTGCATCTTGAACGACGCGTCCGACTGCTGGCTCGAGACGCGGAACGAGACATCGTAGACTCCAGCCTGCGCCACGTTCACCGAGTACTTGAGCCATTCGCCCGGCCGGACCCATCCGACGACGTGGCTCCCTTCCCTGGTCGCCATCTCGATGTCAACGCCGTCGCTCCGATAGGCTCCGCCCTCGTTCTCTGCCGTCGTGTCGTGATAGGCCACGCCCTCGCCACCGGTGTTGTAATTCTCGGCCTCTATGAGGCCCGGGATGGCGGCCCCTGTGCCCGGGTTGACGATCGCAGTCGACGTGACACTCGGTTTCGACGTCGTCGAGGTGGGTGCCGTGCCATCGCGGACCGCGAACCAGTCGATGTTCTGGCTGGAGCCCGTGAAGGTGAGCCGGATCACGTGGGTGCCCTTGGAAAGTGCGAGCGTCGCCGGGACCTCCTGGTAGGCGGAGGAACTGCCCGTGTTCGGCACGTTGATGGTACAGCCCGGCGCGCCGTCGACGGTCACCGTGATCTTGCGACCGTCGCCCCAGGACGCGACGCGGAAGATCGCGGTATAGGTGCCTGCGGAGGCGACGTCGACCGTATACTCGAGATACTCGCCGTCGGTGATCCACCCGATGTCGGAGATGCCGTCGAGGGTCTCCGCGTCGACGTACTCGTTCGGCCGGTAGGCGACATATCCGGGCGTGTTCAGGGGCTTGTTCTCGGTGGTGCTGTCCCAGTACGCCACGTTCTGGCCGCCGTTGTCGAAGTCCTCCGCCTGAACGGTGCCCGGCAGCGCGTGAGGGCCATTGAACGGTGTCTGGCCAGGTTGCTGTGTCGGCGTACCTGACGTCGGTGGCTGCGTGCCGGGGGAGGGTGTCGTCGACGTGGTAATTGGCAGCGTCGTCGGTGGCGTATCGGGGTCGCCATTGATGGTGATGAGGTTGTTCTGCGCGTTGTAATATCGGATCAACGTGTCGGGATTGGCACCGGTCAACAGGATCTCGATAGTGCAGCCGGTCACTGGCCAGGGATCGTTCGGATGGTCCTCTCGCAGTCCGAGGCTGACGGCACCGCTGGTCTTCTTGGGGTTGACGATCCTGAAATCGTCGAAGACTGCACCGGAGGTGCCCCAGGCGTACAGAGCATACGTCCGGGAGTTCATGGCAACGCACTTGTTGAACTTCAGGTTCGTCCCGGTCCGTACCTGGAACGATTTGTCCGAGCCTTCGTCGGTACAGGAGTTCAGTATGACGTCCTTCGCGCCCTGCCAGATCCAGAATCCATTGTTCTTGTTGTTCTTCGACTGGCAATTATTGAGGGTGACGCCGCAGGAGAGGTAGTACCCCGTCATGTAAAACCTGGTGGGCTCGGTATTTCGCCAGCCGTTGTTGACGGCCTTGCAGTTGGTTACGCGGCTGTTGACCTGGACGGGAATGGCTGTGTTCGGGTCGTTACCGTTGTAAAAGTTCGGCTCGAAATAGAACCCGGACTCCCAGTTGTCCTCGGCATAGCAGTTGTTGACGGTGAGGTCGTACAGGTCGGCTCCTTCGTGGAAATCGAATCCGACTGCCCAGATCTTGCCCGAGCCTTCGTTACCGCAGCGGATGGCCTCGCAACTCTCGAAACGGATATTCCTGTTGACCCGCGGCGACTTCTGGCCGTTGAGATTGAACCCGGTCGACCCGACGTCTATCGCCTTGCACCGGACGAACTCGATGTTCTCGCAGACGCGCCCGTCGGCCCAGACAAAAAACATCCCGTTGACGGTTGGCGCGGTCCTCTTCGAGTCCTGGATCGTGACATCATGCACCTTAACATTCGAGGTCGTGATCATCAGCCAGCCGCGCTGCGTGATCTTGAAATCGCTCACGGTGACGGAGGGCTGTGCGATATCCACCCGTGCCGCGTAGTCGCCCGCCATCGAGAGGACAGTCTTGTCCGCCCCCTGTCCCCGGAAGATGTTGCCTCCCTTGACGCAGACCGTGCCCGACGTGCGGAAGGTGCCCTCCGTCATGATGACCTCTCCCCCGCGCGCAAGCGCCTCGTTCAATTCGACCTGATCGCTACTGCCATCGCAGATATATTGAGCGGTGGCTTTCGAGGAAGCGCTTGCGTCGCTTGCCGCAACAATCGTCGCAGCGATGGCGGATTGTGCGCACAGAGCGCAGCCGAATATGATGACCACGAGTATTTTTGACCGAACGTTCATCAACTACCCTCAATTATTCATTACAAGAACGTTTGATTATATATACGTTATCTTTTACGGTAGACAAAAATTCAAGCCCCGTTTAGCAGATAGAGGCAAATAATAGGTCAGTATGGGAATTCACGTTGATGGTGTGCAGGAATGTCAAGCGATTACTTTAAATAGATCGATGGACGAGGTCAGGAAAAAGCCTTGAGAAATTCGATAATTCCCTTGAAGCAGCCATTTCTGAAGCCAAATACGCAATTCTGCTCGTGGGATTCGAGAGGTCATGGACCAAGAAGAGAGGACAGAGAACGTGACCGAACGAGTGCGAAATACCTGCTGCTACGACGATCAAGTGTCATCTAAAAAAATCTTGTCCTGAAGCGCCCCTTGTGACGAAGAGCTTATATGGAATGTTGCCGAGAAACCTGTTAACGATTATTTCGGCGGTTACATGATAACACTTATTCCAAGTGAAGTCAGGGAGCGCTTCGGCTCCCTCTTCTCCCAGCGATATCTGGTGATGGCCGATCCTTCCTCTGGGGTCGTCGAGATCCTCGAGACGTGCAAGGCGCGGGGCCCGGTTGAATGGGACGCCATGAACCGGAGACGCGCCGGAGGGGCGATTGAGTCCTGCGACGTGGACGGTACTACCCTCCGCATCAGGGCACGGATAGGACGGTTCCCCGTCCGGTTCGGCCCAGCCGAGTCCGAGCGCGGGGGCCAGGCGCTCGAGGCCGTGGAGATCCAGGGAGACGAGGTTATCACGACATGGACCGGTATCGCCGGAGCCGGTGTGGGCATCGCCGCATGCCTGCCGCAGGCTCCTGGCGTGTCCCGTGCCGAGTATCCCGAGGAGGCCGACTTGGCAGTGGGTGGCGCACGCGCCAATCGCGTCCGCATCGTTTCGCCAGTCTACCAGAAGGTCGTGTTCGGGATCGACGACACGGATACCGAGGCCGGCGGGGCAACCTGGGTACTTGCCCTGCAATGCGCCGCTGCCTGTCCCGTCGAGGACGTCCATCTCCTTGGCATGCGGCTCGTCCAGCTGAACCCGGAGGTTCCGAACAAGACCACGAACTGCGTTGGCTCCGCCCTCGTTTACGCGGTGAAGACGGGGAGATTGGACCAGCTCGAGACGTATGTCGCCGATTATGTCCAGGAGCACTCGTCCTCGCCGCATGCCGGCATCGCGGTGCGCACGGGTATCGTCCATCCCGACGGGGCGGACGCGATGCGCGGGGTCAAGACCGAGATCCTGACCCTGGAAGAGGCCGAAACGATGGCCGGTGAACTGAGAGTCCGGTTCATCGATCAGAACAGGAGCAAGGGCAGGATCGGCGCGCTCGGAGCACTGCTCTGGGCCGACGAGGGGCCGGAGGCAGCGGGGCTGCATGGAGAGAATCTCTGATCCGTACATCGTTCCGTACCGTCGACTCGCCGCCGTTGCGGGACGTTCGCCCGACGAGATCGAGCTCGTCGAGTTCTACGACTGCCTCGGCGGAGCGATGTGGTCCCGCCACCACTACCGCCAGAGCCCGCTCGTCCGCGATGCCCGCTGCGTCGGCCCGACAATCAGGTATCTCCTCACGGAGGGGACGGTCGATCTTCCCCTCGAGGGCTCTCGATTTCCAGCCGGCATCGCCGGAGTCGAGCGGTGCGGAGACCAGCTCGCGATCACCTACGTCGGGATCGGTGGCGGCGGCGTCGGGGCGGCGGGCTCGCGGAGCCAGGCCGGGGGTCTCTCGCGGGCCCGGGCCGATCCATGCGGCGGTGGAAAGCGGGCCAGTTCGACGGTCTGGGTTCCTCTCCTGCAGAGGGTGCTGATCGGTATCGACGACACGGACACGCCCGAGGCGGGGGCCACCTGGACCCTCGCCCATACCATCGCCCGAGCCGTGGAGAGCGAGGAGGATGTCTACCTCTCGCACACGATCGTCCAGCTCTTCCCCGTCCGGTTTCGGACCAAGAACTGCGTGGCCATCGTCGTGGAGTTCGCGTCCCGCGATCCCGCTGATCTCACGGCCCGGTTCCAGTCGCTCCTCGAGAAGTATACGCTCTCGGGCGAGACCGGCATGGCCGTCTACGTGGGGTTCGATCCATCCCCTCTGAGGCCGTTCGCGGAAAGGGTCAAGCGCGGCGAGATCGACCCCTGCGAACTCCAGCGCATCGATCAGCCCGGCCTTCAGATCACCATGGCCGGGCGCGGGGCCGTGGGGGCCGTCGCCGCTATCCCGTTCTACACCGATTTCGAGGAGGCACTCGCGCTATGGGATGGTCCGACCTGAAGGCATCGGTGCTCGCCGGGGGCGGGTGCCGGATCGAGGGGGCGCTTCCTCCACGGGCGGTGGCACGGTCGACGGCCGGGCCCGGCGCCGGTGGTGCCGGTGCCATCTTCTTCTCGAGCGACGGCCGGAGGGTACGGATACCGTTGGGGAACGACGGGCCGGCCATACTGACCGTGGCACCGAACGGGAGCGCCACGCTCCGCTGCGGCGCCGGAACGATGGAGGGACAGATCGAGCCCGTGGGCCTTCACTGCCCGCGGCAGGCCTTCGTGACGGTCTCCGAGTCCTGTGTCCACGACTGTGCCTACTGCCCGGTTCCCGCGTGCCAGGGTCCGCGCAAGTCGGTCGAGGAGGTTGTCGCCCTCGTCGAGGAGGTGGCCGGCTCGGTGGACGCGATCGCGCTGACGAGCGGTGTCGCGAATTCGATCGAGGAAGAGGTGGAGCATGTCTGCAGGGTCGTCGCGGCGCTCCGTCGCTTCGATCTCCCGATCGGGGTATCGATCTTGCCGACCCCTGATACGCCGGCGCGGCTCCATGCGCTCGGCGTCTCGGAGGTCAAGTTCAACCTCGAGGCCGCCACGCCCGATCTCTTCGCCAGGTATTGCCCTGGCCTCTCGTACGAGACGATCTGGAACGCGCTCGCCAGCTCGATCCCCCTCTTCGGGAAGGGGCATGTCTTCTCGAACGTGATCCTCGGGCTTGGCGAGAGCGACGAGGAGCTCGATGACTGCATCGAGCGGCTCGTCTCCCTCGGCGTCGTCCCCATCCTCCGGCCGCTCAACCCGGTCGCCGGCTGCAGTGCCCTGTCGCGGCCCGACGCTGATCGCCTTCTCCGCGCCTCGGAACACCTCTCGAACGCACTTGTCACCTCGAGGCTCGACCCGTCCGTCGCCCTGAGCATGTGCGGCGCCTGCACGGGGTGCGACGTCACCGCGTGGAGGGACCTGTGAACGCCGAATCCGCCGTTGTGGCGGCGCTCCGGGAGGCGGCGGCGCACTGGTACGGCGTACCGGGCTATCCCGTGAACGGGATCGTCTCGGGACTCGGGGCGAAGCTGCCGGTGAACGAGAAGGTCGGACTCGAACACTGCCTCGGACACTCGCTCTCGGGGCGGCGATCGGGGCTTGTCTGTAAGCACGTCGGCCTCAATGCCTGCGCGGACCCACTCGTGCAGGCGACGCTCCGGGGGATCTCCGCCGGAGTCGTGATCGTGGCCGGCGATGATGTGACCGCGCGCTGGTCGGAGACCGCCCAGGACTCGCGGTACTACGGGGAGCTCGCCGAGGTGCCGGTCCTCGAGCCGGACGGTCCGTCCGTCGCCGACGCGGTCGAGGAGGCGTTCCAGGTCTCTGAGTCGGCCTCGCGTATCGCCATACTGCGGATCACGCCGGCGCTCCTTGAGTCGGACGCAGCTCCACCCCCCCGTCCAGCCCGGCTCCGCCCATCTCCGTGCCGGGTCGAAGACCTGACCATGCGGGGGCGTGCCGCCCGCGCCCGCCGGGGAACCATCGACCTCTTCCGCTGGGCCGCTTCCTCGCGGCTGAACCGCCCTGGCAGGGGCGTTGTCGGCGTCGGGCCGGCCGACGGGGATGCCCGCGTTGTAACTGTCTATCCCCCGCCTCCCGGGATCGGGGACGGGGCAACCGTCCGCGAGATCGGCCGGCCCTTCGTCCGGGAGCACCGGGGACTCCGTCCCCCGGCGGACCCGGGAGAGCCCGAGACCTACGCCCGTCGGGGCCGGCGGAGCGCGCCCTGCGCCGGGTGTCCGTTCGCCCCCCTGTTTACCGTGCTCCGCGACAGGAACCTCGTTCCCGTCTGCGACACCGGGTGTGCCATGATGGCGCTCTCGCCACCCACCTCGCATGGGGTGGCGGGGTACGGCCTCGGCTCGTCGATAGGGGTCGCCGCAACAAGCACGGGGGTCGCGCTGATCGGCGACTATGCCCTTCTCCACTCGGGGATCAACGCCCTGATCGACGCCCACGCCCGCGGCACGCCCCTGCTCTGCGTCGTGCTCGAGAACCGGTGCCTGGCCATGACCGGCCGGCAATCCTGTCACGGGATCGCTCCCTACCTCGGTTGGGCGGACCCCATCGTGCTCGATGCGACGGATCAGGAGGGGCTGGGCCGAGCGATCGTCGCTGCCGACCGAACGACGACTATCATCGTGCGGGGCGAGTGCCCCGCGGGAGCCCGTTATGAAACCATGGAATGTTGAGATCTGCGACGTGACGCTCCGGGACGGCGAGCAGACGCCCGGCGTCTCGTTCACGTGCGAGGAGAAGGCCGAGATCGCTTCCCTCCTCGATCGTATCGGCATCGAGGTGATCGAGGCCGGCTTTCCCGCCGTTTCGGCCTACGAGAAGCGGTGCGTGAAGGCTGTGGCCGACCTGGGCACGAAGGCTCGTGTCTGCGCGCTCGCCCGGGCGACGGCAGGAGATATCGAGGCGGCGGTCGATGCGGACGTGGACATGGTCTCGATCTTCATCGCGACCTCCGATCTCCACGTGCGGATCAAGTATCGCCGGCCGCGCGACGAGGTCCTCGCCGATGCGCTCGATATGATCGACCTCGCTCGCGACCACGGTCTCACGGTCCGATTCGCGGCCGAGGACGCCTCCCGGACCGACCCGGAGTTCCTCACGCGGATGTACAGGGAAGGCGGCGCCCGCGGCGCTTCACTCGTCTCGTTCGCGGACACGGTCGGCTGCCTCACGCCACTGGAGATGTACCGGGTCATGGGCCGGCTCGTGGCCGCGAGCCCGGTCCCGCTCTGCGCCCATTGCCACAACGATATGGGCCTCGCGACCGCGAACACGCTGGCCGCGGCAGAGGCCGGCGCGTTCCAGCTCCATACGACCGCGAACGGGATCGGCGAGCGGGCCGGCAATGCCCGTCTCGAGGAGGTACTGGTCGCGCTCCGGCTCAAGGGCGGCGTCGACCGTTACGATCTGACCCTGCTTCCCGAGCTCTCCGCGCTCGTGGCGCGGTACTCGGGAATTACTGTAGCCAAGACGCACCCCGTGGTCGGCGAGCACGCCTTCGCCCACGAGAGCGGGATCCACATCGCGGCCATGCTCAAGGATCCGGACACGTACGAGTACGTCCACCCCGCGATGGTCGGAGCCGAGCGTCATTTCCTGCTCGGAAAGCACACGGGCCGCAAGGCCCTTGAGCACGTCGTCGGCTCACTCGGGTTCTCTCTCGATGCAGTCCAGATCGCACGCGTCCTCGAACTCGTCAAGGAGCGTGGCGAGCAGAAGTGCAGCGTGACCCCGTCGGTCCTCGTGGCCCTGATCCGCCAGGTGTCTGGAGTCATGGCCTGATGGCGACCCTCGCCGAGCGGATCCTCGGTGCGCCTGCGGGCACCTGCGTCGATCGGGCCATCGACCGTGCCTACGCCATGGACGGCACGGGCGTGCTCGCGCTCCACACCTTTCGTCAGATCGGCCGGCCCCTCGCACAGCCCGGCCGCCTCCGGCTGATCTTCGACCACATCGTCCCGGCGAACAACTCCGAGACGGCGGGTCTCCAGGCCGAGCTCCGGCGATTTGCGGACGAGAGCGGTATCGCGCTTCACGACATCGGCGAGGGGATCTGTCACCAGCTGATGAGCGAGGGCGACGTTCTGCCGGGGGAGATCGTGATCGGCGCGGACTCGCACACCTGCACGCTCGGCGCGTTCGGCGCCTTCGCGACGGGTGTCGGCGCGACGGACATGGCTGCGATCTGGGCGACGGGGGAGCTGTGGCTCCGCGTTCCAGAGACGATCAACCTCCGGCTCACGGGCCGTCTCGAGGGGGGCGCGGAGGCCAAGGACCTTGCGCTTTCGTACGTGGCCCGACTCGGGATGGACGGAGGGACCTACCACTCGCTCGAATTCACGGGCGAGGGGGTTGCGTCACTCTCGATGGCAGGCAGGCTCACCTGCTCGAATCTCGCGATCGAGGTCGGCGCGAAGACGGGACTGTTTTATGCCGATGATGTCACGCGTGCCTATCTCGCCGGGTTCGGGGTCGCGGCATCACCGCAATTGATCGAGGACGCGGACTACGCCCGGGCGTACGACTTCGACCTCGGGGCCGTCGAACCGCTCGTCGCGGTACCGCACCGGGTCGACTCGGCTCGCCCCGTGGAGCGGGTCGCAGGCACGCCGATCGACCAGGTCTTCGTCGGAACCTGCACGAATGGACGGCTCGAGGATCTCGAGCGGTTCGCTTGGGCCGTGAAGGGTCGGCGCGTTCGGGTACGTACGATCGTGATCCCGGCTTCGCGCCGGGTGCTCGCGGACGCGATCCGATCGGGTGCACTTGCATCCCTGGTCGAGGCCGGCTGCACGATCGGCCCACCGGGCTGCGGGCCGTGCCTCGGGACGCACCTCGGTGTTATCGGCGAGGGCGAGGTCTGCCTCTCGACCGCGAACCGGAACTTCCGGAACCGCATGGGTGTCGGGGGAGAGATCTATCTCGCCTCCGTCGGGACGGCCGCCGCCTCCGCGCTCGCCGGGGAGATCACGGCGCCAGGAGGCGCGGCGTGAAGATAACGGGTCGGGCGATCTGCGTTCCGGCGGACGTCGACACGGACCTGATCATCGCCGGCCGGTACCTCAGGACACGGGATCGCTCCCTCTGGGCTGCCCACGCATTCGAGGACCTCGACCGCACGCTGGCAGGTCGCCTCGCAGGCGCGGTGGTCGTCGCCGGCCCGAACTTCGGCTGCGGGTCGTCGCGAGAACAGGCCGCCATCGCGCTCCGGGAGGCCGGGGTGAAGGCCGTCGTCGCGCCCTCCTTCGCGCGGATCTTCTACCGGAACGCGATCAATCTCGGCCTGCCGATCGCCGAGGCCGCGCTCGAATGCGCCGAGGGAGAGATGGTCGAGGTGGACCTGGAAGCGGGTTTCGCCAGATCCGGGGATCGTCCGCCCGTTCCAGTTGCGCCGCTCTCGTCCCGGATGCGGGCTATCCTGGCTGCTGGAGGGCTCGTGGAGCTCCTGAAGGATTCTCCATGATCCCCGAGTGCCGGGAGGTCGGCATCGTGAACGGGCGCCCCTGCGGCGACGGCGTCTACTTCCTGACGCGGTACCTGCTCCGGCCCTCCGGCGACTCCTACGACGTCGTGGCGGTCGAGCTCGACCCGGCGGTACCGGGACTGCTCCGACCGGTCGTCGCCGAACACCTGCTCGCGGGGGCGGACCAGGTCGTCGTGTATCCCGACCCCGTCCGCCTTCACGATCGCGCCCTGCTCCTCCGGCTCGCCCGTGCCTCGGGACGGCGGTGCACCGTCTTCTCCGGGCTCGATGAACACATCACCTTCGTACTCGACCCTGATAACGACCCTCTCCTCGAGATCCATGTCTACGATCTCGAGCCTCCTCGTCCGAATCTCTCCGCTGGAATCTGCGAAATGGAGGCGCTCGGGCTCTTCGGCGACCTCGGCGTCGCCTTCGTCCACCACGTCCGCGATCTCCGCGAGGTGTGCGCGGATGTCTATCCCTGCCGCGCAGCCGGTTTTCTCCACACGCTCGACGCGGACCCCGTGACGGCGGGTGCGACCGTCGCCTGCTGCACCACCGGCCGGGATCTGGTCAAGGAGTGCCACCACGTGCCGATCGTCCAGGTCGACACCTGTCCACTCGGCCAGGTTCGAGAAGGACCGTTCGTCGCCCGGTGCTGCCGCTCCGAGCGGCGGGGGCTCTGCGAGGTCGACGGTCTCATGGGGACCGTCGTTCACTGGGGCGATTCCCCCGCGCGGATCTTCGATGCTGTTCGCGAACTCGTCACGGCCTGGAGGGCGCGTGAAGCGGATCGCGGTGGTTGAGGGAGACGGGATCGGGCGCGAGGTGATCCCCGTCGCCGCGGCCGCCCTTCGTTCTCTCCGCCCGGACTGGGAGCAGGTGACCGTCGAGCTCGGCCTCGAACGGTGGCGTCGCACCGGGGCTGCGATCGACGATGCGGATCTCGCAACCATCGCGGCATGCGATGCGGTCCTCTTCGGCGCCGTCAGCTCGGCGCCGCGGGGAGAGTACCCGAGCGTCGTGCTCAGGCTCCGCCGCGCGCTCGGTCTCTACGCGAACATCCGCCCTGTCAGGGCGGCGGCCTGCGACCTGGTGATCGTCCGTGAGAACTCGGAGGGTCTCTACGCCGGGCGCGAGCGAGTCGAGGCCGATAGGGCCTGCACCGAACGCGTGATCACCCGCGCCGCGACCGAGCGTATCGTGAGGGTCGCCTGCGGCATCGCGGCCGGGCGACGGTGCCTCACGATCGGCCACAAGGCGAATGTCCTCGCGGCGGACCGGTTCTTCCTCGAGGTTGCGCGCGGTGTCGCCGCTGCCGCAGGCGTGGCGACGGAAGATGCGTTCATCGACGCCCTCTGCCTCGACGTCCTTCGCAGGCCCGGCCGGTACGACGTGGTGGTCGTCGAGAACATGTTCGGAGACATCCTCTCGGACGTCGCCGCGTTCCACGCCGGCGGGCTCGGACTCCTGCCGAGCGCCAACCTCGGGGACGGCCCTCCGCTCTTCGAGCCGGTTCACGGCTCGGCCCCGGACATAGCCGGGAAGGGCATCGCCAACCCGGTGGCCGCGCTCCGGTGCGTGGGCATGCTGCTCGATCACCTTGGCGACGGTGCGAGCGCCCGCCGGCTCGACGCGGCGATCGACGGGGCAATGGCCCGGGGCTACGCGACCCCCGACCTCGGCGGGACGACCGGGACGGAGGACTTCGGAGCGGCCGTCCTCGCGGGACTGTACGATGATAGCCGGGGACCAGGCCCGGATTGGCGTGGTACCTGAACGCAACCTTTCTATTCGACAGGGGCGTAACAAACGGTTCACGTCATGAACGAAGTGCGACCGCTCGCCTCCTGGATCGGCACGGATCGGCACGACGACCGGGTCGTCCCGACCCTGACGGTCATCCTCAAGACCCCGGGTTGCTCGTGGCGACGGTGCCGGATGTGCTCGTACCGCCACGAGCGGCATGGCCGTATCGAGGACGCCGAGGCGCTGGTCCGCGCACAGCTCGCGTTCGTTGAGCGCGAGCACGCCAGGCACGATATCGAACTGGTCAAGGTCTTCAGCTCGGGCAGCCTTCTCGACCCGGGCGAGGTGCCGCCAGGCGCGCTCGACGCGATCGGTGACGCCTTCCGGGGGAGATCGCTCATCGTCGAGACGCGGCCCGAGTACATCGAGCGAGACCGGCTCGCGGACCTTGCCGTTCGCCTCGACGACGGCTCGAGGGACCGTCCACTCTACGTGGCGATCGGCCTCGAGACCACGAACGACCTCGTGCGCGAGAAGTCGATCGACAAGGGCTTCTCGTACGCGATGTACCTCCACGCCGTTCGCGAGGCCCGCGATGCCGGGGTCGGGGTCAAGACCTACCTGCTCCACAAGCCGCTCTTCCTGACCGAACGCGAGGCGCTCGAGGACATGACGCGATCGATCGCCGAGGTGTCGCCTCACGCCGACCTGATCTCGATGAACCCCTGCACGGTGCAGCGGCGAACCGAGCTGGAGTGGTACTGGAAGCGGCACGCGTATCGACCGCCGTACCTCTGGTCCGTCCTGGCGATCCTGCTCGAGGCGGGCCGGCACGTCAGCGCCGACCCTCTCGGCGGCGGGCGGGCGCGGGGGCCGCACAACTGCGGCACGTGCGACCGCGAGATCGTCGATGCCATCCGGGAGTACTCGCTCTCCGCCGACCGGTCCCGCCTCGTCGAGGCGATGGCGACTCCCTGCGACTGTAAAGAGGAATGGAAGTTCGTGCTCCAGCACGAGCGATCCTACTGCATGCCGCTTACGCGCTGATCGGTGCGTTCCCGTCGTATCCGAGGGCACGGGCCAGCAAGGGCAGGAAGGTTCCGGCGTCGGAGACGATCCCGATCGCCTGCATCGTCCCACGGTCCATCAACTTGGTGACCGAGGCGGGGTTGATGTCGACGCAGATCGTCTTGACCTCGGCGGGGAGGCAGTTGCCGACCGCTATCGAGTGGAGCAGGGTCCCTATCATCAGGACCATGCCGCATCCCCGGAGATGGCTACGGATCGCGTCCTGCGCCTCGACCGTGTCGGTGATCACGTCGGGCAGGGGACCGTCATCCCGGATCGATCCGGCGAGGATGAACGGTACGTCGCGCCGGACGCATTCGTACATGATCCCACTCTTCACGACCCCCTGCTCGATCGCCGCCCGGATCGACCCGGCCCGCAGGATCTCGGCGATCGCGTCGAGGTGATTCCGATGTCCATCGCTGACAGGGGTACCCGTCGCGAGGTCCATTCCGAGCGAAGTTCCGTAGAGACTGCACTCGATATCGTGGGTCGCGAGTGCGTTCCCGGCGAAGAGCACGTCGATATACCCTTCCCTGACCAGCCAGGCGAGGGCAGGACCCGCCCCGGTATGGACTATTGCGGGGCCACCGACAAGCGCGATCCGTCCTCCTTTCTGCTTCTGGGCGTTCATTTCGCCGGCGATCCTGCGGATCAGGGTCTCGCTGGGCCGCTCGGACGAGACCGTGCCGTGCATGAACTCGAAGGTCGTGGTCTCGCGGGGACGTTCGGGCGGATGGACCCGTACTCCCTCCTCGCCGACGACGACGAGATCCCCTCGCCGCAGCTTTGCGAAGGGCAGGCACAGCGCGGCTCCCGTATCGGCAGTGACGGTGATCAGGCAGTCCATCTCGATTCCCTCGACCGGAAGCCACTGGTCCCGGTACTTCACCTCGGTCGGATAGTTGGTGGTCGAGTAGAATCCCCGTGGCGCGACGCGGTCTGCCTCAGCCGGTACCAGTTCCGCGTCCTCGACCACGGGTAGCCTGGCCCCGAGCCGGTGAAGGTCAGACAGGATCAGCTGGAGTGTCGCGGGGTCGTCGCACCCTACGGCCAGGCGTGCAAAGGACGTGTCGGTCTTGTGTTTGCCAACCTCGAACTCGATGATCTCGAACGAACCGCCGCGGTCCATGATCCGGTCGAAGACCTGCGTCATGATCCCCGAGTCGATGATATGTCCCTCGAGTACGATCTCCCGCGAGGTCTGCATATGCCTTTTATCTCGCGTCGCAGTCGATATCCATTTTTCGGTGATTCTCGCCCGGGGTGCGCGGCTTTTCGGTGGCGTCAAGATATGCCTCCGCGGCCTCGAGCATCCCCGGCGTGTTGACGTTGTATCGCAGGCAGGGGTCGTCCAGGACGAGGCGCGCCTCTTCCTGCGTGTCGCCGATCCGGCTGCCCTCGAGGATGTTGATACCTGCCGGCACGGCCCGGCATCCATCGATCACCTCGATACAGGGCGCGTCCACGGGTTCCACGTCACCGATCGGGACCCAGACGGAGAGAGCCGGTAGCGCCTGCTCATGGTAGGCGGTGACGATCCTCTCGACGATATCAGCCGAGATGCACGGAAGGTCGGCCGCGACGGTGAGGACGGGTCCCATGATGCCGAGAAGAGCCGCGGCCTCGGCAAGGTCCGCGATGTACCCCTCTCCTGCGGTACAGATGCAGAGGAGATCGTGGGCCCGGCACCAGTTCTGAGTGAAGGGTGCGCACGGCGCAGCCACGACGACGATATCGAGGCCGGCATCGTCGAGCGCCGTCGCAACACGATCGATCATGGGCCGGCCGGCGCAGAGTGCGAGCGGCTTCTCGCCGTTGCCGTACCGGCTTCCCAGGCCGCCCGCGAGGATCAGGCCAAGCATGCGGCGAGTTCCTCCAGCAGGCGCTGGTTCTCGTCTCGCCTTCGCACGGCGACTCGCACCTCCGCTGGCAGGCCGAACGACGCGCAATCGCGGATTCGAATACGGCGGCGCGCAAGCCCCGACGCGAGTAGTGCCGGGGGCACCGGGCTTGTCGCGCAGATGAAGTTCGCCGAAGCGGGCATGGTCGCAAAACCGAGATCGGCGAGGCCCGCCTCGAGCCGTGCGCGTTCGGCACGGATCTGCCTGCGTGACTCCTCGAGAGCCGGATAGTGCCGGAGGGCCTCCAGTGCGAATGCCTCGGCGAACGCGTTGACCGACCAGGGTGCACGGCAACGCTCGCATCGCTCGACAATGTCGGGATCGCCGAAGCCGAAGCCGAGCCTGAGGCCGGGGACGGCGAAGGCCTTCGTCATCGAGCGGAGCACGAAGACACGGTCGTCGTCCGACCCGAGCATGGAGAATGACGGGTCGGCGAGCTCGATGAACGCCTCGTCCACGAAGAGCCGGGCGTCGTCACCAATCCCGGTACAGATCTCCTCGATCTCGGGCCGCCCCAGGAGAGCGCCGGTCGGGTTGTTGGGGTTGCAGAGAAAGAGTACGTCGGCCCCGCCAGCATCCGGGGTTACGCGCGCCCCCGCCAGTTCCGCGGCGAAGCGGTACTCCCCGAAGGTCGGGCGGTCGATGCAGGCACGGTCGCCCGGTCCGATCGCCGCGATGCAGAACGCCCGGATCACCTCGATGGAACCGTTTCCGACAGTAACCTCATCGACATGGCGTCCAAAAACCCGGGCAACCTCCTCCTTCAGTGCCGGGTACCGGTCGTCCGGGTAATGCTCGAGACAGGCGAGGTCGGGTGTCCAGTCGATACGTGGCGGGTAGGGATTGAGATTGGCCGAGAAGTCGATCCAGCCGTCCTCGTCCTGTTCACGGCGCGCGAGTCCGCCGTGGAGAGCCCGCTCCGGTACACGTCGCTCCATCGTGATCAGTATCTGTCCGTGATCGGAGATGCAGGTTTGCGTGGCTTACAGTCTCCTTTGGGTCGCTGACGGGCCAATAGGGTCACGGTCCGGATCCCGATTTCCCGTGTTTATTGCAGTGTAATCAGGAATGGTCCCCGGTCCTGAGCGAAAGTAAATAGGAACGAATATATAACAATGTAATCCACTAAGAACCATCGATGGCTGACATATGCTCGCCATCGGTCCGACAAAAAGGTGACAGGCGTCATCTTTCTGTCAGACGATACCGATATCCATGAAGCGGATCACCATTCGATTGCCGGAACAGCAGGTGGACGTGCTCGAGCAGATGGTCATGGACGGTGAGTTTCCGACCGTCTCCGAGGCGGTGCGTGACGCCGTTCGCGGGCTCATCGAGCGCCGGGGCAGTCGGATTTTGAGGGACAAGGATCAGGTTTCGTTCAAGTACTAGGGGGTTCAGATGCAGACCATCATCAACGAAGCGCTGAAGAATGCCGAGATAGAGCGTGAGATGCTCAAGGGCATCGTCACTGATGAGGACTTCAGCGGTCAGCCCCGGATCGTGATCGTCGGGTGCGGGGGCGCGGGGAACAATACCGTCAATCGTCTCCACCACCTGCAGGTCACGGGCGCGGAGACGATCGCGGTCAATACCGACAAACAGCACCTGGATATGATCCAGGCTGACAAACGCATCCTGATCGGCAAGTCGCTCACCAAGGGGCTTGGAGCGGGAGGATACCCGGACGTCGGTAAGCGAGCGGCCGAGATGGCGCGATCGACACTCGAGTCGGTACTCGAGGACGTCGATCTCTGTTTCGTCACCGCGGGCATGGGAGGCGGCACGGGTACGGGAGCTGCCCCGGTCGTCGCGCAGATTGCGAAGGACCAGGGCGCGATCGTCGTCGGCATGGTCAGCTACCCGTTCGAGGTCGAGAAGGCGCGCCTGCTCAGGGCAGAGGAGGGGCTCGAGTCGCTCAGCCAGGCGGCCGACTCGGTGATCGTCCTTGACAACAACCGGCTCAAGTCCTACGTTCCGAACCTGCCGCTCGGGCAGGCCTTCTCGGTGATGGACCAGCTGATCGCCGAGACCGTCAAGGGGATCAGCGAGACGATCACGGAGCCATCGCTGATCAACATCGACTACGCCGATGTTCGGGCAATCATGGGCAAGGGCGGCGTCGCCGTCATGCTCGTCGGCGAGTCCAAGCAGCAGAACAAGGCCGAGACAGTCGTGCGGGAGTGTCTCTCCAACCCGATGCTCGACATCGACTACCACGGCGCGACCGGTGCGCTGATCCACATCACGGGCGGGAGCGATCTCACCCTCCAGGAGGCGGAGGGCATCGCGCGCGAGCTCACGTACGAGCTGGACCCGCGTGCCGACGTGATCTGGGGAGCCCGGATCAAGAACGAGTTCGAGGGGCGCGTCCGGGTCATGGCGATCATGACGGGGGTCCGGTCCGCGCAGCTCCTTGGTGGCTCGAACCGCGATTCCAATCCTGCCCCCAAACCCAGTGGCGGCTACGAACGCCACGGGGTCATCACCCCCGTACAGAACAGATACAACGACCGTCTCAGCGGCGGATCGGGTATCGACACGATCCTGTAACTCACTCTTTTTTTCACAGGCGGAGCTGAGCGACCTTCGCTCCGACCGGGACACCGAGACGTTGCGCGATCGGCCGGCACTTGGCCGCGAGAAGAAACGCCACGGGAGGAAGGCCGTCGTAGTCCGTGAGTGATTCGTAGTTCGCCATTCCCTTGGCGATGATGAGATCCGCATTGCCGATCGCGTCCGCGAGATCGGCCGGAACCCGGTCGAGCGGCACGCCGATCTCCCTGCCCCCGCCGGTGGTGGTCAGGCGAACGGCAAGGCGGTCGAGACCAAGTTCCCGCGCGTCTGCGAGCGTCGCGTCGTTCAGGATGGGTCCGTCACGCACCGCCACGGTGACAGGTGCTCCGCGTACTGCCAGGTATTCGATCAAGAGGCGGTCAAGGACGATCTCGCCGCAGTTATCGGTGATGTAGACCACGTGACCGAGCCGCTGCTCGATTGCATCGCAATCATCGATCACGAGCCCGCTGGTGAACTCCTCATCGAAGAAACCGGTAAAGTCGTCGGCAATCTCGTGGCCCTTGACACCATGATCGAAGGTGTTACCGATGATCGAGGCCGTCACGAAGTCGCGGAAAGTCACGAGACGCGGTCGTACCATTCGGCAGGCAGCGAGAACGGTCTCGTTGCTTGCGACTTTGACCGCCGAGTAGGGGTCATGCACGCCGAGTTCATGCACAGCCAGGCGATGAAGCTCGCTCGCGACCACCGGTTGCGGTACGGGGCTGTCGCGGAGTTCGGCGAGGCGAGCGACGCAGATCCCGGCGACACGGGGGATCTCGTCGCGCCGGCCGGCGAGTGCGCACGTGTGAGCGATCCTCGAGATGAGACAGTCGCAGCATTCGTCACTGATCGGCACGCCGTACCGTCGGTTCGGAACACAGAAAAAGATGGGGCCACTGCGATTTGAACGCAGGTCAGAAGACCCCCAGTCTCCTAGGATGGCCAGGCTACCCTATGGCCCCTTGACTTATGACGTTGTCACGGAGTCCATATCTATCTTCCTCTTTCGGCGAGCAACCACCCTGACCGATAGCGTGCCGAGCGGTTTCCTTCGCAATCCCCGGCATTAATCGAGAATGGAACTCTTCGTATTGCCAAAGGGATTCGCAAAATATAAGTAGTGTTTAGACGCTCTGTACACTAATCTCCCTGTTGGGGCGTCGAAGGCACATATCATGTTGAAGGAGCGTATTGCGGGGTTTGTGAACGAGATCCGGGCCATCGACGGCATCGAAGGGGCGGCGCTCGTCACCAAGGACGGGGTCATGATCGGCAGATCGTTTCCAAAGGAGATCTCGGAGAAATGGTTTGCTGCGATGAGTGCGTCTGTCCTCGCCTCGGCAGAGTCGGCGGCGAGCATCATCAGCGTCACTCCTCCGGTGCGTGTCAGGATCGACGCGGCCAACTGCTGTATCCTGCTTCACGATGCCGGTGATAAGCTGCTGGTCGTTGCCGTCCTGGCGGGTGACGCGGAGCCCGATAGGGTGGTCGCCCTGCTCGAGCCCCTCGCCCTGCGGATCGGGGAGGCATTCTGATGTACACCATCATGGTCGTCGACGACTCCGCCTTCATTGTCGACGTCTTCGTTACGATGCTCGAGCGCGGCGGGTACAGGACGATCTCTACCTACGGAGGCCAGGAATGCCTTGACCTGCTCAGGACCGAGCGGCCCGACCTGATCCTTCTCGATATCATGATGGAGCCCATGGACGGCAGGGAGACGCTCGAGCGGATCAAATCGAACGCGGAGACGAAGGACATCCCGGTGATGATGCTCACGGCCAAGCAGCTGGATCCCGACGAGGCCGAGGAGTACGCGATCTACGTCGAGGATTACGTGCTCAAGCCGATCACCCATCGAGAGCTGTACGATGCGATCGAGTACATCCTGAACCGGCGCGCACGAATACGGCAGGATGTCGAGGCGGCACGGGCCGCAGGGGTCGACCAGCAGGTGATCGACGAGTATGCCCGCATATCAAAGAGCATCGAGGTAAACCGCCGCCTCGTCTCTATTCTGGGCTCCAACTACAACATCGAGGACAACCGCACGCGGATCGGGGACGAGCTCGCCCGGGCGATCAAGTCCATGAACATGAACATCAGCTTCCAGGAAGACCGTCTGGATGAGATCCGGAGCCAGATGAAGATCCCCATGACCCAACCGGAGACATCCTGATTCATCTCTGGCAGGCGAAATGGCGCTGTTCGCTCCCCACCAGTGACGTGGCTCTCCGTTATCTCGCTCCGACTGTAGGAATGTGTGGTAGAGCTGAGCGAGCGTTCTCCCCTCGTCCGGCCCGGTGTTCCATCACCTGGACCAACGCTTCGCACACAGGGTAATCCGCCCTTCAACGGTCGAACGGACAGAGGGATGGGGCGAATCGCCCACTATCGCGTGAGGAACGGGATCAATAGAGTACTTCACGAAACTTTATATGCTTTTCTTTCATTGTAATAATGCTGTGTCGCAGGGACGGATGGGCTCGTAGCTCAGTTCGGCAGAGCGCCTGGCTTTTAACCAGGTGGTCGGGGGTTCAAATCCCTCCGGGCCCGTTTCCACCATGGCGACCCTGGTTTTCGAACTGGCGATGCAGAGCGAACACGCAGACGTCCCGGGGCGGAGGGGCAGATGAGTAGCAGGATAAGCGTACTGGACCATGTCATGGTCCCCGATCACACGATCATGAGCGAGGATGAGGTGAAGGCCCTCCTCGAACGATATTCCATCACCTTTGAACAGCTACCGAAGATATTCCATGACGACGCAGCTGTCCGCCACATCGGCGGCAAGGTCGGCGACGTCGTCCGGATCGTCAGGCAGAGCCAGACCGCGGGAGTCGCGGAGGCGTACCGGCTCGTCATCAGGCGGCCGAAGAAGTAACCCGGGGGTGATTCTCTGTTAGACCGTACCATCCTTTCAAAAGCATATTTCTCCCATGAGCACGTGGCCCGGCACCAGCTGGACTCGTTCAACAACTTCCTCGCCCATAACCTGCAGAAGGTCGTGGCCGAGCAGCGGGTCATCGAGACGGACATCGAGAACCGCGGAAAATCGAACGAGCCGGTCTGGGTCGAGCTCGGCGAGGTCCGGGTCATGAAGCCGCTCGTCCGGGAGGCCGACGGCTCCCAGGGCGACCTCTTCCCGAGCGAAGCCCGTCTTCGCAACCTGACCTACGCGGCCCCGATGCAGCTCGACATGACCCTCGTCCAGGGCGGCGAGCGCCAGGAACCCGTCGTCACGACCATCGGCCTGTTGCCGATAATGGTCGGCTCGACCGCGTGCAACCTGGCCGGCATGAGCGATGCCGAGCGGATACTCCACGGCGAGGATCCACTGGATCCGGGGGGCTACTTCGTCGTCAACGGCACCGAGCGTGTCCTCATGACCCTCGAGGACCTCGCGTCGAACAAGATCATGACGGAGTTCACCGAGCGGTACAACGAGCGGATCTACGTCGCGAAGGTCTTCTCGCAGTATCGCGGGTACCGGGCCCTCGTCGTGGTGGAGCGGAACAAGAAGAACCTGCTCGAGGTCTCGTTTCCATCCGTTGCCGGCCATCTCAAGTTCGTGGACCTCATGTTCGCGCTCGGCCTCGAGACCGAGCAGGCGATCGTCGAGGCCGTCTCGACCGAGGAGGACATCCTGACCTTCATGATGCAGAACCTCGAGGAGTCGTCGTGCGCCACGGGCGAGGGAGCGGTCGAATGCGGGATCATGTATGTGGGCAAGAAGCTCGCGCCGAACCAGACGCGCGACTATCAGCGCAAGCGTGCCGAGTTCGTTCTCGACAACTACCTCCTCCCGCACCTGAACTACCTGATGCCGGTCGGGATGAACGAGGAAGACCCGGCATACGTCGAGGCGGTGCAGGGCGTCCGTCTCGCGAAGGCCCACTTCCTCGGGCGCATGGCCGAGGCCTGCTTCGATCTCGTCCTCGACAAGCGGCGGATCGACGACAAGGACCACTACTCGAACAAGCGGCTCAAGCTCGCGGGCGACCTGATGGAGGACCTCTTCCGGATCTCGCTGAACCGCCTGACCCGGGATGTGAAGTACCAGCTCGAGCGCGCCTCGATGCGGCACCGGGATCTCTCGATCGGAACAGCGGTCCGCGCAGACGTGCTGACCGAGCGTCTGCTCCACCCGCTCGCAACCGGCAACTGGGTCGGGGGCCGGACGGGCGTCTCCCAGCTTCTCGATCGCGTGGACCACATGGCCGTGCTCTCGCACCTGCGGCGCGTGATCTCGCCGCTGTCCCGGTCGCAGCCCCACTTCGAGGCGCGTGATCTGCACCCGACGCAGTGGGGACGCATCTGTCCGAGCGAGACCCCGGAGGGTCCGAACTGTGGCCTGGTCAAGAACTTCGCACAGCTCGTCGAGATCTCGAAGGGTGTCCACAACGAGGACGAAGTTCTTTCGGTCCTCTACTCGATGGGCGTCGAAGGGCTCACGGGGGAGGCCGTCCAATGAAGAAATCGAGGGTCTTCGTCGACGGCGCCCTGATCGGGCTCGTCGAGGAGCCCGCCGCGCTTGTCCATGAGATCCGGCGCATGCGACGGGCTGGCAACGTCTCGACCGAGGTCAACGCCTCGTACAAGCCGTACAACGGGGACGTGATCATTCACACGGACCGCGGGCGTGCCCGCCGGCCGCTGATCGTCGTCGAGAACGGCCATCCCCTCGTCTCCGACGAGGACATCCAGCGGCTCGACCAGAAGGATATCGACTTCGCGGATCTTGTCCGTCGTGGCCGCATCGAGTTCATCGACGCCGAGGAGGAGGAGGACCTCTTCATCGCGATCAACGAAGACGAGCTGACGCCGGAGCATACACACCTCGAGATTGATCCGGCCCTGATCCTCGGGATCGGTTCCGCCCACGTCCCGTTCCCCGAGCACAACGCCTCGCCGCGCGTCACGATGGGCGCGGGCATGGTCAAGCAGGCGCTCGGGTTCGGCTCGGCGAACATGAAGCTCCGGCCTGACACTCGCGGCCATTTGCTCCATTACGTGGAGAAACCGCTCGTCCGAACGCAGACCAACGTGATGATCGGCTCCGACGACCGTCCGGCCGGCCAGAACTTCGTCGTGGCCATCCTCAGTTACGAGGGGTTCAACATCGAGGACGCACTCATCTTCAACCGGGCCTCTATCGACCGGGGTCTCGGTCGGTCGCACTTCTTCCGGACCTACGAGGGGGAGGAACGGCGATATCCCGGCGGCCAGGTCGACCGGATCGAGATCCCCGACTCCGAGGTAACCGGCGCCCACGGCGAGGAGTTTTATACGAACCTCGACGATGACGGCATCATCAACCCCGAGACGATCGTCGGTGAGAAGGACGTCCTGATCGGCAAGACGTCGCCGCCACGCTTCCTCGAGGAGCCGACCAGCGACCTCATCACGGTCGAGAAACGTCGGGACACCTCGGTCACGATGCGCTCCAACGAGCACGGTATCGTCGACACGGTGATCATCACCGAGGGAGAGAACTCGTCCCGCCTGGTCAAGGTGAGGACTCGCGACCTCCGGGTGCCCGAGGTCGGCGACAAGTTCGCGTCGCGACACGGTCAGAAAGGCGTCATCGGGCTGATATCGGCACCCGAGGATCTGCCGTTCACCGAGAACGGCATGGTCCCGGACCTCGTGATCAACCCCCACGCCATCCCGTCCCGGATGACCATCGGGCACATGCTCGAGATGATCGGCGGCAAGGTCGGTTCGCTCGAGGGCCGTCGCATCGACGCGACGGCCTTCTCGGGCGAGCGCGAAGCGGATCTACGCGCCGCGCTCTTCCAGTTCGGGTTTGCACCCACCGGGCGAGAGGTGATGTACGACGGGATCACGGGCAAGCCCTTCACGGCGGACATCTACGTCGGCGTGATCTACTACCAGAAGCTGTATCACATGGTCTCGTCCAAGATGCACGCCCGGTCGCGCGGGCCCGTGCAGGTCCTGACGCGTCAGCCCACCGAGGGGCGTGCCCGCGAGGGCGGTCTCCGGTTCGGCGAGATGGAGCGTGACGTGATGATCGGCCACGGGGCCGCGATGGCCCTCAAGGAGCGGTTGCTCGACGAGTCCGACAAGGTCCAGCAGTACGTCTGTGCCAAGTGCGGTATGGTCGCGATGCTGGACCGTAAACGGAACACGACCCGCTGCCTGGTCTGTGGCTCCGAGACCGACATCTACCTCGTCGAGATGAGCTATGCGTTCAAGCTCCTGCTCGACGAGATGAAGAGCATGGGTATCGCCCCGAGAATGGTCCTCGAGGATCAGGTGTAATCGACACATGCCGAGTCCCAAACGTATAGGAAAGATCAGGTTCGGCCTCCTCTCCCCGAAGGAGATCCGGACCATGTCCGTTCGCAAGATCATCTGGGCCGATACCTACGACGACGACGGGTTCCCCTACCCCCAGGGCCTGATGGACCTCGCGCTCGGGGTCATCGATCCGGGGCTGAGATGCAAGACATGCGACCAGAAGGCTGCCGACTGTCCCGGGCACTTCGGTCACATCGAACTCGCGAAGCCCGTCATCCACGTCGGGTACACGCGCCTGATCCGGAAACTCCTCCGGGTCACCTGCCGTTCATGCGGACGACTGCTCCTCTCGCCCGACGAGATCCAGAAGGTCTCGGTCACGGCCGAGGACGAGCTCGGCGGCGACGTTCTGACCGAGAAGGACATCAAGAAGGAGCGGGCCTGTCCCCACTGCGACGAGCTCCAGCTCAAGGTCAACTTCGAGAAACCGACGACCTTCTCCGAGGTGCTGCTCGAGGATGGGAAGAAGATTGAGCACAAGCTGACGCCGGCGGACATCCGGGCTCGGCTCGAGCGGATCCCGGACTCGGATCTCCGTCTCCTCGGGATTAATCCGGACGTGGCCCGGCCCGAGTGGACGATCCTCACCGTACTGCCCGTTCCGCCGGTCACGATGCGGCCGTCGATCATCCTGGAGAATGGCCAGCGGTCCGAGGACGACCTGACACACAAGCTCGTCGACATCATCCGGATCAACCAGCGGTTCAAGGAGAACCAGGACGCGGGCGCGCCCCAGCTGATCATCGAGGATCTCTGGGAACTGCTGCAGTATCACGTCACGACGTACCTCGATAACGAGGTGGCCGGCTGCCCGCCCGCCCGGCATCGCTCGGGACGGCCGCTCAAGACCCTCTCGCAGCGGCTCAAGGGCAAGGACGGACGGTTCCGTGGCTCGCTCTCGGGCAAGCGCGTGAACTTCTCGGCGCGCACGGTGATCTCGCCCAACCCGAACCTCTCGGTGACCGAGGTCGGCGTGCCCCTCTCGATCGCGGTCGAGATGACCGTGCCGGTCCGCGTGACGACTCACAACCTCGAGGAGATGCGCGCACTCGTGCTGCGGGGCCCCGAGCGGAAGTCGCTGAAGGACGCATGCGGGGCGAACTACGTGATCCGCCCAGACAACCGGCGTCTCCGCCTCGGCGGCGAGAACCTCGAGACGATCGCCGAGCAGCTCGAGCCAGGGTACACGGTCGAGCGGCAGCTCCGCGATGGAGACATCGTCCTCTTCAACCGGCAGCCCTCGCTTCACCGCATGTCGATCATGGCCCACCGGATCAAGGTGATGGACGGCAAGACCTTCCGGCTCAACCCCGCGGTCTGCCCGCCGTACAACGCCGATTTCGATGGCGACGAGATGAACCTCCACGTACCGCAGACCGAGGAGGCGCGGGCGGAAGCCGCGATCCTTATCGCGGTCCAGGAGAACATTCTCTCCCCACGCTTCGGGGGCCCGATCATCGGCGGGATCCACGATCACATCTCGGGGATCTTCATGCTGACCCACGATCTCCGCTGGTTCACGAAGTCCGAGATCCTGTATCTCCTCAAGTACTTCGACTTCGATCACCTGCCGGAACCCGGCAAGGTCGAGGAGGACGGCACGCCGCTCTGGTCGAACAAGCAGGTCTTCTCCATGATCCTGCCGACCGGGCTGAACATGGTCTTCCGCGCCTCGTCCTGCGTCAATTGTGCAGAATGCCGGTACGTCGACTGCGACCGCGACGCCTATGTGCGGATCATCGACGGCCAGCTCGTCTCGGGCACGGTCGACAAGAAGTCGATCGGGGCCTTTGATGGCGCGATCCTGAACCGGATCATCCGGCAGTACGGCATGGACCGTGCCAGCCAGTTCATCGACGACCTCACCAAGCTCTCGATTCGCGGAATCATGATAGACGGATTCTCGTTCGGAATCGACGACGAGGATCTCTCACGTACCGAGTACGGGCAGATCGATGAGGAGCTCCAGAAAGCAGAGGACGATGTCGACCGGCGGATCCGGATCTTCGAGGAGGGTCAGCTCGAGCCCATGCCGGGTAGAACGCCCGAGGAGACGCTCGAGATGCAGATCATGCAGGTGCTCGGCAAGGCCCGTGACCGCACGGGCGAGATCGCCGGCCGCCATCTCGGTCTCGGCAATTCGGCCGTGCTGATGGCCGTCTCGGGCGCCCGCGGTTCGATGCTGAACCTGACCCAGATGGCCGGGTGCATCGGCCAGCAGTCCGTTCGTGGCGAGCGTATCATGCGCGGGTACGAGGAGCGGACCCTGCCTCACTTCCGCCGGGGCGACCGCGGCGCGGATGCCCACGGTTTTATCCAGCACTCGTACAAGGGCGGGCTCTCGCCGACCGAGTTCTTCTTCCACGCTATCGGCGGGCGCGAGGGGCTGGTCGACACGGCCGTCAGGACGTCGCAGTCGGGGTACCTCCAGCGGCGCCTCATCAATGCGCTCCAGGACCTGAAGGTCGCCTACGACGGCACGGTTCGGACCACGATGGGCAGGATCATCCAGTTCGAGTACGGCGAGGACGGCACCGATCCCATGAAGGGCGCATTCGGCGATCCTGTCGACGTCAAGGGGATCGTCGAGTCGATCCTGAAGGAGGAGGTCTGATGTTCTCCGACGCGATGCGCGGGCAGATCGAATCGGCACCGCTCCCGGCGCTGACCAGGCAGCAGCTCCTGGATTCGCTCGCCGACAAGGAGATCACCGAGGACCAGTTCGAACAGATCCTCCGGGCGGTCCACGCCGAGTTCCAGTCCACCCGCATCGAACCCCTCGAGGCAGTTGGCGTGATCGCAGCCCAGTCGATCGGTGAGCCGGGGACGCAGATGACCATGCGGACCTTCCACTACGCGGGCGTGGCCGAGATCAACGTCACGCTCGGACTGCCCCGCCTCATCGAGATCATGGACGCCCGAAAAGAGCCCTCGACGCCGACCATGACCATACACCTCTCTCCCGAGTTCAACAACGACCGGGACAAGGCACGAATGGTCTCGTGGCAGATCGAGGCGGCTCCGCTCCACGAGTTCGGCGATATCACGACCGATATGGAGACCATGCAGGTGATCGTCGCCGTCAACGAGGCCGTCCTTGCCAAGCGCAAGATCTCGATGGACATGATCGCCGAGACGGCGCAGAAGAAGATCCGGGATCGCCGCCACTACCGCGACTTCGAGGCGGAGGTGGATGCCAAGAATCACGTGATCACATTCACGCCGAAGGATCAGCAGAAGTATCAGAACCTCTTCCAGCTCGCCGAGCACGTTCGGAACGTGATCGTGCAGGGAATCGACGACATCGAGCGTGTCGTCGTGCGCAAAGAGGGGGGTGAGTACATACTTTATACTGAAGGCTCCAATCTAAAGGATGTCTTCGAGGTCGCGGGAGTCGATACCACGCGGACCCGGACCAACAACATCAGCGAGATCGCCCAGGTCCTCGGCATCGAGGCGGCCCGGAACGCGATCATGGCAGAAGCGCTCTCGACGCTCGGCGAACAGGGCATCAAGGTCGACGTCCGGCATATCATGCTCGTCGCCGACATGATGTGCATGGACGGCGAGGTCAAGCAGATCGGCCGCCATGGGATCGCCGGCGAGAAGGAGTCAGTCCTCTCCCGCGCTGCGTTCGAGGTGACGGTCAACCACCTGCTTGACGCGGCCGTTGCGAACGAGGTCGACGAGCTCAACGGTGTGACCGAGAACGTTATCGTCGGTCAGCCGATCCAGCTCGGCACGGGCGACGTCAAGCTGATCGCGAAGCCAAGAACGTAGAGGAAATTCAATGGAATTCAACGTATCCCTTCGAAAGGCCATCAAGACGGGAAATGTGGTGCTCGGTCAGAACGAGACCGAGAGGTGTGTCACGAAGGGCGATGCGACCATGGTCGTCGTCGCCAAGAACTGTCCCGAGGCCTACCGCACCAAGCTCGCCGAGGAGTCGGGGGTCTTCGTCTATACCTTTAATGGCTCCTCGACCCAGCTCGGCAAGGCCTGCGGCAAGCCGCACATGGTCAGCGCGCTCGCGGTCGTGGACCCGGGCGAGTCGGACATCACCAGTCTGAAGAGGGCGTGACAATGGCGGAGATCGTCCTGACGGAGGACTGCATGCGCCTGATCTCGGAGTTCGAGAGCCTGACCGGCGCGAGCTCACGCGACTGCGTGATCGACGAGCGCAACAGCCGTATCATCTTCGTGGTCAATCCCGGCGAGATGGGACTTGCTATCGGCAAGAAGGGCGCCTCTATCAAGAAGGCATCGGACGCGATGGGCAAGCGGATCGAGGTTGTCGAGTACTCGGACAGCCCCGAGCAATTCGTCAAGAATTGTTTCCTGCCCGCCCAGGTGCTCACGGTCGACTTCGAGGACTCCGACCGCGGGCTCGTCGCCCACGTGGACGTCCCCGACGAGGACAGGGGCATTGCGATCGGCAAGGAGGGCAAGAACATCTTCAAGGCGAAGAAGCTCTCGATGCGTCAGCACGATGTCCAGGACGTGCTGCTCTGCCAGCCGAACGCCTCCTGATCTCCTTTTCAACAACTTCATCCCCCTCCAGCACAGATCTGGAGTACCGTGATCGAGGACGTGGACTGGCTCGTCGTGCCAGGGTCGGGAGCGCACATCCGTTCGGGTGTAGACCGGCTCATCGTCAGCCAAAACTCTACGGTAACCGAGTACTCGTTCGATAGCCTGGCTCATCTCCTCCTCCTGGGACGTCACACCGTCCAGACGGCAACCGTCAACCGTCTGGTGCGGAACGGGATCCGCGTTACGTTCCTCGAGCACGACGGAGAGCCGGTTGCCGTCGTGTATCCTTACGGCGTTCGCGACGACGAGCGGCGGAGACGCCTCCAGGACACGATGCCGTCACACGCTATCGCGACCACGATCGTCATGCACTCGGCTCATGCCCGGCTCGGACTCATCGGCGAGGTCCAGGCGGATCTCTACGAGGGTGAGCTGGATCTCGTGCAGGGGCTGCTCGGCGAGACGCCCAACATGGTCCGGCTCCAGGAGCTCAGGAGAATCCATCGCCTGATCAGGGACATGTACTACGAGATCATGGCGCGGACCATTCCACCCGGGCTCGGATACCGGCGGCGGACCGAACGGCCGCACCGCGACGCGGTGAACGCGCTCCTTTCGGTCGCGGACGGATTGCTCTCCGCCACGGTGCTCAACGCCTGCATCGGCGCGAGGCTCGAACCGTCTATCGGGATCCTGTCGATGGGGGAGCGGGCACTCGTTCAGGATCTCGCCGACTGCTTCCGGACGGAGATGGTCGACCGGGTCGTCTTCGCCCTGGCACGAGAGGGAATCGATCCGGGTGGACTCAGGCAAGCCGACGGGCGGTGCCAGCTTCCGGATGACCTCGTGCGTGAAACGACAGCTCGGCTCCACCTGTCGATTGATCACGAGCGTATCGATCGGCAGGTCCAGCGGTACGTAGCTGCGCTGGAGAACAACCTCCCGTTCATCGTCGTCTAGAGGAGGCCTCGCCGGATGGTGAACTCGGGAAAACTTCGAAACCCGATCTCTGCCACGCGAACCTCCCGGACGATGGCCCGCGGACAGTCATAGAGCATGGAGACGAACTTCCCGAGGATCGCCTCCTCGTTCGTGGCGAAGACACGCACGCGTCCGTCGGCCAGGTTCATCACCTCCCCGGATACGATAAGGCTGTCCGCGATTCGCTTCACGCAGACTCGAAACCCGACTCCCTGCACGCGGCCGGCGATCAGGATCTCAACGGTCTTCATACCCGCAGTTCCTGCATCACCTTGATCACCATCGCGAGCTCGTCGAAGATCTGGTCGCGCTGCCTGAACTCCCGTATGTTCGTCGCGGCCTCGCCGGCCATGTCCATGATGTCGCTCGAGCGGATCTCGTCGCCGGCCGCGAAGACCTTGAGAGCCATATCCCCCAGGACGTAGACCCGGCGCGAGAGCGGGCGGATGATCTCGGCGGCGTTGATCGCCGAGCGGAGGAGCTTGTCCGCCAGGTTCTCCTGGCCCGCCTCTTTGGCCGCCACGAAGAGCTCGGTATAATATTTCGCCTGGAGCGCGCGATCAGGAACCCCGTGGAGACTCCTGTCGATCCCCGTGATCAGGTTCTTCGAGAACTCGCCCGAACGGATCTTTCGCTTCGTCTCGAGCACGCCGGCCTGGACGGTGTCCATTACGGACGGCTGGTACTCCTGGTTGAGCCGCTGGAGGATCTCGTGGCGGACATCCTCGTCCTCGATCCCCCGTGCGACCTCGATTGCCTTCGCCGTGAACTGTTCGGGATCCCGCCGCTGGGCGATCGCGATCAGGCGCTGGACCAGGGCACGCTTGAGCACGGCAACGATGAACGGAATGTTGATCCGGTCCATCACGCTGTCAACCTCGGCGAGAAAGACATCGACGTAGGAGTATTCTCCGCAGAGCTCGGCGATCGGAATGACGTTCAGGAGCGCCGTTCCCCGTTCGTAGGGGTTCGGGATCTCCTCGATCGACCGGGAGACGAGACGGAGGATCTTGCGACAGGAGCCAGTGTCGTCGCGGACCATGTTCGAGACCGCTATCAGGGCCTCGATGTAGTCCTCGGGATTGTCGATCCCTTCGACGATCGTCATCGCTCTCGGCACGTTCTCGGGGTTGCGGTTGACCGCGTGCAGGCTCACGATCGAGAGGACGAGCTGGACCCGGACGAACGAGGCCCGGTCGGGCTCGACCTCGGGCAGGAGCGTGATCGCCCGCTCGAGGCACCCGTACGCGCGGGGCTCGTCCGCTCCCACGATCAGGGTCGCGATGTCCGCGAGGATCAGGACCCGCTGGAACCGGTACGGCAACCGGTCGAGCCTGTCGACGATCCCGTCGATCAGCCAGTCGGCACGTCTGGGTCTGCCCTGCCGCATGAAGAGGTCCGCCAGCGTCGCCATCCCCGAGAGCTTCGTGTACGGGTCCTTGATATGATCGTTGAGCTGGCAGGCGAGATCCATGATGAGGGGTGACGTCTCGGCCTGGTCGAGCCGCATCAGGAGGTATGCCAGCACCTCGTACGGATCCGTGGAGTCGAGCAGCTCGACTATCTCACGAAGACCGGTCGCGATCCGCGAGATCATGGCGTCCCGCTCGAGAGGGTTGTCGATCTCGAGCGAGAAGAGCGTGAGTGGCACGAAGAAGGTGACTGCGCCGGACTGTTCGGCATAGTGAAGGACGATGTCGATCGCCCCCGCGATCCGGAGCGATACCTTGGACGGCTCCGTGTGCTTCCGGATCAGGTCGAGTGCCTGTCGGAATGGACGTACCTCGTCCGAGAAATCGGGGGATTGGTAGGCGATGCTCTCGTCGAGCCGCAGACACCCGACCTGGATGTACGCCTCGATCACCCGTTCCATCAGCTGCTGCTGCAAGGTCGGGTCGTCGATCATCTCCAGGAGTCTGACCGCCTCGTCGAGGGCGTACGGCGTCTTCTCGGTCCGGGCATAGTGGATCATCCCCTGGACGATCTTGCCGATGGCGCTCGTGGCATACTCCTTCTCGAGGAGCGAGGTCGACCACGAGCGCATGCGCCGGAGGAGGTCGAGGTCGGACTGCCTGACTGCCAGGAGCGAAGCGGCCTCGATCACCGCGAAAAGCGCCTCCGAACGGGTATTCTGGCCCTTGATGTTCGAGGCGAGGCCGATACCCCGCTGCAGGAAGTCCCGGCTCTTCTTCTCGACTCCGATGGCCGTGAGGTTCCGTATGATGTAGGCGATCGCGCTCTCGCGGATGGGGACGATCCCGATCCCCTCACTGAGTTCGATCAATACCTCCGGGTCTTCATCGACCAGAAAGCCGTGCTCGATCAGGATCGCGATCGAGTCGAGCAGGAGCTGATCGGAGCGGGGATGGAGGCGGGCGAGCGATCGGATGGCCCCGACATGCTCGACCGTGTCTCTGAACGGGTGCTCCTTGCAGAGCTCGTACACGGAGCGGTACACGGCGATCTCGGCCTGGGCGGGCTCCAGGAGGGAGAGGAGGCGCGCATCGACGAGGTCGATCTCGTCGCGGAGGATCGCCTCCTTGAGAAGGCGTACTCCGGTCTCGTCGATCTGGTGACGGTGGGCCACGTTCTGCAGGTCGACGCGAGCGTACGTCTCGATCGCGTCGTAGAACTGGCCAATCCGTAGCAGGGTGTTGGTGAACTGTAAAAACGTGCGCGTCGAGGCTTCGCGATCCGCGAGCTGGTCGACGAGGGGAAGGACCGCGGTGAGGACGTCCGCATTCCGGGTCTTCTCCGCGATGAGGACTCCTGAGTGGATGATCTCCTTGAGCGGGATCTGGGACGGATCGGCGATACGGCTGTTGAACTCGAGGGCCTTCTTGATGTACCAGTTGTCGCCTGTCAATTCTGCCTTCTTGAGAAGGCGGATGACCAGGTAGCGGCGCGATTCGGGGACGTCCCGTTCGAGGGAGAGCAGGGTCGAGTAGAGCTGCGACTTGTCCCGCACGCGCTCGAGCAGCTCCTGGACCAGGCATTCGAAGATCTCGGTCTGCCGGAGGCTCGGAAGGTCACCGAACGCCTCCATGAACGCGTGGATATCGGCGATGGATCGCGACATCGGCGATCGCCACGTCATGTCGATGATAGTGAGCGTGCAGTGAATCCGCCGAATCTTCTGCAGGATGCCGCTCGCCGATCTGAGCGCCTCGTACACGATCGAGAGGCTCCGGTCGGCGATCCCGATTGTCACCATTGCCGTTACGATATTGCAGTGGAGGTCGGCTCGCTCGGAGACATCGCCGATCTCGGGCACGAGATCGAGCGCGCGCCGGAGGTACTGGATATCGTGACTCGTGGTCCCCCATGAGATCAGGGCCGGCACCAGTTCGATCAGAAGCGCCGACCGATACTTTCGAAAACTGATCCTGGAGAGGATGCCCATGCCCCGCTCGATCAGGACCTGCCGCCGCTCGCGCACACCCGTCTCCACGAGCGTCCGGGAGACCTGGGAGAGAACCCGGGACTGGTGACTCTTGCGATCGAGCTGCGCGATGATCCGGTAGATGGCATCGATCCACCGTTCGTCCTCGTGCGCGAGGAACTGTTCGGTCAGACGAACGATGAGGCTGTCGACCTCCTCCTTTGCCAGTTCCTGGAGGTGATCGAGATAGCCCGGCTCGTCCTTGTCGAGGGCAGCGTCTTCAAGGATGTGGTTTGCCTGCTGGATCCTGAGCGCCCGCTCCTTTCGCTTCTGGATCCCCGAGAAACCGCGGACGACCTCGTCGATCGCCGCATGGTCCCCCGTCTCCACGGCCCTAACCAGCGGCTCTATGTGACTCTGTGACTTCTGCATCCTTGACCCTTATCAATAACTTTATCTCTTAACACTATATCTCACGAATATGGATAAACATTATGGTTTAAAATCCCTGAATTTTTGCCTAAAAGGCACCCATGTGCCGTAATTATGGTTATTCTGCATATTCCGACACATACCGGGATTCGGTATGAAGATTTTGGGTTATATGGGTTTTTCTTTGGATCGTCGAAGAAAGAGGTTTCTCCTGGGAGATAAATATTGCTCCAGGGTTTATACCTTTCGCGGTCAACGTCGCCTTTTTCTGGTAATGGCACCGGTATCGGATCCGACGCGATCCTCAGCACCCTTAAACCCGATGAGCACCCATTGCGTGGTAATGAAGGTCTGCATCATGTGCGGCGGCGAGGGCACCCGTCTCCGCCCCCTGACCTTTGAGCGCCCCAAACCCTGTATCCCGATCGTGAACCGACCCTCGATCGAGCTCCTCGTGGCACACCTCTCGACCATGGGCTTCAACGAGATCGTGATCACACTTGGGTATCTCGGGACCGTAATCGAGGAGGCGTTGGGGGACGGTTCTCTCTTCGGGGTGGATATCACCTACGTCTACGAGGAGATCAAGATGGGAACGGCGGGCTCGGTCAAGAACGCGCAGTCGTATCTCGAAGGATCTCCGTTTCTTGTCGTCGGCGGTGACCACGTGACCGATCTCAACGTCCTCGAGTTCTACCGCGAGCACCGGCGCAACGACGGCATCGTGACGATCGGGCTTATCTCGATCGATGACCCCTCCGAGTACGGCATCGCCGAGATCGACGCGAACTACGACCTGCTCCGTTTCAAGGAGAAACCGGCCCCTGGCGAGATCTTCTCGAACCTCGCCTCGACCGGGATGTATGTCTGTGATCCCGCGATCTTCGATTACATACCGCCGAACACGAGGTACGATTTTGCCAAGGACCTCTTCCCCCAGCTGATGGAACGCGGGGAGAAAGTCAAGGCATGGCTTGCCCGGGGGAACTGGACCGACGTGGGTAGCCCCACGTCGCTGCGGATGGCCGAGCGCTGGCTGCTTCAGCAGATGACGGTCACGAACATCAGCGGCAACCTCTCGATGAAGGGAGCACAGATCCTGGGTCCTGTCATGCTCGGCGACTCGATCTCGCTCGGCACGAATGCCAAGGTCATCGGTCCCGTCTCGATCGGGTCGGGCACCATCATCGAGGAGAACGCCCTGATCGGGCCGTACACCTCGATCGGCGACGACTGCTCGATCAAGTCGAACAGCAAGATCTTCAGCTCGTCCCTGTACGACCGGATCGTGGTCGGCCCGAACAGCACGGTCTCGGGCTCGATCATCGATAACGACACCGTGATCCGCGAGTGCTGTTCGATCGAGAACGACACCGTGATCGGGCCCCGCTCCATGCTGCAGCGCGGGGTCGTGATCCACTCCAAGACCCGGCTCTGGCCCGAGGTGATCATCCCCGAGGGGACGGTCGTCAAGGAGCACGTCCTGAACGACCGGTTCGACTCGCGATGCGAGGGGTCCTGATTCCCGGGGGCTATACTCGTTTTACCAGCCGGTGCGTGAGGGCGACGAGCGGGTGCCGGGCGTAGTCCAGCACCTGAATATCGTCGAGCGAGTCGAGGTGCATGGAGCGGGCCGTTCGTTCCATCCCCAGCTCGACGTCGTCGGCGACCTCGATAACGTACGCGTCGAGGTTCTCGATGCCGAGCCGTTTTGCCGCGATAGCCCGGTGATGTCCGTCGACCAGGATGTATCGGCCCGGCCGCTTCACCACGATCAGGGGCTCGGCGAGCCCCTTCCGCAGCTCGTACATCCGTCCCTCGAGCTCGTCCTCGTAGATCTTCGACTGCGTGGGCAGCAGGCCGTTGATCGGTACCGATCCGCGCCGCAGCGTCGGCTCGATCCCGTAGAGCTTCTTGAGCGTCGTGATGAAGTTGTAGACCTTCTCGGGCGAGACGTGTTCTATCTGCGACCGGATCACGTCCGCGTTCGATATGATCCCGACGAGGCGGGTCTTCTCGTCGACGACGGGAAGCTTCTGGATCCCCGACCGAAAGATCACGCGGGCGGCGTCCGAGATGCTCATCTCGGGATCGGCCACGATCAGGTGAGAGGACATCACCTCGGTAACGGGCGTGGACGGGTGGGCGAAGAGAAGGTCGCGTGCCGCGATGTAGCCGACCACCTCGTTTCCCCGGTCGACGACCGGGAACCCGTCGTGATGTGTGGTCTTGATCCGTTCAAAGACGTCCCGAACCGTTCCCTTGGCGTCAACCGTGATGACGTCATAGGTCATGTAGTCCTTGACCCGTTTCTTGTCCACACCAATCATTACGCGGGTGTTTCTACTTCAAATGTTCGGTGCGGCTTTTATCGCTGATGCGGTAGATCGGCCCGTCCTCGGCGACGAACCCCTCGTTTCGAAGCCGTTCGAGGATGGTCTCCAGCCGGTCGGATGGCGCCCCGGTTGCTTCCGAGATCCCCTCGATACCGAGCGGCCCCACGTCGAGCAACACGCGCAGTACCTGTCCCCTGAGCTGCCGCGACGACCCTTCGAAGGGTGCCTGGACGGCGTGGTGGGCCGAGCGTCGGTTCGGGTTGGGGACCGTCCTCGCGAGCATGGTTCCGTAGTCCATGAGCGCCCAGTACCATTCGCGGGGATGCTCGCGGTCGAGGGCCTGCTCGACAAGCGGTCGGAGCTCGGCGTCCGTCACGCCGTCTCGATCGTGGAAGAAGAAGTGGAGGAAGACACGCCGGATATTGGTCTCGATGAAGACGGTCGGCCGGTTGTAGGCATATGCCGCGATCGCGGCGGCGGTCGCCTCTCCTATCCCGGGCAGCGTCGCGAGCAGGACGGGATCATCGGGGACCCGGCCTCCGAACTCCGAGACGATCCGTATCGCGGCCGCGTGTAGTGAGAGCGCCCGCCGGTTATATCCGAGCCCCTGCCAGGCGCGGAGCACGTCCGCGCTCGAGGCTCGGGCGAGCGACGCCAGGTCCGGGAAGACCGCGACGAACGTTTCGTACTTCGGCCGGACTCGCTCGACCTGGGTCTGCTGGAGCATCACCTCCGAGACGAGGATGCGGTAGGGATCCTGCGTCTCCCTCCAGGGCATGCGCCTGCCAAAGGCCCGGTAATGGTCCAGGATGATCCGTTGGAAGAGCCTCATGGCCGGCTCCCCGGGTATCCCGGTCCCACGAAGGCGGCGGAACTCTCTCAGGTCGTCCGTGTTGCCCGAGAGGGTGGTCTGGTCGTCCACACACACAGGTTTGCCGCGATCCCGGTTAACCCTGCAGATAAATACACCGCGGTCGATCTCACTGCTCATGCGTATCGGCTACCCGTGCATCAACCGTGCGATCGGCTGCACGGCGAACCATACCTTCCGGCTCGCATCCTACACCGACGATCGCCTGATCGCGACCGTGGAGGCGAACCTCCTCTGCCTCGAGCGGATCCTCGCCTGGAATGTCGAACGCGGCCTCCTCGCCTTCCGCATCGGTTCGGGGCTCGTCCCGTTCGCCTCCCATCCCGTCTGTTCCGCGCCGTGGTACGGCATTCACGCGGACCGTTTCGCCGCGATCGGAGAGTTTGCCCGGGAGCACGAACTCCGCATCTCGATGCACCCCGACCAGTTCAATCTCCTGAATGCGCGGGATCCCGCCATCGTCGAACGGACGGTCGCCGAGCTCGCGTATCACGCCGCGGTGCTCGACCTTTTCGCCCTCGATGCGACGGCCAAAATCCAGATCCACGTCGGCGGCGTTTACGACGACCGTGAGGGCGCGATGGCACGGTTCATCGAGGCGTACGGCACCCTTGATCCCGGTATCCGATCCAGGCTCGTGATCGAGAACGACGATGGGCGATACTCCGCCGCCGACTGCCTGGCGGTCTCTCGCGCCTGCGGCATCCCCGTCGTCCTCGATGTCCTCCACCACGCCGTCCACGGTGACGGCCAGCCGATCGGTCCTCTCCTCGACGCCATCGGAGGGACGTGGGCGCCCAGCGACGGGCCGCCGATGGTCGATTATGCGTCACAGGCACCGGGGAGGCGCCGGGGAGTGCACGCCATGACACTCGACGATGCCGATTTCATCCGGTTCCTCGAGGAGAGTTCGGGGCGCGACATCGACCTGATGCTCGAGATCAAGGACAAGGAGACGAGCGCGCTCCGGGCGCTCGCGCTCGCCACCGGTGACCCCAGGCTCCGCAGTGTCCCGTGAGCTACCCCTAAATACCTGTGCCCCCCACTGCCGCCTGCGAGAGCACCTCATGACCACTGATGCACCGGCCAACCGGCTGATCAACGAGAAGAGCCCATACCTGCTCGCCCATGCCCATCAACCCGTCGACTGGTATCCCTGGGGCGACGAGGCCTTCGAGCGAGCGAGAGAACTGGATCGCCCCGTCTTCGTATCGATCGGGTACGCGACCTGCCACTGGTGCCATGTCATGGCACACGAGTCTTTCGAGGATCCGGAGATCGCGCGGCTCATGAACGAGGCGTTCGTCTGCGTTAAGGTAGACCGGGAGGAGCGGCCCGACGTGGACCAGGTCTACATGACCGTCTGCCAGCTGATGACCGGCTCGGGAGGCTGGCCGCTGACCGTGATCCTGACGCCGGACCGGCGCCCGTTCTTCGCGGGAACGTACTTCCCCAGGGAGAGCCGTCTCGGGGCGACGGGCATGCGCGAACTCGTCCCGCGGATCGCCGAGATGTGGCGTGAACGCCGCACCATGCTCGTCGAGGCGGCCGACCAGGTCATGGCGTCCCTATCCCAGATGGCCTCGATGCCGGCAGCTGGCGAGGTCGATCCCCTCGCTCTCGAGCGGGCGTACGAGGCGCTGGTCTTCCAGTACGACCCGATGCACGGTGGGTTTGGCACGGCACCGAAGTTCCCGACGCCCCACCACCTCCTCTTCCTGCTCCGGCGCTGGCGCCGCACGGGCAGCCGCCAGGCGATGGAGATGGTCGAGCGGACACTCGAGGGTTTGCGGCGTGGTGGGGTCTACGACCAGCTCGGGTACGGGATCCACCGCTACTCGACCGATGCACGGTGGCTGGTTCCGCACTTCGAGAAGATGCTCTACGACCAGGCACTCTTCGTTCTCGCCAACGTCGAGGCCTACCAGGCCACGGGCCGCCCGACGTACCGGCACACGGCCGAAGAGACGATCACGTACATGCTCCGCGACCTCCTCTCTCCCGAAGGTGCCTTCTTCTCGGCCCAGGATGCCGACACCGAAGGCGAGGAGGGGAAGTTCTACCTCTGGACCAGGGACGAGATCGAGCGGGTGCTGCCGCCCGAGGAGGCGACCGTCTTCGACCGTGTCTTCCGCGTCAAGACCGGGGGCAACTTCATCGATCCGGTGCACCCCGAGCAGCGGGGCAGGAACATCCTCTACCGGGCGATGACGGTGGAGGATGCGGCGGTGGCGATGGGCCGCCCCGCCCGGGAGGTGGCAATCCTGCTCTCGGCCGCTCGCGAGCGTCTCTTCACGTTCAGGAACCATCGCGTCCGGCCGGCCGTCGACGACAAGGTGCTCACGAGCTGGAACGGCCTTGCTATCGCGGCGCTCGCGACGGCCGGGCGGGCCTTCGGCCACGCGCCGTACGTCGCCGCCGCCGTCCGCGCGCTCGATGCCGTGCTGAGCCGCCTCCGGACGCCCGACAACCGGCTGCTTCACCGGTACCGGGAAGGGGAGGCGGGGATCCCGGGCATGGCCGAGGACTATGCGTACCTGATATGGGGCCTGCTCGAGGTCTACGAGGCGACCTACGACCCGTTCCGACTCGCGACGGCGAAGGCACTCACTGACCGGATGATCACGGACTTCTGGGACGACGAGAACGGCGGCCTCTTCTCGGCGGCGGCCGGGGCGACGGACCTCCTGGTCCGGCAGAAGGAGATCTTCGACGGCGCCTACCCCTCCGCGAACTCGGTCGCGTACCTCGACCTGGTCCGGCTCGCCCGGCTGCTCGGGGATCCAGCCTACGAGGAGCGCGCGGCCGCCCTCTCGCGGCTCTACGCGGCCCCGCTCGAGTCGTCGCCCACGCTCGCGACGCTCTTTCTCGCCGGGCTGGACCTCGCGGTCGGGCCTTCGCACGAGGTCGTGGTCGTCGGCGCGCCCGGAACGGCCGACGCGACGGCGATGCTCGAGGCCCTGCAGCAAGCGTACCTGCCCTCGGCGACCGTGCTCTTCGTCCCGATCGGCGAGAAGGGCGAGGCCGTCCGGCAGCTGGCGCCGTTCACGCAGGAGATGGCGATGGTCGACGGCAGGGCGACGGCCTATGTCTGCACGGGACGCACGTGCGACCGGCCCGTGACGGAGATTGCATCGCTCATGGACCGGCTCGGGGAAGGATCGAGCCGGTCGCAGGCAGAGCAGACGTGAACACAGGCACGTAAGGGTTGTTCCGCCTCCGTGGGGCACGGCACCGGCGAATGGGGCATCGGTTCGGGAGGTCAAGCCTTTAGCCTCCCCGGCACAGACACGTGATCATGATTCTGCGCCGTGGGCGGAGCGAGGGCAGGCGATGAAGCTCGTCTCGGTGGTCGGCGCGCGACCGCAGTTCATCAAGTGCGCACCGCTCTCCCGCGAGATCCGAAAGCACTATGACGAGGTCCTGGTCCATACGGGCCAGCACTACGATGCCGGCATGTCCGACGTCTTCTTCGAGGAGCTCCGGATCCCGCGACCCGACCACCATCTCGGCGTCGGGTCGGGAACCCACGCCGAGCAGACGGGCGCCATGCTCGTCCGGATCGAGGAGGTGCTGCGTCGGGAGGAGCCGGACCTCGTCCTCGTCTACGGCGACACGAACTCGACCCTCGCCGGAGCCCTCGCGGCGGCGAAGCTCCACGTCCCGGTGGCCCACGTCGAGGCGGGCCTCCGCTCGTTCGACCGCGCGATGCCCGAGGAGGTGAACCGCGTCCTGACCGACCACGTCTCGAGCCTGCTCTTCTGCCCGACCGCGACCGCGGTCGAGAACCTCGAGCGCGAGGGCGTTCGTGCGGGCGTCTCTGTCACGGGCGACGTGATGGTCGACGCGCTCGCGTTCAACCGGGTCATCGCCGACGAGCGGTCCGACGTCCTCGACCGGCTCGGGCTCGCTCCCGGCGACTACCTGGTCCTCACCATCCACCGTGCCTCGAACACCGACGACCCCGCCGTGCTCGGTGCGATACTCGCGGCGATCGGGGCGATCGACCGTCCGGTCGTCTTCCCCGTCCACCCGCGGACGAGGCACGCGATGGCCGGGAATGGTATCGAGTTCCCGGCCAACGTCCGCGCAGTGGAGCCCCTGGGGTACCTCGACATGATCCGCCTGCTCTCGTCCGCCGAGCGGCTCCTGACCGACTCGGGCGGGATGCAGAAGGAGGCGTACGTGCTGGGTGTACCGTGCGTCACGCTCCGGGACACCACCGAGTGGATCGAGACGCTGGAAGACGGGTGGAACGTGCTCGCCGGAACGGACCACGACACGATCCTGGAAGCGGTCCGGCGGCCGTTCCCATCGGCCGAGCGGCTGCCCGTCTACGGCGACGGAAGAGCCAGCGAGGCGATCGTGCGGGAGATCGGATCGTTCTTCTCGACCTGAATGTCCTGGTGCTGTCCGAACCGACCCGCGAGGACGGCGAACCGTACTTTTTAACGGCTCCCATCCGAGAATATACTGTACGAATCGCTTCATGACCGCTGCAACGCCCGAGACGCCTTCGCAGATTCCGACGCTGGTCATTCGCCCACCACGAAGGTGGGTCCCGGTCGATCTCGCCGAGCTCTGGCAGTACCGCGAACTGCTCTTCTTCTTCGTCTGGCGAGATGTGAAGATCCGGTACAAGCAGACCGGGCTCGGCGTGGCGTGGGCCGTGATCCAGCCGCTCGTCACGATGCTGATCTTCTCGGTCATCTTCGGCGGATTCGCGAAGCTCCCGTCGGAGGGCATCCCCTATCCGCTCTTCACCCTCGCGGCGCTGCTCCCCTGGCAGCTCTTCAGTGAGGGGATGACGAGATCGACGACGAGCATGGTGACGAACGCGAACATCATGACCAAGGTCTACTTCCCGCGCCTGCTCATGCCCATATCGGGCATACTCTCGCCGCTCGTGGACTTCCTCGTGGCGATGGTGATCCTGGTCCTGATGATGGCCTGGTACGGGTTCGTGCCGACGGCGAACGTGATCTTCCTGCCCGCATTCGTCATGCTCGCGCTCGCCACCTCGCTCGGTGTCGGGCTCTGGCTCTCGGCGCTGAATGTCCAGTACCGGGACTTCCAGTACACGGTCCCGTTCCTGATTCAGATCTGGCTGTACGCGTCCCCCGTCGTGTATGCGACGAGCCTCGTGCCGGAGCAGTACCGGCTCCTCTACGGTCTGAACCCGATGGCCGGCGTGATCGAGGGGTTCCGGTGGGCCCTGCTCGGCACGGACCCGCCGACGGGCGTTATCGGACTGGCGGTCGTCGTGGTGCTCGTGCTGCTGATCGGCGGCGCGTTCTACTTCAAGAGGATGGAGCAGTACTTCGCCGACATCGTCTAGGTCGGCTCTGATACCTGGTGCACATGACGGAAGACGATATCGCGATACGTGTCAACGGACTCGGCAAGAAGTACCGGATCTCTCACAACACGGCCGCGTACCGGACGCTCGGCGAGACGATCACCAGTACGATCAAGCGGCCGATCCAGAGGCTCCGCGGAACAGCTCCGTCCCGCTCGACCGAGGACTTCTGGGCACTCAGGGATGTCTCGTTCGAGGTGAAGCACGGAGAGGTGCTGGGGATCATCGGGCGGAACGGCGCCGGGAAGTCGACATTGCTGAAGATACTGTCCAGGATCACGACCCCCACGGAAGGCTCGGTGGAGGTGCACGGCAGGGTGGGTTCACTCCTCGAGGTCGGTACCGGGTTTCACCCGGAACTGACGGGCCGCGAGAACATCTACCTCTCGGGGTCCATCCTCGGGATGAGGAGGGCGGAGATCGATGCGAAGTTCGACGAGATCGTCCGGTTCGCCGAGATGGAGCGGTTCCTCGATACGCCGGTCAAGCGCTACTCGAGCGGAATGTATGTCCGGCTCGCCTTTGCAGTCGCCGCCCACCTCGATCCGGAGATCCTGATCGTCGACGAGGTGCTGGCCGTCGGCGACGCGAAGTTCCAGCAGAAGTGCCTCGGAAAGATGAACGACGTCGCGAAGCAGGGTCGCACCGTGCTCTTTGTCAGTCATAACATGAGTGCCGTCCGGTCGCTCTGTTCGAAGGGGATGCTCCTGCACGAAGGCAGGTGCGTCCTGTTCGACAGGGTCGACGCCGTGATCGAACGATACCTTGACGAGGAGAGTACCCAGGTCCTCGAGAGGATATGGCAGGAGGATGACGGTGCTCCGCGGAACTCATCCATCCGGCTCTCGCGAGTGGCGCTCTGCGACGAGGGCGGCAAAGTCCTGGATACCATCTTCACGGACACGGAGATCTCCATCGTCATCGAATACGCGGTGATCGCCGGGGGCTCGTCCTTCGGCTTCTCGTTCATTCTGACCGATAAGAACAACACCTGCCTCTTCACCTCGATAAATAATCGGGAAGCCCACTGGAATCACAGGAATCTCGAGCCCGGACGATATCGCACCGTCTGTCGCATTCCCCGGAACCTCTTCAACAACGGCTTCTTCAAGATCACGATGTACTTCTTCGAGGGACAGTATTCCAACCATTTCTGCCTCAACGAGGTCTTCAAGTTCGACGTGCTCGACAGTCCGGCGATCCGCGGAGACTGGTACGGCGGCTACGATGGGTTCTTCCGACCCGATCTGACATGGACCACGGTTCGGCAGAACGATGAGAAGCCTGCCGAGGCGCCGCGAGCCCTCAGAGGCGATCCAGCCCCTCAGACCTCCTGAAAACCCGAGGGTGCGATACCCGCGCTACCGCCGGCCAAACTCTTCAAATCGCCGACGCAGTTCTCTCTTTCTCCCGAGCTGGAGGGCCTCGGTGCCGTATGCCTCGATCACGGCCGAGATCCTGGATGCCGCCTGGTCGCGCGACAACCCGCAACCGTAGAGGTAGTGTGTCTCCCCGGGGTCGAACCACCAGTCCCCGGGGATGTCTCCGCAGAGGATGCGAGCGTACCGTGAAGCCACCTCGGCACGAGACCACCGGGTCTCGGCGAACCGGCGGGCGCGCTGCCCCAGCTCCCTGCGGATCTCCGGATCCACGACGAGCGATTCGATGGCCGACTCGAGCTCCTCCGGCAGCACGTATCGCGAAGGCGGCATCAGCTCCCGGTCCACGTCGTCCGCGATGGTCGCGGCATAGTAGCCTCCGACCACCGCGGGAATGCCGTAACACGCCGCCTCGGAGGCGAACGCGGCCATCGGGGTATCCGAATAGACCTGGTCGACGACGAGATCGCTCTCACGGATGCGCTCGAGTACCTCGGCGTGAGGCCGATTGGAGATCTCCGTGTACTCGATCTGATGACGAGTCCCGAGACGCTGAACGATCTTCCTGATCTCGTCGCTTCCCTTCCCACGGCGAGCGGACGGGGTATGGAGGATGCGGACAGGGGGCCCGTCCGACGACGGGCGAGCGGTTCCGTCTCCACCCGGGGGTCCAGCACCGGCTTTCGACGACGAACCCCGGCAGTCCTGGGGGATGCCGAGGCGGAAGAAGTTCACGAACGGCCTCTCGAGCAGGTGACCGGCAGCGGGATTGTTGATGATGACGTCGGCGTGTCGCTCGATGAACCGGATCTTCCGATGCTGCTGCTGCGTGGAGGCATGCAACTCGTCAAGGCTGGAAAACTCGACGAAGCCGTCGAGGTAGCGGGCCCGGGCCTCGGAGCCCAGGAACGGCATGACGACCCGTTTTCGGAGCAGCCTCAGCAGGATGAGGTCGAGATTGGCGGCGAAGAACGAGTTGCCATACGTGAACACGAAGACATCGTACCTCACCACGGAGGAGAGGAAGAGCGGGACCATCAGCAGGCGTGACGTGAGCGCGAGGGCCGCTTGCAGTGCCGGGAACCTGGCCATCTCCGCCCTTCCCCTGAGGGCCCTGATACTGGTGACGATCAGACCGTCCGACGGGACCTCGTCGCGGTACCTGAACGGATGCGGGACCAGCTCGAGGAAGTCGCACCGATACCCCTGGTCATCGAGACCCCGCGCCAGGTTGTGAAAGTACCCCGAGATCTCGGTGAACCCGATGAGGACAGAGGGGTTCTTCGCCCTGTCGTCTCTCTCTCTCTTCTCCATCACGGACTCGATGATACCTGCAGTCGAACGGGAAGCCTGGCGGATGGTATCGCGACCTGAAGACGCGCTACGGTTCGCCCGGATCTTCGCGCTCGCGAAGGACGCGGGCGGGGTTTCCGGCAGCAACCGAGAACGCGGGAATGTCTTTTGTCACCACGGACCCGGCACCGATGATCGCCCCCTCCCCGATACGAACTCCGGGGAGGAGGATTGCACCCACCCCGATGTCGGATCCATCCTCGACAACGATCTCTCCGAACCGCAGCGGCCCGGACAGGATCGGCCGATGACGAGGTCCCTCCTCGTGGACCGAGGTCAGGATCGTGACGTTCGGGCCGATACCAACGGCTGTGCCGATGGTGATGGTTCCCGCGCCGTGCAGAAAACATCCCTGGCCGATCCAGGTGTGGTCGCCTATCACCATTCCGCCCAGGTAGTGTCCCTTCAGGATCGTGTAATGTCCGACGTATACGTTATCGCCTATCGAGATCCTGTCGGGGTGAAAGACCTTGACGCCATCCTCGAAGATCACGTTCTCCCCGATCCGCTCGAAGTCGGACCGCAGGAAATCGCCCGTCCCATGGCTTGCGTACAGACGGTCAGGCTCGAACCGCATGGAATCCCCTGCGAGAGACACGGTGGTTGGCGTTCATCAGCGCATGTGGTTCCTGTACCAATCGATGGTGGTCTTGAGGCCCTCGTCGAAGCCGATCGTGGGTTTGAAGTCGATCAGGTCCTCGGCACGGTAGATGTTCGCAATATGCCGCTTGACATCTCCCGGACGCACGTCATCGTGGATGATCCGTTTCTCGTATCCGAAATGGCGCGCGATCGATGTGACGAGGTACTCGATCGACACCTCCCGGCCGCTCGCAATATTCAGGACCCTGCCGCGCGTATTCGTATGCTCGTAGATTCGGATCGCGGCATCCGCCGTGTCGGTGACGTACAGGTAATCCCGCGTCTGCTTTCCGTCACCGTGGATAACGGGGGCTTCGTTGTTCATGAGCCGTTTGATCGTCAGGGGTATCACGCCGGCGTAACTCCTGTCATTCTGCCGGGGTCCGTAGTTGTTGAATGGCCGGATGATCGAAGCATCGATCCCGAACGTCCGGCAGTACGAGAGTACCAGCAGATCCGTGGCCGCTTTACTCGCGGCGTAGGGCGTCGTCCCGTTGAGCGGGTGGTCTTCGTCCATAGGTCCGGAGACCGACGTTCCATACGCCTCCGAGGACGAGAACTGGACCAGGGTGTCGAAGCAGTCCTGGCGGGCCAGCTCACAGATCGACACGCACATACCGACATTCTCCTGGAATGTCCAGTCGGGCCGCTCGAGAGATGTCGGGAGCGGGATGACTGCAAGGTTGAAGACGACGTCCGTCCCGTGCTCCTCCATGATCCGGCGCATCACACCGATATCGGATACATTCTCGTGATGGACGACCAGCGACGGGAACTCCTCCCGGGCATCCGCAAGGTTCTCATCACGGCCGAGGAACAGGTTATCGACCACGACGACCTGTTCGGGTTCGTTGCGGACGAGGCTGTCGACGAGGTGCGATCCGATGAATCCGGCACCGCCGGTGACCAGGATGGACTTGTTCTTAAGACTCATGACATGACCTCAGTCCCTCCTCGAGCTCCGAGATGACACTGTCGATCTCCCCGGTGCCAAGCGTGACGTACATCGGGAGAGCCAGTGCCCGGTTGTAGAGGTCGAGGGAGTTGACGCACGGGTGGCCTTCCCCGTATACCGGCTGGATATGCGAGGCGTACGTCCCTATCTGTGTTTGAATCCCGGCCTTCAATAACCTTTCAATCAGCCGGTTGCGGTTCACGCCTCGATCCAGGACGGCCACGTAGCTCTGGTAGACGGAGAACGCCTTCGGGTCGAGCCGGGGGGGACTGATCGCGTCGAGCTCGGCGAGACGCCGATCCCAGTATTCGGCGAGAGCACGACGGCGCTCGACGAAGACGTCGATCTTTCTCATCTGGGCCACCCCGACGGCGGCGGTGATGTCGCTCATCTTGTAGTTATACCCGAGGTCGGTGAAGGTCGGGATGGTGAACGCGTCACGCTTCTCCCGGTTCCACGCCGTCTCCATGCCGAATACGGAGAGATGTCGCATCCGCCCGGCCAGCTCGTCGTCGTTGGTGACGATCATCCCGCCCTCGCCGGTCGTTACCCCCTTCCGTGCGTGGAACGAGAAGCACCCGACATCACCCATCGTTCCAGCGCGATTCCCGTTATAGGACGCGCCGAGCGCGCATGCCGCATCCTCGACGACGAAAAGGTCCTCGTTCGCCGCTATCTCGAGGATCGCGTCCATCCGGGCAGGCTGGCCAAAGGTGTGGACCGGAACGATGCCCCTGGTCCGGGCCGTGATTTTCGACTCGATACACGCGGGGTCGATGTTGTACGTCCCTGGATCGACATCGACGAAAACGGGCTTCGCACCACAGTAGAGGACTGCATGCCCCGTGGCGGGGAAGGTGTAGTCGGCCACGAGCACCTCGTCTCCGGGGCCGACACCGAGGCTCAGTAGCGCCAGATGGAGCGCGGCGGTGCAGTTCGTCACCGCGATGGCATGCTTCACGTCGAGATAGCGCGCCACGGTCTCCTCGAACTCCCGTACTTTGGGCCCCTGCGAGACCCATCCGGAAGCGAGTACCGACTCCAGCTCCCGGATCTCGTTCTCGTCGAAGGACGGTCGAGAGAGAGGGATAACCACAGACATCGGGAGACTATTGGACGCGGCGTCAATTAACCTGTACACCCGCCACCGGACGGCTGGGGATTGCCAGGAGCGTTCTCCGCGTAGCACGGTGCCATTTGTCGGACCGGGTCGCCCGGTCGAGCTGCCGCGGAGGTGGATTGCCGGAACATCACCGATTCGCTCGAGCAGGGCCCGGCGCCCTCGACGGGTCGTGCATCATCAGGAATTGCTAAACACGGCGGAGACAAACCTTTCCCGCCGGATCCTCGAACGAGGTCCGATCTGCCAGGAGTTCCCGGTCACATGTGCGGCATCAGCGCCCTGCTATCCCTGAACGACGTCCGGCTGAGCGCCGCCGAGATCCGTGACATGACCGCGACCGTCAGGCATCGCGGCCCCGACGACGAGGGTTTCGCGCTCTTCGGCGACGACGGCGAGCCGGTACTCTTCGGCGGCGAGGACACCCCCGACAGCGTTCTCGGGCGCGCGTCGCCCTACGCTCCCGCATCCCGGAGTCTCCCGGCCATCGGGGGGCGTGTCCGCGTCGCCCTCGGACACCGCCGGCTCTCGATCCTCGACCTCTCGCCCGCGGGCCACCAGCCCATGTGCACGCCCGACCATCGCTACTGGATCGTCTACAACGGCGAGGTCTACAACTACCGCGAGCTCCGGGACGAGCTCGAAGCCGCCGGGCACACCTTCTCCACCGGCACCGACACGGAGGTGGTGCTCCACGCCTACGCCGAGTGGGGCCGCGACTGCCTCTCCCGGTTCAACGGCATGTTCGCGTTCGTTCTCCTCGACCGGGAGGCCCGGACGATCTTCGCTGCCCGCGACCGGTTCGGCGTCAAGCCGCTCTACTACTGGTTCTCTCCCGGGGGATGCCTCGCGTTCGCCTCCGAGATCAAGCAGTTCACGGTGCTCCCGGGCTGGCAGGCTCGCCTCAACCACCAGCGGGCCTTCGATTACCTCGCCTACTCGTTCCTCGATCACACGGACGAAACCATGTTCGCCGGCGTCATGCAGCTGCGCGGCGGGCAGGCCGTCGAGGCCCGGATCGACGAGATCGACGGGACCCTGCCCGTCTATCGTTGGTACGACTTCCAACCCGAGCGGAGCCGGCTGGCGTACGCGGACGCCTGCGCCCGGTTCCGGGAGCTCTTCTCCGACTCGGTCCGCCTCCGCCTGCGCGCCGACGTCTCGATCGGGTCCTGCCTCTCGGGCGGGCTCGACTCGTCGTCCATCGTCTGCGTCGCCAACGATCTGCTCCGGGACTCGGGCCCGGCAGAGCCGCAGCGGACGTTCTCGGCCACCTCGGACGTCAGGCGGTTCGACGAGTCCGACTACATCGCCACGGTCGTCGAGGAGCGCGGGCTCGAGGCCCACTTCACCTGCCCCTCGGTCGATGACCTGCTCGATCAGCTCGACCGCATCATCTGGCACCAGGACGAGCCTTTCGGGTCGACGAGCATCTACGCGCAGTGGTCGGTCTTCGGCCTCGCGGCCAGGACGGGCATGAAGGTCATGCTCGACGGCCAGGGCGCGGACGAGCAGCTCTGCGGGTACCACACGTTCTTTCCCGCGCGGTACGCCGACCTCTTCCTGGGCGGCAGGTGGCTCCGGCTCCGGCGCGAACTCGAGCTTGCCCGGGAGCGGTACGGGTACCCGGTCCGGCAGTCGGCCATCGAGATGGCGTTCTTCGCGATGCCGGACCGGGTGCGCCGCCCGATCCAGCAGGCCCGGTTCGGCGAGATGCTCACGCCCTCGTGGATCGACACGGACCTGCTGGACGCGCCGCTCCGGCCCAGCGATCTCCTGCCGCAGAGCCACGGCACACGAGCGCTCTCGTACAGCCAGCTCTTCCACACCAGCCTGCCCATGCTCCTCCACTGGGAGGATCGGTCCTCGATGGCTCACTCGATCGAGAGCCGCGTCCCATTCCTCGACTACCGGCTCGTCGAGTTCGTGGTCGGTCTGCCGGGAGACTATAAGCTCGCCGACTGCCGGACCAAGCAGGTCCTTCGCGACGGAATGAAGGGGGTACTGCCCGAGACCATCCGCGAGCGGCAGGACAAGATCGGTTTCGCGACGGCCGAAGTGGAGTGGGTCAGGCAGGAGCCCGGGCTCTTCCGGTCGATGGTCATGGACGCGATCGATGGCGCGCAGGGGATCCTCAACGACGAGGCGCGCCGCCTCTTCGAGGACGTGCTCGCGGGCGAGCGAGCCTACACCAACGACTACTACATCTGGCGCTGGATCTGTTTCTCGCGATGGCTCACCCTGTTCGAGGTCTCGCTCGGGTAGTTTCGTCACTCACCGTCTCGTGACGACCGAGGCAGGAATTCACAGCCCGGAGAAGGTGCGGCTTCTGGGCCTCCCAGTTCCACCGCCCGGCGGCGCCATCGAGCGAGTTGCGCTTCATCCGCTCCAGTCGGTCGCGGTCCGCCGCCAGCATGGTGATCTTCTCCGCGATATCGCGGGGGTCCGAAGGGTCGAAGAGGACGCCGTTCTCACACTCCTCGACCACCCGCCGCAACTCGGGGAGATCGGCCGCCGCGACGGCGAGACCCCCCATCATGTACTCAAAGAGCTTGTTCGGGGACGAGTAGTAATTGTTCAGACACGTGGCCCTGTACGGTATGACGCCGACGTCGAACCCGGCGAGGGACGCCACCAGCCCGGTCATCGGTACTCGCGGCAGCAGGGTCACCCGGGATGAACCGTCGGGACCGTTCGCGGCTCGTGCGACTGCCTGCCGTACATGGTCCGGGGGTGAGTCCAGGCCCCGCAGAAAGAGGCGGGCTCCATCCAGGTACCGCGCGGCCTCGAGGAGCTCTTCGATGCCTCTATCGGGGGCGTACCCGCCATGGTAGACCACGCGGATCCCCGTCTCCTGCGCGGCGCCAGGCAGGACCACCTGCGTGTACGGCGGGCAATTGGGGATTACCGTGGGCCTCTCGATGGCGTACCGCCGCGCGAGCTCCTCGGCGATGGACGGGTTCACGGTGATCACCAGCTGCGCTCGCCGTACGAGACGCGACTCCAGCCCCTTGAGCATGCGCTGGTATACCGGGCGTGGCGGATCCAGCATCTCGACGAAGAGCTCGTGCGAGTCGTAGATGAGGGGGACACGCTTGAACGCCGAGAGCAGCGCGCCCGTCAGAAGGGTGTCGAGGTCGTTCGCGTAGACGGCCACCGGGCGCAACCGGAGCGTCGCGACGAGCCAGCGCAGGTTATTGTTCAAAAAGATCGCGGACTCGAGAACCTGTGAACGGAGCGTTATCCGGGCTGGCAAGAGGTCCGACGCCGAGGCTCGTTCGGGCTCGATCGTGAGAGGCGTGCCATCCCCGGCTGACGCGTCGGTCTTCCGGGGCCGGGTACGGAGGTGGCGGAAGAACCTCGAGTCGTGTGCGGATCGATGGACTCGCACCCCGTGCGTCTCCTCGAGAGCCTGTCTCGCGGACCCCTCGACGAAACAGACGACCGATACTCGACGGTGATCATCGGACAGTGCCGTGGAGGCGCGGAAGACTCGCGGATCATCGTGAAACTCGTTGGCCACAAGCAGGACGATTCCGTCATCTGCCCTCTCCTCCACGGGCGAAACACCGTCTTTCTTCATCGGACTCGGGGGCCTTGCATGGTCGTAGAGGGCGTCGCCGGCCACAGGAACCAAAGACCACCTGGACTCGGGCCACTGCAGGAGCGGAAGCCGGGCAGTGGTGCGATCCTCTCGAGGCCCGCCTGCCGCAGGTAACCGGGAACTGGACGGCGCGGTCCACACCGTTCTTTATAGTTTGGTTCCCAAACCCAGTTAAGAATAGTGGAGTTCCGCCGTCCTGTACGGACTCTTCCTCGTCCATGAGAATACTGATCATCTCGCTGAGCGATCTCGGAAACGACCCCAGGGTGTATCGTCAGCTGCTCTTCCTCCGGCAGAATCATTCCGTCACCTGCATGGGCCTCGCCGATCCCTGCCTCGAGGGTGTCGAGTACATCCATGTCCCGCTCGCGAACAGGAGAATGGCCAAGGTCAGGGTCGCCCTCGCTCATCTTGCCAGGGATTACCGGGCGCTCGCCCGTCACTCTCCGACCGTGCTCCAGCCGTTCCGGGACGAGATCTCCGCGCGCCAGTTCGACGTGATCGTGGCCAACGACTTCGACACGCTCTCGTTCGCGTTCGCCGTGAAGGGGAGGGCCAAGATCGTGCTCGACGCGACCGAGTACGGGCCGCGCGAGTTCGAGGACGTCCTCTCCTGGCGACTCATCCAGCAACCGTACGTTCGGTACCTCTGCCGGCATTACCTGCCCCGGTGCGATGCTGTCCTGACCGTCTGCGACGGGCTCGCCGACGAGTACGGGCGGGAGTTCGGGGTCCGCCCCGACGTCATCTTCAACTCCTGCGAGTACCATGACCGGGTGCCGAGCCCGGTCGACCCCGGGCGGATCCGGCTGGTCCACCACGGCATTGCCATCCCATCACGGCGGATAGAGCGAATGATCGAGATGATGGACCACGTCGACGGACGCTTCTCCCTCGACCTGATGCTTGTCCCGGCCGCTGGCAGCGAGGAGTACTACAGAAGGTTGGCCGAGCTCTGTGGCACGCGGCAGAATGTCGCCCTGGTCCCGCCCGTGGCGATGAACGAGATCGTCGCCACGCTCAACCCGTACGACATCGGCCTCTTCCTCCTCGAACCGACGAACTTCAATTACGCCAACGCCCTGCCGAACAAACTGTTCGAGTTCATACAGGCGAGGCTGGCGATAGCGATCGGCCCGTCCCCGGAGATGGCCCGGATAGTCCGCCGGTTCGACTGCGGAGTGGTCGCCGGGTCGTTCAGTCCCGCCGATCTCGCGAGCTCTCTCGACGCCCTCTCCGCCGAGCGCATCGAGGAGATGAAGATCAGGGCATGCGAGGCCGCCCCGGCCCTTGCGCACGAGGAGACGATGAAGGTCTTCGAGTCCGTCCTCGAGCGGATTACCTCCTGATGGCGATGGAGTCTCCCGAATCCAGGGCACCGGGTGCGGCACCGCCGGACCGTCGCGTCCTCTTCCTCGCCTACGAGTATCCACCCCTCGGCGGCGTGGGCATCGTCAGGACCACCCAGTTCGCCAAGTACCTTCCCCGCTGCGGCTGGCAGCCCTCCGTGCTGACCGTGCAAAACCCGGACCGGTTCTACACCACGGAAGGAGGGGACCGGGGACCCCGGGGAGTCACGGTCCACAGGGCGTTCAACCCGCTCAACAACCTCTCGGTCATCGAGGGCGGGCTCCGCCGGCTCCGCCTGGATCGGAAGGTCTTCGTGCCCGACGTGTATGGCGGGTGGGCGTGGAGCGCGGCGCGGGTGGGCACGGACCTGGTCCGGCGCGAGGAGATCTCCGTCGTCTACGCCACCTGCCCTCCGTACTCGACCGCGCTCGCCGGGGCGAGGATCGCGGCGACGACGGGGGTGCCGCTCGTCGTCGACCTGCGGGACGCCTGGACCCTGTCGCCATACGCGCCGTCATACCTCTTTCCCTGGCAGCGGAAGAGAGAGGAGCGGTTGGAGTCGGTCGTCCTCGAGACGGCCGCGCACGTCGTCACGGCCACGGATGCGATCCGCGAGGACTACGAACGCACGTACCCGGGTATCAGGGACAGGATCAGCACCGTGCTGAACGGGTTCGACCCCGAACTCCTCCCCGCGCGCGTCCAGCCTTTCCCGCGGTTCACGATCGCGTACACCGGGTTCTTCTACGGGGCCCAATCACCCGAATCGTTCCTCGATGCACTCTCCGTGGTCCTGCATGAGCACCGCGTACCTCCCGGGGATCTCCGCTTCGTGTGGGCCGGGCGTGACGCCCCGTTCGTCCGGCAGCTCGCCCGTGACAGGGGGCTCGAGGAGGTCGTCGAGTACCTGGGACTGCTTCCGAAGCCCGAGGCGGACGCCCTCCTTGCCCGTTCGCACCTCCTCTTCTTCCTGCTCGGGGAGAACGACCGCGTCTCGCAGCGACGGGTCCTGACCAGCAAGCTCTTCCCCTACCTCGCCTCGGGCCGGCCGATCCTCGCCCTCGTCCCCGAGGGGGATGCCATGGAGATGATTCGCACGTACTCTCCGTCGTCCTTCCTGGTCTCGCCCCGGGACGTCGACGGGATCGCCGGCGCGATGGTGGAGGCGTACGGCCGGTACCGCCATGCCGGCACGAGTCGAGTGTCGGACCAGACGGCACGGTTCCGGAGGGAGTACAGCGTCGAGGCGAGGACACGCGAACTCGCGGCGATCTTCGACGGTATCACGTCGCCGGGGACCGACCACTCGTGACCAGGGAACGGTACTCGTCGAGGATGCGGACGACGATCCGGTCCCATCGGTAGCGCTCCGCGTGGCCTTCGATGACCCGGGAATCCCACCGCCGCTCCAGAGCGTCCCGGATCGCACCGGCAAGTGCCGTCGGGTCCCCGGGAGGGACCAGCATGCCCACCCCGGGATCGTTCACGATCTCCTCGCTCCCGCCGTTGCAGGTAGCGACGACTGGCCTGCCGCAGGCCATCGCCTCGACCTGGACCACGCCGAAGCTCTCGCTGATGCTCGGGAAGGCGAAGAGGTCGCAGGCGTTCATCCAGAGCGGCATCTCGGCGTGGTCTGCCCATCCCGGGAGAACGAACCGGCGTTCCAGTCCGAGCCTGGTGATCCTCCGGACCAGCTCGTCGTGAAGACGTCCCATGCCCATCAGGACCCAGCAGAGGTCGAGACCCTGCACCGCCGGGTCCGCGGCGGCCTCGACCAGGTACTGCTGCCCCTTCTCGGGGACGAAGCCGCCGGCGGTCAGGACGATACGCCTGTCAGGGGGAAGACCGAGCCGTTCACGGCAGCCGGCCATGTCCATCGGACGGAAGAGATCCGGGCGGTAGCCGTTGGGGATCACGACCGGCTCAACCCCGGGCGCAATCTCGGCCGCGCAGCGGCGCGTGCGCTCGCTGACCGCGATGACCCGATCAGCCTCTCGCACGGTATCGGCGATCAGCGCTCTCCAGGCGGCGTCACGATACGGGAGGTCGTAGATGTCGTAGCCGTGCGCGGTGACGACGACCGGCACACCGTGCTCCTCCCCGAGGCGGACGGCGACGTGGCCGTTCGGCCAGACGAAGTGGGCGTGCACCAGGTCGAACTCGATCTTCTCGCTTCTGATCACGCGGCGCACGGATCCGAGCAGCCGGTCGCCCTGCCGGCGGTTATCCGCGTCGTACGGAAGGAAGAGCGCGGGTGCGTAGAGGACGCGGACATTCGCGGGGACCGACCGGAGGTCCACGAGCGTGTCGCGCCGGTACGGGGCGAGGGAATGGACCGGCACGACGCGGGAGATCTCGGTCACGGGGTTGTGCCGGACGATCACCGTGACCTGGGAGAAGTGGGGAGCCAGCAGCTCCACCTGGTCCTTGACGAAGCTCAGGTACTGATCGGAGAGGACCAGCAACCTCGTGCCTGGCGGAGGGGCGTCGATCTTCCTCTCGTCGTCCAGCCATGGCGAGGAGGAGGTCGGGGTCGTCGGCATCCGTGCTTCCTCATGTCGCGGGATGAACCCGAATCCAGGAAGAGCGGGCGCCGACGCTCAACCTACAGCACCTCCAGCTCGGCGAGCCGCGCCGGAAGGTACTCCCTGGTCACGAAGTCCAGGCCCCGGGCCGCGAACGCCTGCTGCTCGGTCTTCAGGCCGAGCTCGAGCTGCCGCTTGATCTGGAACCGCCAGTAGTCGGTGTCGAACCGGGGATCGGTCAGCTCGGACTTCAGGGCCTGCACGTCCTTCTCCGAGAGGGTGTCCGACGGCAGGTCGTAGTCCGCGATGTCGCTCGGCTGGACCCCGATGAACCGGGCGCGCGGCGTCGCGAGGAGCTCGGACATGTGCGCGGACTTGATCGAACCGTAGGCCACGGAGGCGTAGATCCGGTACGACCAGGGGTCGCCGTCGGTGAAAACCGTAACCGGCAGGCCGAATTTGTCGCTGAGCATGTGGAGCACGCGACGGGTCGAGCGCGCGGGCTGGCCCTTCAGGTGGACCAGGATCGCGTCGTGCTCCTCGTCGAAGCCGTTCTCCTGCAGCCTCGCGTACATGCCGCCCGTCTCGATCGCGATGACCATCTTCGCGTCGTGGTCGACGAGCTCGAGCCCCTCGACGTTGTTCGGGATCGCGTACCCGGCCTCGCCCACGTCGTCGCGGCAGTGGATCTCCTTGAGCCCGCGCCGGGTCGACTCGCGGACCCGCAGCGGTCCGAAGACGGTCGCGCCGTCCTCCTCTGGCCGGAGGTGGAACGCCTCGCGCTGGAGCGCGGTCAGGATCTCGAGGTCCTCGATCAGGTAGTTCGATTCGTCCTGCGCGCCGAACTTGGCGCGCTTCCAGCCCTCCGAGATGTAGTAGAGCTCCCTGAGGGTCGACGACCGGTTCTCGGCCAGCTGCTGCTTCAGAAAGCCGATCACGTAGGCCATCTTGAGGAGATGGAGCGCGGACTTGGCCGTGTGGGCCGAGCGGAGGCTCTCCTTCTCGCCGTACTTCCAGACCTCGGACTCGTCGTCGTACTCGATGTTCTGCTTGGTCCGGGTCGGCAGCGCGATCGACGGCACCTCGCCACCGTGCATCTGGTCGTACCACGTCTCGGCGATCCTGACCAGCTCGGTCCGCGCCCGCGCGTCGAGCTCGTTCCTAGACATCGAGATCCACCACCACTTTCTGATGCTCGTCCACGCCGCGAAGGTCGATCGTCCCGTCGCCGTGCCCGGTATACGCCGCCCGCCACCGGGCCCCCGGCGCGAGGGTCACCTGCCAGACACGCGTCACGAGATCGTCGAGCACGGTCGAGAAGTCCGGCGCCGGCACGGCGTCGTCAGCCGGATCACTCGACTGTTCGTAGACCTGGAGTGCGAGTTCACGCCCCGTGTGGTTCTGTATCTCGATCCCGACCCGGCCAGCGACCGTCCGCTTCTTCGCGACGACCTTGCGCATGATCTGCCCCTCGATCGGCGATATATCCGGGACCGGCCGTTCTGTCACCTCGGCCACCTTGGCCGCGAGCTCGGGCAGGATCGCGCAGACGGCCCGCGCTCGCTCCTCGGCCAGGCGTGTCCGGTCGCGGCGAGAGACGAAGGCCCTGAGGTCGCGCCCGAGGTCCTGGAGCGCGAGCATGATCTCGCGCTCGATCTCGGGGATCGAGGCGATCGCGTCCTTCGACTCCGAGGTGAACGGGACGTTCGTGGACGCGACATGGACGAGGATCAGCAGCGGCCCCTGCGGCAGCCCGGACTGGGAGAGGCCGTAGGCCTTCCAGTTCACCTCGGCCACACACCGCGTGGCCGCGCAGGCCCCCTGCTGGTAGATCAGGGGGACGCGGTTCGCAAACCGCATCAGCTGCGCGCTGCCTTCGACCGGGAGCCGGCCGCCGTAGCCGAGCGCTGCCTCGACCATGAAGGGGTGGCCGCCGTAGACCGCGCTCGGCCGTGTCCGGGCGGCGACGAAGTCCATCCGGTACTCGGCCGAGAGTCCGCGCGCCAGCAGCTGCTCGCCGATCGGCGAGAGGCACTGCGTCGTCGGCGGCGGGGGGACGCGGACCGACTGGAGCGCCGCGAGGAGGCGCGAGACATCGGCGGCGGAGAGACTCTCGACCCGCGCCGTCGGCGCGAGTTCGGCCGCTGCACAGATCTCGTCCGCGGTCTTGGACCCGACGCGGACGAACTGTTCCACGAGGAACGGCGCGAGCGGTCCCTTCGCGCCCCCGACCATGCGTGCGAGCTGGCCGAGCTCGATCCCGAGCGGATGCGGCCGGATCGCCTTCGGCGGAACGAGCGGCACTTCGGCCACCCGTTCCGAGACGAAGCCCTCGCCGTCGATCTCGGCCCGAATGCGAGCATGGGGGTTGACCACGCCCGTGTACCGGAGGTACTCGACGAGCCGCTTCTTCGCGGCGAGGCTCGCGCGGAACTCGATCTCGACCCGCGTGCCGTGCGTGCGGTCCCACGCAATTTCTTCGTGCTCGAGGACCTCGGGCTCGTTGCTCTCGACCCGGATCCGGAGCGCGAACCGGTGCGCCGGCTCGTGTGCCCCCGTCCGGGTCGTGATCACGGTCGGCAGGCCCGTCGTCAGCTGGGCGTAGAGCACCGCCGCCGAGATCCCGATCCCCTGCTGGCCCCGGCTCTGCCGTATCTGGTGAAAGCGCGAACCGTAGAGGAGCTTGCCAAAGACAAAGGGGACGTTCTCCGGCACGATTCCCGGGCCGTTGTCCTCGACCGCGATCCGGCAGGTCTCGGGCCCGATCCGGCGGACCTCGATCTCGATGTCGGGAAGGACCTCCGCCTCCTCGCACGCGTCCAGCGCGTTGTCGACGGCCTCCTTGACCGTCGTGATCACCCCGCGCGCCGGTGAGTCGAAGCCGAGCAGGTGCTTGTTCTTCTCGAAGAACTCCGCGATCGAGATCGCGCGCTGGCCCCGCGCGAGCTCCTCAGCGAGCGCCAGGCCCGTCCACCTCCCCCCCGATCCGCGCGACGGCCTCGTCGAGCGCGAGCGTCTCCTGGATGCCCGTGGCGAGATCCTTGAACGCGACCACGCCCGCTTCCGCCTCGCGCGCGCCGATCAGCACGGCATAGTCCGCGCTCTTGGCGGCGCGCGCCATCTGCGCGCCGAGCCCGCGTCCCGAGAGATCGAGCTCGGTCCGGACCCCCGCCGCCCGGAACGCGGACGCGGCCCGGAACGCCGCGCTCGCTCCCTCGGGAGTGGAGAGGACGGCAACGACGGTCCGGGGTGCCACAGCCACCTCCCCGAGCGCGACCATCACCCGGTCGAAGCCGATGGCGAAGCCGCAGGACGGCGTCTCCTCGCCACCGAAGAGGTGCGCGAGCCGGTACGCCCCCCCGCCGACGATCTGGTTCTCGGCTCCGAGGTTCTGGGCGAAGCCCTCGAAGACCATGCCCGTGTAGTAGTCGAGGCCCCGAACGATCCCGAAGTTCAGGGAGTAGGGAATCTCCGTTGCGTCGAGGAGCGCCGTGAGCTCGCGAAGGCGACCTTCCGCGGGGAGCGCGCCCGTCACGGCGAAGGCCTCGTCGAGCGTGGTGGCGGCGGCGAGGGCAGCGAGCGCCTCGAGGAGATCCGGACGGCCGATACCCTCGAGCGCGTCCGCGAGCGCGTCCATCTCGCGTTTGTCGAGCAGGCCCATGACGGTCCGCCTGGCCGCCTCGTCGAGGTCGGCGAGGAGTGACCGGAGGAGGGCGAGATGGCCGACCTTCAGCTCGTACTCCACCCCGGCGGCCCTGAGGGCCGCGTCGGCGAGCAGGATCACCTCGGCGTCGGCGCCTGCTGAGTCCACGCCGATCAGCTCGGCCCCGAACTGCCAGAACTGGCGATACCGGCCCTTCTGGGGCCGCTCGTACCGGAAGCAGTCGTCGACGTAGTACCAGCGGAGCGGTTTCGGCAGCACCCGGGCCTCGTTGACGAACATCCGCAGCACGGGGGCGGTCAGCTCGGGACGGAGCGCGAGCGCCCGACCGCCCTTGTCCTCGAACGTATACATCTCGTTGACGATCCCGGGCCCCGACCGGAGCGTGAAGAGTTCGAGCTCCTCGAAAGCCGGCGTACGCACCGGCCGGTAACCGAAGCGTCGCGCAGCCTCGCGCATGCGCCCCTCGATCTCGGCACGCGCTTCCATCTCGTCGGGAAGAAAATCGCGCGTTCCGCGCGGTCGCTGCAGCATCCTTATAAAATCGGTCCCGTCGGGTTATCTCTGTTTCCGCGGCGCGTTGCCGATGGCACGGTCGAACGTGGACTCGTTCGTCCAGACCTGCTCCCGCTCGACGCGGCCCTGGAGGTAGAGCGCGAGCAGGATGAGCCCAAGACCGAGCAGCTCGAGCTGTGCAGCGTAGCTCACGGCCACGCCGGCAAGCGCGAGGGCCGTATAGAGAACCCCGCGGTACGCTGCCGAGCGGTACCCCGGCAGCGCCGTCCGCCAGAAGATCCGGGCGTCGCGGACCCAGAGGAGCGCGACCACGGCGGCACCGAACCATGCGATGTAGACGAGATAGGACATGAATGCACCAGTTATTTATCACGCACCCATAATTCTAGTGCAGATCATGCCAGCGAACACGAGACTGCGCACGCTCCTCGAGCGGTATCGGGCCGGGGAGATCTCGATCGAGGCGGCGGCGCAGGAGATCGAGGGGCTCCGGCTCGAGGCTGTCGGGGAGCTGGCCCTCCTCGACCTCGGGCGAGACCTCCGCTGCGGGCTGCCCGAGGCCGTCCTCGCCGAGGGCAAGACCGTCTCCCAGCTCACCGCGATCACCGTGGCCCAGGCGAGGGCCGCAGGGCGGTGCCTCGTCACCCGGGCCTCCCCCGAGCAGGCCGCGGCCGTGCTCACGGCGGCTGACGAGGCCGGCCTCGAGGTCGAGGATCGGTCGGCGGCCGGCGTCCTGATCGTCTCGGACGGACGGGAACGCCCGACCGGCGGGGGGATCGTCGGCATCGTCACGGCCGGCACCTCGGACATCACTGTCGCCGAGGAGGCACGGGCGGTGGCCGAGGAGATGGGCTGCGAGGTCCGGTGCGCCTACGATGTCGGCGCGGCCGGGATCCACCGCCTCTTTCCGGCGCTGAAGAACCTCCTCGACTGCCAGGTCTTCGTGGTCGCGGCCGGCCGCGAAGGTACCCTGCCGGCGGTCGTCGCCGGGCTCGTCGACCGGCCCGTCATCGGTCTCCCGGTCTCGACCGGTTACGGGTTCAAGGGAGGAGGGCAGGCCGCTCTGGGCTCGATGCTCCAGTCCTGCTCGGTGATCGCGGTCGTGAACATCGACGCGGGCTTCGTCGCGGGGGCTTTCGCGGCGAAGGTCGCCCGGATGGCGGCGATTGCATGAAGCGCGCGTTCTACATCGGGCGGTTTCAGCCGTATCACAACGGCCACCATACCGTGCTCTCCACGATCGCGAAGACCACGGACGAGATAGTCATCGGGATCGGCTCGGCACAGCTCTCGCACGAACTCCAGAACCCCTTCACCGCCGGCGAGCGGGTGCTGATGCTGACCCGATCGCTCGAAGGGTTCGAGATCCCGTTCTACGTCATCCCGATCGAGGATATTCGGCGTAACGCCATCTGGGCCGCCCACGTCATGTCCATGACCCCGCCGTTCCAGGTGGTCCACTCGGGCAACCCGCTCGTGCTCCGTCTCTTCACCGAGGGCGGCATTCAGACCCACACGGACCCGATGCACGAACGCGATCGGCATAGCGGCACCGAGGTCCGTCGACGCATGATCGCGGGGGAGGCGTGGGAAGATCTCGTGCCGCCCGAGGTGGTCGCCGTCCTCTCCGAGATCGACGGCGTCGGCCGGCTCCGGCAGATCGCGAAGGGGGACTGAAGAGTGCCCGTATTTCGTTTCGTAAAGGATCTCCTCGGGCGGAAAGAGGAGGCAGCCGCCGCGAGAACCGTCGGTCTCGATGAGCTTCCGGCGCTGATCGACGCGGAGATAGCCTCGATTCGCGAACGTACCGGGCCGGCGTTCGAGGAACCGGCGAGCGAGGTTCGGCAGGCGATTGCCGAGCTCGAGGGCCTGGTAGGACGGCTGGCACGCGCCGATTGGGACGCGGCCATCCACCCGAAGCTCGAACAGATCTCCCGCACGACCCTGCCGGCGTTCGTCCGGGCCATGGAGTCGTGCCTCTCCCGGACGCTCCCCGACGACCCCCACGAGTTCTACGCGGCCTCCACGGCCCTCCTCAAGTGCCTGATCTCGGCCCTGCGGGGCCAGGGCCGGTACCTGCGCGCCGTGCTGCCCGACGAGATGCAGGCGGTCAAGGCCGGCGTCGACGTTGTCGGACGCGCCGTCAACGCGATGACGGCAACCCTCGCCGACGAGAAGAACGACCTCGCGGCGCTCGAGGCCCTCCGGGGCCGGGTCGATCGCATCGGCGGCCTCGAGGCCGAGGAGCAGGATGCGCTCCGGAGGTCCGGTGAGGCCGCGGCCCAGCTCGAGACCATCGCCGGAGATCGCACTGCGACCGAGGGCGAGCTCGCGACCCTGAACGATTCGCCGGCGGCCAGGGCCCTGGATGCCCGGCGGTCGGAGGTCGAGCGGCTCACGGCCGCCGCAGAATCCCTCGCGTCGGGTCATCGCGCACACTCCGAGGGTCTGATCCAGGCGCTCCGCCGCGCAGAGCGGCTCCTGGCAAAGCGGGGCGACCGGCAGGCGGCGACGAGGCTTCACCATCTCCAGTCGGCACTCGCCGACCCTCTGCCTGCCGATGGTGCAGCCCTCTCGACCTCGCTCGTGGGCGGGCTCGCCGTGGTCCAGGACCTGGTCGCCGCCGGCGAGATCACCCCCAAGGAGGGCGACCAGGCCTTCGGCGACCCGGCGGCGGTCGCCGCCTCGGTCGCCGCCCGGATCGACGAGCAGGCCCGTCTCGCCGAAGAGCTGGCGCAGCTCGAGCGGGAGGTCGCGACGTCGCCCGTCGCGCAGGAACGCGAACGTCTCTCCGGGCGCCTTCGGCAGCTCGGTCACCGGGCCTCAGCGCTCGACGCGGAGCGGGCGGACCTTGCCCGCGTCGCCGGGCAGAAGGCGACGGAGCGGGCCGCCCTGCTCGCGGGGCTCGACGAGGAGCTGGAGACGGTCTTCGCGGGCCGCGTCCGCCTCGGGGCCGAGGACACATAACCCTTTCAGGCCGTGAGAAGAACCGTAGGTGTACATGGTCTCAGACGCCCGGCGGGACCTCGCCGTCTCCATCGCGATACCGCTTGTATCCTTCGGAGGAATCCCGGTCGCGATCGCGCTCGCACGGTTGGGATATATCGACAACCCCGGCCCGTTCGGCTGGGGCTGCGTCCTCGGTTCCCTCCTGCTCGCCTACCTCGCCTACCTGAAGCCCCGACGTGACATCGTCTCGTTCAGCGCGCCGATCTTCGCGTTCTTCATCTTCGTCGCGCCCCTGGAGTTGCCGGCAACCGTGCTGACGCAGGTTCTCTTTGCCGCGACGCTGACGGCACTCGTGGTACGGTTGAACCGTTCGTTCTCAAAAAAGCAGGGAGATGCCGGAACGGCAGTTCCCGTGGAAGAGGAAGATTAGAAGCGAGGCTTCCTGTGCTTCGGCAGACAGTCGAAGCAGTACACGGGGCGCCCCTCCGTAGGCTTGAAGGGAACCTCGCACTCTTTTCCGCAGTCCGAACAGACCGTCTTGGTCATCTCTCGCGGGCCGCTGCTACCATACCTGGAACCGCCGCGCGGCCTGTCATACCTTCTGTTATCCATTTGGATTACTCTCACAGATTGCTCTGCAGGATATCATTCGGCAACGCCCTTAATAACCCTTCTCTTCGTACGGGTCGGTTACGATGATCAGCCGCGACTTCGTCCTGGTCGAGTTCCCGGCCACGTTCGAGACCCTGAGGCCGACCGTGTAACTCCCTGCCTCCCGGTAGACGTGGACAGGGTTTCGTTCGGTCGAGGTCGTGCCGTCGCCGAAGGTCCATCGCCACGACCGGGGGTTGCCGCTCGAGATGTCGGTGAACTGGACCGCCATGGGCAGGTCCCCGACCCGCGGCGTCGCCCGGAACGCCGCGGTCGGCGACTGGATCGGTGCCGCCACCGTGATCGCGCCGACGCGGACCGACGAGTTCGCCCCCGCCGGGTCGCTGACACGGAGCGTGATGTTGTAATGTCCCGGTTCGGTGTAGCGGTGCGTGACGTTCCTGCCGACCGCGGTCGCGCCGTCGCCGAAGGACCACTCCCAGATCCCGATCCCGCCGCGCGAGGCCTCGTCGAACCGGACCGTGAGCGGCGATGTGCCCGAGGAGGGCGTGGCGGTGAAGACCGCGACGGGACGCGTCCTGTTCACGCTCTCGCGGAGAGGGCGGGTGTCGACCATGTAGCCCGAGACGCGGTAGGTCCGGTCCGTGATGCCGTCCTGGTCGGCGTCGGTCTCGGTCTGCGAGAACCCGTCGCCGTTCGGCCGCCCCCAGAAGTTGCCGCCGAGAACGGGTCCGCCGGCAACAGAGCGACCGGGTCGCGGGCCGGCGGTCCAGTTGATACCGGTCGCCTGCTCCCCGACGTAGACGTTGCGGGCGTTCTCGAGGTAGTTGTCGGCGATAAGGCCGCCGCGGGTCCGATAGAGGTAGATCCCGGCCCGGAGACTATCGGTCACCCGGTTGGACCGCAGCACCGGCTCCCCGGACCCGCCCGAGATCGCGAAGCCGTAGTCGTTCTCTTCGAGCCGGCTGGCCGTAACGCTTCCCCGGAAGGTCGGGTTGCAGGTGATCCCGATCGCGCAGGATACGATCCGGCAGCCCTCGACGCTGGTATTCTCCGTGTTCCAGAAGTAGCATCCGTACTGGAGGTCGCGGATGTTGAGATTCCTGATGGTCACGTTCCGGACGCGCCCGGCGGGAGCGTGGACGAGCACGCCACATGAGTTCGCCGCGTCCCCACCGGATATCGTCCACCCGTTCCCATCGATCGTGACGTTGGGCGCCCGTACCTCGATCGCGACCGTGCCGTCGGTGACCGAGAGGTTCTGCTCGAGGAGGTAGGTCCCGGGGACCGTGATCACGGTCGGGCTGCGGATACCCGCACCAGTGACCGTCCCGGCAAGGAGGGCGAGGGCGATGACCAGCAGGCAGGTAGCCCTGAACCGCTCCGCCGTATCGTGCTGCATCTCTCCGGCATCCCCCGATAGTGGACTATTCGCGGCACGGTTGTATAATGCTGACGCTGTTACCGTGGCCGCCGTGAGAGGCTGCCCGGGACGGTCAACCGCGGCGCCGTATCCGGACCGATGCCGCGTGGGCCGTGTGGCCTTCGGCCGAGGCGATCGTCTCGACCACGCCGGCGATCGCCTCGAGACCGTCACGGGAGAGCTGCTGGACGGTCGAGGTCTTGCAGAAGTGCCGGACGTCGAGGCCCGATCGTGTCGAGGCATGGCCTGCCGTGGGGAGGACGTGGTTCGTCCCCGTGGCGTAGTCGCCGCAGGCGACGGGAGAGTGCGGGCCCAGGAAGATCGAACCGGCATGGTGGACCGCACCGAGGACGGCGAGGGGGTCGGCGACCTGGATCGAGAGGTGCTCCGGCGCGATCCGGTCGACGGCGGCTGCCGCGTCGCCGAACGAGTCCACGACGACGTACCCCGAGTTGCCGAGCGCGCGCTCGACGATCGCCAGCCGTTCTGTTCCGGCAACCATCGTCTCGAGCTCCCGGCCGACCGCGTCGGCGAGCGCGGGCTCGGTCGTGATCACGATCGCCGCGGCGTGGGGGTCGTGCTCGACCTGGGCGAGGATGTCGGCCGCGATGTAGTCGGGGCGGGCCGTCCCGTCGGCGACGATCGCGATCTCGCTCGGCCCGGCGGGAAAGTCGATCTCGACCTGGTCCTGGAGGAGCTGCTTGGCGGCGGTTACGTAGACGTTGCCCGGGCCGACGACCTTCTGGACGGGCGCGATCGACTCAGTCCCGAGGGCCATGGCCGCGATGGCCTGCGCCCCCCCGACGCGGTAGATCTCGGAGACGCCCGCGATATCGAGCGCGACGAGCGTGAGCGGGTGGATCGGCGGAGGCGAACAGCAGCAGATGGACGCGACGCCCGCGACGCGGGCGGGCACGGTGCACATCAGCGCCGTCGAGGGGTAGGCGCCCCGTCCTCCCGGGACGTAGGCGCCGATGCGGTCGAGCGGCGTCGTCTTGACGCCGAGCGTGATCCCCGGCTCGACCTCGGTGAGCCAGAGGCCCGGTGGGCGCTGGAGCTCGTGAAAGATCGCGATCCGGGCCTCGGCCTCGACGAGCGCCTCGACGACGCGTTCGTCGACCTCTCCGTACGCCGCCTCGCGCTCGTCGTCGGTTACCGCCAGCGCTCCGGGCTCCACCCGGTCGAACTCTCGGGCCAGGTCGGCAAGGGCCGCGTCCCCGCCGGTCCGTACCCGTTCGATGATCGCCCGGGCCGCCTCCCGTGCCTCGACCAGCGAGGAGCGGCGCTCGCCCACCCAGCGTTCGATCTCAATCGCGCTCCACATGCCCCAAGGGTCGACCGGCGATCAAAAAAGGGTATGTCGTCGATCGGATCAGACGGTCTCGGCCGCCGTGACGAGGTCGCGGAACCGCCTGCAGCGCTTGAGAAGCGCGAATCCGAGCCGCTCGAAAAACGAGAACGCGAAGTCGCCACCGGCCGCGTTCGGATGCCCGCCGCCGCCGAATTTGCGGGCCACGAGGTGGCTGATCGGCGGGACCGACCGGATCGAGAACCGTCCCGACGGGTTGACGATCACCTCGATCTCGGTCCCGAGTCGCTCGCGGATGGCGGCCGCGGTCTCGGAGGGGTAGCCGTAGAGCGGCGCGAACGCAATCCGGTAGCGCTCACCGGCCAGCTGGACATGGGAGATGGAGTGGTCGATCATCTCGTTCATCTCCCTGCGGATGTCCGCGTACTCGGCCTCGACCTGGTCGTCCACGAACCGTCCCCGGACCAGGAGGTCGCGAACATGGTACCGGTTTCCCGGCCGCTGGAGCACCTGGCCGAGGACGGCGGAGCGGGGATCCCGGTGGTGCCAGAGGTCGTAATCGCAGACGACGGCCGCGATCTCGCGCGCCACCGGGTCGTCGGGCAGCAGGTCGACGGCGGTGATCCCGCACCCGCACCGGGTGGTGTCGACCCGGAGAAGGTCGACGCGTTCGCGGACGGCGGAGCACTCGTCCTCGGTCCAGCGGTGATGATCCCGCCATTCAACGCGCCACCCGTTCCGCCGTGCGGCATCGAGGCCGGGCAGGACGGCACGCTGGAATCCGAGATCCGTGATGGAGAGGAGGTCGCCACGGCCGGGCAGCCCGGATACACGCTCGAGAAATGCCGGGAACTTGCCGACCGAGCTGAAGACCGTGAAGACGTCGCCGTACCGTCGGCGGTGGACCGCGTCGGCCCCGACGGCGTCGAGGTCGTTGTGGGTCAGATGGAGGACGCGCGCCTTCCGGTCTCGTGCGGCCTCGATGACACGCTCCTCGGAGTCCGAGAGGGGCCGCACCTGCGACATGCTGATACGGGTACGCTCCTGTGGCTATGAAGGTATCCGTGAAACGATCTCCCCCCGCACCGCGAGGTATATATCTGGGAAAAGGTAACGTAGTACCCCTGCCTTAGTAGCTCAGTTTGGGAGAGCGCCAGACTGAAGATCTGGTTGTCCCCGGTTCAAATCCGGGCTGAGGCATTTTTACGCCAATTTTCGTTTTCTTTATTAAAACAGAACCCGAATCATTTTTATTTGGTTTACCATTATTGCCGTTGTATCGTATCGTTTTGATCACACACGGGGCAAGCGCGTGGTCCCTCACAGGGGTGGGGATACACGTCCGTCTCACATCTCCCGCGCCGCCGGCAGGGTAAAGAAGAACGTCGAGCCCTCGCCTGGCACCGACTCGACCCGGATCCGGCCGCCGTGCCGCTCGACGATCCGCTTGACCACGGCCAGGCCGATCCCCGTGCCGCCGTACCGCTCGCGGGTGTGCAGGCGGCTGAACATGTCGAAGATCCGGCCGAAGTACTTGGGCTCGATCCCGATCCCGTTATCCGCCACCGCGAACTCGACCATGCCGTTCACCCGGTGCGCCGAGATCGCGATCGCGGGCGGCACGCTCTCGCGGCGGTACTTGACCGCGTTGCCGACCAGGTTCGCGAAGACCTGCTCGAGCTGCGTCGGGTCGGCCGTCACCACCGGCAGCTCGCCGACCTCGACTGTCGCGCCGGCCTCCGCGATCGGGCCCTCGAGGAGCCGGAGCGCTGCCGATGCGGCCAGGCGCGGGTCAGTCGGGGCGCGTGGCCCTGCCCTGGAAACGACGCGGGAGAACTCGAGCATGTCCAGGATCAGCTGCTGCATCCGGTTGCCGCCCTCGACGATGAAGTTGATGTACTCGTCCGCGTCCTGGTCGAGCTTCCCTCTATACCGCTTCTCGAGGAGCCGGGAGAAGCTGACGATCGACCGTAACGGCTCCTGCAGGTCGTGGGAGGCGACGTACGCGTAGCGCTGCAGCTCCTCGTTCGAGGTCCGCAGCGCCTGCTCGGTCCGCTTCCGGTCCGTGATGTCGCTCGCCACCAGCCGCAGGCGCGGCCCGCCGTCCCCGCGCGCCGGCTCGGCCCGCCCCTTCAGCTGGGCGTACCAGTCGTCATGCCCGGCCCGGCCCGAGACCAGGACGTCGCAGGTCTCCGTGCTGCCGCTGCACCGGACCCGGTCGCAGAACCGCTCGAACGGCCGGACCGCGACGGGGTCCAGGAACGCCGAGAAGCGCCGGCCGATCAGGGTCTGCCGGTCCGTCGCGAGGAGGAGCGACCCGGTCAGGTTCGCCTCCCGGATCACGCCGTCCGCGTCGAGCGTGAAGTAGCCGACGGGCGCGAAGTCGTAGAGGTCGGCGTACCGGTCCCGCAGCTCCTCGGTCTCGCGCCGGGTCCGCCGGAGCTCCTCGTTCTGGAGCTCGAGCTCGACCTGGTGGACCCGGAGCTCCTCGACCAGCCGGATCGCCTCGTCCCCCGAGAGGGAGGCGGTCGAGCCGTTCGGCCGGGCCCGCAGGGCCTCCTCGGCCCGCCGGCGGAGCGCCGCGGGGTCCGCGTCGGGCGAACCGCCAGGGCTCACAGTTCCTCCCGCGTCGTCCCGGTGACGTCCTCGAAGGCCAGGAGGACGAGCTGCCGCTTCCCCGCCTCGGCGACCACCCGCCGGGCGTTGAGCAGCATGACCCGGTGACCGATCCCGGGGAAGTCGTGCTCGACCCGGAAGTCGTCGAAGGACGTGTTCTCGGGGATGATCGTGCCCAGGAGCTCGCGGAGCGCGGGGATATCCCACTGCCCGTTCCCGAGGGCGAGGAGCTCGCGCCCCTCCACCTCGACGGGGCCGACGCGGAAGGTCCGGTAGAACGAGCGGTTCGCCGTGACCACGCGCAGGGCGCCGTCGAGGACGAGCAGGGGCTCGCGAACGGTCGCGACGATCGCCTCGGCGTAGGCGCGGGCGTCGTCGAGCTCCCGCTCCAGGGTCCGGTAGACCGTGATGTCGGCGAAGGCGACCACCACGCCGTCGATCCGGTTGTCGAGCCGCCGGTACGGGAGGATCCGGACCCTGAAGCGCCGCCCGTCCCGCGCCTCGACCTCCCCCTCGAACGGGGCGAGCGTCCGGAGCACCTCGCGGGCGTCCCTGAGCAGGTCGGGGTAGAAGAGGTCCGACGCGAGCTCCATCACGGGCCTGCCCACGTCGCCGGGGCGGAGGTTGACGAGGCGCGTCATCGCCTCCGTGAACCAGCGCACGTCCAGGTTCGTGTCGAGGTAGACCGCCGCCGCGTCGGTGCTGTGGAGCAGGTTCTTCATGTCGTCGTTGACGCGCGAGAGGTCGTCGACCCGGCTCTGGAGCTCGGTGTTGACCGTCTGGAGCTCCTCGTTGAGGCTCTGGAGCTCCTCCTTCGAGGTCGTCAGCTCCTCGTTCGTCGACTGGAGCTCCTCGTTGGTCGACTGCATCTCCTCGTTCGTGGACTGGAGCTCCTCGTGCGAGGCCTGCATCTCCTCGCGGGTGGCCGCGAGCTCCTCCTCGGTGTGGCGGAGCCGCTCCTCGAGCACGCGGGCCTCCTCGCGCCGGCCCGTGCGCCGGGTCATCGCCGGCGCCTCCGGCGGGGCCGGGACCTCGGCGATGACGATCACGACGAGCCCGGCCAGGCCGGCGGGCTCCACGAGCCGCCGCACCGTGAGGTCCACGCGGACGATCCCGCCGTTCACCCCGACCTGCAGCCCGCGGAGCACGACCGGCCCGTCCTCGCGGAGCGCGTTCCGGAACGCGCCGGGCAGCTCCGCGCCGAGCCTGTCACGGGCCATGGCGAAGACGTTCCAGTTGGCCCGGCCGCCGGCGGGCTCGAGGAACCGGCCCGTCCGGCCGTTGGTGTAGAGGATATCCCCGGTCCTCGTGGTCAGCACTACCGCCGGCCCGTACTCCCGCAGGACCAACCGGTCGGCCAGCTCCTGCAGGTTGGCGGTCGGCATCGCCCGGGCTCCCGGGGTCGCGGCGCGGGTCTCCGCCAGGGGGGCCGAGGCCGGGAAGGCCGGCGCCGCCGCCGCGGACTCCCCGGTCCGGCGGAAGAGCCTGAGCTTCGGGTCGATCGGGGTGAAGAGGTTCGCGAAGGACCCGACCGACTCGGCCGTGCCGAGGACGAGCACGCCCCCCGGGTTGAGCGCGTAGTGGAAGAGGGGGATCAGGCGCTGCTGGATCGCCGGCTCCAGGTAGATCAGCAGGTTCCGGCAGGAGAGGACGTCGATCCGGGTGAACGGCGGGTCCGCGAGCAGGTCCTGCGGGGCGAAGACCACCATCCCCCGGACCTCCTGTCCGATCCGGTACCCGGCGTCGTCCCGGACGAAGAACCGGGAGAGGCGCTCCTCGCTGACGTCGGCCGCGATGGTCTCGGGGTACCGGCCGATCCGGGCCCGGTCGATGGCGTTGACATCGAGGTCGGTGGCGTAGATCTGGAGCGTGCACCGCTTCTGCGGCGAGAGGACCGCGAGCGCCTCGCGGAAGACGATGGCCAGCGAGTAGGCCTCCTCGCCGGTCGAGCAGCCGGGGACCCAGGCGCGGAGCGCGGCGCCGTCCGGGGCGGCCCGTATGAGCTCTGGGAGCACCCGGTCCCGGAGCGCGTTCCAGACGGCGGGGTCGCGGAAGAAGCTGGTCACGCCGATCAGGAGCTCCCGGAAGAGCAGGTCACGCTCGGCCGGGTTCTCCTGCAGAAGCCGGACATAGTCCACGATCCGGTCGAGCTGGTGGATGGCCATGCGCCGGTCGATCCGCCTGTGGATCATGGACTTCTTGTACAGGGAGAAGTCGTGGCCCGTGCGGTCCCGCAGCAGGATGATGATCCGTTCGTAGTCGCCGGCCTCCGGCGGCGCCGTCTCGACGGCCGATGGAGGCATGCGCCGGACGACGCCGAGAATCCTGTCGGCCAGCTGGTCGGCCGGGCCGACGATCTCGGCGAGGCCCGTGGTGAGCGCGCTCTGCGGCATGCCCTCGAACTTGGCCGTGGCCGGGTCCTGGACGACGACGAGCCCGCCCTTCTCCTTGATCGCGCGGAGGCCCAGGGTGCCGTCCGAGCCCATGCCCGAGAGGACGACGCCGATGGCCAGCTCCTTCAGGTCCGCGGCAAGCGAGCGGAAGAAGTAGTCGATGGGCAGGCGCAGGCCCCGCGGCGCGTGCGGCTCGAGGAGGTGGAGGGTCCCGTGGAGGAGGGAGAGGTCGTGGTTCGGCGGGATCACGTAGACCGTGTCCGGCCGGACGGCCAGGCCGTCCGTGATCTCGACCACCGGCATCGGAGTGGCGCGCTGGAGGAGCTCGGGGAACATCCCCCTGTGCGTCGGGTCCAGGTGCTGGACGACCACGAAGGCCATGCCGCTCTCGGGCGGGACGCCGGCGAGGAACTGCTCGAGGGTCTCGAGCCCGCCGGCCGACGAGCCGATCCCGACGATGGGGACTGTATTGTCGGGCATCGAGCCTGGGGGCGAGGTGTTCTCCGTCCTGTCGGGACCGTCCGCGTCGGGACGGGAAGGCTGCGGATCGCCATCATGGGTGGGCGCAGGGTCGGGCATGGGGGGTCACACCGGGTTCTGGTGCGAAGGTTACCTTGTCACTTGTCAATATAATGATTGTCGAGGAAGGGCCGCTCTGTTCCGACGAGTCGTGGCGGGTCTGGACCGGGGCGAACCGTGATGCCAGGACGCGCCGTCCCACGGTTCCGGGACCGCGTGCGACGCACCTCGATGACGGAGCGCGTGGACGGCACGATGTCCGGCCGTCTCTCGGGTTCAGGCGATTCCCGGCTCACGCGGCCGGAAGGGTGGAGGTGGCCGGGTCTGCGCCCCATGGCCGCTCTGCCGGACCTCGCGGTCGAGCTCCTTGAGAAGGGCGCGCCCGCGCAGCGATTCGATAGTGCCGATATCGTGCTCGATCTGCATGCAGGGAATTGAACCGGGATGATGCCACATCCGGGCTGAGGTAACTACACGCTCAATTTGTATTTCTTCCGTCAAACGGAACCCGATTTTTTTATTTCGCTCACCATTATTGCCTTTCCATCGCAACCGTATCGCGCATGTCGCGACAGAGCCAGACCATCCAGTCGAGGAACCAGAGTTTGCCCAGATAGACGAGCGCCGCGCCGAAGAGCGTCGGCCAGGGCTCGAACACGGATACGCCCCCTGACGACGAAGAGCGCGCCGATGCCGCTGACCGCCGAGAGGACGTTGGGAACCTGGCGGTGGTGGACCGGGACCGGCACCGCGTCCCGGTTGAGCCAGACGCGCTCGCCGAGGACGCTCTGCGACGTCCAGTGGTCGAAGGACCGGGGCGGCGGGAATATCCGCGGGTTGAGCCAGGTTCAGCGCAGAGCAGCGCCCCCACAACCGAAACGAGCGCCCACCACCCGAGCCAGAGCCGGCTCCAGGACGCGAGAACGAGCAACGGCAGCGCGGTGTTGCGCAGGACGGCGCTCCAGGGGTTCGCATGGCGCCGCCAGGTCTCGTCGTCCAGCCGGAAGAGCCCCGCGATACTCCTCTCGAGGCTCATTGCACGGTCAGTCGGCGCTTTTGGTAGGTATCCGCTCTGATTGCGTCGCTCCTGGAGGTCGCCCATGCGGCCGTCGATGATTCTGGAGGCTCACGCGGCCGACAGGGCGCGGGACGACGCGATGGCCGGCAACCGGTGCGCGATCGTGACTGACCACCCGGCGGATCTGGTGGAGGTGCATTCGCCGTCACGCGGCTCGATCGACGTGTGCGGGTTGACGGTCGAGCGGTGTCCGCCGGCGCCGGCGATGGGGTGATTGTCCCTGCTCAGCCGTCGCGTTCATCATCTGCCCCGAGTCGTGCCCCCCCGGATCCTGCGGGAGCAGATAGCGGCGGCGTCAGGCACTTCCTCACCCGTTGGCCCGGCACCGCGCTCGCCGTGTCGCGGGGCGGAATGGTTAAACGTCGACCGGGTGGATAAGAAAAAAGGATCTCAGACGCAGCGGGAGAGCAGGGACTGTCGCGGGCGCAGATCCTCACACGGCTTCGCGCCCATCGCCAGACGCTGACCGAGGAGTTCGGGGTTGCCGAGCTGGCCCTGTTCGGCTCCGTCGCCCGCGGGGAATCTGAGGCCGGCAGCGACATCGACCTGATGGTCGAGCTCGTTCGTCCGCTCGGCTGGGACGTCGTCCTGCTCCGCGACTACCTGGAATCCCTGCTCGGTGCCCCCGTCGACCTGGTCGTCCGGGGGGGCCTTGTTCAGCGCCCGGCCCTGTGGGACCGGGTGAGCCGGGAGCTGGTCTATGTCGAGACGGACAGAGCTCGTCCTCATCGGCGATACGAGGGAGGCCACGGAGCGGGCTCTCGGTTACGTGGACGGGTATTCATATCCGGCGTTTGTGGCGGACACCCGGACATTTGATGCGGTCCTGCGGAACCTCGAAGTGATCGGCGAGGCGGCCTCCCAGGTACCCGTGCCGTTTCGCGAACGGCATCCGGAGATCCCCTGGCGACAGATCGTCGGATTCCGTAACGTTGTGGTCCATCGATACGTCGCGGTCGACCCTGAGACCGTCTGGGCTATCGTCGACGGGCAGCTGCCGTCCCTTCTTCCGCAACTTCTGTCTCTGCGGCGAGAGGAGAACGACGACGGTGCCTGATCCCCGTCAACCAGGGGCACCTGCAGTGATGGATCCCTGGGGGGAGCCGACGTCCGCCATGCATCCGGCAACCGCTGGATGCCGCCGACGGCCGGCGAACCCCAGGACCGTGATCCCGACATCGGCGTCGTTCCCGACCATCTTCAGGGCCCGCCGGGTGGCTCCAGTGGAGACGAAGCCCTCAACCTTCGCCCGGTTCCCGCCGTACTCGATCACGAGGCCGTAGGCCGAGCCCGTGTCCCGGCAGTGCTCGAGGACTAGCCCGCCGGGCTCCTGGTTCTTACAGAGGAAACCGGCCTTGCGGCACCGTACGGTGTGGCAGTCGACGAGCGTCGCAGACTGAACGTAGAACCCGCTCTGGTAGAGCTCGGCCGGCACCGTCCCGGATCGCTGGCCGCAGAGCACCGCCCGGCACCGCTCGAACCGCACGTCCAACGCCCGTTGCCGGTGGCCGGTCCACGAGCCGTCAAGGTGGAACCCGTCCTGCCAGCAGTCCACCGCCAGGGAGTCCGAGACGGTCATCCGCTCTATGTCGCCGGCGTCGGGGATGTCGAAGCCGCAGGACCAGTCGCGATCGCCCGTCATCGTCGAACCGGGCCGCGTCTCGAACCCCGAGCCGCACGAGACCGCGCGGCAGCGGTCGTAGACGACGTCCGCGAACCCGCCGCCCTCCTGTGCTCCCGAGAGGTTCAGCGAAAAGCCGTGATGGTAGCTCATCGCCGCGTCGCAGCACCGGAAGACCAGGTCGCGCACGGTCCGGCCCTCCCGGCCCCAGACCATGAACGCGGCCGTGCAGCCGCCCTTGCGGCCGAAGTCGAGGTAGGTCCGGCCGTCGAGCGAGTGAGTTAGAGAGACCTCCTCGCAGCGGAACCGGTCGGCCGAGTCCTGCACGCCGACGTAGCCGGCGCCGGTGAAGCCGGCCAGCGTCACGCCCGGCGCGTCGACGGCGATCCGGCAGGGCTCGCGGGTCGCAACCAGCCGGGTGAAGGCCGGGCCGGCGCCGCGAACGGTGACGCCGGCGCCCGGCCGGAGGTACCGGTTCCCTGCCGCCGTGAACCCCGCGTTCAGGTCGAAGGTCCCGGCCGTCAGCTCGACATGGGCGCCGTCCTGGCTCATGGCCCGGGCCAGCACGGCCACGTCGTCTTTGCCGGTACAGACGATATCGGCCCGGTTGCGGTCAGCCGGGGACGAGTCCCGGGCCGCGAGCACCGTCCGCGTCATGGCGCCGGCGGCCGGCGGCAGAGCTCGACGGCCAGGGCCTCCAGGTCGGCGACGAACCGGCCGACGCGGCCGGCGATCTCGCGGGCCTCCGCGTCCGTGATCTCCCCGTCCTGCCGGGCGACGTAGTACGTGGCGATCTCCGAGCAGAACGACTGTACGACCGCGACGACGGCCGCGACCCGGCGGTCGGCGCTCCAGCTCCCGAGGCCGAACGCGGCCCCGACGGCCAGCGCGACGAGGACGGCCTGCGGCCAGCCCTCGGCGACGATAGTGACGCCGCCACCCGCGGTGACAGCGATTCCGCCGGCGACGACGCCGGCGGCAATCTGGTGCATATCCATTCCTGATATGGAGCTCGGGCAGGGACAGAAGGGATCTGGACCGGATAAATAGAAGAAGGAGTATCAGTGGTCAGTGCCGGCGAAGCCTGGAGAACGCCCGCAGTCAGGCCGCGAACCATTCAACCTCCACGCTGACCTCCCCCGAGGAGGTCGCGAACGAAGCCGGCGATCGATGTCATCGTATCCCTCGATATGGAGCTCGGGCCGGATATGGATTGAGTGAACTATCGCCCGGTTAATATGCGACCCTATCGAGTGTGCGCAGATGATTCGATGTATCCGATGCGACTGACCTTGTTGCGATTTGGAAACGTAATGAGGATGGCGACCTGGACAGTCATTTTTCCTCTATGACCAGCTATGAACTCTCCCTCCATTATTAATTACGCCGAGCCTTACAGAAATCTCGCTAAAAAACGTTTAATCGAATATTAATGAGGTTATATCATCCTTTGCCTCGAACGTCTTTCCGTCGGGCGTGTGTATCTTCAGAAAGGACAATCCTATCCCCTTACCCGAAGGGATATTCATGTCTTCGACCGGCACCCTGATTCCCTTACCCAGAATGAAGTTACCATCCTCCCAGCTGTCCATTGTTCCCGCTCCTCGATAGACTAGCTGGTCTTTCTGTTCACGGTAGTTGCTGTCCCACTTTGTCGTCCATATCTCGAGATCGACCGGAAGGCTGACACCATCCCATTCTACTGTTTGATCATTCGCGTCTTTGAGAGTCACAAAAAATACAAGACCGTCGTCCTCCGCGTCTGCATCCCAGTTCCGGGTGAGCGACATAACGCTGGCGTGAGTTGCAGTTGCGAGTCCTTCAGCATCAATCGCCTTTGTGGGAATGGGAGTCCGCTGTTGATTTGACGGTGAACTGGGATTGGCGTAGGTCGGAGGTGTATCGGTACAACCAACAACCATTATTAAAAAAAAACAAGGATGGAAAACAGAGCGATAATCGATGATCTATTCATATTCTGATCCTTACCAAACCCGATGATAATTATTCCTATTTCATCGTGTGATAGTCCACGACGGGCGTGCGGATAAGCCGCTCAACTCTGCGTTGACGCATAATGATACGGCACTGTACGATGTGCTACGTATGTCGATTTGTTCTTGGTTCTGGAAAAATTTTCTATCGAACGTGAGCATTGGGACGTTTATCAAATCGGATGGCACCTTGGCACAAACCGGTTACCCGTTCTGCCACTCGAATTTCTGTCTCGCTCATTTTTCGACTTGTACCGAATTCCAAGCCAGTACCGGACGGATCGATGTCGCCCAGCCAGTTGAACACCTCGACTAGTGTTGGTTCGCCTCAAACTTCGCGGATCGACCTCACGGACGTCGTGCTGTCCTTCAACAGCAAAGCCTGGAGCGCGGCGAACGAGCGGATGCCGTCGTTCGACTTCAACGATTGATCTCATCGACTTCGCCGACGTCGTCTGGATCTTCAACCATCTGTAACCCCTTTCTCACCGGCCGGTCACGCCTTGGCGACGAGCGCACGTAGCCCCGCCGCGACCTCGGCCGAATCTATCTCCGCCCCGCAGAGCCGCGAGATGCGGCGGACCAGGGCGTCCCAGTCGTCCACCAGGTCACCCTCCCGATCGTTCTCGGGCAGCATCCGCCGGTACCGATCCGACGGGCTGTCGCCGATAACCTGCAGGAGCGCGTCGGCGATTCCGTCGTGCCTGCTCTTCGCTGCCTCGCGTTCGGCCCGCATGACCCGGACGACCGACCGTGCGCGATCGATGCCGGCCTCGCGCTCGACGTCTGCCGCGTGCGCCTGGGCGATGCTCTCCTTCGCCGCCTCGATGAGTTCCAGGCGTCGGTTCAGGACCTCAGCCGGGGGCTCGTCGCTGTACACTAGTTCGAGCTGTTGCCGGAGGAAACCGGAGAGGTTGAACCGATCCGCCCGGATCAGGGCCAGTACATCGGCCGGGATCCAGACGGTTGCCTGATGAAGGATCTGGCCGTTGCGGTCAATCCTCACCGGTCACCACCTCTGCGAACTGTGTACACAGTGTACACATTGATGTGTGTACTGTGTACACAGTGGATCGTACGAGAGAGAGAGAGAGAGAGAGAGAAAGGCAATCATCCCGACCTCCTGAACTCGTCGAGCTGCCGGATCGCGGCCCGCATGACGGACCGGCTCTCGCTGGTGAAGCCCGGAAACCCTGCGTCGACCTCCGCCTCGTCCGTCACGCCATGGGCGTAGGCAATCCGGATCCTCGAGACCCAGTTCCGGACTGTGCTCTCCCGGTAGCCGAGCGCCAGGAGCCAGCGCACCCATCGCCGCAGCTCCTCCTCGTCGGGCGGGAGGCTGGACCGGGCCGGGATCGGCCGGTAAGGGCCCGGGGCGCTCACTGCTCCGCCTCCCGCTGCCGCTCCTGCATCCGACGCTGGTATTCCCGGCGCAGCTCCGCCTGGTGGTGCCGCGTGTCCTCCGGCGTCCGCTCCGGCCTGTGATCCGGCCCGCGGATGTCGACGCCGAGGTAGTACAGCGCCTCGGCGATCGTGACCACGCGCCGCGTACCGCCGGGGTTGATCACGAGGGACAGCATCGTCGCCACCTCCCGGCGACCGGGCGGTACCCACAGTCGGCCGCGCACGGCCCGGCCGGGAGCAGTCCTCCCGTCTCGAGGCAGATCGTCCCGTTGCCGTCCGGCATCGGGCAGCGGGCCGGGCAGCCCGCATCCCGGTCGTGGAACCAGTAACAGCCGTCGCCGTGGGCCGGCGCGTCCCGGAGCCGGCACCAGTGGCCCATGCCTCTGACCGGCGAGGCGTGGACGCACTCGTGGCAGGGACTGCCGATCATTGCCGCCCCCGCAGGAACGCGAGGAGCAGCGCTGCCGCAAGCATGCCGAGCGAGCCGGCGGCCGTCACCATGAGCCCGAACGCCGCGAGGGTCATCGCGGTCTCCCCGCGTCGAGCGTCGCCTGTCTATCCTCGATCTGCTGGTCCAGGCACCGGAGGCAGAACCGCACGCCCGGGATCGCCGGCCGCGTGCCGCACGTCTCGCAGAGCGGGCGGTCGTCGCGTGCGGCGGTCATTCCGCACCCCGCCGGGACCGGATCTCCTCGATGCACCGCTCGCAGAGCGGGCGGTGGTACGTTCGGAGAGAGAACCGGAGCTCGGCCGGCCCGATCTCCTCCCGGCACCGTGCACAGACGGTCGGGTCAGCCCACTGCATCACGTCCACCTCGCCCGATCGGCGCAGTCCTCGCAGAGGTATCGCCGGAACTCGGCCCAGGACCGACGGGCCT
>CAZCUJ010000005.1:0-11215 GCA_964501565.1 uncultured Methanospirillum sp.
GCGGGGGTGCGTGACCATGGCGAACGGCATCGACGCCGAGGACCTCGCCGTCCTCGTCCTCCTCGTGGCCGACGGCGAGCTCGAGGTCCCCGCGGCCGACGTCGCCGACCTCCTCGAGGCCACCGAACGCCGGGCCCACGCCAGCTTCGGTCCGGAGCCCGGCCTCCTCCGCCAGGCGCTCGCCGGCCTCATCCTCGAGTCCGCCCTCGCCCGGCGCGGCGAACTCGCCGAGGGGTCGGTCGACGACGCCCTCGCCCGGGTCCCCCTCGGCGACCTCATCGGGCCCATCCTCTCCCAGGACCGGCTCTGGTTCAGCCCCGGCGGCGGCGTCCACTGGATCCGGGCCGCGCCGGCGACGCTGGCCGACCCGGGGACGAGGAAGCGGGTCCAGACCCTGCTCGCCATCGCCACGACCCGCCCCCCGCCGTCGATGGTGATCGCGATCCTCGGGCAGATCGGCGCCGACCGGTCCTTCATCCGGGAACTCCTCGAGCGCGAGACCGCCGGGGACGACGACGACCTCCGCCGGCAGGCCGCGTACCAGGACTGGTACGAGTAATCCGTCCCGCCCGGCCACCGGAGGATATATCCGGTTGAACGACCGGTATGGCCCCTATGAAGGAAGTCACGGGCTCTGCCATCCTCGTCGCGGCCGTCGCCGTCGCGCTCCTCGCCGCCGGCTGCACGACCGCCCCGGGCGACGGTGGCGCCAACAACACCAGCCGGGCCGTGGACCCGCCCCTGGTCGGGACCTGGCAGCTCACCTCGTTCCTCGGCGCAGACGGCCGGGAGGCCGCGGCCGTCGCGGGCTCGACCCCGCTCGTCACCTTCGATCGCGACGGCCGGGTCTCGGGCGCGGCCGGCTGCAACCAGTTCTCGGCCTCCTACTCCGTCAGCGGCTCCCGGCTCACCATCGCCGCCCCCATCGCGACCATGATGTACTGCTCGTTCCCGGCCGGCGTCATGGACCAGGAGTCGCGCGTCCTCGAGCTCCTCCCGCTCACGGCCGGGTACGTCGTCGCGGGCGACACCCTCTCCCTCCTCGACCAGGCCGGCACCGGGATCATGACCCTCCACCGGGCCGCCCGCCCCGAGGACATGCCCCTCGTCGGGACCACCTGGCGCCTCGCCGGCTTCACGGGCAACCAGACGGCCCACTCCGCGATCGCCGGCTCGAACGCGACCCTGGCCTTCGGCGCCGACGGCCGGGCCACGGGCTCTACCGGGTGTAACGTCTTCTCCGGCCCCTACTCGACCGACGACGCCCGGATCTCCATCGGCCCGCTCGCGGTCACCGAGCGCGCCTGCATCGCCCCCGACATGATGCTCCAGGAGCGCGAGTACCTCGAGGCGCTCGAGGCCGCGACCACCTACGACATCGACGGCGACCGGCTCACCCTGGTCGACGCCTCGGCCACCCTGGCGGCCGAGTTCGTCGCGCTCGACTGAAAAACCTCTTTTTTATCCGCCGTCCGCGACCAGGGCGTACGGGACGTTCCCCGCCCCGATCTCGGTCCTGAGCGGGATCCCGAGCTCGCGGCAGTACCCGACCGTGTTCATCCCCGAGAACGCCACGATCGAGAGCCGGAAGGGGTCGGGGGGGGCGTTGAAGACCGTGCGCCCTGTCGTCACGGGGAAGACGAACCCTGCACGCTGCATGGCGCCGACCAGCTCGGCCACCTGCGCCTCGGCCGTTCCCGGCACCTGGCGGATGTTCGCCAGCGCCACCCCCGTCCCGGTCCCGACCACCGAGCCGATCGAGGTCAGGCCCGACGAGATGAAGAGCGCGAGCGGGTCGATCGTCGTGCCGCGGTACCCGATCAGGTCCGCGAACTCCGCGGCCGCCCCGTCGCGCACCCTCAGCGTCCCGCCGTAGGCCATGCGGACCGGGATCCCGTGGTGCTGGAAGACCCCGTCCATCGTGATCGAGCAGACCGACATGATCCCGACCGACCCGTTCGGGATCTGCGGGTGCCGGTCCACGACCCGGTAGTGCGAGAAGAAGCCGCACCCGGCCCCGATCACCGCGTCGAAGCCGCGCCGGACCTCCTCGAGCCGCTCCTCGGGCACGATCGTCAGGTTGTACGCGACATCCCCGGTCAGGGTCTCGGGGTCGAACGTCGACCGGTACGCGAGCCGCTCGAGCTTGGAGATGACGAACCCCGCCCGGTCGTCGACCAGGGCCTTGTCCGTCTCGCTCCGGCCGCGCTCGGTCAGCACCCTGCCGTGGTTGCCGACCTTGTACGTGAAGCCCATGTCGTCGAGGTACCGCAGGTAGTACTGGACCGCCCGGTCCGAGAGGACGAACCCGCGCTCGGCCATCAGCTCCGAGAGCCGTTTTGCGCCGACCGGCTCCTGGTGCTCCTTCAGGATCCGGAGGATCTCGACGACCTTACGCTCGGTCCTGATCATCCCTGGCCCCGACGGCACCGTCGCTCTCCTGGTACCGGCCGCGGTACGTCTGGTGGTTCTCCAGCACCTCGGAGAAGACGATCTGGACACAGCGGTCGCCCGCCTGGAGCCGGACCTCCTCGGGCCCCAGGTTGGAGAGCGCCAGGGTCAGGTTCCCGCGAAAGCCGGGGTCCACGAACCCGCCGCCGAGCAGCACCCCCTGCCGCCCGAGCGAGGAGCGGCAGCGGAGCGTCGCGCAGAGCCCGACCGGCACCTCGACCCATTCCATGGACGGGACCAGGCGGCACTCCCCGCGCGGGATCGCGACCGCCTCGCCGGCCCGAAGATCGTACGACGCGCTCTGGAGGGACGCCTTGGCAAACGGCCGGATCCCGAGGCGTTCGCCCGGTTCGAGCGTGCGGAGGCGCCGGACGATCTCCTCCCCGGACAGAATCATAGGAAGATCAGGACGTTCCATATACTTAATAGTCATCGATACCAATCAGCTGCCGGATCCATGGGGTAGAGGACATCCTCCTGGGCTTCGGACCCAGGGACCCGGGTTCGATTCCCGGTGGGTCCGTGTACCGTGCGAAATCGTTAAGACGCCCTGTGTCGTTTGAATACTACAACATCTCCCGCACAGGCCCGGACTGGGACCGGGCCGGCGCGCGACCGCAAGCCTCTTGTCGGTTGCGTCGGATGGAACCTGCATCGGTGGTCGAACATGGCGAGGCACAGCTCGATGAATACCGGCCCGCACCGGGCCCGTCCATGTCCTGTTCTCCTGTTCTTCACCGGTACCATCGGCGCGTCAACGGGGGACGCGGCGCAGAGAGGGCGAGGATGGGCAGAGCATGCTGAATGAGCTGATTGATAAGCGAAAAACAATTCTGGCAGAGTCCGAGCAACACAAGGAGCGTCGCAACGAGCTGAACGCGACCGCGAGCAAGTTCGCCCGCGAGCGCAACGCACTGAACGCGAAGACGCGGGAGTTCGTCGAGGAGGCGCAGACCAACAAGGAGCTGCGCGACCAGGCGAACAAGGACGTCCAGGCGGCGAAAGAGGAGCGCAACGCCCTGAACGACCAGGCGAACGTCCTCTTCGAGGAGCTCGAGGTCTTCAAGAAGGAGCACGGCTCCATCAAGAACCGCGGGATCAAGGAACTCCAGAAACAGATCGAGAACATGGAGTTCCGGCAGCAGACCGAGGTCTTCAGCGTCGACAAGGAGCGCGAGCTGATCGAGAAGATCAAGCAGCTCCGGGCCGAGATCCGGGACCAGGAGGCCGAGCTCGAGCAGAACAAGGACATGCGGACCAAGCTCACCGACGCCCGTGAGCTCCGCCGCCAGGCCTCGGAGGTCCATGCACGGGTCACCGAGCTCGCCGAGCTCGCCCAGCGCCACCACGACCTGATGGTCGAGAACTACCGGAACGCCGACAAGTCCCGCGAGACCGCCGACGACGCCCACAAGCAGTTCGTCGAGGCTCAGGAGGCGGCCGACGCCGAGCACAAGTCCTTCCTCGCCTGCCAGAAGGAGCTGCGCGACTACGACAAGGTGATCGGGGGGCTTCGGAAGAAGACCCGCACGACCAAGACCACCAAGGAGCAGAAGGCGGTGCGGCAGGAGGCCGAGCGGATCTTCACCTCGTTCCGGAGCGGGGAGAAGCTCACGACCGACGACCTGCTCCTGCTCCAGCGGTCGAAAATGGTCTGATCCTCCCGTTTTTTTCGAATTTACGCGTTTCAGCAACCCTTTAATAGAATCCGTGCAACACTCCTTGTGATGGCCGAACGGTGCACCCTCGTGCTCTCGGTGGACCGGGACGACGACCTCGGGTTCAAGGCGAACCTTGAGGGGCCCGTGGTCGGGCGGGAGGCCTGCATCGCGGCGGCCAACACCCTTGCCCTCATCGACCCCGAGGACTCGGACGTCAACGCCATCTTCCAGGCGGTCAAGGTCGCCGACGGGCTCGCCGGGAACTGCGAGCAGGTCGAGGTCGCGATCGTCGCCGGGGACCACACGCACATGATCGAGGGCGACCGGAAGATCGCCCGCGACCTCGAGCGCGTGATCGCCCGCACGGGTGCGACCGAGTGCATCCTCGTCACGGACGGGGCCGAGGACGACTTCGTCCTGCCGATCATCCAGTCGCGGATCCCGGTCTCGTCGGTTCGCCGGGTCGTCGTCTCCCAGATGGTGAACCTCGAGGGCACGTACTACATCCTCAAGAAGCTGATCGACGACCCCAAGATCTCGCGCCCGCTCCTGGTCCCGGTGGGCCTCGCCATGATCCTCTTCGCCATGGCCTACCTGCTCGGCTACCCCGAGGGGGCGATGATCGTGGTGGTCGGCGTGATCGGGGTCTACCTCCTCTCGCGTGGGCTCGGGTACGACGACATCTTCGGCTCGTGGTACCGGGCGCTCTCCAACTCGCTCTCGCACGGCCGCTTCACGCTGGTCACGAACCTCGCGGCCGTGGTCCTGGTGATCATCGGCGCGGTCAACGGCATCACCACGACGATCGTTCATTACATGGGCGGCGAGCAGGCGAACGGGCTCTTCATGGTCCTCGCGTTCGCATACGGTGCGGTCCCCTGGTGGGTCTCGGGCGGCCTCGTCTCGTCGGCCGGCCGGCTTCTCGACGTCTGGCTCGGCGAGCGCGGCGAGTTCTCGCGCGTGCTGATCCTGCCGTTCGTCACGCTCTCGGCCGGCCTCTTCGTCTACGGCGCCGCGATCTACGTGCTCGCCATCAACCAGGCGCCGGAGTTCCCGATCCTGGCCGAGGCCGCGCTCCAGTACTTCGTCCTGCTCGCGATCGCGGCTGCCGCCTGCCTCGCGCTCGGGCTCTGGCTCCAGCACTCGGCCCGCCGGTCCACGATCAAGGGAGAGGACCGGAGCTGCGTCCGCGCCGAATGAGGACGCCTAGAGCGAGTCCAGGCTGATCCCGTTGAACTCCTGGCCGATCGGGGCGAGCTCGCGAACCCCGAACGCCGTCTGGACCGCGTTGCCGTCGAGCTCGAACGCGACGTCGCACATGTAGTCCAGGATATCGATGGAGAGCTCCCGATTCTGCCGCGACTTCCGGACCTGGTCGAGGAGGAGGGTGAGCCGCTCCGGGGCCTCGTTGCGGAGCTTGGCGACGGCGATCACGCACATCGAGATCCGGGTAATGCTCCGGTCCGTGCCCGTGATGATATCGAAGAAGTTACGGACGATCTGCGCCTGGTAGATCTCGCCGCCCATGCTGAGAGAGATATTGACTGTCTCTGCTATAACAACGTTCCGAATTGCTTATTTTGCGGCCGAGACGATCCGGATGATGTCGCCGTCCTTGAGGGGCTGGCTGTCCTTGATACGCATCTTGGTCCGCGCGTCGATGGCGTAGAGGAAGCCCTTGCCGATCTCGGTGTGGACCGCGAAGGCGAGGTCCCGGGGGGTCGAGCCCGCCGGCATCAGGAACGCGTCGGGGAGGACCCGGCCGCGCCCGTCCATGAAGTGGGTCTCGTCCTCGACCGGGTAGACCACGATCCGGCCAAGCAGGTCGAAGACCGCGCGGTTCAGGGCCGGCTGGACCCCCGTGCCCCCGAGCCGTTCCATCACGGCCGCGATCTGATCGAGGCCGGCCGCCTGGGCCTTCGAGAGGCCCGCCCGGTCGGCGACCTCGAACGTCGGGTCGCCGGGCAGGTAGCGGACGAGGCCGGCCTTCGCCGCGTTCCGGAGCGCGAGCTCGCCCGCGGCCGTCGCGGGCGGGACGCCGTGCTCGCGCAGCCGTGCGAGGAGTTCCCCGGGCGCCTGGTCGGCCTTGTTCGCGACCGCGACCATCGGCTTCGCGCGCCGGAGGAGGGTGCCGCAGAACGCGATCAGCGCTGGCTCGTCGGCGCGGAGGAGGTCGATCCCGGTCTCCCGCACCGCGTCCGCCACGTCTTCGGGCGTGATCGCGAGCCCGGCGAGCACCTCGGCCACGGCGGCGGGGAGGCTGAAGGTCCTGGCCTGTGCCTGGCGGAGGAGGCGGGCCCAGTGCTTGTCGAGGATCCCGTAGACCCACATGGTCATCTCGAGCGGCAGGAACGCGATGTCGCTCTCGGGGTCGTGCTCGCCGATGCCCACGGGGTTACCCTCCGCATCGGTCGCGCCCGAGCCGTCCACGACGTGGATGATGGCGTCGGCCTGGCGGAGGTGGTCCAGGAACTGGTTGCCGAGCCCCCGCCCCGTGTGCGCCTCGGGGACGAGCCCTGCCACGTCGATCAGGTTGACCGCGATGAACCGGACGCCGTCCGTGCAGTGTCCGCAGGTCTCGGCGCCGCCCGGGAGTGTCAGGGACGTACACGGGCAGGGGGCGCGGACGTAGCCGACCCCGTGGTTGGCGTCGATGGTGGTGAACGGGTAGTTGGCGATCTCGGCATCGGCGAGGGTCGCCGCCTTGAAGAAGGTGGACTTCCCGCAGTTCGGCTTTCCAGCGAGCGCGAGGGTGATCATGGGCCGGTCAAAGATCGGCCGGGGAGGGGTAAAAAGGTGTTGCCGGGGTTGCCGTGAGACTAATTTTTAATACTATGGCCGATTTACCAGAGGGTAGTCGCGGTCCGACCGCGACGTGCCTGGAGAGATGGCTATGGCAAACAGAGAGAACCCCTTTGAATCGCTCTGGCGTCAGTTCGACGACCTGATGGGCGCGATGGAAACCCGGGTCCGCAGCATGGCGCAGGGCTCGGGAGAGTACCTGCCGGCCGGTGGCTTCGGGCCCGGCGGTGTCGGCGACCGGATGCTCCCCGCGGTCCGCGGCGAGTTCCGCATGGACATCCGCGAGGACCAGGACGAGGTCTTCGTGGTCGCGGACCTTCCCGGCGTCGACCGCGAGAACATCACGGTCCGCCTGCTCTCGCCGACCTCGCTCGAGATCTCGTGCGAGCGTCGCTCCGAGCGTTCGGAGTCCGGCGAGGAGGGCCAGGTCGTCCGGCAGGAGCGGACGTTCGGCTACATGGACCGCGTGATCCCCCTGCCGCACGAGGTGACGGCCGACGGCGCGAAGACCTCGTTCACGAACGGGGTGCTCGAGATCCGGCTCAAGAAGACCACGGTCGAGCGCGGCGAGCGGATCCCGATCGAGTAACCCTTTTTTTCCATGCCCCGGTTCGTGGTCCACGACCACCGGGCCCGGACGCACCATTACGACGTCCGGCTCGAGCGCGACGGCGCCCTCGTCTCGTGGGCCGTCCCGAAGGGGCTTCCCGAGCGTCCGGGCGAGCGGCGGCTCGCCATCCGCACGCCGGACCACCCGCTCGAGTACATCGACTTCGCCGGGACGATCCCCGAGGGCCAGTACGGCGCGGGCGAGGTGAGCGTCTTCGATCACGGCGAGTACGAGCCGGTGACCTGGACCGACGACCGGATCGAGGTCCGGCTCCGTGGCGGCCGGTACGACGGGCCGTACCTCTTCGTCCCGTTCCGCCGCGCCGGCCCCGACCAGTGGCTCGTCTTCAAGGCGCGGAACAGGCAGATTTAAGCGTACGCGTGGCACACGCCGGTCCCATGGCTGGTCTGTACACGGACGAGTGTCCTCCCGGCGGGGGGGACGTCGACTCGTGGGTCCGGCGCGGCATGGCCTGCACGCGCCGCCGCAAGTACGAGTTCGCGATCGAGTCGTACGACCGGGCGCTCGAGCGCGAGCCCGCCTCGGTCGAGGCCCTGGTCGGACGGGGCAACGCCCTGTACGCGCTCGAACGGTTCGACGAGGCGCTCGCGGCATACGACCGCGCCCTCGAGGGCGCGCCCGAGAAGGCGGCACTCCACCTCGCGCGTGGAAACGCCCTCACGGCCCTCGGCAGGGCGGACGAGGCCCATGCCGCCTTCGATCGCGCGATGGCCCTCTGCCACCGCCCCGATCGGAGTTAATTTAAAGGGCGTCAACGAGAACACTGAGCAGAGCCAGAATGACCGAAGGCTATCCCACCGCAACTGTCGAGGGACGCGAGGTCCCGTACGACCCGTCCACGCTCCGGCGGATCCAGGAGCACCCCTGCTTCTCCGAGAAGGCCTGCCACGCCTTCGGCCGGATGCACCTTGCCGTGGCCCCGAAGTGCAACATCCAGTGCAACTACTGCCAGCGCGACTACGACTGCGTCAACGAGTCCCGGCCCGGCGTGACCAGCCGTGTCCTCAGGCCGGAGGAGGTCGTCGACATGGTCAAGGGCGTGCTCGACAAGCACGAGTTCATCAAGGTGATCGGGATCGCGGGCCCCGGCGATCCGCTCGCGAACGAGGAGACCTTCGAGGCCCTCCGGCTGGTCAAGGAGCACTTCCCGGAGACGATGCTCTGCCTCTCGACGAACGGGCTCATGCTCCCCGAGCGGGTCGACGAGCTGGCCGAGCTCGGCGTCGGGAACCTCACGGTCACCATGAACGCGCTCGACCCGGAGGTCGGTGCGAAGATCTACGACCACATCAACTACCACGGAAAGCGCTACACCGGTGTGGAGGCCGCGAAGATCCTGATCGCGAACCAGCTCAAGGGGGTCGAGGAGGCCGTGAAGCACGGGATGATCGTCAAGATCAACACGGTCTGGGTCCCCGGGGTCAACGACGACCAGATCATCGAGATCGCGGAGACGACCTCGAAGCTCGGCGCCTATACCTTCAACCTGATCCCGGTCATCCCGCAGTACAAGTTCAAGGACGTCGTGCCCCCGACACCGGCCCAGAAGCGCGAGATGCAGGACCGGTGCGCGCCGTACATCAAGCAGATGCGCCACTGCCAGCGCTGCCGGGCCGACGCCATCGGGCTGCTCGGCCACGACCTCGAGGTACCGGAAGGCTGCACCAAGGGCACCTGATCCGGGCCCTAGTCCGAGTCGCCCTCCTTCTTTTCAGTCGAGAGAGCGCCGCGGGGAGCTACGCGAGGTCCCACTCCGGACCGGGCACTCACCGCACGGAGGAAGGGAAAAAAGAGGTCAGGCCGTGATCTCGCGCCACCGGGGCCCGGGGACGCCGCAGATCGGGCAGCGCTCGGGCGCCTCGTCGAGCGCCACGTTGCCGCAGACGGGGCAGAGCAGTACCTTCGACGCCTCGATGTCCTTGCCTGCCCTCACGGCCTCGGCCGCCTTTGCGTAGAGGCCGGCGTGGACCTCCTCGGCCTTCATCGCGTACGTGAACGGCGTGATCGCGGCCTGCAGGCCCTCGCGCTCGGCCTCGGCGATGAACCCGGGGTACATCTCGGTGAACTCGTGCGTCTCGCCGGCGACGGAACCCTCGAGGTTCTCGGCCGTCGACTTCGACGCGCCCATCACACCGATCATCGTCCGGGCGTGGATCGCCTCGGCCTCGGAGGCGGCGCGGAAGAGCTTCGCGACGGTGGGAAATCCCTCCTGCGTGGCCTTCTCCGAGAACGCGAGGTACTTCCGGTTTGCCTGGGACTCGCCCGCGAACGCGGCCCCGACGTTGTCCATGGTCGACATGCAGAACAACTGGAGCGGGGTGGCTCTTATACCTTCGTCCGATCCCGAACCAACGTGGAAAACAACGTTGATGTCATGGCCGCTCCTATGCTCTGATCGTGGCGGCACGTCGCATGGCCGAGATCCCCGAGCGGGACCGGCCCCGGGAGCGGCTGATCAGGAAGGGGCCGAAGGCGCTCTCCACCCGGGACCTGATCGCGGTCATCATCGGCCGGGGTACCCGCGGTCGGGACGTGCTCGCGGTCTCCGCCGAGGTCGAGCGGGTCCTCAAGGCCCGTCGCCTCGAGACGACGATCGAGGATGTCGCTGCCGTCACGGGCGTCGGGAAGGCAAAGGCCTGCCAGCTCCTCGCCGCCTTCGAGCTCGCCCGGCGGTTCGGGGACCAGAGCGAGGGGTTCCGGGTCTCGAACCCGGAGGAGGTGCTCCTCCTTCCCGACGTGGAGCTGATCCGGTGCCGGCAGCAGGAGCACTTCCTCGCCGTGACCCTGAACGGGGCCGGCGAGGTGATCCGCGCCCGGACGCTCACGGTCGGCCTGCTGAACGCGAGCCAGGTCCATCCCCGCGAGGCCTTCGCCGACGCCATCACGGACCGGGCCGCGGCCGTGGTCTTCGTCCACAACCACCCCTCGGGCTCGCTCGATCCCTCGGCCCCGGACCTCGCGATCACGCGGCAGCTCGCGGAGGCCGGGGAGCTCCTGGGGATCCAGGTCCTCGATCACCTCATCGTCTCGAAGCGAGGGCACCGCTCGCTCAAGCAGGCGGGGGTGCTCTAGCCGCCCGGGGCAGGCGCCGTCGTCACGACCCGGGGGCGGTGCAGGCCCGTTCGCCGAGCCGCCGCCCCATCGCGTGAGCCTCCTCCAGCAGCTCCGGGAACCGCCCGAGGTCGCGCTTGTCGTCCATGTGGTCGACCAGCAGCTCCTCGGCGGGGGTGACATCGACGATGTCGAAGAAGGCCTCCATCGTGTGGCGGAGCCCGTCGAAGACGTGCGGGGCGTGCTCACGGGAGAGGCCCGAGATCGCGAGGACGAGTCCGTGCCGCTGCGACCGGCGTCCCTTCGGGACCATCGGCTGCCTTCGGCCGTACTTGGCCCAGTAGAAGACCTGGTACCGGTCGAGGAACCCCTTCAACTTGCCGGGCACCCCCATGGTCATGACCGGCGTCGCGATGACGATGCCATCGGCCTCTGCCACCTTCGCGTAGTACGGCGTCATGTCGTCGATCTGGGCGCACTCGGGGGCGTTCATGCAGTGGAGGAGCTCCATGCAGGGCTCGAAGGTCAGCATCGGAACGTTCACGCGTTCGACCGTGCAGCCCGCCTCCGCCGCGCCGGCGAGCGCCCGCTCGAGGAGCATGGCCGTGTTGCCGCGCGG
>CAZCUJ010000005.1:11315-103382 GCA_964501565.1 uncultured Methanospirillum sp.
CTCGTCTGCTGCGGCGAACCGATGGAGCTCCAGGCATGACCCCCGGCGACGAAGCCCGACTCGATTCCCTCGAGCAGAAGATCGGCAAGGTGCCGCGGATCTTCCGCGACCTGAAGGAGACGAACCCCGAGCTCTACAACTCGGTGATGGGCCTCGACCACATGGTCTGGGCCGATGGCTGCCTCACGCGGAAGCAGAAGAAGCTGATCGCGGTCGCCATCGCCGCCGCCATGCGCGACGGGCACGCCGTCCGGGCGCAGCTCGCGGGCGCCCCGCACCTCGGGATCTCGCTCGAGGAGATCGAGGAGGCGCTCCGGGTCACGTTCCTGCTTGCAGGGATGCCCGCGTACGTGTACGGCCGCGCCGCGGCGGAGGAGATCTACGGGATGAGGGGATAAAATCCCCACCCACCATTCGAAGGTATCGTGATGTGTATCGATGAGATCAAGACCTGCACCTGTGAAGAGCCCGTCCGGTCTCTCCCAGGGCTCGGCGAGCCCGCCCCCGACTTCCAGGCCGAGTCGACCCACGGCCCCCTGAAGCTCTCCGACTACCGCGGCCGCTGGGTCGTGATGTTCTCGCACCCGGCCGACTTCACGCCGGTCTGCACCACCGAGTTCATGGCGTTCGCCGAGATCGCCGACGAGCTCAAGAGCCTGAACGTCGAACTGCTCGGACTCTCGGTCGACTCGGTCTCGGCGCACCTCGCCTGGGTCCGGGCGATCAAGGAGAAGATGGGCGTCGAGATCCCGTTCCCGATCATCGCCGATCTCGAGATGAAGGTCGCGAAGGTCTACGGGATGATCCAGCCGGCCCAGTCCTCGACCGCGGCCGTCCGCGCCGTCTTCTTCATCGACGACAAGGGCATCCTGCGCGGCATGCTCTACTACCCGCTCTCGAACGGGCGGTACATGCCCGAGATCGTCCGGCTCATCAAGGCCTTCCAGACCACGGACGGCCACGGCGTCGCCACCCCGGCGAACTGGCAGCCCGGCGACAAGGTCGTCGTCCCGGCCCCGAAGACGGCCGCCGAGATGGCGGAGCGGGAGAAGGCGGGGTACGAGTGCAAGGACTGGTACCTCTGCTTTAAGACCCTCTGAACCTTTTTTATAGCCGCCGTGCCAACACGGGGGTACATGCCGATCACCGTCCTCGGGTTCGCGGGCTCGCCGCGCCGGCACGGCAACTCGGAGACCCTGCTCGACTGGACCCTCGCGTCGATGGCCGCCGAGCCGGGCGTCCAGGTCGAGAAGGTCGTGCTCGTCGACGCCGATGTCCGGCCCTGCCGGGGCTGTAACGCCTGCGAGAAGAACGGGATGTGCGTCCAGCGCGACGGGATGATCCCGCTCTACGACCGGATCCTCGAGGCCGACTGCGTCGTGCTCGCGGCCCCCATCTACTGCATGGGCCTCCCTGCCCAGGCCAAGGCGCTCGTCGACCGCGCCCAGGTCTACCGTTCGCGCATGTACGTCCTCGGCTGGCCGGTCGTCCCCGAGGAGCGGAAGGGAAAACGCCTGGGGCTCTTCCTCGCCACCGCGGGCCAGACCTGGGACTACGTCTTCGACGCGGCCCTGCCCTCGGTCCGGTGCTTCTTCCACGTCGCGGGCATCCGCAACCGCGACACGCAGAACCTGCTCGTCAACGGCGTCGACGAGTCGGGGGCCGTCGCGCGCCATGCCACGGCCCGTGCCGAGGCGGAGGCGCTGGGGCGGGGGGCCGTGGCCACCCTCCGCGAGCGGCTGGGACCATGATCCGGGTGATCGGTGTCTCGGGCAGCCCGCACCGGCGCGGAAACACCGAGACCCTCCTCGACGCGTTCCTCGAGGGCGCCCGGGAGGCCGGCGCGGACGTGGAGAAGGTCGTGCTCTCGACCCTCGAGTACGGGTCCTGCAGGGGCTGCAACGCCTGCCACCGGACCGGGACCTGCGTCCTGAATGACGACGCGGTGCCCCTGCTCGAGCGGATGGCCGAAGCGGACGTGCTCGCCGTGGCCTCGCCGATCTACAGCATGGGGGTCACGGCCGAACTGAAAGGCCTGATTGACCGGGCACAGTACCTCTGGGCGCGGCGGTTCGTCACGCACAGCCTCGAGTACTCGCTCGAACACCTGGCCCGGCACCAGGGCGTCTTCCTCGCCACGGCGGGCTCGGACTGGCCCGGCGTCTTCGACGCGGCCTTCCCCGTGGTCCGCGCCCTCTTCTCGGGGCTCGGGTTCGAGTACGCGGAGAACCTGGTGTACGACGATATGGACCGGCACGGCGGCATCCGGGGCCACCCGACGGCGCTCGACGAGGCGGCCGCCGCCGGACGGCGGATCGTCGAGGCGCTCACCCCGACGGGGTAGGCTCCCCGCATCGCTCGGCGCAGACCCGGGCCACGATCGTGCGCGAGGAGCAGAGCGGCGTCCCCGCGTAACGACCGATCCGGACGATGCGGCACCCGCAGCCCCGGGCCTCCAGGGTGGCCGCGAGCCGCTGCTCGTCGAAGTGCTGGTTGCAGCCGAGGGTGATGATCGCGGGCCGGAGCTCCTCGATCGGCCGGAGCATGTCGTCGGGGTCGCCGAGCCGGGCCGAGTCGACCGTCCGGAGCGCCCGGATCACGGCGAGCCGCTGGGCCTCGGGGACGATCGGGCGGGGCTTGTGCCGGACGTTCGCGTCCCGCGCGACGATCACCACGAGCTCGTCGCCGAGCCGGCGCGACTCCTCGAGGTAGTGGATGTGCCCGGGGTGGAGGAGGTCGAAGGTGCCCGTGGCCACGACACGGGTCACGGGAGTACCTCGAGCTCGTACGGGGTGCCGTCCGCGGAGAAGCAGGCCCAGTCGTCCGCGCCGTAGGGCCAGCCGATGATCAGGTGGACCCGTCCCGTGCGGGAGAAGAACGAGAGGTCGGCGAGCGAGGGCTCCAGCACCCCGTTCGGGTGCGAGTGGGCCGAGCCCGCGCGGCGGATGCCGAGCGGCATCATGTCCAGCAGGACGCTGGCCGAGTCCTCGTTCGTGACCGTGCCCGGCACGAGGTCGCACTCCTCGATCACGCCGTCCTCCTCGCGGAGGAGGGCCGCGAACTCGTTCGGGTCGTTCGAGGCGCCCATCGCGAGGAGGAGGTCGAGCAGCTCGCGCCGGATCCCCCTGCACTTCATGCCCTGATCGATGGGCCCGGGGAGCTGATAAGCCCGACGCTTTAAAAGAAACTGTTTATTCCTCGACCATCCATCTCAGTGGCGGCAACGGTCATGCGGGTCCTCTCGGCCGAAGACGTGGAAGGCGCGCTCCCCATGGATGCCGCGATCGCGGGGATGCGACGGGCCTTCGCGGCCCTCGCGAGCGGCGGCGTCGAGGCGCCGGGCGTCGTGGGACTTCCCCCGGGGCGCGGGCGCCGGCCCGGGGTGTCCACAGTCCCGGTCCGCGTCCGGACGGCCGGCGACGAGATGCTCGGCGTCCGGATCGAGACCCCCCGCCCCGGCACCCCCGGGCCGGGCCGCCCCGCGGGCCAGACGGCGGTCCTCCTCCTCGACCCGGCGACCGGGCACCCCGAGGCCCTGCTCGAGGGCGAGGCACTCGGCGCCATCCGCACCGGGGCGACGAGCGCCGTCGCCACGGACCTGCTCGCTCGGCGGTCGTCCCGCACCCTGGCGGTCCTCGGCACCGGGGTGCAGGCGCGGACCCAGGTACTGGGGGTCTGCCGGGTGCGCCCGATCGAGACGGTCCGGGTCTACGGCCGCGACCCCGACTCGGTCCGCCGCTTCGCGGCCGGGGTGACGGGGCTGGTCCAGAGCCCGGTCGAGGTGGTGGTCGAGAAGACTCCCGGGGCGGCCGTCGGGCGGGCCGACGTGGTCTGCACGGCCACGAGCTCGTCGACGCCGGTCTTCGCCGACCGCGAACTCCGGGCCGGCGTCCACATCAACGGCGTCGGCTCGGTCTCGCCGTCGATGGCCGAGATCCCGCACCGGACCATCGCCCGTGCCCTGCTCGTCGTCGACGACCGGGGGTCCGCGCTCGCCGCTGCGGGAGACGTGATTCAGGCGATAGAACAGGGGGCGATCACGGCCGATCACATCCACGGCGCCCTGGGGGAGCTCCTCCTCGGCAGGATTGGGGGCCGGTCCTCGCCGGACCAGGTGACCGTCTTCAAGTCGGTCGGGCTGGCCATGCAGGACGTGGTCGCGGCCTCGCTCGCGTACCAGCGCGCCGCGTCCCGGGGGATCGGCCGCGAGGTCCGGTGGCGCTAGAGCCCTCGCTCGACGGCCTCGGCGATGCGCAGGTTCTCGACGGCCTGTGATGGCGTGACCGGGAAGGCGGGGCCGCCCGCGGCCGCCACGAGGAACGCTGCGAGCTCCACCCTGAGGGGCTCGACGCGGTTGACGAGGACCTTCTCGATGATGTTCTCCTGGACGTAGCGGTCCGGCTCGGCCGCGTACTGCCCGGGCTTCCGATGGACGTAGACCTCCTGGGTCATGAAGTCCCCCTCGATCGTACGCTCCTCCTCCTCGATGTAGATCGCCCGGATCTTCTTCGAGGACTTGCGGCTCGCCGAGAGGTAGGCATGGCACCCGTTGTAGCGGAAGAGGGCCGAGCAGACGTCGTCGGTGCCGGCCGACGCGACGTGGTACGGTGTCTCGGGAAAGAGGACGTGGGCCAGGATGTCGATGTCGTGGATCATCAGGTCCTCGACCACCGGGGTCCCCGTGACCCTGGTCGAGGCCGGGTTGTGCCGCTTGAGCTCGACGTATATCGGCCCGTCGAGGAGCTTGCGGATCTCCTCGACGATGGGGTTGAACCGCTCGATATGGCCCACGCCGACCGGGAGGTCGCGCGGGATCCGCTCGAGCAGCCGCTCTCCCTCCTCGACCGAGGCGCAGATCGGCTTCTCGATCAGCATGGGCACCCCGGCATCGGCCACGCGCTCGGCCGTCTCGACGTGGTACGGCGTCGGGACGCAGATGCTGACCGCGTCCGCGACCCCGAGGATCGCCTCGAGCGAGCCCGCGACCGTCGCCCCGACCTGGCGTGCAGCCTCCTCGGCCGCCCCGGGCTGCACGTCGTGGACCAGCACCTCGGAGACCTGCTTGAGCTCGGAGCAGACCCGGAGGTGGTTCCGGCCCATGACCCCGACGCCGATCACCCCGACCTTCACGCCCCGACTCCGTTCACGGCGTCGACGATCGCGTCGAGTTCGGTCGTCCCGAGGGCCGGGTGGACCGGGAGCGAGAGGACTCGCCGCGCCAGGTCGGCCGCTACCGGGCAGGCCCCCGCCCGGGCGGCGCCCCGGTAGAGGGGTTGCTCGTGGACCGGGATCGGGTAGTGGACCGCGGTCCCGACCCCACGGTCCCGGAGGTACGCCGCCAGGTCATCGCGGGAGAGCGGGCAGTCGTCGGTCACGGTGACCACGTACTGGTGGTAGACGTGGGTCCGCTCGTCGCCGACCACGGGCGGGACGACCCCCGGGGCCTCGAGGTGCGCCGAGAGGTACGCGCCGTTCTCCCGCCGCCGCGCGTTGAATTCGGGCAGCCGGCGGAGCTGGACGCGGCCGATGGCCCCCCCGATGTCGGTCATCCGGTAGTTGTACCCCAGGTCGGTATGGAGGTACTTCTCGGCCTGGCCGTGGTTGATCAGCCGGCGGACCCGCGCGGCGAGCGCGTCGTCGTCGGTCGTGACCATCCCGCCCTCGCCGGTGGTCATGTTCTTCGTCGGGTAGAACGAGAAGCACCCGGCGGTCCCGACCGACCCGACCATCCGGCCCCGCCAGGTCGCGCCGTGGGCCTGGGCCGCGTCCTCGATCAGCGCGATTCCCCGGTCGGCGCAGAGGTCGGCGGCGGGCGCGAGGTCGAAGGGCTGGCCGAAGAGGTGGACGCCGATGATCGCCTTCGTCAGGGGCGTGACGAGTGCCGGGAGGGCCTCCGTGTCGAGCGTGAAGAGGTCCGGCCGGACGTCGGCGAAGACCGGGACGGCGCCGCACATCGAGACCGCCGTCGCCGTCGCGATGAACGTGAAGCTCGGCACGATCACCTCGTCGCCGGGGCCGACGCCCGCGCCGAGCAGGGCCGCGTGAAGGGCGGTCGTCCCGTTCGAGACCGCGATCGCGTGGGCGACGCCGGCGTACGTGGCGAACTCCTGCTCGAACGCGGCCACCTCGGGTCCCGTGGCCAGCATCCCCGAGCGGATCACGTTCGCGGCGGCCGCGGCCTCCTCATCGCCGAGGAGCGGGCGGGCGATCGGGATCATGCACGCGCCTCCGGCTTGTCGCGGATCCGCGCGGGAGCCCCGATCGCGAGCGTCCCCGGGGGGACGTCCCTCGTCACGATCGCGCCGGCCGCGACCATCGCGCCGGCCCCGATGCGGACCCCCGGGAGCACGGTCGCGTTCGCGCCGATCGCGGCCCCGTCCTCGATCACGGGCCCCGCGAGCCCCCCGATCCCGGTCGGGGGGTACCGGTCGTTCGTGAGCACCACGTGGGGGCCGAGGAAGACCCGGTCACCGATCACCGTGTTCGTCGGAATGAAGGCCAGCGACTGTATCGAGACGTCCGAGCCGATCACCGAGCGCCCCTCGCAGATCGCGTTCGTCCCGATCGCGACCCGGTCGCCGATCCGGGTCTGCTCCCGGACGAGGACGTTGTGCCCGGTCTGGAAGTCGTCGCCGATCTCCACCTCGCAGTAGATGATCGTCCCCGGGCGCAGGGTCGCGTTCCTGCCGATGGTGACCCCGGGGAAGTCGGCGGTGCCGAGGTATTCGCGGGAGGGGAACCCGAGGGTGACGGGATGGAGAAGGCGGGCGCCCTCCCCGATGGTGTTTCTGCCAAGGTGCATCATTCGACGGTCACGCTCTTTGCCAGGTTTCGAGGCTGGTCCACGTCGCGCCCGAGCGCGACGGCGGTCCGGTAGGCGAGCAGCTGGAGGACGACCGAGGTCGCAAGCAGCTGGACCAGCTCGTGGCTCTCGGGGATGGGTATAAAGACGTCCACGATGTCGGTCAGCTCCCGGTCGCCGCGCGCGCCGATCCCGATGATCGGGGCGTTTCGCGCCTTCATCTCCTTGATGTTCGAGAGCATGATCGAGTAGGTGTCGCCGGGCGAGCAGAGCGCGACGACCGGCGTGTCCCGGGAGAGGAGCGCGAACGGACCGTGCTTGAGCTCGCCCGCCGCGTACCCCTCCGCGTGGATGTACGAGATCTCCTTCATCTTGAGGGCCCCCTCGAGCGCGATCGGGTAGAAGAGGCCGCGACCGACGTAGAAGAGGTGCTCGGCGGGCTGGCAGATCTCGACGGCGCGATCGATATTGAGGAGCAGCACCTCGTCGATCGCGCTGTTCGCCCCCTCGAGCGCGGCCGCGAACTCCCCGCCGCCCTTCATCAGGTCCGCGAGCTGCATCAGGACCGCGAGCTGCGCCACGAACGACTTGGTGGCCGCGACCGAGATCTCGGGACCCGCGCGCATGTAGAGCGTGTGGTCCGCGATGCGGGTCACGGTCGAGCCGAGCACGTTGGTGATCGCGAGCGTTGGGCAGTTGTAGGCCCGGGCCTTCTTGAGGGCCGCGAGCGTGTCCGCGGTCTCTCCCGACTGGGTGATCACGGTCACGATCCCCTTGAGGGGCGGCGTGAAGTACTTGAACTCGGAGCCGAGCTCGGTCCGCACGGGGATCCGGCAGGCGGATTCGCAGAGGTACTTGAAGACGAGCCCCGCGTGGTACGACGAGCCGCAGGCCACGACCGTTATCTCGGACGGATGCCGGTACTGCATCGGCAGCGACTCGTCGGTGATCCCGTGGAACGTGTCGTAGAAGACCTTCGGCTGCTCGAAGATCTCCTTGAGCATGAAGTGGGGAAACCCGCCCTTGCGCACGGTCTCGACGTCCCAGTCCACGTGCTCGATCGACCGCCGGACGGGCGCCCCCCGGGAGTAGACGCGCCACCCCGCGCGGTCGAGCTCGGCGAGGTCGCCGTCCTCGAGGTAGACCACGCGCTCCGTGTACCCCAGCAGGGGGGTCACGTCCGACGCCGCGAAGACCTCGTTGTCGCCGACCCCGAGGACGAGCGGCGACGAGTCCCGGGCCGCCACGACCGTGTCCGACCCCTCGACGGTCACGAGGAGCGCGAACGAGCCCTTGAGCCGGCTGATGGCCTGCTCGACCGCCCCGCGCAGGTCGTTACCGTCGTAGCAGTCCTCGACCAGGTGGGCGACGACCTCGGTGTCGGTCTCCGAGCGGAAGACATGGCCGAGCGCCTCGAGCTCGCGCGTGAGCGCGGCGTAGTTCTCGATGATCCCGTTGTGGACCACCGCGATCCGGCCCGTGCAGTCCAGGTGCGGGTGGGCGTTCCGGTCGCTCGGCACGCCGTGGGTCGCCCACCGCGTGTGCCCGATCCCGATCGTGCCGTGGAGGCACCCGGCCTCGCTTCCCTTCTCCGAGATCTTGCCCTCGCACTTGAAGACCTGGAGGGAGGGGTTGTTCGTGGCGACCCCGAACGAGTCGTACCCCCGGTACTCGAGCTTCTGGAGCCCGTCCACGATCACCTGCGCCGCCGGGCGGAAGCCGACATAGCCGACGATGCCGCACATCCTAGATCACCACCGCGCCGTCGGGGACCACGCCCGTGACCGTGGTGTTTCCGGCTTCGATCGTCACGTTGTTCCCGATGATGCAGTTCTTCAGGATCGTGAACGGCGCCGAGCTGACGCGGTCGCCGAGCACGGCGCCAAACGCAGCCTTCTGGAACCGGCCCTCGCGTTCCAGGACGGCGCCGGCGGTCCAGGTAGCCGTGTGATCCTGCAGCCGGCAGGCCTCTCCGACGACCGCGTCGATGATCCGCGAGTGCGACCCGATCACGACGTCGTCCATCACGAGGGAGTGGGCCACGTAGCTCAGGGGGTCGATCGTGACCCGCGACCCGATCGAGGTCTCGGGCATGATCACGCAGTTGGGTCCGATGGTGCAGTCGTCGCCGATCGCCACCGGCCCGTGGATGTAGGTGTTCGGCCCGATCGTGGTCCCCTTACCGATCCGAATGAGCCCGTAGAGCTTCGACGAACGCGAGATGGTCCCGGCGCGCCGGGCCTCGATCCGCGGCAGCAGCTTTGCGTTCATCTCGAGCAGGTCCCAGGGGTTGACCGCGTCCTGCCAGTCGACGGCCCGGACCGGGACCACGCGGGCGCCGTCCCGGATCATCGCCTGGAGCGCGTCGGGGACCTCCTGGCCGACCGTGTAGCGGAAGAACGACCGGTCGAGGGCGTAGACGCCGGTCGAGACGATGTACCCGGTCGGGGTATCGGGCTTCTCCTTGATCTCGCTCACCTGCCCGCCCCGGCTCACGACCACCCCGAAGTTGGTCGGGTTCGGGTGATCGGTCACGAGTACCGCGTTCCGCTCGTCCTTGATCCGGGCGATCGACTCGCGGTCGATGTAGTTGTCGCCGGCAAGCAGGAGGAACCGGTCCCGCAGGAACGGCTCGGCGCAGCGAAGGGCATGCCCGGTCCCGAGCTGGTTCTCCTGGACCACGGTCCGGACGGGCAACTGGTTTTCGGTGAGGTACCGGATCACGTGCTCCTTGCGGTACCCGACGATCACGATGATGTCGCGGATACCGTTCGCGAGAAGGGCATCGATCACATACTTCAGGATGGGCGTGTTGGCGACCGGGACGAGGGCCTTCGGCCTCGACCGGGTCAGGGGGCGAAGGCGCGTGCCCTCGCCCGCCGCGAGAATGACAGCCTGCATGGAAAGCTCCTATGACTGGAACGACGTCCCCTCGTCGATCCACCCCTCGACGAAGGAGTGCGGGGCGATGTTCACGCCGGGGCCGATCACGGTCCCGACGTTGACCGAGCAGTTGATCCCGAGGTTCACGTTGTCTCCGACGATCGCCCCGAGCTTCCTGCGCCCGGTGTTCTTGCCCGCCACCTTCACGACGGCGTGGTCGTTCCTGAGGTTCGCGATCTTGGACCCGGCCCCGAAGTTGCACCTGCTCCCGATCACCGAGTCACCCACATAGTTGAAGTGGGGGATCTTGGTGTCGGGGAGCACGATCGTGTTCTTGACCTCGGTCGAGTGGCCGATGTGGCAGCGGTCGCCGATCGAGGTCGACGGCCGGAGATACGCGTGCGGCCCGATCTTGCACCCCTTGCCGATGATGCACGGCCCCTCGATATAGGTGCCGGCCATCACCACGGAGCCCTTGCCGATCGCGACGCTTCCCCTGAGCACGACCCCGTCCTCGACCTCGCCCTCGATCACGGGCTCCAGGTCGTCGAGCAGGCGCGAGTTGGCGTCGAGGAGGTCCCAGGGGTATCCCATGTCGAGCCAGCTCTCGAGCATGTACGAGCGCAGGCGCCGCTCGCGCACGTACTGGGCGAGCGCGTCGGTCAGCTCGTACTCGCCGCGGCACGAGACGCCGATGGCGTTGATGAGGTCGAAGATCTCCTCGTCGAAGCGGTAGACGCCGGCGTTGATCAGCTCGCTCTTGGGGTCCGGCGACTTCTCCTCGAGGCCGGTAATGAACCCCTCCTCGCAGGTCACGACGCCGAAGTCCTGGGGGTGGTCGGTACGGTGGATCCCCATGACCGGCCCGTCCATGGCCGCGATCCCGGCGATGTCGTCCGGCCCGACGATCATGTCCCCGTTCATCAGCACAAACGGTCCCGAGACAAGACCGGCGCAGGCCCGGACCGCGTCGGCCGTGCCGAGCTGTTGCCGCTGGGTCACGTACCGTATCCGGCACCCGAAGGCGGCGCCGTCGCCGAAGTGCTCCCGGATCTCGCGCTCGCCGTAGCCGACCACGAGCACAAAGCGGGAGAACCCCGCCTGCACCGCGGCCCCGATCAGGTGCTCGAGGATCGGGCGGTTCGCGACCGGCAGCATCACCTTCGGCCGCGAGGCCGTCAGCGGGCGCATCCGTTTGCCCTCGCCCGCGGCGAGGATCACGCATTGCATCACAGGAAAGCCTCCAGACTGAGCGCCGCCGATGGGCGTCGGGATCGCTGCGGGCTCGCCCGGCTCGACGGGAACGGGCACCGGCGGAGTTCTCCCGGGGCGCGGCCCGGTGCAGAAGCGGCAGACCCGCAGGTGCCGTGTCTCATTCCTGAAGCATTTGTCCTCCCCCGATATGAGGCTTCGTAAGACCTCATCGTCCGTACGGGCACCAGTGGGGGAGGTCGACGAGCGTGGCGGTGCCTCCCGTCGAGGGACCGACCATCAGGACCTCCGTTCCGGGGCTCGCCCGCCCGATCGCGTCGAGCCCCGCATCGGTCACGAGCCCGTGACCGAGCACGAGCAGGACCCCGGCGTCCTCGGGCCGGTCCACGAGCCGGTTCCCGAGGGTGTGCTCGAGGACCGGTGACGGGCCGACCAGGTACACGGACCGCTCCCCGATTCGCGCCGCGAGCTGCCGCAGGCACGGGGGACGGTCCTCGATCGCGCAGCCGCGAAGGTTCCGCGCGAACCCGAAGAAGCCCGAGACCGCGTTGATCACGGCCCCGGCGGCCGAACGCTCCCGCTCGCCCGCGAGGGGGGCGCCGAAGAGCATGGAGACCTTCACCCGCGCCTCGATCGGCGCGCCCGTGACGAACTGGGCGATCCGCCCGCCGTACTCGGCCTCGAGCGGGACCCCCCGCTCGTACGGGCAGACCGGCGCGTCGTGGTTGCGCGCGATCTCGATCCCGCCGTCCTCGGCGCCGGTCCCCTCGACCCGGCAGCGGAGGACCTCCGCTGCCCGGGCGACGAGATTCATGGCCGCACCTCGAGGACCACCCGCGCCGGGGCGCCGTCCCCGCCCTGGAGCCGGAGCGGGAGCGCGATCAGGCCGTAATCCCCTGGCGGGACGCCCGAGAGGTCGAGGAGCTCGATCACTGCGCCGCCCGGCCCGAGCAGGGTCCGGTGGACCGAGCCGTCCGCGCCGTCGGCCTCGATCGAGGGCGCGTCCGTGCCAACGAGCCGGACTCCCTGGTTCACCAGGTACGAGGCCCCCGCCGGCGTCAGCGCCGGGAACGGCGCGACGAACCTGGTCCGGCGCGAGAACCAGGTCTTGAGGAGGAGGCGCGTCGCGCCATCCACCCGCCCCTCGAGCTCCTCGCGCCCGATCTCGGTGGCCGTCGTCTCGATCACGCGGCAGGGGCCGATCAGCAGGTCGATCGGAAGACGGTCCACGGTCCGTCCGTCGAAGAGGTAGTGGTCGGGGGCGTCGATGTGCGTGCCCGAGTGCGAACTCAGCGAGAGGTCGGTGATGAGGAACCCCTCGCGCGACCGCTTCGTGACCCCGGGGACCACATCGCCGGGGTAGACCACGACTCCGGGCGAGAGCGCCCGCGTGGCCTCCAGGTATCTCACCATCCGTGCTCCCCGATCAGGGGGACGAACCGCACCGCGCCCCCCGATTCGTGGACGAGGCGGTCTCCCCGGCGTCGAATCCGCATGAGCTCCTGCAGGTCGCGCCCTCCCACCGGCGCGACGAGGCGCCCGTCCTCCGCGAGCTGGTCGAGCAGCGGCTGCGGCACGGACGGCGCGGCCGCCGTCACGAGGATCCCCGCGTACGGCGCGAGCGGGGGCCAGCCCCGCGTCCCGTCACCGACGTGGACCTCGACGTTCGCCGCCCCGACACGTGCGAGGTTCGCCCGCGCCATCTCGGCCACCTCCGGCAGCCGCTCGACCGTGACCACGCGCTCGCAGAGCCGGGAGAGGACCGCCGCCTGGTACCCCGACCCGCCGCCGATCTCGAGGATGCGGTCCTGCGGCCCGGGCTCGAGCATCGCGGTCATCATGGCCACGATGTACGGCTGGGAGATCGTCTGGCCCGCCCCGATCGGCAGGGGCATGTCGTCGTAGGCGGCCCGCTCGTACCCCCGCGGGACAAAGAGGTGGCGCGGCACCTGCCGCAGCGCCTCGAGGATCCGCTCGTCTCGAACTCCCCGGGCCGCTATCTGGTAGTCAACCATCGCGTGGCGCATGGACTCGAACGGATCCTGCATTCCTAGAACCCGGACTCCGCGGCGTCGATCGCGCTGTCGATCTGCCGCTGGAGCGTCTCCGGGAGCCCCCGAATCTTTACATCGAGGAACCCCCGGATAATCGTTGCGGTCGCCGTCTCCTCGTCGAGCCCGCGCGACATCAGGTACTCGATCTCGTTCTGCGCGATCCGGCCGATGGCCGCCTCGTGAGTCAGCTCCGTCTCGACCACGGACCCCGCGATCTCGGGGATCGCGTGCATCAGCCCGTCCTCGAGGATCAGCCCCTTGCACTCGATATACCCCTTCGTGCCGGCGACCCGTCCCTGGATCTCGCCGCGGCTGATGAGCGTCCCCCCGCGCGTGATCATCCGGCTGACGATCTCGGCCGAGGTGCCCGGGGCCTCGAGGATGGCGCGCGAGCCGAGGTCGAGCGTCGATCCCGGCAGCCCCACCACCACCGAGGAGAACCGGGCCGTGGCGTTCGGCCCGACCAGTCGCGCCGTGGGGTACATGTCGATATGGCGGACCGGCTGCATGCAGACGTAGTTCGAGAGGAAGATCCCTCCCTCCTCGATGATCGAGGCGGACCTCGGGAAGACCGAGATCGACTCCGACCAGTTGTGGATCATGGTCGAGGTGACCCGTGCGTTCTTCCCGATGTAGAACTCGGTCACGCCGATGTGCGAGCCGGCCTTGGTCGCCGACCCCGAGACGCAGCCCGAGATGAGATGGAGCTCGGCCCCCTCCTCGGCGATCACGATGTTGTGGACGTACTGGACCTTCGCGCCCGCGAGGTAGAGGCAGGCCTGGAGCGGGTAGATCGCCCGTGCCCCCTTCCGGGCGATGATCGCGAAGCCCTGCTGGGCCTCCTGCTGTGCCACGAACTTCGTGTACTGGTCCTTGTCCCTGTCCACGGCCTTCCAGTAGTAGTCCTGGAGCCAGTCGTACTTCACGAGCGCCTCGGCGATCGGCAGCACCTCGATCCCCTCCGTCCCCGAGTGGGCATGCCGGATCTCCTGGTCGACCTGGAAGAACGAGCCCGAGCGCTCGGTCTCCGCGACGTCGAGCCCGGCGAGTTCGAGCCGGGTCCGGTCCTCGTCCGGGAGGTCCTTGAGCGTATCTACATTCGCGTGCATTCCACACACTCCTGGTACCCATGGGTCTTGATCGACTTGAGGATCTCACGCGGGTTGCCGTGGCACTTGAAGACCCCTTCGCAGAGGACGTGCCCGTGGTCGGCATCGATGTAGTCGAGGATGTACCCCGTATGCGTGATGATCAGGCCGCTCTTGGTCCGTTTGACCAGGTGCTGGTCCTTCTCGAGCAGGCGGGCGATGGCGTTCCCGATCAGCGAGATGTTCTCGATATCGACCCCCGACTCGGGCTCGTCAAGCATGGTGAAGGTCGGTTCCTGGACGAGGAGCTGCAGCACCTCGCTCCGCTTGATCTCGCCGCCGGAGAAGCCGGCGTTGACGTCCCGCTCGAGGAACCGGTCCATGTTCAGCTCCGCGGCCAGTTCAGGGATGCGTTCGCGGCGCTCGCGGGCGGTCACCTCCAGGAGCTTGCCGAGCTTGAGCCCGGGGATGGTCGGGGGGCGCTGGTAGAGCATCCCCATGCCGCGCTCCGCCCGCTCGTGCAGGGGCATGCGGGTGATATCCTCGCCGTTGAAGACGATCGACCCCTCGGTCACCTCGTTGCCCGCGAACCCCATGATGGTCCGGAGCAGGGTCGTCTTGCCCGACCCGTTCGGCCCCATCATCACGTGGGTCTCACCATCGGGTATCGTGAGGTTGATATCGTGGAGAACCTCGCGGTCGCCGATCGAGACGTGCAGGTCTGTAATCTCGAGCATACGTTCCTCGCGTGATGTATCGGGCCCCGAGATTAAACCGTTGCCGATCGTACCGAGCACTTTCACACCGCGATCTTCCAAGGTTATAGGGACAGGGGACGAGCTCTTTCGCATGGATAGGGAGACGTTCACCCATCTCGCCGAACGCGCGGCCCGGTATCCGAACGTGCGGCGACGAGGCCAGCTGGTCAGGCCGGCCGTCGCGGATCCCCCGACGCCGGACCCTGTGGGCTTTTTTTCGGGCCTGGCCAAGCGGGCGGCCGTCTACGGCGGCCGCGCCGAGACGTAGGCCTCCGCCCCGACGCGGTCGTACCGGCTCGCCGCAGTGCGTTCGAGGAGCTCGGCCGCGCGGTTGTACTCGTCCACGAGCCGGTCGCGGGCTGCCGCGTCGGCCACGAGCTGTTCCTGTGCCGCATCGAACGCGGCACGATTGCCCGTTGTGCGCAGCACCTCGAGCGAGCGCCGGGCCACGTCGAGTGCCGCGTCCCACCGTTCTATCTCCGGGCCGAGCGCGTCGACGCTCGACCGCGCCGTCCGGCGCGCCGCCTCGATGGCCCCGGCCCCGGGCGCGGCGCCGTAGAGCGCCGTTCCATTCCCGATGGGGACCACGAGCGGAACCGCGTTGAGCTCGAGGTCGTCGGGCACCGTGCCGACGTACGAGCTGTTCGTGACCTCGAGGTAGGCGTAGCCCGTCCCTCCGTAGTCGTACCCGGCGGGACAGCCGACGCCGAGGGCCATGTGGGTCTCGCCCGGGAAGACGAGGAGCGCGACGCGGTACCCCTCCCGCGCGAGGAGGCCCGCCAGCAGCAGGGCCCGGTCGTCGCAGTCTCCCGCTCCGTCGGCCCAGGTCTCGACGGGGTACTTCGCGGCCGATCCCGGCGCCGTGACGTACGGGAGCTGCTGGACGGCGGCGGCAACCAGCTCGAGATACCGGTCGCCATCGAGTCCGCGCCGGTCGCGGACCTCGCGGAACCCGTCGCGGAGATCGTCGTAGAACCCCTCCTGCGCGGGGTCCTGGACCTGGGCGCGGTAGGCCCCGGCGATCCACTCGTCCTCCGGCACCTCGCCCTGGACCAGCACCCTGTCCGCGGCCGCCTTCGCTCCGGCGAGCACGTTCGCGCCGATCGATACCCCGACCGTCTCCTCGTGCCCCTCGAACAGGAACGTCTGCTCCGAGAACACGGGCGTCCCGGTGGCAGGGCCGGGGTCGATCGCCGGGTACTCGACGCCGGGGCCGAGGAGGGCGGTGCACCCGGCCATGGCGGCGAGGCAGGCCAGGAGCAGGACCATCGGCAACCGGCTCACATGCCACGCTCCAGCAGGGCGGGAAGGTCGGCGACGGAGTCCAGCACCCGGTCCGGCCGTACCCGGCCGGCTGCGAGCGTGTCCTCCCTGAACTTGCCGGTCCTGACGAGGACACCCCGGAGCCCGGCGTCCCTGGCACCACCGATATCGGTCTCGAGATCGTCTCCCACCATCACGACCCGGCCGGCAAAGACCCCGAGGTCGGTGACGGCATGGAGAAAGAACGCGGGAGAGGGCTTGCCCACCACCTCGGCCGGAACCCCCGCCGCGTACTCGAGAGCGGCCACGAACGGCCCCGCGGCGAGGACGAGGCCGTCGGCGTCACGCCAGTACCGGTCCCGCTCGAGCGCGATGAGCCCGGCACCGTCGAGAACCATGCGGAACGCCCGGTTCAGGACGTCGTAGGTCCATCGATCGCCGGCGTCGCCGACCACGACGCACGGCGCGTCGTCCGTGACGAGCCGGATCCCCGCCTCCTCGAAGTCCTGGCCGACGTCGCCGGCCGCGACCAGGTGGCAGGCGCCGATGCCGTCCTCCCGGAGCCGTTGGACGGCCGCGAGGGCAGGCGTGAAGCACCACTCCACGGGGATGGAGAGGCCGAGGCCCGCGAGCCGGGCCGCGACCGAGCGGCGGGAGCGCCGTGTCGTGTTCGTCACGCACCGGAACGGAATACCCCTCTCGCGAAGCCAGTCGACGACCTCGGAAGCCCCCGGCACCGGGCGATCGCCGACGGCCAGCACGCCGTCTATGTCGAGCAGGACGGCATCGATCTCCATCAGCACAGCACCCCATCATCCGGCCCGGTCCCCGGATCTGCGGGCGGACCGGGGCCTCTTCCCGTACCCTGAAGGATGGTGCGGATCCCGTATTCAATGGTTCTGGCCCGTGCCGGTCGGCATCCCCGGGGCCGGCCGGAAGCGTATTCTTCGCCGGAGGGAACTCCGAACCGCGATTTGGCCCTCGACGGAAATGACAACGTTAATAAGAGAACGGACGGTAATTAGACTATGAGGTGACCTCATGGCAACCTACGGAATTGAATTCGTTCCCGGAAACGTCAACGTCAAGCAGGTCGTGAACTACTGCAAGCTCGCCGAGTCCAAGGACATCGACTACGCCTGGATCACGAACCACTACAACAACCGCCACGCCTACCCCACCCTCGCTGCGATCGCGAAGGAGACCAACACGATCAAGATGGGTCCGGGGATCATGAACGCGTTCACGGACACGCCGGCCGCAATCGCCTCGTTCGCCGCGACGCTCAATGAGATCTCCGACGGCCGCGCCGTGCTCGGCATCGGCCCCGGTGACCTCTCGACCCTCCCGAAGCTGAACATCCAGCCGGAGAAGCCCGTCGGACGGCTCGAGGAGGCCGTCAAGGTGATCCGCATGCTCCTGACCGGCGAGACCGTCTCGACCCCGGACATGCAGTTCTTCAAGTACGACAACGCCAAGCTGACCGGCGTCAACCTCCCCGGCAAGAAGGGCATCCCGATCTACATCGGCGCCCAGGGACCCAAGGTCCTCGAGCTCGCCGGCACGGTCGGTGACGGTGCGCTGATCAACGCCTCGAACCCCAAGGACTTCGCGGCCGCGATCCCGATCATCAAGGGTGCGACCGACAAGGTCGGCAAGAAGGGCTTCGACATCGGTGCGTACACCGCGATGTCGATCGACAAGTCCGAGAAGAAGGCCCGGAACGCCGCGAAGATCGTGGCCGCCTTCATCGCCGCCGGCTCGCCCGAGCCCCTGCTCCAGCGCCACGGCCTCGACCTCGCGAACGTCGCGAACATCAAGGCCGCCCTCGGCAAGTTCGACTTCAAGTCGGTCGGCGAGCTCGTCGGTGACAAGGAGATCGACGCGTTCACCATCGCGGGCACCCCCGAGATGGTCAAGCAGAAGTGCGCGGACCTCGAGGCCGCCGGCGTGACGCAGATCATCTTCGGCTCGCCGCTCGGCCCGGACATGACCAACTCGATCCGCCTGCTCGGCAAGTACGTCGTCTAACCCCAATACCCAACCCCTTTTATCCCAAGCGTTAATATCGAGGCCCGGCCAAGCTCCGGACACCCATGTTCGTGATCGAGGAGCGGACGAACGGGTCGTTCCCCCTCCAGTACCGCCGAGAACGGCTGACCGGTCTCTCCTGCACGATCAGCCCGGGGCGGCTCCTCCGCGGACTCGACAAGCCTCCATCGCCGACCGGGCAGGCGAACCACGACTGCCCGTTCTGCCCCGGCCGCCTCGAGACCGAGACGCCGACCTTCCCGGACGGCACCAGGATCCGCCGGGGCGACTCGGTGACCTTCCCGAACAGGTACCCGTTCGCCGAGCGGCACACGGTCGGCGTGATCTGCTCGTCGCACGCGGTCGAGAGGCTCACTCCCCGCCAGCTCGCCGACGCGATCGGGGGCGTGGCGGAGTCCCTCGCGGGCGCTCCGGGGTACCCGTCGATCAACTGGAATTACCTCGCATCCGCCGGCGCCTCGATGCCGCACCCGCACCTCCAGGGGATGGTCGACCGTCGCCCGTCCCACCTCCAGCGGCTCTATCTCGACGGCTCGGGGCGGTACCGGGCCCGGCACGGACGGAGGTACGGCGACGACCTCCTCGCGCACGAGCGCGAGACCGCCCGCTGGCTCTCGGGCGGCGAGGTCCCGTTCATCGCGTCGGCCGTCCCGCTCGGCGAGCGGGAGGTGCGGGGGGTACTGCCCGTCGCGACGCTCGATGAGGCCGGCCCGCTCATCGAGCCGCTCGCGGCCGGGATCTGCCGCGTGCTCGACCTCTACCGGTCGTACGGCACGCTGGCCTACAACGTCGCCATCTTCTTCGACCGCGCCGGCGCCTCGCGCGGCTTCTCGGCATTCTGCTCGGTGATCGCCCGGATCAATCCCAACCCGTCCTCGATCTCGGACTCGGCATTCATGGAGCGTCTCCACCAGCACCCGGTCGTGATGACGCTCCCGGAGGAGCTCGGCCCGCGCTACCGGGAGCTCGCGGCGGAAAAATAGAATTGAAGTGTCGGGTTACTCGGGCTTCGAGATCAGCTTGGTCTTGCTGACGATCACGCCGTCCTTCTTGTGGGGCTTGCGGACGATGCCGTCGCCGGCCTTCTCGATCTCGCGGGCCTCGTCGCAGAGAAGAGCAGCAACCCGCATCATCTCGTGGGCCGAGGTGACGATCGGGATGTACTTCTCCCACTCCTTGGTCATGAAGCAGCCCTTGACGTTGACCATCGCGACCGCCGAGGCGATCTCGTAGGCCGCGCGGGCCTTCGCGAGCGCGTAGGGGTTCGAGAACTCGCCGTCGATCGCCTTCTCGGGGGTCATGACGACCTTCGGGAGCGCGATCTGGTCACCCTTCTGGCCGGCCTTGACCTGGTCGATCACCTTGTCGAGCTCCAGCTGCATCTTCCGGTACGCCCCGGTGATGGCGAGGACCTTGACCAGGTTCCCGTTGTAGTCGGCCATCTCGATGGGGTCGAGGAACTCGCGGCGGGCCCCGATCATCGCGTCGGCCTTCATGATGATGTAGCCGAACTTCGACTCCTTGAGGTCAGCCCACTCCTTCTTGGTGGTGACGTCGTCGGTGATCACGACGACGGGAATGCCGGCCGCGGCGAGCTGCTCGCGGGCGCCCGTCGGTCCGGGGAGCACGCCGTTCGGGGAGACGACGATACAGAAGTCCGGGCCCCACGCCTTGAGGGTGGAGACGACACGGTCAACGTCTGCGACCTCGAGCTTCGTGCCGGACGTGGCCATGAAGGTCTGCATGTCTTCTCTGTCCGCCCGCTCGTCGAGCAGGAGTTCGGCCATGACGCCGGATGCGATATTGCCGAGTTTTGCAATGCCTACTTTGACAACCATTCAGTTCACCTCGGTGAATAGGTAGGTAGTTTTCACGAAAATCGATAAAAAGGTTGCGTTATCTTTGCCGAACTCTCGCCGGGCCCGATCGGCGCGGGACGCTCGGTCAATGCCCCCACCTCATTTCCGCAGGTGGTTAAGTAGAAGTGTTTAAGTTCACCGGATACGACTCTCTTTACATGAAGAACGGCCTCCTTACCGAGCGGCAGAAAGAGGTGCTGCGCCACCGGAGGCAGGGGTTGACCCAGCAGCAGATCGCGGATATCATCGGGACGTCGAAGGCGAACGTCTGCACCATCGAGAAGTCGGCGATCGAGAACGTGCGCAGGGCCCGCGAGACCCTGCAGTTCATGTACACCCTCGATGCCCGGTTCCTCTGCGTGATTCCGCCCGGCGCCGACCTCCTGGCCGTCCCGGAGACCATCTTTCACGAGGCGAGCGACCGCGGGGTGAAGGTCCGGTACGACACGATCGGGCTCATCAACCGGCTCCGGGAGAGCATCCCCGAGCATGTCCAGGCCCGCTTCGTCAAGGACGATATCCGGGTCTATCTGAACGACGACGGCGAGATCTACTTCGAGTGACGGCCGTCCCCCTCGACGGGGACGGCGACGATGGACCCGACGGGATTCGAACCCGTGGCCTTCGCGTTGCAAACGCGACGATCTACCCCTGATCTACGAGCCCGTTCTCACCGGTACGTGCCGTGACAGGATAAGGATTGTTGAAAACGCGGTAGGATGGACCCGACGGGATTTGAACCCGTGGCCTCTACGTTGCGAACGTAGCGATCTACCCCTGATCTACGAGCCCGCAAAAAGTTATGGTCAGAGAATGATCTCGATATCTAATTTCTCTGCCAGTTCCTTATATCGGTTCCGGATCGTGACCTCGGTGACGCCCGCGACCTCGGCGACCTCGCGCTGCGTGCGCCGCTCGCCGCCGAGGATCGACGAGATGTAAATGGCGGCCGCTGCGACTCCCGTTGGCCCACGGCCGCTCGTCAGCTCCCGCTCCGCCGCCTGCCGAAGGATCTCGACGGCCCGGCTCTGGACCTCGCCTTTCAGGGTGAGGCCCGAGCAGAAGCGCGGTACGTAGTCGATCGGCGACGTCGGCAGGAGCTTGAGGCCGAGTTCGCGCGAGATGAACCGGTAGGTGCGCCCGATCTCTTTGCGGCTGACACGGGAGACCTCGGCGATCTCGTCGAGCGTGCGCGGCACGCTGCACTGCCGGCAGGCCGCGTAGAGCGCGGCCGCGGCCACACCCTCGATGGATCGGCCGCGGATCAGGTTCTTGTCGACCGCGTCGCGGTAGACGACGGCGGCCGTCTCGCGGACGTTCCGGGGGAGGCCCAGGGCCGAGGCCATCCGGTCGAGCTCGGAGAGCGCGAAGGCGAGGTTCCGCTCGGTCGCGTTCGAGACCCGGATCCGCCGCTGCCACTTGCGGAGCCGGTAGAGCTGGGCCCGGTTCTTCGAGGAGATGGCCCGGCCGTAGCTGTCACGGTTCCGCCAGTCGATCATGGTCGAGAGGCCCTTGTCGTGGATCGTGAAGGTCATCGGCGCGCCGACGCGGGACCGCTTCATGCGCTGGTCGTGGTCGAAGGCCCGCCACTCGGGGCCCCGGTCGATGAAGTCGTCGTCGATGACGAGACCGCAGTTCTGGCAGACCAGCTCGGCCCGCTCGTAGTCGTGGACGAGCTGCCGGCTCTTGCACTCCGGGCAGACCGTCTCGGTATGCTCCTCGGTCTTTCGCTCGCGCTCGACCACCTTGCTACGGTTGCGGAACGCCTCGCGCTGGCTTTGAAGGATACGAAGTTTCTCTATCTCCTGCATGTAGTTGACACCTATGACCTGCTGAATATCTTCTCGCCGACCGGGTACTCGCACCGGTCGCGGCACAGGACCGCGGCGTATGGCCTCTTGATGTTTCCGAAGAGGTCCACGACCCGGCCAACGGGGCGGTGGCGACGGTCGACGACCGTTACGTAGAGGGGGGGTAGCTGCGCCGCGTCCACCGAGACGACCAGCATACGCCCACACGACCGCACAATACGTCCGACTGTCTTCATCGCTCCCGATCCGGCTTCGTGAAGAATAATTGCCGCAAGTTATATATTTGTCCTTTGTCAGTATATAAATTTTGTCACAATATTGATAAGATCACCGCGCTCTGAGCCACTCTGTGATATTTAAATCGAGCGCCTCGCGACAGGCGCGCGCGTCGAGCCCGGCCCCTCGAGCCACGATCACGCGGTCGTCTCCGGTCATGAGATCGTGGGGGGCATGGGCGTCCGAGTTTATCACGAGTCGGCACCCGGCCTCGAGTGCCATCCGCGCCACGTGGCCGTTGGTCCGGTTGTGCCCGCCGCGCACGGTCAGCTCGAGCGCGATCCCACGATCGGCCGCGGCGCGCGCGTCGTCCAGGGTGATCAGTCCCGGATGAGCGAGGACGTCCACGTGCGCCGAGGTGCACGCGGCGTGGTTGGTCCCCGGCGCGACGGGCTCGACGGGTGTCTCGCCGTGGACCACGACCAGCACGGCTCCTTCGGCCTTCGCCCGCGCGGCGAGGGCGTCGATCTCCGCGGGGGGGACGTGGGTCAGCTCTACACCGGGGTAGAACGCGATCCCGTAGCGCGCGGCCGAGGCGGCGACGGCCGCGGCCTCCTCGAGGACGAGCGGGCGCGAGGACGTGTCCACGTGGTCCGCGATCGCCACCTCGTCGTACCCGAGCACGGCCATCCTTCTAAGAAGCTCGAGCGGGAGCAGCTCGCCGTCGGAGCGGAGCGTGTGCGTGTGCAGGTCGTACATGGGCACCTTACTTCCTCGGCTCGAGAACACCGGCCACGCGGCGGAGCAGCGCCTCCTTCGACTCGGACCAGGCCACGACGGCCCGGCCCTCGCGGCGGTGCCAGTGCGCGGGGTGGGAGGCGGTCTCGACCCGATACTTGAGACCCGCCTTCTTCAGCGCCCGCTCCAGGTCCTGCATCGTGACTCCCGTCCGGGCGAGCCCCAGCGGGATCCGCCTGCCCTGCCGGCGCTCGAGGGCCGCGTTGAAGTAGCAGGGGTAGAGGACCCGTTCGTTCTCCATCCCATCACCGTCGGCAGGTGAACCTATAAAAAGTGCGCACGGCCACTACTCCTGATGCACCAGGTCGACGTCAGGATCGAGAGGGATCTGTACGCGGCAAACGACGCGCTCGCGGCCGAGAACGCGTCCCGGCTCGCCGCCCACGGCGTGCTTGGTATCGATCTCCTCGGCGCCATCGGGTCGGGCAAGACGGCGCTGATCGAGCGGCTCGCGCCCCTGCTCAGGGAGAGGGGCCTGCGGGCCGGCGCGATCGCCGGGGACGTCTACGGCGATGACGACTACCGTCGGATCACGTCTCTCGGGATCCCGGCGGTCAACGCGAATACCGGCAAGGAGTGCCACCTCGACGCCCACCTCGTGGAGCACGCCCTCGACGGGCTGCCCCTCGACGAGATCGATCTCCTCTTCATCGAGAACGTCGGGAACATGGTCTGCCCCACCGACTTTGCCCTCGGTGCGGCAAAACGCGTGGTCGTGGTCTCGTCGACCGAGGGCGACGACGTCGTCAACAAGCACCCCATGATGTTCCGGTCCTGCTCGATCGGCGTGATCAACAAGGTCGACCTCGCGCCGCTCGTGGGGGCGGACCTCGATCGTATGGAGCGGGACATGCGGCGGTACAACCCGGCGATCCAGGTCTTCCGGACCAACCTGAAGACGGGCGAGGGGGTCGGTCCCCTGCTCGAATACCTGATCGCCTGAACACAGGGGTTAAATAACGACCCGGCGAATATATACAGCACTTCTGATTCTCGACACGAATCGGGTGATACCAGATGCAATGGCAAGGACGATCCATCAGGAAGGTCACGGGCGGCCGCTACGCGCCCCTGCGCGGAAAGCGCCGGACCGAGATCGGGCGGGCTCCCGCCGAGACGCATATCGGTGAGGACCGCCGGCGCGCGGTCCGCACCTATGGCGGCAACGAGAAGGTCCGGGCGCTCCGGGCGACCTACGCGAACGTGGCCAACCGCGCCACGGGTTCGACGCAGCGGGTCCGGATCGAGACGGTCGAGCGAAACACGGCCAACCCGAACTACGTCCGGCGGAACCTGCTCACCAAGGGCGCGATCATCCGGACCGAGCTCGGCCCCGCCCGCATCGTCAGCCGGCCGGGCCAGGACGGCGCGATCAACGCGATCCTGATCGAGTAATACGATACTCCTTTTTTAGTGCTGACCGCCCATGCTCCAGTGACGAGGCCATCAGCATGAGCCTGGAGGTCACCGTGGCGGCGCCGTTTCGCCACCTGCACAAGGGGCAGCTCCAGCGGAGCGAGTTCGTCTACTACCTGGCCATCGACCGGATGTGGATGAGCCGCGACCAGGCGGGCCTTCTCCTCGACCTCGCCGTCGAACAGGGGCTCGTCGATCTCAGGAACGGGGTCGTGGTCCCCCTCTTCGAGGTGGGGGAGGTCACGGTCCCGCTGGGGTACCGCCCCGGCGCCGAGGACTTCCAGCGCCCCGATGCCGAGCGGACCCTGCTTGCGCGCATCGCGGCGGCGACGGGCCGGGACGAGCGTGAGGTGGCGGCTGAGGCGAACCGCCTGATCACGGAGCGCTTCGACGGTCAGCTCCGGTCGAAGGCCGCGCTGGTCCTGCTCGCGCGCCGCCACGAGGTGCCGTTCGACGACCTGCTCGCTGCGCTCCGGGACGCGCTGCTCTCCGAATAAAAGAAGGGGATTATTCCGCTTCCGCGGGTGCGGGCGCGGCGAGGATCTCGTCGAGCGAGCGCTCGCCGTACTGGACGACCTTGGCGTTGATCTGGACGAAGTCCTGGGTGATCTCGCCACCACGGACCGTCTTCCGCATCCGCTGCCCATCCTCGACCGGGTTGAACCCCACGCCGCCCGCGAGCAGGAGGCGCCGCCGCCCCGCGCCGGGAAGGTCTCCCCGTGCGGGGGTGCCATTCCGGTCCGAGGCGCCGGTGATGGTGACCCGGTACCCTGGCAGACCGAGCGGGCTGGCATCGACCTCGCCGCCGACCCGCTTTCCGATAAATGCTCCGGCCGCCCCGCCGCTTGCGGTCATCTTGTAGGAACGACCGGTCTTCGGGTCCGAGAGCACGACTTTGAAATCGACCATATTCAATCTCCACTAAAGACGAAGTACCCATAAATGTGGGTGAGGGGGCTCTTAAAGATACGGTTCACTTGCCCCAGAACGGCTCGCTCTTCCGGCGCATGGCTGCGTACTCGGCGAGCACCTCTTTCGCGGTAGCCGAGATGTGGCCGAGCATCTCCTTCTCGAGGACCTTGACGTGCCGTTCGGGCAGGTCGACGAAGAGATCGTCGTCGACGTCGACCTGCCGCCCGACGGTCGCGCCCTCGATGGCGACCGCGACCTCGGCGCCGGCCTCGACCTCGTGGACGTACTCGCCCTGGGACTGGATCGTCTTGAGGTGCCCGACCTTCCGGCCGTCGGTCTTGACCAGGTTCACGTCGGTCCGGAGCGTGCCGCCGAGGACGCGGACGCCGACTACGGCGGGGTTGGACTGCCGGAAGACGCAGTCCGGCAGGAGACGGACCTTGGCCGGCAGGATGATCCGCTCGAAGCGCTGCTGCTCCATCCGCTGCCGCTCCGCGTCGCGCCACTCGACGAACTCGTCGATCAGCTGGTAGATGACCTTGGCCTGGAAGACCCGGGGCAGGTCGGGGCCGCCGTCGCGCAGGATGGCCTGGGTGTCGGGAAGGAGGGGGGCGTTGAAGGCGAGCACGGCCCGGTAGAGCGGCGACTTGATCGTCTGCGCCTCGACGAGGTCGTGGCGGCTGACCGGGCCGACGGCCGCCCGCATCACGCCGATCTCGCGGGCCTGGAGCTCCTTCGAGAGCGCCTCGAGGGCGCCGATGGTGTCGGCCTTGATCACGAGCCCCTCGTCGGAGAGGGTGACATCGATCCGTGAGACCTCGTCGAGGATCTCCTGCTCTATCACGTCGCGGTCGCCCCTGACGACGCGGAGGGGCGAGCCCGCGATGACGCGGTCGAGCCCGGGGGCCGCGACCTTCACACCCGACGCGGCGACGACGGCCTTGACCCGCTCGAACCGGTCCTCGGTCAGGATCTCCTTCATGGGCCGGGGCTTGAGCAGGGACTTGACCTTGGTCTGGATCACGCCGTCGGCGGTGGCGAGCATGACCTGGTCGCCGACCGCGAGCGTGCCGTCGAAGAGGATGACATCGAGGGTCATGCCGAGCCCGCGCTCCTCCTTGACCTCGAGGACGGTCCCCTGGCCGGGTCCCTGGACCTCGACTGCGAGGGCGTCGCCCATGTACCGCTGGGCGAGGCCGATCATGACGAGCAGCAGGTCGGCGATCCCCTCGCCCGTGTGCGCCGAGACCGGGACGATCGCGATCTCGCGGGCGAAGTCCGAGACGCGGTCGAACCGCTCGGAGTTGAACCCGAGGTCGGAGAGTTTCCCGACGATCTCGTAATGGCGGGTCTCCATGGCCCCCTGCACGCGCTCGTTCTGCTTGGCGAAGGTCGCGAGGAACGAGGCGTTCTCGGTCGGGCGCCAGCCGTGGACGCGGTCGACCTTGGTCAGGGCCACGACGAACGGGGTCCGGTAGTTGCGGAGGATCGAGAGCGCCTCGATCGTCTGCGGCTGGAACCCCTCGTTGATATCGACGACCACGATCGCCATGTCCGCGAGAGCCCCGCCGCGAGAACGGAGCGTGGTGAAGGCGTGGTGGCCCGGGGTGTCGATGAAGAGCAGGCCCGGCACCTGGACCGCGACCTTCTGCATGCCGGCGGACATCCCCCGGACTGCGTCGATCGGGACGACGGTCGCGCCGATATGCTGGGTGATCGCGCCTGCCTCGCTCGAGACGACCGACGATCCCCGGACCCGGTCGAGCAGGGAGGTCTTGCCGTGGTCCACGTGCCCGAGCACGCAGACGATGGGTGTCCGTATACCCTTCGTTGCCACCGTCGTCGCCTCCCGATCCTTCCAATGGTGCCGGCATGGGCAAAAATACCGCCGGCCCGGTCTGTAGTGGTTATCCCCGGGAGGCTATTAATGTTCATGCCCGGGCAGTCCGGGGAACATATCTTTAATAATCGCCAGACCCAACGTTCAGGGCACATCTGCCAGGGTGGGGTAGCTGGTCATCCTAGGGGACTGTGGATCCCCCGACCCGGGTTCGAGTCTCGGCCCTGGCCTGATTACGGTAATTTTCAATCTCTGTCGTTTCTCGCGCCGTTGCTTCAAAGAACCGTGATGTACTATCCGATGCTGTTCGAGCGCTGGTAATACCTGTATTGATCTGGCTCCGGCGAACCCGGCACATTGGGGCCCTGGCTACGACGGCATCATTATCCCTATCGAGGAAACGGCCATTCGTGTATGTTCGTTCCTTTGACCGAGGTGCCTACACTGCCGTTCAATGTTGGTATCGTCGGCAAGGATCGCCCCGGGCTTGAGATCTGGAGAGGATTTATCACCCTCATGCAGAGCACCGGCGAGAAACACCGTTGTCGTCTCTTTCGTGATCTCACGATCTCGATCGAGCACGTCGACGAGCGCTACGATCGCGTGCCCGCGATTCGATTCTGTTCCCAACGTCACCGTCGTCCGCTGCATCGCTCGCCCATCCCGTTCCTGTTCTACCGTGTTCGATAACCTTCCAAATACGATCGCACGGACTCGTTCCCCGTCGCTTCGGCCGGCCCAGCAGTCGCGAAACGCACGCCACGATTGCCGCGACTCTACGACCGGGCCCGCGAGCCAGCTAATGATGTGCGTCGCAGTATTTTTCCAGAACTCCTTGCTGAGCCACCGGCGTCGTGGCTATGGGCGTTCGATCCCGTCGGCTCAAGAGCAGCAGAGTCCGGGACGATGCGCCAAAAGGTCAGGGGTCGCAGGGGCGTAGCGATGGCGGCATGCAGAAGAACCTGGAGGCCATCGAGAACGGCACGGTCGAGAAAGATCCGAGGGGAGGGGACCCCCCGGACCAGCCCGTGCCCCGAGGCGCCGCGCCGTTCGTGCGGCAGCGGCGCATGGTGGCTGCTTTTTTTAGTTGATCGCGGTCGCGTCGTAGTTCTGCCCGTCGTCGACGGCGGTGCAGGGCACATTCGGCTTGCTCTGGTCGTGTGGAACCTTCACGTAGATGGTACCCGTGGTCTGGCCGTTGGTCTTGCCGTCATCGGCGGTGAAGCTGACCGCGTAGACCCGGCCGTTCAGGTTGCCCGAGCGCTCGGCCCGGACCTCGAAGCCGTTCGTGTTCACGCCCTTCGCGTCGGGCGCGGCCTTCGGGCCGCCCGCGCCGAGGGTGGTCGACGTCGCCTCGTCGCTGGTGATGCCGGTGATGGTGATCGTCACGTCATCGCCATCGGGGTCGGTCACGCCGAGGACTTTGCCGGCCACGAACTTGTTGTTCGGCGGCCAGAGGCAGTTGATGCTCGGGTAGGCATTCGTGACGTCGGGGGGCTGGTTGCAGACCTGGACGTCGAGTGTCGCCTGCGGGATTGCCGTGGTCTGGCTGGCACCGGCCGGATCGACGTAGTTCACGGTTGCGGCCGCATCGTCGACGGCGAGGTCGTCGCCGGCCTGGCTGCTGCCGGCCGAGAAGGTAACCGTGAACGTCTCGGTCTCATCGAGCTTCTCGTCGTTGTTGCCGACCCACTGCCCGACATTGAGCCAGGTGATCGTCGTCTTCCCATCCGCATCAGTAGTGACGGAGTCGGGCTGCACGCTGAAACTGCCCTCCTCGACGATGTAGGGCATGGTCACCTCGACCACGTCCACGTTCGACGGCGCGGTGTTGGTCACGATAGTGCTGAGGATGTCCTGGTAGATTGCACTGAAGTCATTCGCATCATCGGCGAAGTAGTATTTCCCCCCCGTCTGGGTGGCGATGCCCTCGAGGACGGTCTGGCTGGCCGCGATCAGGCCGACCGTGTAGATGTCGTAGCCCTTGCTGTTCGCCTCGGCGATCTCGTCGGCAAAGTCGCCCAAGGTCGCGGAGAACTCGGCATCGGTCACGAATATGATCACTTTGCTGGACGACCCGGTTCGGGTATTGGCGTCGAGCAGATCGATACATCTCTGAAGGGCCGGTTCCGGTACAGTGCCACCACTGGAGTCGATGGTGCCGATCTTCGCACTCGCCGCGTTGAGGTCATATGTCAGGAGATCCGCGAAGTCGATGCTATCATCCCAGCTGACTACCCCTACCTGGTCCCTCGACGGTTGTAGCTGACCCACGAGGGCCTGAGCCCCGCTCAGCCTCACATTAGACGGGTCATTCCAACCCATGCTCCCCGAGCTGTCGATAGCGAAGACCACGTCGATCGGTGCCGACGAGGTCACGGTTCCGCCGTACCCGGTCACGCTCAGGGTCACGGTGGACGCCTGCGGCGTGCACGAGGCAACGGGGTCATAGACGTAGATCGCTCCCGGGTCCACCGTCTTGGTCACGGTGAGCCCCGTCGTCTGTGCACTCACGCTGGAGACCAGCATGAGGGTCACGAGCAGTCCGGCGACGACAAGGACGCCGGTTCGATAGGTGATGTTCATGGCTGCCTTCCTTCCATTCGGTCCGCAGTATTCGGAGCTCGTGGCGGGTCCGGAGACGCCCCTGGGGACAGTGCGAATCTCCTCCGACGATCTATTCTATCTTCGAAGGCCACGGACATGGGTTAATTGTACTATTAATTAATATATTTTTTTATTTGTTTTTCAATAATTATTAATTCAAAAAGAATTACAATTTAATTTCATATCGCGGCACGGCGCTGGCATCCTCCCCTGCATCGCCGGAACAGAACGGGACGCGCGTCGGCGAGGGGTCGATCAGCCCGCGCAGACCAGCGCGTAGGTGGTCCGTGCGCGTCGTTCGCCGTCCCGGCTCCGGTCCAAGCCTTTCCTGACGCGCTTATGCTCTCTGCCATTTCCCGGATATGCACATCTCGTCGTGCCGGGATCCTGGCGGACAAGGAAGAAAAACACCGGAGCGCCGGCAGCAGCTCATCCTGCGCGAACTTCAGGAACTTCTCCTGCTCCGGCCCGGCCTGGTGGATCACGATCCGGTCGAACCCGAGTCCCTCGACCTCCCTGTTCTTCGCGACGGATTGCTCGAGGTCCGGGCCGCAGACGATCCTCTCGGCGACCTTCTCGGGGGTCACGAGCTGCATCAGCTACCCGCAGTCGCCCCAGAACCGCGGCATGCTCCAAAATATCCTGCCGGCCACCACATTCGGAGCCCTCTGCACGCCCCGTAACCTTCATCTGTCGTCACCTGCCATTGGAGAGGCATGCAGCATGCCGGTGCAGGGAGCGCGGCCATCTCGTCGCGCCGCGTCCTTCTCTTCGGCCTCGCGCTCGCGGCCCTCCTCGCGGTCCACGCGTCGGGGCTGACGCTCACGGTCCAGGGCCGGTCCGTCGAGCCGAACGGCACCGTGACCGTCCCGATCGCGGTCGCCGACGCCGCGGACCTCGGCGAGATCGCCATGGTCCTGGTGTACGACCCGGCCGTCCTCCGGTTCGTGTCCGCCGCGCCGGGCAGCCTCGCCAACCGGGCCCAGGTCAGCGGGATCGAGGTCGCGCCCGGGCGCGTCGGCGTCACCGTCGCCAGTCCGCGTTCGCTCACGGGCTCCGGCCCGCTCGCCGTCCTGACCTTCGTGGCGACCGGGCCCGGGGGCGCGCGCTCCACGGTCGCCCTCGAGGACGTCCGGGCCGTCACGGTCGACGGGGATGCCGAGCCGGCAGGGGTCGTGAACGGCACGGTCTCGGTCGGGGGCGGGATAGGAACGCCGCTCTCGCCGTTCACGGCCGCCGGCGCACTCGTGCTCGCCGCGGTCCCGCTCGGGCTCGCGCGCAGGTTCCGGCACCGGCGGTAGGAAGCCGGGACGAGAAGAAGGAAGAGGCCGGCGCCTCTCAGCAGGTCTCGCCGAACGAGTCGAGGCCGAGCTGGAGCGTGTCATCGACGATGTCGACGTGCCGCGACCGGTCGACCTCGCCCTCGATGGCCACGGGATAGCAGCCGTTCAGGCAGCCCGTGCAGAGGTCGTTGACATCACGCCCGATCGCCTGCACCAGTTCCTCGAGCGAGATGTAGTGGAGCGAGGTCGCGGTCACGGACTCGCGGACCTCCTCCTCGCTGCGGCAGGACGCGATCAGCTCCTCCCGCGTCGGCATGTCCACGCCGAGGTAGCACGGGGCCTTGATCGGCGGCGCGCCGACCCGGACGTGGACCTTGCGGGCGCCCGCATCGCGGACCAGCTGGACGATCCTCCGCGAGGTCGTCCCCCGCACGATCGAGTCGTCGATCAGCACGATCGACTTGCCCTCGAGGTGCTTCTTGATCGGGTTCAGCTTGATCCGGACGGCGCGCTCCCGCGCGGCCTGCGTGGGCATGATGAAGGTCCTGCCCATGTACCGGTTCTTCATCAGCCCCTCGAGGTACGGGACGTCCGAGGTCTCGGAGTACCCGATGGCGTAGGCCGTGCCCGAGTCCGGGATGGGGCAGACCGAGTCCGCCTCCACGGGGGCCTCCTCCCAGAGCTTCTGCCCGACCCTCCGCCGCACGTCGTAGACCAGCACCCCGTCGATGACCGAGTCCGCGCGTGCGAAGTAGACATACTCGAAGATGCAGTGCGCGACCCGGTCCGCCTTCGCGATCCGGGTCGCGGTGATGCCATCTCCATCTATACGGACCAGCTCGCCGGGCGCGACGTCGCGCAGCAGCGTGCCCGAGAGCGCGTCGATCGCGACCGACTCGGAGGCGACCATGTACCCGCCGGGCGTCGTGCCGATGCAGAGCGGCTTGAGGCCGAGCGGGTCGCGGAACGCGTAGATGCTGTCCTCGCAGGCGATCGCGACCGAGTACGATCCACGGAGCGAGGCCATGCAGCTGCGCACCGCGTCCTCCATCGAGCCGGACCGGTGGAGCTCGTCCGCGATCAGGGTCGCGATCACCTCGGTGTCGGTGGACGTGCAGAAGATCTGGCCGTCCTGCTCGAAGGCCGCGCGGAGCTCGGCCGTGTTCACGAGGTTGCCGTTGTGGGCGATCGCGAACGAGCGACCGAGGTAGGTGAAGTTGAACGGCTGGATGTTCTCGGGCAGGTTCGCCCCGGTGGTCGGGTACCGGACATGGCCGACGCCGACCGTCCCGTGGAGGTTTCGCAGGACGGCGCCATCAAAGACCTCGGCCACCAGGCCGGGACCCTTGTGCTTTCGGAGGCGCCCATTGTCGAAAATCGAGATACCCGCGCTCTCCTGCCCCCGGTGCTGGAGCGCATAGAGGGCGTAGTAGAGCGGGAGCGAGACACCGCCAGCATCCACGATGCCAACGATTCCGCACATTATTGGTCAGTGCGTCGGTACTTTCGGTCGCTTCGACGTCCAGTCGTACCCGCGCAGCCGGCTCGAACGGCCGAAGCCGCATTTCGAGCAGACTTTATGCCGCAGATGGAACGAGATCGACCCGCACCGCCTGCAGGCGATGTGGGTCTGCTTGTTCCGCTTTCCCATCGATGGTGTGCCTTTGGACATGCCAATCCTCCTTACTGGTTCTGCGATGGCGAGATGTAGATCACGTTGTCGCCACGGACGATCAGCGTTCCGATCCGGTGAGGCGCGCCGTCCGTCACCTCTTCCGCCTGGTCGAGGACGAGGTTCATGTGTACGTCGTATCCCTGGAGCACCCCGCGGAGCTCGCGATCGCCCTTCAATGAGACGATCACCGGCTCCCGGTTGAGCACCTGGTCAAGAATATCCAGCGGCCTCTTCGACATCTCTCTCCCCCCATCCACGTGGAGTACTAATTGTGAGAGTGAACGGTATATAACCATAGCGCAGTCGCCATCATCACGGTTTTTATGGCAGACGCGCGCCATAGCTAGCCGATGGCGCCGATCACGATTCGAAAGCGGCACACCGTCAGGAAGAGCGAGATGGCCGGGATCGTGCGCCGGCTCGAGACGGACCTCGGGGCCGAGGCGGAGCTCTTCGCGGGCGAACGGATCGAGGTGGCCGAGACGGGCGGCCCCGTGCGGTTCTACTTCGTCGACCGCGAACCGCTCCTCTTCGAACGCGGCGGCGTCCTCTTTCCGACGCTCCGCGGCGCCATGGCACGTCCGTTTCGGGCACGCCGGATCACGGTCGACATGGGTGCCGTGCCCTATGTCGTGAACGGGGCTGACATCATGCGCCCGGGGATCGTCGCCATCTCGGACGACGTCCTCGCCGACAGGCCGGCGCTCGTGGTCGAGGAGCGCCACGGCAAGCCCCTCGCCGTCTGTATCGCCCGGCTCGACGCCGGCGCCATGCGAGCCGAGACCGGCGGAAAAGTCTGCAAGAATATCCACCACGTCGGCGACGAGATCTGGGAGCTCGAGCTCTGATCCGGGGAAACGAATATTTAAATATCGATGGACGCCAGATTTTGGGTATGGCTTCCAAGATCCTCGACTCACTCCTCGGCAAAAGCGCCGTACCGAAAGAGGACGATTATATGGAGCTCGACCTCGCCGCGTTCGAGCCCCAGGGCCCCGACGACGAGCCCGCGTCGAGTTACGTCAAGATCGCGGGCGTCTCGAGCCTCAAGGACACCCCGAAGATCAAGGACGAGATCTACAACGGCAACATCGTGATCGCCGACATCTCCCAGCTCAAGCTCGACAAGATCACGTACGAACGGGTGCTCAAGGATCTCAAGGAGGTGGCCAAGGACGTCAACGGCGACATCGTCGGCCTCGGCGACCAGCGCTACGTGGTGATAACGCCCCAGTCGATCAAGATCTCGCGAGAGAAGATCGTCGGGGGACTCTAGTGGAGGAGGCGGCCGCGGGCCAGCGGGTCGTGCTCAACGGGCCCTGTGCCGCCTGCGGCGAGGAGTGCGAGTATATCTACCAGACCGAGACGATCCCATACTTCTCGGATATCCTGATCGTCTCGTCCTTCTGTCCCGCATGCGGCCACCGGTACGCGAACACGCAGGTGCTTCGCGAGGGGGAGCCCCTGCGGTACACTTTCCGCGTCGAGTCGCCCGACGACCTCTCGGTCAGGGTCGTCCGGTCCATGACCGGGACACTCCGGGTCCCCGAGCTCGGCGTGGAGATCGATCCGGGCCCGGCCTGCGAGGGCTTCGTCACGAACGTCGAGGGGGTTCTCGAACGGATCCTCTCCGTGGTCGAGGGCGTCCTCGCGTGGGCCGACGGCGAGGAGCGGGCCCGGGCCGAGTGCCTGAAGGCCGAGATCGCCGACGCGCGGGAGGGCACGCTCCCGATCACGCTGGTCCTCGAGGACCCATCGGGCAACTCGGCGATCATCTCGGACCGGGCCGAGCGCGAACCGTTCGTCTGCGCCGACGAAGCGGACGAGTAGGTCTCTTTCTCACTCGACCGGCACGCCGCGGAGGCGGATCCCGGGCTCGGCCGTGCATCGGCCGACGACCTGCGCCCCCGGGACCTCCCGCGTCAGCGGGCCGGCCTTGTTCGCGGGCACCACCAGCACGAAGCCCATGCCCATGTTGAAGGTCCGGTACATCTCGTCCTCCGGGACCCCGCCCTGCTCCTGGAGCCAGGCGAAGACCGGCGGTACCGGGAGCGGGCTGTCGATCGAGAAGCCGAGGTCGGTCAGCCGCTCGAGGTTCAGGAGCCCGCCGCCGGTGATATGGCACATGCCGTGGACCTCGTGCCGCTCGGCAATCCCGAGCACCTCGCTGTAGATCCGGGTCGGGGTCAGCAGCTCGCGCCCGAGGGTCGACGTCCCGAAGGGCTGACCGTACCCGCCGTGGGCCTCGGCGATCCGCCGGGCGAGCGAGAGCCCGTTCGAGTGGACCCCCGAGGACGGCAGGCCGATCACGACGTCTCCCGGGCGGCAGGCCTCGCCCGTGATGACGCGGTCGCGCCGCTGGACCCCGAGCACGGTCCCGGCGAGGTCGAGCCCGTTCACGAGCCCCGCGAGGGTCGCCGTCTCGCCGCCGACGATCGAGAGGTTGGCGAGCCGCGCCCCCTCGTTGAGCCCGCGCCCGAGCTCGGCCATCTGTGCGGGGTCGACACGCTCCGTCGCGATGTAGTCGACGAACGCGACCGGCTCGATGTTCATCACGTACAGGTCGTTCACGTTCATCGCGATGCAGTCGATCCCGACCGTCGACCAGTCCCCGACCGCGTCAGCGACCTTCATCTTGGTCCCGACCCCGTCCGTGGCGAGCGCGAGGACATGCTCGCCGAACTCGATCAGCCCGGCGAAGTGCCCCGTCCCGCCGACGGGCGCGTACGGCCCGGCGCGGCGATGCGTCAGCTCCCGGACGAGGGCCGCGACCCCGTCGGCCTCGAGCCGGATGTCGACGCCGGCCTCGCGGTAGCTACTCGTCATCGCAGTACTCCGAGAGGCGGAACTCGTCGTGGAGCGCCCGGACGGCCACCGGGCCGTCGGCGGCCCGGACCACGAACGAGATGTTCGCCTCGGACGACCCCTGCGAGATCATGGTCACGTTGATCCCGTGCTGGCCCAGCGCCGTGAAGATACGGCCGCCCGTTCCCGGGACGCCGGCCATCCCCGAGCCGACCACGGCAACGGCCGCCACGTCCCGATCGGACGAGAGCTCGCGAAAGAGCCCGTCCACGACGAGCGGTGAGAGCGCCTCGGTGGCGGCCTCGAGATGGCTCTCGTCGATGATCAGCGAGATGTTCGCCTCGCTCGACCCCTGCGAGATCATCATCACGTTGACCGCGCGCCGGGCGAGGGCCGAGAAGATCGCGTTCGCGACCCCGGGCCGGCCGACCATCTGGGCCCCGGTGCAGTTGACGAGCGCGACCCTGTCGATGAAGGTGAGCGCCTTGACGACCCGTCGCGACGGCACGCCGTCGGCGACGAGGACCGTGCCGGGATGGTCGGGGTTGAAGGTGTTCTTGACCCGGATCGCGATCCCGGCGGCCATGGCGGGCTCGATCGATCGTGGGTGGAGCACCTTCGCGCCGAAGTACGAGAGCTCCATCGCCTCGAGGTACGAGACGGCCGGGATCACCCGGGCGTCGGGGATCAGGCGCGGGTCCGAGGTCATCACGCCGTCGACGTCGGTCCAGATCCAGCACTCGTCCGCCTCGATCCCGGCCGCGAGTACGGCCGCGGAGTAGTCCGAGCCCGAGCGGCCGAGCGTCGTGACCGACCCATCGCGCGTGCATCCCATGAAGCCCATGATCACGGGCACCCGGTCGGCGAGGAGCGGCACGACCCGTTCGCGGATCCGCGGCCCGGACTCGGGAAGGGCCATGGCCGCGCCGTGGCAGTCGTCGGTCAGGATGCCGGCCTCGCAGCCGTCGAGAGACATGGCGGCGATCCCCTGCTGCCGGAGCGCCGCCGCGACCACGACGGCGCTGAACCGCTCCCCGAACGAGATGATGTAGTCGCGGGACCGGGGCGTCAGCTCGCGGAGCGCGTGGACCGCCTGGAGGATGTTCGCGAGGGCGGCGAGCCGCTCGTCGATCACGGCGAGCGCCTCCGCCGCGTGGTCCGGGGCGACCTCGGCGAGGGCCGTCGCCTGCCGTTCGCGCACGGCGTCGAGGAACGGCGCCGGGTCGGGGGACGGGGCCGACGCCATCTCCACGGCGCAGGCGATCAGTCCGTCGGTCACGCCGCGCATGGCCGAGACCACGACCGCGACCTCGTGGCCTGCCCGCCGGTGCGCCCCGACGATACCGACCGTGAGCCCGATCGACCGGGCGTCGGCGACGGAGGTGCCGCCAAACTTCATCAGATACCGCATTGGTCCCTCGCCATTCTTTATCATACTCTGCCCCCAATCCTCTTCAAGATGGTGGAAAACGGCGTTCGGACAGCGCACGTCCTCGTGATCGGCAGCGGCGGCGCGGGCGTGCGGGCCGCGATTGAGGCTGCCCGCCACGGCAGCGTGACCCTCCTCTCGAAGACGATCGCCGGCAAGGGCGGGTGCACGCCGATGGCCGAGGGCGGGTACAACGCCGTCCTGCGCGAGGGCGACGCCCCGGAGCTCCATATCGCCGACACCCTGAAGGGCGGGGCGTACCTGAACGACCCGGCCCTCGTCGAGGCGCTCGTCCGCGAGGCCCCGGACCGGGTCCGCGAGCTCGTCGCCTGGGGCGCGGTCTTCGACGTCGGGCCCGGGGGCGGGGTCGCGCAGCGCCCGTTCGGCGGCCAGCAGTTCGCGCGCACCTGCTACGCGGGAGATCGGACCGGACACGAGATGATGCAGACCCTGATGGACCGTCTCGCCGCGACCGACACCGAGGTCGTGCACGAGTGCGCGGCCGTCGAGCTCCTGCTCGACGGGGGCCGGTGCGCCGGCGCGGCCGCGCTCGACCGGGACGGCGAGCTCGCCGTCCACCTCGCCGACGCGGTGGTGATCGCGACGGGCGGCGGGACCCAGGTCTACGACATCTCGACCAACTCGTCCTCGGGGACCGGGGACGGGTACTCGCTCGGGTACCGTGCCGGAGCCGAGCTGATCGACATGGAGATGGTCCAGTTCCACCCGACCGGCGCGATCCACCCGTACGACGCCCGGGGTCGGCTCGTGACCGAGGCCGTCCGGGGCGAGGGGGGACGGCTGATCAACGACCGCGGCGAGCGGTTCATGTCGCGGTACGACCCGGAGCGGATGGAGCTCTCGACCCGGGACGTCGTCGCCCGCGCGATCGCGACCGAGATCCTCGAGGGACGCGGCACGCCGCGCGGCGGGGTCTGGCTCGACGTGACCCACCTGCCCCCCCGGCAGGTCGAGGAGCGGCTGCCGATCATGCTCGAGCAGTTCCTCGCGTTCGGTGTCGACATCCGGACCGAGCCGATGGAGGTAGCCCCGACGGCACACCACATCATGGGCGGGCTGCGGATTACGCCCGACTGCGCCACCACGGTCCCCGGGCTCTTCGCCTGCGGCGAGTGCTCGGGCGGGGTCCACGGCGCGAACCGGCTCGGCGGGAACGCGCTCGCCGAGACCCAGGTCTTCGGCCGGCGTGCCGGGCTCTCGGCCGGAACCTCGCCGGAGCGGAACGGGGAGGTGACGCCCGCGATCGAGCGACAGCTCGGCGCGCTCCGCGAGCGGTTCGACGGGTACCTCGATGGCGACGAGCCGCCGGGGGGAGTCGTCCGCCGCCTCAAGACGACGATGTGGAACGGCGCGGGGATCTTCAGGGAGCGGGACGGGCTCGCCCGGGCCCTCGCGGAGACCGAGGTGCTGCGGAACGAGCGGCTGGCCGCCCTCACCGCGCGAAACCTGATCGAGTGCTGCACGGCCGCGAACATGGTCCTCGTGGGGTCCCTGATCTGCCGGGCGGCGCTCCTCCGGCCCGAGTGCCGGGGGGCCCACACCCGCCGCGACCCGAGCTGCGAGCTGCCGCCCGACCGGTCTCCGTACGGCCATACCCACCTCTCGCTCGGGGGCGAGGGGATCGAGGAGGCAGCGTCATGACCGCAGTGACGATCCAGGTCTCGCGGTTCGACCCGGCATCGGGCGAACCGGCGCGGCTCGTGCCCTACACGGTCGAGGTCAACGAGGGGGCCCGCGTGCTCCAGGCCCTTCACGCCGTCCACGAGCAGGACCCGACCCTCTCCTACCGGTACTGTTGCGGTTCGGGGCAGTGCGGCTCGTGCGCGGTGAGGGTGAACGGGAAGCCCGCGCTCGCCTGCATGACCCCGGTCGCGGAGGGCGACGTCATCGAGCCTCTGGACCTGCCCGTGATCCGGGACCTGGCAGTCGACCTGGTCCCCCGGCTCGAGCGGATCGCGGCCCTCGTGCCCGGTGGCGACGGGGCGCTGCCCGACGCGGAGACGGTGGACCGCCTCAAGGAGCTCTGCGATTGCATCGAGTGCGGCTCCTGCATCTCGGTCTGCCCGGCCGTCGCGGTCACGGACTTCGCCGGCCCCACCGCGATGCGGCAGCTCGAGCGGCTCGGGCTCGACCCGCGCGACGCGGGCGACCGGATCGACCAGGCGGACGCCGACGGCCTCTTTGCCTGCACCTCGTGTCACGCCTGTTACGAGGCCTGCCCGAAGGATATCCAGATCATGGGAAAGGCGATCGAGCGGCTCCGGGCAGAGGCGCACCGGCGGGGCATGACGCTCCCACGCCATGCAGAGGTCGCGGACCTGGTCCGGACCACGGGCCGCTCGGTGGCCCGGACGGTCACGCCGCTCTTCGAACAGGTCGACGCGGTGATCGAGCCGTACAGCCCGGTCCGCGGCGAGGTCGCGTTCTTCGTCGGCTGCATGTACTCCATGCGCCTCCCGGAGACGGCGCTCGACGCGATCGAGGTGCTCCGCAGGAACGGGATCCGCGTGATCATCCCCGGGGAGCAGGTCTGCTGCGGCTCGCCCCTGATCCGGACCGGCCAGCTCGAGGACCTTGCGCGGCTCCAGGCTGTCAACCGCGAGACCTTCGCTCCGTACCCGGTGATGATGACCATGTGCGCCGGCTGCGGTGCGACCCTCAAGAACGACTACGCCGACCTGCCGTTCCGGGTAATGGACTTCAACGAGGTGCTCTCGGAGTTCGGGATCGAGCCGCCCGCGCGCCTGCCCCTGACCGTCACGTATCACGACCCCTGTCACCTCCTCCGGGGCCAGGGGATCTCGGAGCAGCCCCGCGTACTCATCCGGACGGTCGCCGACCTCGTCGAGATGCCCGCGTATTGCTGCGGCTCGGGCGGCGGGGTGAAGGCGGGCCGGCCCGACGAGGCTGCGGCGCTCGGGGAGCGCCGGGGGGAGGCGATCGCCGCCACAGGCGCCGGGCAGGTGATCACCTCGTGCCCGTTCTGCGAGTTCCATATCCGCTCGCACACGGACCGGCCCGTCCGTCACGTCGCATCTTTGCTCCTCGAGGGCTATCGGGCAGAGGACAGAGAGGCGGGATAGTCTTCAGCCGGCCAGCTCGCGCCACTCGTCCGTCTCGAGGAACGAGCCGGCCACGTCCTCCTCGAACTCGAGGAAGCGCCGCCAGGGCACCGCGACAGTCAGGACGTCCGATCCGAGGGTCCGCTTGACGGCGAGGCGCGCCGTGGGATCGATCAGCCCGATGATCACCCGCGGGAACTCCCGCTCGCCCTCGGCGGCCGCCCAGAGGTGGAACTGCATGCACCCGGCCCCCGGGGGAGCGATCACCCCGTCGGACGAGGGGCGGCGGTAGTGCGCGAGCTGGACGAGCGCCGTCGTCTGCAGCGCGTTCGCGACGAAGACCACGACGGCCGCCTCCTCCCCCTCGGGCACCGCCGAGAGCGGCATCAGCACCACCCAGGCCGGCGGGACGGGAGGCGCCGGCAGCATCCCGAGGAAGGCCTCTGCCGCCGCCGGGTCTTTCCAGTACCGCTCGCCGTGGAGCATGTGCTCCTTCAGCGGCGACTCGGGCATGGCCCGCGCCTGCTCCACGAGGCGCCCGGGCGCCCCCGTTCCCTCCACGCCGACGGAGAGGAAGTACGAGTGCCGCTCGACGTCGGGAAAGCCGTCGGCGAACCCGAGCCCCACCGCGCCGCCCTGGCAACCGACGGTCTCGCGCGAAAGTGCCACCGTCCTGCCCAGCGCGGCCTGCGCGAAGAGCCACATCACGCACCCCCGCCGGCCGTCGGCGAACGCGAGCGCCCCGTCGGGCCGCTCCTCTCGGAAGAGCACGGCCACCGGCTCGAACCGGAGGCCGAGCGCATCACGAACCCGGCTCTGCATGCCACCCCGTTGGCGCGGTGCCTCTTCATCCTGTCGGCGCCGGGCCGCGACAGGCTTAATCCGTGAGGCGCGAGTACCTCTTGAGGCCTATTCCATGACCCGGACCGGCGCTTATCGATTCCCGTTCTATCTCTGTGTGGTCGCAGCGGTCCTGCTCGCCCTCGTCGCCGGGGCCACGGCGGACGCCACGACCCGGATCGTGCCGCTGGGCGACTCGATCACGAAAGGCATGCTCCACACCGACGATGGGGCCTCCCACCCCACCTACCGGTACTGGCTCTGGCAGAAACTGCGCTCCAACGGCTACGACGTCGACTTCGTCGGCTCCTGGTCCGAGCCCAACTTCCCCGGGTACTCGTTCGACCAGCAGAACGAGGGGCACGGGGGGTACACGATCGGAGGGATACTCAACGGTGTCCCGGACGACCCCTCGCACTACCTCTCCACGTGGCTGCGGTCGTACACCCCCGACGTGGCCCTGGTCGTCCTGGGCACGAACGACGTCCTCGCCAACACCGCGATGTCGACCCGGTTCTCGAACCTGAACGGGGTCGTCCAGACCCTCCGGAGCAAGAACCCGAAGATCAGGATCTTCATCGCGAAGCTCCCGCCGACCGGCGACAGCTACCGGAACACCAACTCGGGCCTCATCACGTTCAACAACCAGCTCCCGGGCTGGGTGTCGGCCCGGTCGACCACCCAGTCCCCGATAACGGTCGTGGACCTCTACAGCGGGTACGACGGGAGGGCCGACAACCAGGCGGGCCGCTACATCCATCCCGACGAGTCGGGCGAGCGAAAGATCGCCGACCGGTTCTATGCGGCCATCACCCCGTACCTCTCGAAGGGCGGCACCTCGACGCCGGCACCGACACCAACACCGTACTCGTTCGCGATCTCGGGGGCGAGGACCCTCGACAGGCCGGGTTCGTACTACCTGACCCGGGACATCATCAACAGCGACGAGAACATCTGCATCGAGGTCACGGCCTCCGACGTCACGATCGACGGGAAAGGGTACCGGATCGACGGTCTTGGCCAGGCCGACATGACGGCGATCGCGGTCTCGTCCGGGGCGAAACGCGTGACGATCAGGAACGTCCGGCTGACCGACTGGGCCTACGGCGTCATCTTCAGGGACGAGAACCACGACGGGAGGGTCGAAGGGTGCACGATCGAGGGGGCCTCCTGGGGCGGCGTGGTGCTATTTGGTTCGGACCGCATCACGGTGACGGGGAACCGGGTGACCGGGACGCAGTTCGGCATCTACGTCGGCGAGTCGACCGGCACCACGGTCTACAACAACCGGTTCTCGACGCCGACGAACGCGTACCTGTACGGGGAGACGGCGAGCACCACCTGGTCCGTCACGAAGCGGGCGGGGCCGAACGTGATCGGCGGCGCGTCCATCGGCGGGAATTTCTGGGGCAGTCCCGACGGCACAGGCTTCTCCGAGACCCATGTCGACGCGAACCGCGATGGGTTCATCGACGAGCCGTTCACGGTCGGCAACGGCCAGCGCGACCTGCTGCCGCTCGCCGGCTCCACGGCTCCGACGGGCACCCCCACGCCGGCGCCGACCCCCGGCCCGTACCCGGCGGCGCACGCCGTGCCCGGGACGGTCGAGGCCGAGGACTACAACGTCGGGGGCTTCTTCGATACCACGCCGGCCAACGAGGGCGGTGCCTACCGGACGGACGCGGTCGATATCGAGAGCGGCGGCAGCAACTACAACATCGGATGGATCCGCGCCGACGAGTATCTCGAGTACTCGGTCGACGCCACCGCGGCGCGCGCATTCGACATCGGCTTTCGCGTCGCGAACGCCGGCCCGGCCAAGACCCTGACCGTCCGCGTCAACGGCGCGGCTCGGACGCTGACGATCCCGGTCACGGGCGGGCTCCAGGCCTGGCAGACGGCCACGCTCGCCGGGGTGAACCTCGCGGCCGGCCGGAACCTGATTCGGGTGGAGATGGGCAGCGCGGCCTCGTTCAACTTCGACTCGATGCAGTTCGTCGCGGCCGTGGCCACGCCATCTCCGACACCCACCGCCACCCCGACCGCGAGCGTCACGCCCACGCCGAACGTGACCCCCCCTCCGGCCGGCGTCGTCGCCGTGCCACCGGGGTCCGATCCGCCGACGGACACCGACGACGACGGACGGTACGACGATACGAACGGCAACGGCCGCGCCGACTTCGCGGACGTGGTGCTCTACTTCAACCAGATGAGCTGGATCGCCGAGAATGAGCCGCTCGAGGCCTTCGATTACAACGGCAACGGCCGGGTCGACTTCGCCGACGTCACCTGGCTCTTCAACACCCTGTAACCCTCTTCGCTCGACCGGCCGCCGGCCCCGGCCGACGAAGGGAGGGGTGCCTCTCCTCTCTTCAGTGCTGCGAGACCCAGGCGTAGGCCTCCAGCGCGGCCTTCGCCCCCTCGCCGGCGGCGATGATGATCTGGTCCGAGTTGATGTTCGTGACGTCGCCGGCCGCGTACACCCCCGGGAGCGAGGTGTGGCAGTTCTCGTCGACGATGATCCGTTTCTTGGCGTCCAGGTCGAGCAGGTTTCCGAGGAACTCGGTGTTCGGCGTCCAGCCGATCTCGGCGAAGACGCCGTCGAGCTCGAGCAGGATCTCCCTGCCCGTCGCTCGCTCGCGGATCGTCATCCCCGAGAGGAACCCCTCGCCGTGGAGCCCGGCGACCTCGTAGCCCTTGAGCACGTTGACGTTCGTCCGCTGCGCGAGCCGCTCGAGGTTCGCCTGGTCCGCCTTCAGCTCCGAGCGGACGACCAGTTCGACGCGCCGGGCCACCCCCGCGAGCTCGATCGCCATCTGGACGGCCATGTTCCCTCCGCCGACGACGGCCACGCGCTTGTCCTTGAAGAGCGGGCCGTCGCAGGTGGCGCAGACCGAGAGGCCGCGCCCGATGAACTTCTGCTCGCCCTCGACCCCGAGCTTGCGCGGGTGCTTGCCCGACGCGATCACCACGGAGCTCGCGGTGAAGGTCCGCCCTCCGGCCGTCGAGGCGCGGAAGCGGTCCCCGTCCCGCTCGACGGTCGTCACGGTGTCGAGCTCGAGCCGGACATCCTGGGTCCGGACCTGCTCCTCGAACTTCTGCATCAGCTCCTCGCCCTTGATCATACGGTAGCCCATGTAGTTCTCGATCGCCCAGGTCTCGAGCGCCTGCCCCCCGATCGTGGCCGCGACAAGCTGGGTCCGCAGCCCTTTTCGCGCGCAGTAGACGCCGGCCGTCAGCCCCGCCGGCCCGGCTCCGACGATCAGGACATCGATCTCGTCGGCGCCGATATCCCTGCCGAAGAGCTCGGCGAGCCGTGTCGCGTCGTAGCCGATGATCACCTCTGTGTCGACCGTGGTGACCGGGACGCCGTACTGGCCCGACCGTTCGATCATCTCGCGGGCTGCCTGGTGGTCCCGGCCGACATTGATCGTCCGGTACTCGACCCCGCGCCTGTCCAGGAAGGCCTTGACCATCTTGCAGTAGGGGCACGCATCCGTGTAGTAGACAACGACGTTCGGCATCGGGAGCAGGTTCTGCCGGGTGATATATAAGAATACCTCTGGCTACCATCGCGTGGAGGTCCGCGGGGCCGCTGCTGCGGACGGGGACACCGCCCGTACCGCACGTTCATGTCCTCCTGCGCCAAGAGGTATCGCATGGTCCGCTCTCTGGTCCTCCACGACTCCGAAGCCGGCGAGGCCGCCGCGCTCCTCGCCCGGATCCTCGGCCCGGCCATCACCGCGCTCTTCGCCGATCCCCCGGTGGAGTGGAGCGACGTCCTGGCGTGCGTCCTCGTCCTCGCGGACCCCGCCGATGCCGGGCTCGACCGCCTGGCCCGCGCCGTGCCCCCGCGCCTCCCGGTCGCGCTCTGGCTCCTCCCTGCAGCCGGGGCCGAGGAGAGGCTCCATGCCGCGGGCGAGGTCTTCGGCGACCGGCTCGTCCTCGCCGGGACCGTACCCGGCGACCCGGTCGCGCTCGCCGACGCGGCTCTCGCCCTGCGCCGCCGCCTCTACCGCGAGGCCTCGGAGATGCCCGGGCCCGAGCTCCGGGCGCTCGTCATGGACGGGCTGGCGTCCAGGACGACCTGCACCCTCGCCACGGGGCACGGCGACCAGGTACGCGCCACCCCCATCGAGTACCTCCTTCTCGACGACCGGCTCTACCTCTTCAGCGAGGGCGGCGAGAAGTTCGCCCACCTCACGGTCAACCCCCGCGTCTCGATCGCGATCTACGACCCGTTTGTCTCGATGGCCACGCTCTTCGGCCTCCAGATCACGGGGCGGGCCAGCCTGGTCCCGGCGTGGTCGCCCGAGTACTGCCGGGCGCTGGCAGCGAAGGGGCTCACGCTCGAGCGGGTGCGGGCCCTTCCCGTCCTGATCCACCTGGTCCGCATCGACCTCGAGGAGGCCGAGCTCGTCTCGTCCGAGGCCCAGCAGCGGGGCTACGCGGCCCGCCAGCGCCTCCGGCTCTAGCTGAAGTCGTAGACCTCGGGGACGAGCGTCTGGAGGTCCAGCGCGACGGCCCGGGCCGGCGTGGGATTGACGTTCATCTGCTTCTGAAACGAGGTCTGGGATTGCCACGCCCCCGCGTTCACGCCGAGCACGCCGCGGTACTGGCAGAGGCCCATGATGTGGACGTGGCCGGTCAGCAGCACCTCGGGCACGGGGTCGATCACGAGCCGGTCGCTCTTGGCGGCCGCGATCGGCGTCCGCCGGCCGTAGCTCGGGGCGAGGTGGCGCCGCCGGAGCATCTCCTCCATCATCTCCCCGGGGCGGTCGTACGTGGCCTGGGGGATGAGCGAGATCAGGTCGTCCATGGCCCGGCCGTGGTACATCAGGACCCGGACGCCCTGGAGCGAGACGAGGGCGGGGTTCTCGACGAGCGTGCAGTTGGTGGGCAGGTGGGAGGCGAACCGATCGGGGATGGCCGGCTGCGGCTCGGCCCCGCGGACCACGTCGTGGTTGCCGGGCCCCACCACGATCCGGAGATGCGAGGGCAGGTCGCGGAGCATCCTGGCAAACTCGGCGTACTGCTCGTCGATGTTCGGGATCACGAGCTCGTGCTCCTGGCCCGGATAGACGCCGATCCCGTCTACGAGATCGCCGGCGATCAGCAGGTACTCGACCTCGTTGCTCTCGTCGAGCCAGTCGGCGAACCGGCTCCAGGCGTCGGGCAGGAACGTGTTCGAGCCGACGTGGACGTCGGAGATCATGACGGCTCTCCCCGGCTCCTTCGAGACATACGGTGCATGGTTGACCGGGACGTCGGGCCGGAAGACCTGCTCGCCGTAGAAGAGCGACCCCTCGTCCGAGACCTTGCCCCGGACGCCGGCCACCTCGTCCGGGACGAGCCGCTCGGACTCGTCGAAACCGGGCCGGTTCTTGTTGAAGAGGACCGGGATCACGCCTGTCGGGTCCTCGAACTGGATGAGCCGGTGGCCCTTGGTCGTGGTCCGCGCCTCGACGACCATGCCGATGATCGTGCACTCCTGGCCCCGGTACCGGGATGTCCTGGTCAGGGCCTCGATCGGCATGGCCCGGACCCTCGAGCGGATGAGCCCGCCCAGGCGCGTGTATCGGTCGCGGAAGTAGTGGACGTAGTCCTGGACCGAGGTGACCGGCGAGGACGAGCCGGCGGCGCCCTCGAGCACCTCGAACCGGTCGGCGAGGAACCGGGTGCCGTCCCGCTCGGGCCGGATCGACGGGATCGTGCCGCGCGAGACCACGACCACGTCCTCGGGGGTCTCGCGCAGGATGCGGTCGACGAGCCCGGGGTCGTTCTGCTCCCGTATCCACGCGACCACCTCGGGATGGACCTGCCGCTTCGCCGATAGGAACCGCTGGACGATCTCGGCGGGCTCGAGCATCGGATCCCCGTTGGTCGTTGCGGGAGAAAGGTTATCCGCTACCTATAAGAATGGCAAGAAGGCAACCCTTCAGGCACATGGCGGGATCCACGGAAGACCCGTCGCTCCTCGACCGCCTCCGGGACCCGGACGACCGGTGGAGCGGCCTTGCACGGGACCTCATCTGGGTCGTCGGCGTGGTCGGCCTGATCGCGCTCGCCCTCTTCCTCGTCTCGGGGACCTGGCCCGCGGTGGTCACGATCGAGTCCGAGAGCATGGTCCCGAACATGAACGTCGGCGACCTCGTGCTCGTCGTGGCGGAGGACCGGTTCGGGAACCTCACGACCTCGGAGGAGGGGGCGGCGACCGGGTACGGGCGGTTCAACGACCACCCCAACAGCGCGGGCGACCCGGTCTGGGGCGACGTGATCATCTACAGGCCCAACGGCGCGACGGACGTGCACCCGATCATCCACCGTGCGGTCGAGCATGTGAACGAGTCCGAGGCTGCGAGCCGGTTCGGCGCCGATCACGCGGGGTACATCACCAAGGGCGACAACAACATCATCCAGGACCAGGACGGCCAGTACGGTCGGCTCGGCCAGCTCCAGCCGGTCCGGCCGGAGTGGATCGTCGGCAAGGCCCTGGTCGCGGTCCCGCTGGTCGGATACCTGCCGCTCCACCTCGCCGAGGTCGCGGCCATCGTGATCGCCCTGATGCTCATGTACGAGCTCTGGGCGTGGTGGCGGGCGCGGGAGCCCGAACCCGCGCCGTCCCGGTCGACGAAGGGCGGAAAGCCCGGCAAGCGGCGGTAGTGATGGATCTCCGGACTCTGCTCTCGGACACGCTCGCGGGCCACCGGCTCACCCCCGCGGAGGGGCGCCGGCTGCTCGGCTCGACCGGACAGGACGTCCTCGCCATCGCCGGGGCCGCCGACGAGGCCCGCGAGGATCGGGTCGGGGACCGTGTCACCTACGTCCGAAACCAGAACCTCCACGTCACGAACGTCTGCAAGAACCTCTGCGGTTTCTGCGGCTTCGGCCGGCCGAAGGGCGCACAGGGGACCTACTGCTTCGGCAAGGACGAGGTCCAGCGACGCGCCCGGCTCGCCGTCGAGCGCGGCGTGACCGAGATCTGCCCGCTCTCGGGCGTCCACCCGGACTTCACGCTCGAGTCGTACGAGGACCTGATCGGCTGGATCCGCGAGGTGGCCCCGGGCGTGGACATCCACTTCTGCTCGCCCGAGGAGGTCTCGTTCGCCGCGGCCCGGGCAGGCATCCCCGTTCGCGAGGTTCTCGGACGGCTCCGGGAGGCCGGGCTCGGCACGCTCCAGGGGACCGCCGCCGAGATCCTCGTCGACCGCGTCCGGGCCGTGATCTGCCCCAACAAGTGCGACACCGCAACCTGGCTCGGCGTGATCCGCGAGGCGCACGGGATGGGGATCCGGTCGACCGCGACGATCATGTACGGCGCGGGCGAGACCGGCACGGATCGGATCGAGCACCTCGACCTTCTGCGCGGGCTCCAGGACGAGACCGGGGGCTTCACCGAGCTTGTCCCGATGAGCTGGATTCACCAGAACACCCCGCTCTACCGCTCGGGCCGGGCGCCGGCGGGCGCCACGGGACGGGAGGACGTGCTGTTGATCGCGACGGCCCGGCTCTACCTTGACAACTTCGATCATATCCAGGTCTCGTGGGGCAAGGTCGGGCTCAAGATGGCCTCGGTCCTCCTCCTCTCGGGCGGCGACGACCTCGGCGGGACCATGTTCGAGGACGCCGTCTCGGTCGACGCCGGCGCGGGCGAGGCCTCGTACCTGGACCCGAGCGAGATGGGCCGGATCGCGAACGACCTCGGGCGACGGCTCTCCCGGCGCTCCACGACCTACGAGATCCTGGACGAGGGCCCGCCGCCCCGTCCCTGATCGCGGGTCTTAAATCCTCGACCGTGCCATGCACTCGCACGGCACATGACATCCCCACCCGGGACCCGCCCGCTCTCGCGCCTCCTCGCCGACGTCGAGGGCGGTCACCGGCTCACGGCGGCGGAGGGAGAACGGCTTCTCACAGCCACCGGCCCGGCCGTCCTCGCCATCGCGGCGGCCGCCGACCGCGTCCGGGCGCTGCGCGCGGGCGAGGCCGTCACCTTCGTCCGCAATCAGAACCTGAACGTCACCAACCTCTGCGTGAACCGGTGCGGCTTCTGCGGGTTCTCGAGGCGCGAGGGAGACCCCGATGCCTTCCTGCTCTCGCTCGACCAGATCCGTGACGCGGCCCGCATCGCGAAGGAACGGGGCGTAACCGAGATCTGCACGGTCTCGGGCCTCGCGCCGCACTTCACGGGTCAGAGCTACGCCGCGATCCTGGAGGCCTGCCGCGAGGGGGCGCCCGGGGTCCACCTCCACGCCGGCAACCCGCAGGAGATCGCGTACGGCGCGGCCCGGAGCGGGTGGTCCACGGCCGAGCAGATCGACCTCCTCCGCGCCGCCGGCCTCGGCTCGCTCTGCGGGACCGCCGCCGAGATCCTGGTCGACGAGGTCCGGCGGCGGATCTGCCCGGGCAAGGTCCGGACGGCCGAATGGGCCCGCATCATCGTCGAGGCGCACCGCGCCGGTATCCCTTCGACCGCGACGATCATGTACGGGACGGGCGAGTCCGCCGCGGACCGTGTCGAGCACCTCCGTGTCCTCCGCGAGATCCAGGACGAGACCGGTGGCTTCACCGAGTTCGTGCCGCTCTCGTTCGTCCACTACCGCACCCCACTCTACCGGGCGGGCCGGGCGCCCGCGGGTGCCACGGGACGCGAGGACGTGCTCATGACCGCGGTGGCCCGCCTCTTCCTCGACAATATCGCCCATGTCCAGGCCTCGTGGGTCAAGGTCGGGACAAAGCTCGCCGGCATCCTCCTCCTCTCGGGCGCCGACGACCTTGGCGGCACGCTCTACGAGGAGCATATCACGAGTGCGGCGGGCGGGAGCGGGGACGGGTACCTGGACCCCGCGGAGATGGCGCGGCTCGCTGCGGACCTCGGGCGGCCGCTCCAGGAACGGACCACGCTCTACGAACGGATCGGCTGATCTGCCTGTTCGGGCCGGATCAGCAGGAGCACGCCGAGCGATGCCGCGACCAGCACGAGGTCGAGCCACGCGAGGAGCCGGATGGCGTCGATCAGCGCGCCCGGCGGCGCGACGGATGCTGGCACGCCGCCGAGGAGGACCGAGAAGACCGCGGCCGACGAGCCGAGCGCGAGCGTCTGGCCGACGAGCCGCATGCTCTCCTCGGCCGACGAGGCGACCGCGTACTGTTCCCGGCCGATGGGGGCGAGGACGATCCGGACCATGGGCGCGGCAAAGAGTGCCGGGCCGGCCCCGATCAGCACGAGGATTGCGACCACGGCCAGGAGCCCCATCCCCGCGGTGAGCACCCCGAGAAGGGTCAGGGCCACGCCTGCGGCGACGGCCCCCGCACCGGCCACCAACCGGGGATCGCCGCGGTCCGCCGCCCGCCCGGCCGGGCGGGAGAGGAGGGCCATGACGACCGGGGAGACGACGAGCAGGAGCGAGGCAGCCCTGGCGTCGTAGCCCTCGATCTCCTGGAGATAGAGGCTGAGCAGCAATGACGGGGCGAAGGTGCCCGCGTAGAAGAGGAGCACGGCGAGGTTGCCGCGGCCGAAGCAGGGGCGACGGAGCAGGGCGAGATCGAGGAGGGGGTCGGCCTGCCGGCGCTCGTGGACGACGAAGAGCGCGAGCCCGGCGCCGCCGGCCGCTGCGAGGAGCGCTCCCGTCCAGGCGGGAAGGGTCGAGAGCCCGACCATCAGGGCGAGGAGGGCGACGACCCAGAGCACCGCGCCCACCCGGTCGAAGCGGCGGTCCCGCGAGAGGGCACACTCGACCGTGATTCGGCGCTTCGCGTACCACGCGACCCCCGAGGCGATCAGGACCACGGGGATGAAGAGCACCCGCCACGAGACGAGGTCCGTCAGCACGCCGCCGGCGATCGTGCCGACCGAGAAGCCGATCATGAGCATCGCGACCGTGGTCCCGATGGCGCGCCCGCGCTCCTCCTCGGGCGAGACCAGGCTCACGAACGCGAGCGAGGTCCCGAAGACCATCGCGGCGCCGACCCCGGTCGCGGCGCGGGCGCCGATCAGGACGGGCGCCGACGGAGCGAGCGCCGCGAGAGCGGCCGTGAGGGCGTAGATCCCGATCCCCGTCCTGAAGAGGCGGCGGACTCCGAGGATGTCACCGAGCCGGCCGAAGGGGAGCAGGAACGCCCCCGCGGCGAGGAAGAAAGCGGCCCCGACCCAGGCGAGATCGGCCGCGGAGAGGACGAACTCCCGGCCGATCGCGGGCAGGGCCACCACGAGCCCCGAGACCATGAACGGTGCGAGCGCCGAGCCGAGCGCGACCGCCACGAGGACCCGTCGGCGCTCGGCCGCGTCGACCGCCATCCCCGCCTAGCGGTGCCCGAGATGGGCCCTGATCCGCTGAGCGGCACTCCGCACGGCCGTTGCCGCCGCCTCGTCGCGCGTGACCTCGCCCGCGGCGTAGCCGTTCCCGACCACCGAGCCGAGCGAGACGAACTCGTGGGTCGAGAGGAACCCCTCGATCGTCTCGACCGCCCGCTTGCCGCCCGCGTTCGCCTGTACCGCGACGGCGATCCCGCCGCGCCCGGCGAGCTGGCGGCGGTGGTAGAACGAGTAGGTCCGGTCGATGAAGTTCTTGGTCTGGCCGTTCACGTCGTAGTAGTAGGTCGGCGAGCCGAGGACCACGATCTCCGCCTCGAGCATGCGCTCGGCGATCGCGTCCCAGTCGTCGTGGAGGCTGCAGAAGTTCTCTCTCTGGCAGAGCTCGCACCCGGTGCACGGGCCGATGGTCTTGCCGGCGAGCGTGATGTACTCCGTCTCGACCCCGTCCTTCGCGACCTCGTCGAGCACGGCCCTGACCAGCGCGGCCGTATTTCCGTCCTCGCGCATGGAGCCCGATATGCCCAGTACCTGCATGCCAGATGGATAACCGTCCCGGTTGATAAAGAGTGCCGGTGCGGGACGGCTACCGCCATGTCCCGGGCGGGCAGCGAAGCTCGAACCGGGCCCCGATGCCCAGGGTACCGGTCTCCCGGATCTCGATCCCGGTGATGGAGAGGATCTGGGTCGTGAGGTAGAGCCCGAGGCCGGTGTTCTTTCCATAGCCCTTGTAGAAGATCAGCTCCTTCTCGTCGCGGGGGATCCCGCCGCCGTCGTCCTCGTACACGATGACGAGTGCCTCCCCGTCCCTGCGCGTCCAGACCCGGATCCGCGAGACGTCCTCACCGTACCGGATGGAGTTGTCCACCAGGTTCGAGACGACCCTGCGGAGGAGGGGGTCGGCCAGCACCTCGCGGTCGCCGGTCTCGATCCCGATCCGCACATCGCCGACCTGGACCTCATCGAGGGCCCCGCGGACCACCTCGTCGACCCGCTGCCACTCAGGGGCCTCGGACCCGAGGCGCTCGTAATCGGCCGCGAACGTGAGGATCTCCTCCATTGACTTTGCCGCCTCGGCGATCAGCCGGCGGTAGCGCGCGCGCCGCTCCGGGTCCGTCTCCCGCTCGGCCATGCGCACGTACCCCTGGAGCCCCATCAGCCGGTTCCGCAGGTCGTGCCGGGTCACGTTCGAGATCAGGGCGAGCTTGTCGTTGGCCAGCCGGAGCGCCTTCTCGTGCCGGACATGGTCCGTGATCTCCGTCGCGAGATGGACCACGCGCTCGAGCTGCCCGTCCGCGTCGTAGATGGGCGTGCAGCTGACCAGGTACGTCCCGTCGATCGCGTCGATCGTCGACTCGACCGGGTCTCGCGGGCTCCCGGACTCGAGGAACCGCGAGAACGGGCAGCCCTCGGGCGGGTCCTGCGTGCAGTGGAGGATCCCGGGGCAGTGACGGCCGACCATCTCGTCGGCCCCGAGGCCGGCAGCTCGCTCGGCGGCCCGGTTCACCGAGAGGATCCGCTGGTCGGGCCCCAGGATCATCACCGGCTGGCCGATCGCCTGGAAGACGGTCTCCCACTGGCGGCCGATCTGCCGGAGCTCCTCCTCATGCGAGAGCCGCTCGGCGATCACGGTGTACTGGACGACGACCCGTCCCTGGCCGATCGAGAAGGCCTGGATCTCGTACGCGCTCGCCATCCGGCGGTCCCGGTAGGTGACCAGGTCGGCGTTCCAGGGCGCGCCGGTACGGGCCACCTCGCCCAGGCGATCCGGGATCTCCGTCTCGAGGAACCCGGGGAAGATATCACCGAGGGTCCGGCCGGCGACGGCGGCGTGGTCGATCCTGCAGATCCGGTCCGCCGCCGGGTTGGCGTTGAGGAGGACCAGCTCCCCGTCATCCCTCAGTTCGAAGAGCTGGAGGGCCGTGGGCAGGCCCGCGAGGATCAGGCGGGCCCGCTCGCCCTCTCGGTCCGGGCCGGGCCGGGCGACCTGCCGGCAGGCTCGGGCCACCGCCTCGTGACGTGTCCCGGTGCCTGCCTCCTCTCTGAAGGCGAGCTCGCCCCCGCTCCCGAAGGCCTCGATCGTGGCCGTCCCGTCCTCCCAGTCGGTATAGAGGACGAAGGGAACGTCGGGACGGCGCCGCTGGCACTCGCGGAGGAGCGCGACGCCGTCCATGCCGGGCAACCGGGCGACCGAAACGACCACGTCGACCGGAACCCGCTCCACCAGGGCGAGGGCGTCCGGCCCGGAACGGGCACTGAGTAGCCGGAACTGGCCGGACTGCTCCAGGTGCTGCTGAAGACGACCGGCGCGCCCGGGCTCATCATCGACGTACAGGACCGAGATCATCGCTGGGGGGTGCGCCTCTACACCTGCCTCTCTTCAGTCGTCTTCATCAGTGACAATAGCCTTTTCGAAATTATCTTAAAAAAGGGCCGTGATCGGGGCAAGGCCGACCGCGCGGAACGCCGCCGTGACCTCGTCGACCGGGTCCCGCGCCCGGTACGCGAGGTGCGAGCCGCACCGGCAGTCGGTCGCGCCGAAGCCCGCGACCATCTCGCCGCCGATCTTCCGGGCGAGCGCGCACTCGAGCCGGTCCGGGGTCGTGGCCGTTATCGCCGCCACGAGCCTGAACCGGGGGTCCAGGAGGAGCGTGTCGACGTGCCAGTGCGCCGGCCGGTCCCGATCCCGGGCGAGGCGCTGGTGCCGCTCGACCCGCGAGAGCCCGCCGGGGCCGAGGGCGGAGCCGATGTAGAGGTGGTACCCGGGACGGAACGCCACGTCGCCGAGGCGCCCGACCCCGAGGACCGCCGCGGGGTTCCGGAGGACGAGGCAGTAGACGCCGGCCTCCATCCTCAGAGCCGCCGGATCAGCGACGCTGCGGCCCGGATGTGGCCCGTGCCGCCCTCCTCGGCGGGAAAGCCGTGACCCGGGTAGAGCCCCCGGACCTCGAGTCCCGCGAGCCGGTCGAGCGACTGCGTGAGGGCCTCGCGCGAGCCGCCGAGAAAGTCGTACCTGCCAAAGCAGCCGTCCGAGAAGACCGTGTCGCCGGAGACGAGGTCACACGAGACCGGGTCGTAGAGGCAGCACGAGCCGGGGGTATGGCCCGGGGTGTGGAGGACGCGGAACTCGCCGACATCGTCACCATCGCGGAGGAGCAGGTCGGGGATGATCCCCGGCGGCCGGGCGCCGAAGTGGAGCGAGAGCGACTGGTGGTCGTCGACGAGGGCCGGCGCATCCTCCTCGTGGATCGCGACCCGGGCATCGCAGAGATGGGCGAGCTCCCGGACGTGGGCCGTGTGATCGTGGTGGCCGTGGGTCAGGACGATCAGCTCGATCTCGTCGCGATAGGGCTCGACCGCCGTGGGCGAGACGCCCGCGTCCACGAGCAGGCTGCCAGCGATGTACGCGTTCGCGTACATGCCGGGCCCGGGAATCCATCGGATCGGCATACAAACCAGATATAACGACTGTTCGCCATATGGTGTTTATGCACGGCCTGATCGAGGAGTGTCTCCGCTCCGTGCCCGAGGTGGCCCACGCGATCGCGCGCGACGAGGACCTCGTCGCACGCCGCGTCGCCCGGGCCATCGCCCGCGGCCGTATCGTGGTCCCGGCCAACCCGCGGCGCGAGCACCGGCTCTGCGCTGTCGGCGAGGGGTGCCGGGTCAAGGTGAACGTGAACATCGGCACCTCGGGAGCCCGCTGCGACCCGGCGGCGGAGCTCGAGAAGGCCCGTGCCGCCCTGGCCGAGGGGGCCGACGCGCTGATGGACCTCTCGACCGCCGGCGACCTCCCGGCGATCCGCGCTTCCATCCTCGCGCTCGACGCCCCCGTGGGGACGGTACCGGTCTACGAGGCGGTGCGCCGGGCCGGGAACGCGGCTGACGTGGACGCCGACCTGCTCTTCCGCGTCATCCGCGAGCACTGCCGCGACGGGGTGGACTTCCTGACCCTCCACTGCGGCGTGAACCGCGAGGCCTACGCCGCCCTCGTCGACGACCCGCGCGTGATGGGCGTGGTCTCGCGCGGCGGGGCGTTCCACACGGTGATGATGGCCGAGCGGGGCGAGGAGAACCCGCTCTTCGCGGAGTTCGATTACCTCTGCGAGATCCTCCGCGAGCACGGCGTGGTCGCGTCCCTCGGCGACGGGATGCGCCCCGGCTCGCTCGCGGACGCCGAGCGGCTGGCGAAGGCGACGGAGTACCTCACCCTGGCCCGGCTCGCGAAGCGAGCGCTCGCCGCCGGGGTCGAGCGGATGATCGAGGGGCCGGGCCACCTCCCCCTCGACCAGGTCGGGTACAACGTCCGGATGCTCAAGGAACTCTGCGACGACGCGCCCCTCTACCTCCTCGGCCCGCTCGTGACCGACCTGGCGGCGGGGTACGACCACGTGGTCGGCGCGATCGGCGGGGCCGTCGCCTGCCAGCACGGGGCCGACTTCCTCTGCATGGTCTCGCCGGCAGAGCACCTGGCCCTGCCCGACCGGGACGATATCATCGAGGGGACGCGGGTGGCCCGGCTCGCCGCGCACGTGGGGACGCTCTCGCGACGGCCCGGCTCGGGCGCGGCCCGCCGCGAGGACGCGATGGCGCAGGCGCGCCGCCGGCTCGACTGGGACGAGCAGTACCGGCTCGCCCTCTTTCCCGAACACGCCCGGCGGATCCACGACCGGGACGGGGTGCTCGAGACCTGCTCGATGTGCGGCGACCTCTGCGCCCTTCGACTCGCCGGCGACCTGCTGCCGCCGCGCGAACCCGACCACGACGCATGATGTAAATCCGCTCCGGGACCACCTGGTACCATGGAGTCCCCCTGGATCCCCCTCTGTCTCCTCGCCGCCCTCGCGGCCGCCGTCGCCGCGGGATGCCTCTCCCCGTCGTCACCGGACGGGGAGCCGTTCCTCCCGGCGACGGGGACGACGTCCGTGGACGCCGACCCGTCGACGGTCCTCGCCCGCCTCGCGGCCGACGTGAACACGACCCTCGAGGAGATCGACCGGAACGTCGCCGGTGCCGCCAGCGCGCTCGGCCCGACCGGGCTCTCGGGCCAGGAGGCCAACGCCACGCTCGCCCGCCTCGCGGCCGCATCGCCGCACATCGCCGACGCGGTGACGATCACGCCCGACGGGCGGATCGCGGCCGCGATGCCCGCGGAGTACGGCGGAGCCGTCGGGACGGACGTCGCGGGCCAGCCCCACGTCCAGCGCGGCCTGGCGGAGCGCCGGCCCCTGATGTCGGAGGTCTTTCCCGCCGTCGAGGGGTTTGGCGCGGTCGTCGTCCAGCACCCGGTCCTGGCAGGCGATGGGACGGTGCTCGGGCTCGTCTCGGCCGTCGTGGAGCCCGACCTGCTCCTCGCGGACCGGTCGGACCGGGCGATCGCGGGGACCCCGTTCACGGCCTGGGCGATGGCACCCGACGGGCGGCTGATCTACGACGCGGACCCGGCCCGGATCGGCCGGAACGTGATCACCGACCCGGCCTACGCGGGCTTCCCCGAGTTCACCGCGTTCGCCCGGCGGATCGCGACCGAGCCGTCCGGGAGCGGGTCGTACACGCTCAGCCCGCCCGGCGGCGCGACGGTGCGCCAGGAGGCGGTCTGGGCGACGGCCGGGCTCCACGGAACGGCGTGGCGGGTCGTCGTGGTGCGCGCGGCCTGACGGATCCGCCGGCGCTTTCCCCGGGACGACGACGGTCGCTTTATCACGCGGTGGACGGGTCCGTCTCCCCGATGGACTCCCTCATCGCCGTGCGCAGCGCGGGGTCCCGTGGGTCCTCGAGCCGGAACTGCATCCGGTTCGGGATGTACGCAAACCCGATCCGGGTCTCGGGATCGGCGAACCCGAACGACCCGCCGGTCCCCGGGGAACCGAACGCGCCCGGGTGGCCGAAGGGATTGGCCGGGCTCGGCTTCATGAAGCCGAGCGAGAAGTGCACCTCCACCGTCAGGCATGCGTCGCGGAACCCGCGTGCCGGTGGAACCGGGGGTGCCATCAGCTCCTGGAGCGTATCCTCGCCGAGTCCGAGCCGCGACCCCCCGTTCGCGAACTCGCCGTACGTTCCGGCCAGCCCTTGTGCCGTCCCGACGCCTCTCGCCGGCCGGCGGCGGTGCCGACGCGCGGCGGCACGGAACGTACGCACGGGCTCCGACCCCCCCCATCTCTTAAGGTATGCGATCCTCGACGCCGCGCCGGCGGGGACCTGCCAGGGCTCCTTTTCCCATTTCGCCGTGCTACGAAACCGGCTTTCGAAAGATTTAACGGATCGTATGTGAATTTACCCTAATCGCGCGTGGAGTAACAGACCCACTTTCGTGGCCCTCGTGGCCGGGCGCCATGCCAATCCTCCGCGCGGGATGAAACCCGTGAAACCTGCAACTGCCGCTTCCGTAGCGGAGCGGTCGGAGGAAAAATCATGCATCACGCATCACGACCCGTACACGGGCGCTCGAGCGCCCTCGCGCCGGCGGCGATCCTGCTGCTGGCGCTCTGCCTGCTCGCCGGAGGCGCGCAGGCCGCGACCGATCCGATCAACACGTCCGCGACGGTCGCGGCGACCTCCCTGGCCACCAGCGCTGCCGGGAGCCCTGCCGCGCCGGCGGGGTACGAGACGCCGATAGTCGTCCGCGGCGCCGACCAGATCGCGCCGGGGATCTTCGGTGACCGCATCGTCTGGCAGGACTGGCGGAACAACGCGATAGGCGAGGCTTTATGGGACATCTACTCCTTCGACATGGCCTCACGCCTCGAACTGCCCGAGGGCGCATCGATCCAGTCGGGCACCAAGGTCGTTCCCGACGACACCGACGCGGCGATCTCCGGCCGTGGCATCTTCTGGGTCTTCGCCGGCTCCTCCGACGCCGACGTCAACAACCGGATCATGGGCCGGACCCTCGCCGGCGAGCCGATCAACATCACCTACCCCTCGGGAAGCGGGTACACGGACTTCTCGGACCTGGCCGCCGACGCGGACCAGCTGGTCTTCGTCTTCTACAACGGCGATCAGTACCGCCTGGTGCGGTACCTGGCGACCACGGATCAGTACTATTACGACCGGGAGACGGCGAACGAGATCCGTTCGCCCGCCATCAGCGGCGAGACCGTCGTCTGGCAGGAGTACGACGGCAACGACTGGAATGTCTGGGCCGTCGTCCCCGGCCACGGCTCGCCCGTCGCGCTCGCGAACGACCCGGGCGACCAGGTCTCGCCCGCGGTCGACGGGACCCGCGTGGTCTGGGCCGATAACCGGAGCGGCGACTGGGACCTCTGGACCGCCGACCTCTCGCAGCAGGACCCCGTCGCCGTCCCCTGGCTCGTCGCGCCCGGCGATCAGATGAACCCGGCCATCAGCGGCGACCGCGTGGTCTGGCAGGACAACCGGGACGGCGACTGGGACGTCTGGCTCGGCTCGCTCGCGGGCTCGTCCGGAGCCCCGATCGCCGACGCGGCCGGCGACCAGGAGGCCCCGACGGTCGACGGCGACCGGGTCGTCTGGCAGGACCACCGGGACGGGAACTGGGACATCTACATGTTCACCGTCTCGCCGACGGGCCCGGACCCAGTGCCGACGCCGGCCCCGATCGTGATCACGGCGCCCGGGACGTACCTGGTCGCGGCCGACGGCTGGGACGGCACGGCCACGCCCATCGAGATCCGCGCCTCGGACGTCGTCCTCGACGGCCGCAACCGCACCATCGACGGAACGGGGCGATCCGGCAGCTGCGGCGTCCTGGTCTCGGGCGCCGGCACCCTCTCGAACGTGGTCGTGCGGAACCTCCGCCTGACCAACTGGGAGACCGGCATCCGCATTGCGAACGCCACCAGCTCGACGATCGAGGGGTGTGACATCGCGCACAACCGCGTCGGCGTCGCGCTTGGGGACACGCAGTCCCTCTCGGTCCGCGACAGCCGCATCCACGCGAACGATGATACCGGGGTCCAGGTCGCCCGTTCAACGGATGCGACCGTCTCCGACAACGACATCACCGGGACCGGTGACGGCTTCCAGTACTTCTTCTCCACGACCATGGATATTGGCACCTTCGCCGTCGTCGTCGGCGAGTCGGAGGAGACCACCATCACCGGCAACGACCTCGGCGGCGAGTTTGGGAGCCTGGCCATCGCGAGCTCGGACACGACCCGGGTGACGGCAAACCGGCTCACGGGGAGGTGGGTCGGGGTCTATTCGCTCTCCCGGAGTGAAGGAGGCCTGATCGCCAACAACCTCTTCCGGAACTTCGACAACCTCTACGGTGCGCCGGGGAACGCGAGCTGGAATACGACCCCGTCGCCGGGGCCGAACATCGTCGGCGGACCCGCGATCGGTGGGAACTTCTGGGCGGACCTCGACGGCACGGGCTTCTCCGAGACCGGCGTCGACGCGAACCACGACGGGTTCGTCGATTCCCCGTACGACCACGAGTGGGGCGGGACTGACTTCCTGCCGCTCACGGTCTGGAGCGCGCCGGAGCCGGGACCGACGCCGTACAAACCGCACACCGTGCCCGGCCGGATCGAGGGCGAGGACTACGACCTCGGCGGCGAGGGCGTCGCGTACCACGACACAACCCCCGGCAACTCCGGCGGCGCGTACCGTAGCGACGATGTCGACATCGAGAGGACGGCCGGTCTCGCCACGCCGAACGTCGGCTGGATCCGGGACGGCGAGTTCCTGACCTACACCGTGAACGTCACCCAGGCCGGCTCGTACCTGATGACCGTCCGGGTGGCCAGCCCGAACCACGACCGGGCCATCGCCGTCCAGGTCGACGGCACCGCCAAAGGCGTGATCGCGGTCCCCAATACCGGGTCGTTCGGCACGTTTGGCCAGGCGGGCCCGGCCGTCTGCCCCACCCAGTCTCCGCCACAGACCCCGCAGTGGCCCCCTGCCGGGCCCAGCTGCTGGCCGATCGAGATCCCGCTCTCGACCGGCACCCACACCCTGAAGCTCGTATTCCATGGCGACGGCCAGAACCTCGACTGGATCGAGCTCACGCCGGTCTCCCCGCCGACGACGACGCCGGTGACGCCGACGCCGAAACCCGGCGGCACGCCCTATCCATCGGCCCATGCCATACCCGGCCGGGTCGAGGCCGAGGACTACGACGTCGGGGGCTTCTCCGACACCACGCCGGCGAACGAAGGGGGCGCGTACCGCCAGGACGCGGTCGACATCGAGCGGGGCGGCAGCGGGTACAACGTCGGCTGGATCCGCCCGGGCGAGTACCTCGAGTACTCGGTCGATACAACGGGCCCGTCCGCGTACCAGATCTACTTCCAGGTCGCGAACCCCGGCCCGGCCAGGATCGTGACCGTCCGCGTCAACGGCGAGGCAGAGACCCTCACCATCCCGTCGACCGGCGGGTTCCAGAACTGGCAGTCGGTCATGATCTTCGCCGGCTGGCTCAACGATGGCCGGAACCTGGTCCGGATCGAGACCGGCACGGCCGGCTCGTTCAACCTGGACTACATGTGGTTCACGGTGGGCGATACGCCGCCACCGACCACGGTGGTCACGACCCCGACCCCGACGACACCGGCGGCGGGCGGCGCGAGTTTCGTCGCGGCGCCGACGACGGCACCGAAGGGCGCCGCGGTGAAGTTCACGGTCACGCCGAAATCTGGCAAGATCATCAAGTCGGCCTGGTGGTCGTTCGACGCGCCGGCGCACCTGAACACCTGGAACTCGCGGAACGTCAACCCGACCTTCTACTACCCCGCGAAGGGCACGTTCAGCCCGCTCGTGAAGCTGACCTACACGGACGGCTCGACCGAGACCGTCCAGCGGGCGAATTACGTCAGGGCGACCTGACCTCCCCCTTTTTTTTAACGGAAGGATCCCCCGGACGTTCCCGGGGTCCGCTACCCGTTCGGTACGCATTCGAACGCTGCTCGTGACGACCTGGACGGTGCGAACGGCCGTCAGTTCTTCCCTGTGCTACGAACCGTTTCATCGAAATGTTTATGATGTTAGGAGTGAATCTACCCTAATCGCGCCTGGGACAACCGACCCCCTTTGATGGCCCCCGTGGCCGGGTGCTGGCCCAATCCTCCGCGCGGGATGAAACTCACGAAGTCTGCAACCGTCGCTTCCGTAGCGGAGCGACCGGAGGAAGGATCATGCATCACGCATCACGACCCGAACGCGGGCGCTCGAGCGCCCTCGCGCCGGCGGCGCTCCTGCTGCTGGCGCTCTGCCTGCTCGCCGGAGGCGCGCAGGCTGCAAACACCCCGCGCTATGTCGTCGGCGACGTCCTGGAGATCGGCGCCGATGACCCGGCCTACCAGGTCATCGTCGCACGCGTCGACACCACGAGCCTGCCGACGCCGTACTACACCCTGTACGACGTCGAACAGAACGCGGGGCGATGGGAGATCCCGCGCTACTGGAACCAGGACCAGAAGGTCGACGAGCAGAACCTTGTCGAGTCCCTCGATGCCCACCGTATCGGGCATGTCGACCCCGTCAACGTGGTCATCACGGACGAGACGATCACCGGCGGCGACCAGCGCTACACCGGCCTCTCGCTCTGGGAGGTGCTGCGCGGCGCCATCTACTGGGTTGAAGACTCGGGGAACTCGCCGCGCTGGCTCACGGGCGATATCTCGAACCAGACCCTGATCGCCGGCGTGCTCCAGCCCGGTGACGACCCGTACTACACGACCTACGGGGTCACGCACCGGGGCGAGCGGTGGTACATCGAGAAGTACTGGCACGGCGAAGACAACCTGTTCGAGAGCTGGCTCTGGGAGAACGGCTTCCGCCGGACAGCCCACGCCGACCCGCACTTCATCGTGATCAACGACACCACGCTGACCGGCGGCGACATCGGCTACTATGGCCGGACGCTCGCCGAAGTCATGACCATCGGCGGCTACTGGGTCGAGAACTGGGAGGACCGGCCCGACCCCACGATTCGTCGCTACGATCTCGGTGACGTCCTCGGCAACGACACCTCGCCGGACCGGTATATCGTCGCGAACGCGACGGAGGGCGGTGCCGAGCAGCCGCGCTACACCCTCTACCCGGCTGTCCCCGACGGCGACGGCTGGCGGATCACCCGCTATCCCGCCGACCCGCTCGTCCTCGACGGAGTCGAGGTCTGGGAGCGCGCCATGCACCGCATGGACCACACGGACCCGCACTTCGCGGTCGTCGACGACACCTCGATCGGTGGCGGCATCACCTACAACGGCCTCTCCCTCGGCGAGATCCTCGGGGGCACGCCGGGCTACCCGGCCGAAGCGATCGGCGGGGATACGGGGTACTTCCTGATCTCGACCACCCCGTCCGGCGCCGAGATCTACCTCGAGGACCTCTCGGGCACCCGGACCCTGCAGGGGACCACCAGCGCGGGGCCGCTGAACGTCACGGTCTACCTGACGGGCACGCCGATCCGGAAGGTCGTCGCGACCCTCCCGGGATACCGTGACGCGGTCTACAATGTCACGCAGTACCCGCCGAAGGGCGGGACGCTCCCGGTCGCCCTGACCCTCGAGCGGGCGGGCGGGACGCCGTACAAACCGCACACCGTGCCCGGCCGGATCGAGGCCGAGGATTACGACCTCGGCGGCGATGGCGTCGCGTATCACGACACCACGGCCGCCAACGAGGGCGGCGCGTACCGCACCGACGCCGTCGACATCGAGAGGACGGCCGGTCTCGCCACGCCGAACGTCGGCTGGATCCGGGACGGCGAGTTCCTGACCTACACCGTGAACGTCGCCGAGTTGAAGTCCTACGTGGTGAGCGCCCGGGTAGCCAGCCCGAACAGCGGCCGCTCGTTCACGCTCACGGTCGATGGAGGGCAGCCGCTGATCTACGGCGTTCCGAAGACCGGGAATTTCGCGACGTACACCCTGGCCGTACCCCCGACGGTCTGCTGGGACCCCCCGACCGGGTTTGGTTCGTGCGACCCGGTGCCGGTCACGCTCTCGGCCGGCACGCACACCCTGAAGCTCGAATTCCACGGTGACGGCCAGAACCTCGACTGGATCGAGCTCACGCCGGTCTCCCCGCCGACGACGGTCCCGACGACGATCGTACCGACGACGCCGACACCCGGCGGCACGCCCTATCCATCGGCCCATGCCATACCCGGCCGGGTCGAGGCCGAGGACTACGACGTCGGGGGCTTCTCCGACACCACGCCGGCGAACGAAGGGGGCGCGTACCGCCAGGACGCGGTCGACATCGAGCGGGGCGGCAGCGGGTACAACGTCGGCTGGATCCGCCCGGGCGAGTACCTCGAGTACTCGGTCGATACAACGGGCCCGTCCGCGTACCAGATCTACTTCCAGGTCGCGAACCCCGGCCCGGCCAGGATCGTGACCGTCCGCGTCAACGGCGAGGCAGAGACCCTCACCATCCCGTCGACCGGCGGGTTCCAGAACTGGCAGTCGGTCATGATCTTCGCCGGCTGGCTCAACGATGGCCGGAACCTGGTCCGGATCGAGACCGGCACGGCCGGCTCGTTCAACCTGGACTACATGTGGTTCACGGTGGGCGATACGCCGCCACCGACCACGGTGGTCACGACCCCGACCCCGACGACACCGGCGGCGGGCGGCGCGAGTTTCGTCGCGGCGCCGACGACGGCACCGAAGGGCGCCGCGGTGAAGTTCACGGTCACGCCGAAATCTGGCAAGATCATCAAGTCGGCCTGGTGGTCGTTCGACGCGCCGGCGCACCTGAACACCTGGAACTCGCGGAACGTCAACCCGACCTTCTACTACCCCGCGAAGGGCACGTTCAGCCCGCTCGTGAAGCTGACCTACACGGACGGCTCGACCGAGACCGTCCAGCGGGCGAACTACGTCAGGGCGACGTGATAACGATGGCGGAGTACTCCATCACGCGAGCACGGGGCGGGCGGGCCATCCTCGCCCTCTCCGCCCTCTCCACCTCGATGGACGCCCCGGCGCTCGAGATCCCCGATGCACGTCTTCCCGCGGGGGGCTCCGTCCCCCTCTCCACGGACGAGCCCCCGGCGCCGGAGCCCTGAGCGTCTGGCCGTCCTGCCGGCACGGGGCGGGGGCGTGCGCCCCCAGCCCCGGCACCGCACGCGATACGGCCGGTGAATCTCTCCCCTTCCACGTCCGATGCCCGCTCGAGGCCGCATGGACTGTGGTTGGCGCTTTGCGGCAATCGGACGATCTCAGGAGTGTCGAACCGACCTTCATTTCTTCACAACCGCGGAGCGACGTTCGCGGTAGGGGCAGGACATCGTCATCGTCGGGACCACTCTCACGACAGCACCTTCAGAGCGGGGCCAGCCGCTCCCGCACCGAGCCTCGCCGGTACCTGGAGCGGGCGCCCGGTACGGGCCCGGAGAAACATCATGACCGGCATCTGAAGCCCTGTCGTCCCGCCGCTGGTCGCCCGCGGGCATGCGTGGACCGCGATATCGCTGTGTGAGTGGCGCACCCGATCGTGGCAAATCCGGCTTTCGGCCCCTTTCTCGAAATATCATCAATCCGAATCGCTTTTGCAAAAAGGGCTTCAGGGCGCCCTTTGCTTGGCAGAGTTGCACGGCAAATAAATAAGTATCGGCATATCGATGCTTTCCACATCTGCTCTCTTCCGGGCAACGACACGGTGCGCTGAGCGCCGCTCCCTCGAAGCGAGGAGAGCGGAGTTCGTGGGCGGCCGGACGGCCTTCGTGCTCCGTTCCGGCCTCGCGTCCCGGGCCGGGCCGTGGGCCCGGGAGCGATGCGAGCACCGCGGCCAGAGAGCAGAGATGTGGACGAGTGGTCTATTCTACGGGCCGCGGGCCGTCGCACTGAACGGCGAAGGGCTAGCGGCGGAGACGATCGAGACTTCAAGTTCGCCGGGCAGGACCGGCGGTTCGCTGCGAAGGACTTCGAGACATGCACAGGGGGTCATGTGTGGATCCACGACGGGGCGGGTGTCATGAGAGGTGCTCTCGTCAGCGCTTTGAGTCGAGCCGGGTTCGCTCTTGGTTCCGGGCTGTTGATCGCCGTGCTGGGTATCTCGCTGATCGTCGCTCCCGTCGTCGCGAACCAGGTCTGGGCCGAGCACGGGAATGGCGATGCAGGCCAGACCTTCACCGCGAACGAGGTGGTCTACGTCAGCGGGGACCTCGATCAGACCAGCGAGGACGCCGCGTTCCCGTACTCTGCACGGGTCTATGTCACCCGCGACCTGGACCACTGGAACTACGGACAGGGACTTCTCGACCTGACAGGCAGTTCCGGAAGTTACAACGTCGTGGTCGGCTCCTCGATGGGATCAGCGTTCTTCGGCGAGATCGTCTGGCTCCCGATGCTCACGGTGGGCAGGTACGATATCGTCCTGGATGAGAACCAGAACGGGATCTACGACTGCGACCAGGCCACGGGTGTCTGCGATGTCGTGGTCGGAGACCCCGCAACATCCGGCGACTTTGCGTTCCAGGTCCTGCCGCCGACAGGGGCGCCGGTCGTCGACAAGGTAGAGATCAAGAAGCATGCAAACATTCAGGCCATCGCATACGAGCAGCTTCCGAATGTCGTCAACTACACGACAGCGGCCCTGGGCATATGGTCGACCACCGCCAGTTTCGCCGTCGCCTGGTCCCCGATGACCGGGATGATCATCGGGACCGGGGTCTTTTTCGCCGAGAGCAACGTCAAGGACCTGTACACCAGCTACGACTCCTATACTATCGGCATGGGGATCACGCTCCTCAAGCAGATCGGCGGTCCGCTCGCCGCGAAGTATAAGGCGCTTGCCGATGACCCCCCCGATGCGGCGTTCGAGACGGTGACCGAGCTCGGGCCCGTGCCGTACCACCCGGCGCTCGCGGAGGATGGGTTCAGCCGGGCGCAGGCCGACACGGCGAACGCCCTCGAGGAGGAGGGGGCGCTCGTCGTGGCCCTGACCCATTCTCTCGAGAAGCTCGACGGCGCCCTCGCCGCGAACGACCCGGCAGCCATCGTCCGGCAGGCCCGCATGGTGAAGACGTACGCGGACCTCCTGGCCTCGAACAGCGAGGACTCGGCGAACCAGATCGGCACTCTGGCCGGAGAAGTGAAGAACCACGGCGGGGACCGGGTCATCCGGGCGGCCGATGTGATCGGGTACCAGCAGCATGTCGCCTCCTCCGGGTTCTCGGCAGCGGAGCTTGACGATATGCGCGCCGCTGGGCTGACGGGCGCCGAGATCGCGTCGTTCCGGCAATACGTCACGACCATGAAGACGGATGGGCTCGCCGACTTCAACGAGTACCAGGTCTGGCTGGACCTCCGGGACTCGACGGCAGCCGGAGTCCCCACGCTCCGAACTATCTCGGACCAGGCGACGGCGATGATCGAGTACTACGGGTACTCGGTCGATGACATCTATCCCGTCGCATCGGCCGGCGGGCCGTACACCGGCACCGAGGGAACGGCAGTTGCGCTCTCGGCGGCGGCGTCCACGGACCCGAACGGCGATGCCCTGCGCTACGCCTGGGACCTCGACGGCGACGGCGCATTCGACGACGGCTCGAGCGCGTCCGTATCGAATACCTGGAGCGGCGAGTACCGGGGCCTTGTCGGGGTCCGGGTGACCGACCCTGACGGCTACGCCGACACCGCGTACGCACCGGTCCGGATCGGGTCCGCGAACCGCGCCCCGGTCATGGGGGCGACGTCACCGGCAGACTCGATCGTCGCCACCCAGCCCGGTGGCACGATCTCCTTCTCGGCGGAGGCCACCGACCCCGACGGCGACGCCGTGACGTTCCGGTGGTACCTCGCGGGCGCGGAGGTCGCGACGGGCCCCGCCTGGAGCAGCACGGTCACCGAGGCCGACGCCGGCGACTTCGTGGTGGTGGTGGCCGACGACGGCAGCCCGTTCAGCACCGACCCGTTTGCCCGCTGGCGGATCGCCATGCCCGGCGTCGTCGCGGAAGGTCCCATCTCGGTCACGTCGGCTCCCGCCGGGGCATCGATCGTGCTCGACGGCGTGGACACGGGACGGGTGACGCCGGCCGTCCTCGAAGGAGTCTCGCTGGGCGAGCACACGGTCTCGGTATCCCTGTCCGGGTACATGGTCCCGGAGGCCAAGACGGTGACCGTCACCGCCACCGGGACGGCCACCGCCGACTTCGCGCTGGTCTCCCCGCAGTTCCTCGATACGTTCGATGACAACAGCCTGGACACCGCGATCTGGACCGTGAACCAGGAAGGCGGTGCACGGATCGCTGAAACGAATCAGCAGCTCGAGGTCACGATACCCCCCGAGTCGACGGGAGAGCTGATCAGCGCAGGAGTCCTGAGCAGGGGGAAGATCCGCGGCGACTTCGACATCCGGATCGGGTACCGCGTCATCGAGTGGCCCCCGCACAACGGGGTCCGGATCGGGATACATTTCGGTGAGCCAGGAATCGAGCAACGGATCCTGGAGCGGGTCAGCTACTCCGAGAACAATGATGGTAACGGGCAGGAGTCCTACACGACGTTTTACTACGGGGGGGATCAGCAGATATATACTCCGACAACCGATACGTCGGGCACCCTGCGGCTGGTACGACAGGGATCGACCGTCACGGCATATTATGCCGATGCCGACCACTGGGTTCCCTACACCTCGGGGTGGACCACGACTGGCGATGTCTCCTTCGGGTTCAGCGGATGGAGCCACGACCCGGTCTTTGCCGGAAAACCGGTCAGGTTCGCGCTTGACAACTTCGTCGTCGCGAGCGGGGACCTGGTCTTCCCGGAGGGACCCCCTATCGTCGACGCCGGAACCGATGCGACGGCCACCGAGGGCGGGTCCGTCGCGTTCGCCGGCTCGTTTACCGATACCGGTGATACGGGCGCGCACACGGTCACCTGGGACTTCGGCGACGGCGGTACGGCGTCGACACTCGAGGCGACGCACGCCTATGCCGACAACGGCGCTTACACCGCCACGCTGACCGTCACCGACACCGCAGGCCAATCGGCCTCCGACACCCGGACGATCACCGTCGCGAACGCGAACCCGGCCGTCGACGCGGGTGCCGACCAGGCCGCGACGGCCGGCAGCCCCGTCAACTTTGCCGGGTCGTTCACCGACGCCGGCACCGCCGATACGCATACGGCGACCTGGAACTGGGGCGACGGGACCGGGGACACGCCGGGGACGGTCGCCGGCGGTTCCGCGACGGGCATCCACGCCTACGTCGCGGCAGGCTCGTACACCGCGACCCTGACCGTGACCGATGACGACGGCGGAACGGGGACCGACACGGTCACCGTGACGGTCGAGAACACGGCGCCCGTCGCCCACGACGACGACTTCTCCACCGCCGAGGATCAGGAGCTCGCGGTGCCAGCCGCCACTGGCGTCCTCGCCAACGACGAGGTCCACGGGACTCCGTCCCTCGCGGTAGGCGCGGGCCCGGCTCACGGCACCGTCACCCTGGAGCCGACGGGGGCGTTCACCTACACCCCGGCCGCCGACTACCACGGCCCGGACTCGTTCACGTACACCGTCTCTGACGGCACCCTTGCCCCGGTCACCGCGACCGTCTCGATCACGGTCACGCCCGTGAACGACGCGCCTGTGGCGGCGAGCGACCAGTACGGCACCGACGAGGACACGACGCTCGAGGTCGACGCGCCCGGGCTGCTCGGGAATGACCACGACGTCGATAGCGCGTCCCTCTCCGCCGCGCTCGTCGCCGCACCCGCCCACGGCTCCGTAACCGTCGACCCCGACGGGTCCTTCACCTACGTTCCGGCCGCCGGCCACTCTGGCGCGGACTCCTTCACGTACCAGGCCTCCGACGGGACCACCACCTCCGCCGCCGCGACCGTCTCCATCGACGTCAGGCCAGTGGCGGACGACGCAGTCCCGGCCGGCGACATCTATACCACCGCCGAGGATCGACAGCTCGAGGTCCCGGCGCCCGGTGTGCTCGCCAACGACGCGAATCCCGACGGTGGCCCGATCACCGCGATGCTCCAGGGCACAGTCGCGCACGGGACGCTCTCCCTCGCCGCCGACGGGTCGTTCTCGTACACGCCGGACGAGAACTGGAACGGCCAGGACACCTTCACGTATACCTGTGGCGCTGCAGCGTCCGCGACCGTGACGATCACCGTGACCCCGGTCAACGACGCTCCAACGGCCTCCCCGGACTCGTACCGGGTGGACGAAAACGCCGCGTTGACCGTCCCCGCGCCGGGCCTCCTCACGAACGACGCCGATATCGATGGTGACAGCCTGGCGGCCGAGGTCGTCGCCGGCCCGGCCCACGGCAGCCTCGACCTGGAGGCCGACGGGTCGTTCGTCTATACGCCCGCGCCGGGGTACGGCGGCCCGGACTCGTTCAGCTATCACGCTTCGGACGGGACTGCCCCCAGCACCCCGGCGATGGTTACTCTAACCGTCAACGCCGTGAACCACGCCCCCACAGCCCGGGACGACTCCTACCAGACCACGGCCGGGTCCGCACTGGATGTCCCGGCGCCCGGCGTGCTCGCAAACGACGACGACGAGGATGGCGACGCGTTGACCGCGGCGCTCGTCGCGACGACCACTCACGGCAACCTCGCGCTCTCCGCCGACGGGTCCTACCGCTACACGCCGGCCGCCGGGTTCTCGGGGAGCGACACCTTCACCTACCGGGCACGCGACGGCATCGCTGACTCCGAGCCCGCGACCGTCTCGATCTCGGTTCAGCCGGCCGAGAACCACCCGCCGGTCATCACCGGGATCACGGTCCCGCTGGATCCGAAGCCGGTGAACACCGCCATCACCGCGGACGCGACCTTCACCGACCCCGATGCCGGCGATAGCTGGACCTCGACCTGGACCTGGGATGACGGCGCGACTACGGCTGGCACCGTCACCGGCGGCTCGGTCTCGGGCACGCACACCTACACGACGGCAGGCGTGTATACGATCTCGCTGACCGTGAACGATGGTACGGCCGGGACGACCGCCTCGTCGTCTCAGTACACGGTGATTTACGACCCGGCCGGCGGGTTCGTCACCGGCGGCGGCTGGATCACCTCTCCTGCCGGCGCGTACACAGCCAAACCGGGGGTAAACGGCAAGGCGACCTTCAGCTTCGAGGCGAAGTACCAGAAGGGGGCGTCCGCACCGAAGGGCAAGGTGCTGTTCAAGATCGGCAAGGATGATTTCACGTTCAGGTCCACAACAGAGCAGTGGCTCGTGGTCACGGGAGCCAAGGCGCAGTACTACGGCATCGGCACGGTCAACGGTGTCGGCGCGTATCCCTTCATCCTGACCTCGATCGACGGCGACGTCATCGGCAAGGGCACGCCGGACCTGTTCCGCCTCAAGGTCTGGGACAGGGTGACGGGTGAGACCGTCTACGACAACAAGATGAGCGCGCCGGACACGGACGACCCGGTGATGGTGCTCGGCGGTGGATCGATCGTGATCCACAAAAACTGACTCTCTTTTTCCCGTCACCCGCGTGGGTCCGCGACGGTTCCCCCGTCAAGCCAGGACGTCATGTCGCCCACAGTGACTCCAGGCCGCACAGCGATGCCGTGAAGCGGTGCGGACAGCAGAGGCCCGGTCCCCCTCGAGACCATCGGGCGACCCGGGTCTTTTAGCCGGGCCGCGATCCACCGGGCCTGGACGTATCGCGATGGAGATGCCGGGTAGGGACGTGGCCCCACTATCCCCGCGCCAGCGCCAGGATCCGCACCGCGAGCCACGCGGCGTTCGCGCCATTGTCGATCCCGACGCAGCCCACGGGCACACCCCTCGGCATCTGCGCGATCGAGAGGAGCGCGTCCAGGCCGCCGAGCGTCCCCGCGACGGGCACGCCGATCACCGGCCGGTCCGTCCGCGACGCCACCACGCCCGGCAGCGCCGCCGCGAGCCCGGCGATGCAGATGAAGACCCGGGCGTCCGACCCCCGCACGTACGCCTCGAGCTCGTCGGGATCCCGGTGGGCCGAGAGCACCCGGTAGTCGTGAGAGAGCCCCTCCTGCTCGAGGACCGCGATCGCCTTCATCGCGACCTCGTGGTCCGAGTGTGATCCGGCCAGCACGGCGACGTCGACCATCGGCAGAGTATATGCCCCGTGGGGGATATAGTTGAGACGGATCGTCATGGAGAAGGAACTGCTGCTGATGCTGCCGGGCCCCGTCCCGGTCCCCGAGCGCGTGCGCCTCGCGATGGCCCGCCAGGCGATCAACCACCGCTCCCCCGAGTTCGGGGCGGTCTACGCCGATATCGTTCGCTGCCTCAAGCCCGCGTTCGGCACCGAGAACGACCTCTTCGTCCTCTCGGGCTCCGGCACGGCCGCCATGGAGGCCGCCGTCGCGAACCTCGGCCAGGGCAGGAAGATCGCCTGCCTCGTCAACGGCAAGTTCGGCGAGCGCTTCTACGACATCGCGAAGCGATACGGCGACGCGACGCCCCTCGCCGCCGACTGGGGCACGCCGCTGCCGCTCGACGACCTCGCGGCGAGCCTCGAGGCCGGCGCCGAGGTCGTGACCCTCGTCCACAACGAGACCTCGGCCGGGATCAGGAACCCCGCGCACGAGGTCGGCAAGCTCTGCCGTAAGCACGACGCCCTCTTCGTCATGGACGGGATCACCTCGATCGGCGGCGATGTCGTCGAGGCCGACCGGTGGGGCGTCGACATCGCGATCACGGGCTCGCAGAAGTGCCTCGCCGCCCCCGCGGGCCTCGCCATGCTCTCGGTCTCCGGGCGCGCTTGGGACCGGCTCTGCCCCGAGCGGCCGTACTACCTCGACCTCGCCGCCTACCGCAAGAGCGCCGGCAGGGAGCCGATGGAGACGCCGTACACGCCGGCCGTCCCGCTCTTCCTCGCGCTGCAACAGGCCGGGCTCATGCTCGAGGAGGAGGGGATCGAGCACCGGGTCATGCGCCACCAGCGCCTGGCCCAGGCCGTCCGCGCGGCCGCCGCCGCGTGGAACCTCCCGCTCTTCCCGACCACGGACGCGCTCCACGCGTACTCCAACACCGTGACTGCGATCCGGATGCCCGGGGGGACCACCGACTCGGACTTCCGAGGCCTGGTCAAGAAGCTCGGCGTCGTCATCGCGGGCGGCCAGGACGCTCTGAAGGGCAAAATCTTCCGGATCGGCCACATGGGCGCGGTCAGCGCCCCCGAGATCCTCGCGGCTCTCGGCGCCGTCCAGGCGGCCATGCACCGGCTCGGGTGCGACTGCGCCGACGACGGCGTCGCGGCCGCCGCGGCCCACCTGGCCTGAGGCGAGGCGCCATGCGCGTCGGCATTGCGGACACCACCTTCGCCCGGGTGAACATGGGCGCGCACGCGATCGACGAGCTCAAGCGGCACGCCTCCGTCGCGATCGAGCGGTACACCGTCCCGGGGATCAAGGACCTCCCCGTCGCCTGCAAGAAGCTGATCGAGGAGCGGCACTGCGAGATCGTCATCGCGCTCGGAATGCCCGGCGGCAAGGAGAAGGACCGGGTCTGCGCGCACGAGGCCTCGCAGGGGCTGATGCTCGCGCAGCTGATGACGAACCGTCACATCATTGAGGTCTTCGTCCACGAGGACGAGGCCGAAAGCGACGCCGAGCTCGCCTGGCTCGCCGAGCGGCGGGCCCGCGAGCACGCGGCGAACGCCGTGCGCCTCGTGCTCAGGCCGAAGGATCTGGAGCGCGAGGCCGGCACGGGCCAGCGGCAGGGCTTCGCCGACGCCGGGCCCGCGCGGCTGTAATGAAATGCTGAATACGGACGGCGACAGAGGTAGAGGCACATGACGATCAGGCTCGGGTTCGTGGTCTCGGAGTTCAACCGGGACATCACGTACATGATGGAGATCGAGGCGCGCGAGCATGCGAAGTTCCTGGGCGCGGAGGTGACCGAGGTCATCTACGTCCCCGGCGCCTACGACATGCCGCTCGCGATCAAGTCCCTGCTCAAGAACGGCGGCGTCGACGCGGTGGTCACCATCGGGTGCGTGATCGAGGGCGCCACCCAGCACGACGAGATCGTGGTCCAGCACGCGGCGAGGAAGATCATCGACCTCTCCCTCGAGTTCGACAAGCCCGTCGCGCTCGGGATCTCCGGTCCCGGCATGACCCGGATGGAGGCGACCGAGCGGACCGACTACGCCAGGCGCGCGGTCGAGTCGGCGGTCAAACTCTGCCAGCGGCTCGGATGACCCTCTCGGCGAAGGTCGCGAAGATCGCGCCGTCCGCGACGCTCGCGGTGGCGAACCGGGCGAAGGCCCTCCAGAAGGCGGGCGTGGACGTGATCAGCCTCTCCGTTGGCGAGCCTGACTTCGCGACCCCCGCCCACATCACGGAGGCCTGTATCGCGGCCCTGCGCCGCGGCGAGACGCACTACGCGCCTGGCAACGGCCTCCCACCGCTGCTGGAGGCGATCGCCGACAAGACACGGACCGAGAACCGATTCCCCTGCGACCCGTCGCAGGTGATCGTGACGGCCGGCGCCAAGGACGCGATCCACCTGGCGATGCAGGCCGTCCTGAACCCCAGCGACGAGGTGGTCGTGCTGACCCCCGACTGGGTCAGCTACGAGCCCTGCGTCCGTCTGGCCGGGTCGACGCCGATCCTGGTGCCCGTGGACCCCGGGACCTTCCAGGTGACGGACCGGCTCCTCGAGGCGCTGACGCCGCGCACGCGGATGATCGTCGTGAACTCTCCCTCGAACCCGTCGGGGGCCGTGCTGACGCCCGACTCGCTCCGGCTGGTCGCCGACGCCTGCATCGAGAACGACCTCGTAGCGCTCTCCGACGAGATCTACGAGAAGCTGGTCTACGGCAAGGAGCACGTCTCGCTCGCGTCCCTGCCCGGGATGGACGAGCGGACGGTCACGGTGAACGGGTTCTCGAAGGCGTACGCGATGACCGGCTGGCGGCTGGGCTGGGCGGCCGGGCCGCGGCCGGTCATCGACTACATGGCCCGGGTCCAGGGCCACACCACGAGCCAGGCCGTGACGTTCGTGATGCACGGCGGTATCGCGGCGCTCACCGGGGACCAGTCGTCCGTGGAGGAGATGCGCCATGCCTTCGACGAGCGGCGACGGTTCGTCCTCGGCCGGCTCGGGGAGATGGGCTACCGGTGCGCCCCCGCCGATGGCGCGTTCTACGCGTTCGTCGAGGTCGGCGGCGACGACGTGGCCGTCGGGGGCCGGTGGCTCGACCGGGCCCGGGTCGCGGTCACGCCGGGCTCGGCGTTCCATGCGCCGGGCTGGGTCAGGCTCAGCTACGCGACCGCGCTCCCGCGCCTGACCGAGGCGATGGACCGGCTCGCGGCGCTCGACTGAACACTCACGAACCGCGTGCCCGGGCCCGGCCCGGTCCGGACTCCACGAGCATGGTCACGTCGTAGAAGACGACCACCACGCCGATGGGCCCGTCCGAGTCCTCGACCAGGCCGGCAGAGGCGACCATCGCGTGGAACCGCCCGGCGCGGTCGAAGACGTCGATCGAGATCGAGGGGTGCCGTTCGCGGGCGAGGTCGCGGCGGAGGTCGTCCCAGGAGCGGCGGATCCCCGCCGGGAACCCGATCCGCAGCCGGTCGAGGATCGTCAGCCTGTCGAAGCCCTCGACCGGCCCCCCGATGAGCTCCTCCATCGCGGGCGACGCGGCCACGATCGTCCCGTCGAGCCGGAAGAGGACGGCCGGCGACGGGAGGGCCCGGAGGAGCGGGAGCGCCCCCGCGAGGGGGTCCGCTGTATCGCCGCTCACCGCCGGATGCCCCGTTCCCGTCATGGGTTCCATGGAGAACAATGAGTGGTATCGGTCCTTCCGGTAATGGATGTTTTCATTTGGTCTCGTGGTTATGGCAATCCTTTTTGAGCGCCCGGGCCGAACGGATCGATCAACATGGTGTTTGTGTACTACGCACAGGGCGTCGGCGCCCTCTACACGGAGTTCGTCGAGCGGCTGATGAGCCAGCTCGCGCTCCGCGGCACCGAGATCACGCACGAGGATCTCGCCGGGGACCACGGCTCGATGGACGTCAAGCACACGGACGAGGAGGGCTCGCTCGCGTTCGCCGTCTCGGGCCGCGACGTCAAGGCGACGTACCAGGTCAGGCGGTACCGCCGCGAGATCGAGAAGGGCGCGATCGGGGCGATCACGGGCGGCGCGATCGGCTCGGTCCTCGGCTCGCTCGGCGGGATCTTCTCGAAGGAGCAGTCGATCACCGACACGCTGACGACGGCGGCCGGCGGGGCGCTCGCGGGCGGTGCATGGCAGGGGTACGCGGGTTGGGACGAGTCGAAGCAGGAGCGGACCCGCTTCGCCGAGGTGCTGGCCGAGGCCGCGCGGACGGTCGAGGACGAGCTCCAGTACATCCAGCAGGGCCAGGACGCGGCCCGCGACGCCCTCAGGGAGAAGGCCCGGGCCCGGCACGAGGAGGAGGAGTCGCGGGTCGCCGATCTCAGGAACGAGCTCGAGGACGTCTACGGCGACGCGCTCGCTCTCGGCGAGGAGCTCGACCTGCTCGCCGAGGAGGGGACGGCGGTGGGCAAGGCGAAGGCCCGCGTCGACCGGGCGCAGCGGCTCTACGAGGAGGCCGACGCCGCCCTCGAGGCCGGCGACCTGGTCCAGGCGAAGGCGAAGACGAAGGCCGCGCGGCAGATGGTCGACGCGGCCCGCTCGAGCATCGGGGAGTGAGGGTTCGCCGCTTCACGGCCCCGGGGTGAACGAGACGGTCACCCCGCGATCGATCTCGCCCTCTGCCCGGACGCGCCCGCCGTGCCGCTCGACGATCCGGCGGACGAGCGCCAGGCCGATCCCGGTCCCCTCGTACTCGCGCTCGTCGTGCAGCCGGGCGAGGTCGTCGAAGAGCTGTCCGGCATCTTCGGGCGGAAACCCGATCCCGTTGTCGGCGACAAAATAGACCGTCTCGCCCTCCTCATCCGTCGCCGCGACCGTGATCCGCGCCGGGTCGCGCGTCCGCGTGAACTTCAGGGCGTTCGAGAGCAGGTTCAGGTAAACGTGCCGGAGCATCTCCGCGTCGGCACGGCAGGGCGGCAGCGGCCCGATCACGATCTCGACGTGTCGCATCGCCGGGTCCGGGAGGAGTTCGTCGGCGACGCCCCGCACGAAGGCTCCGGTGTCGACCTGCTCCCGGGCCAGCGGCCGATCCGAGAGGCGCGTGAGCGAGCAGAGCCCCTCGAGAAAACGGCCCGCCATCCCAGTCCCGTCACCATGTGGTGTCGCCGAGGCCCGTATATTTTTCCATTTTTTTTGGCTCGCACCGAGGATTCACCCTCGGACGGGGGATCCAGTGGATCCGGATGCTGCGGCGAGATCCGCGCCGTCGATGCAAAGAGCAACCTTTTTCAACAGGGTAGGAACTTCTCTAATCACAGGAGGTTCTGAACATGGAGTCCTCTCCCAACAAATGGCTCATCGTTCTCACCGGGATCGTCGCGATCGTCTTCGGCCTCTTCGCCATCGCGATGCCCGACACGATGCTGGCCTCGCTCGTCCTCGTCTTCGCGATCTTCGTCATCGCGAACGCTCTGATCATGCTCGCACGGGGGGCCTTCTTCGCCCGGACGGCGACGCGGCGCTGGCTCCTGATCGCCGGCGGGCTGATCACGCTGGTGATCGGGGTGCTGGCCCTCTTCCGGCCGGCGGGGTTCGTCATCGCGCTGGTCATGCTGATCGCGCTCTGGGCGCTCTTCATGGGCGTGCTCCAGATCTACGCCGGGATCGTCTCGCGCGGCGCCCCCTACTGGTGGCTGATGCTGATCACGGGCGTGATCGGCGTGGTGGTCGGGCTCTACATCATCACGCAGCCCATCGCCGGGACCGTGGTCCTCGTCTGGGCGCTCGGGATCTACGCGATCGTGTACGGTATCGGGGAGATCGTGCAGCTCTTCCTGCCCGACCCCGTGACTCCCGCCCTGGAGTAGGCACGCTACAGGGACGGCTTCGAGGAAATGGTCCGCGGAATTAATCGGAATTAATATCCGGTTTGTCGCGGATTACTCCCGCACCCATTTACGGAGAACACAGTCATGGTTGACACTCCATCCTCTCCAAACCGGTGGCTCGCCGTTATCGGCGGGATCATCGCGATCCTCTTCGGCCTCTTCGCGCTCGCGATGCCCGGCGCGACACTCGCGTCGATCCTCTTCATCTTCGCAATCTTCGCGATCATCGAGGCGATCATCCTGCTCGCCGGCGGCATCATGGCCGGCGAGCTGGGGAATCTGCGCTGGCTCCTCTTCGGCGCCGGTGTCGTCACCCTGATCCTGGGTGTCCTGGCGATATGGAACCCGACCGGGTTCGTGCTCGCCGTCACCTTCCTCGTCGGGATCTGGTCGTTCGTCCTCGGCCTCTTCCAGATCTTCGTGGGGCTGGCGGATCGTGGCGCGCACTACTGGTGGCTCACCCTCCTCTCGGGGATCGTCGGCGTCATCGTCGGGCTGTACATTATCACGAACCCGGTTGCCGGGGCCGTCATCCTCGTCTGGGCGCTCGGGATCTACGCGATCGTCTACGGGATCGAGGAGCTGGTCCGGGGGCTCTTCCCCGGCACGGCCGCCACACCTGGCACGGCAGCGGCGCTCTAGCCCACCATCGTTCTTTTTCGGCGGACTGGCAGAACTGTCATCGCCGGCCCCGTTTGGCGCCTCGACCGGCGTAGACGGCACCGCACATCTTCCCCAAAGGGAGTTCATGGCAGGCGACTCGCCTCCGGGAACACCATCAACCCTCGCCGCCCCCGCTCGCCCGGGCAGACGGGCGGAACTCACCCGCCCCGCTGCAGCCTCCGGGTAACCGAGACTGTGCCCAGCGTCAGGAGGCCCATGAGAACGATCAGGAACGGGAGGAAGAGCGCGAACGCGACGACCCCGAGCAGGCCCGGGAGCAGGAACGGCGCGAGCATGTTCAGGCCGAACAGGAACGCCACGACGCCGGTCGCTGCCAGGATCAAAAAGAGCCTCTTGACGAGCGGCGGCACGACAACCGGTTCGGCCGGGGGATGCCGGACGCCGTACAGGGTCGGCCCGATCACCTGGGTGGCCAGGAGCACGACACCCGTGATGATGTTCTGGACCCCGAGGAGCGGGGAGATCACGGAGGTCAGCACTCCCGGGACGATGCACGATATGATCCCCATCCCGGCGAACACGAGCCCAAGGGCGACGAGCGCCCAGGAGCGCGTTACCGTGTTCCCGACCAGCTGGCCGAGCGCCAGCATCTGGAGCGAGGTCAGGACCAGGAGCAGGCCGAGCTGCCCGTCGGCGTTGAACGGCGGTATCGCGCCCAGGGTCATGACCAGGACCAGGCTCCCGAGGAGGATGAGCAGCACTCCCTGGAAGACGCTGAACGAGTCGCCAACCGGGAGTTCCGCCTCGCCCAGGAGGCCGGCTCCCCGATCCACCGGGCCAGCGTCTTCAGCGGGGCCCCGGGGGTACCGTGCCCCCACCGAGTGGACGGCCCATGCAAGGTAGAGGAGAGCGGCACCGAGGAGGACGCACAGCACGGCGGTGAGCAGTACCGGCACTCCACCCGAAAGGAAGGTGATCACGCCCAGGACGACCTCGAGGCCGTAAACGGCCGCGCAGGCGACGGCCAGGTGCCGGAGGACACCCGGGACTCTCAGCCAGGCCCGCGCCCGGTCCTCGGCCGTCACGAGCTGGTAGAGTCCCAGCGTTCCGGTTATCAGGATGATCGCACCGGCCAGCAGGCGGATCGATCCGCCCAGCTCGCCGGGGTAGAAGAGCGCGAGCGTCCCGGCGATCGCCGTGGCGATGCCGGCGATGACCACCAGCCAGGACCTACGCAGGTCGCCGATCGGGGTCTTGCCCATGGTGATCGCCTGCATCGAGACCAGGACCACGAAGAGCCCGTACATCGCGCCCTCGCTGTACGGGAGCATACCGGTGCTGATCGGGACGAGGGCTAGGCCGAAGAGGAGGAAGAAGACCCCCCCGACGAGCAGGAGCACGACCTCGATCGAGAGGTCGACCGCCACTCTCCTGTGTATGTAGGCCTGGAGGCGCTCCTGCCCGTTCGGTGGCTGCAGCGAATTCCCATTGCTCATCCGTTCACCCCTCGTCGTACATCACTCCGCGACAGTCTCCTCAGCGATCGTCGCGCGCGGTCAGTACACCGAACCCGTCGTCTCGAACGCCGCCCGACGATCGTGCGCCATCTTCAACCCGAACGCTTCCACGTCCGGGTCGCCATTCACGTATCCCCGCCATATGCCCGTGTTCGGCTCCTCGGGCACGATGATGATCCCCTTCTTTTCCGCAACCCGGTCCAGTACGTATCTCGCTGCCTTGTCGGCCGGGATGGCATCGACGGGCACCTTCAGCTCACCGCGGGACTCGCCGTCGATCCCCTTGTTGAAGATCGCCGAGGCAATATTCGAGGGACAGATCACCGAGAAGTGCAGCCCTTTCTCCGCGTACTCGTACCGCAGGCACTCGGAGAGGCCGACGACACCGAACTTGGTCAGCGAGTAGAGCGCCTGGAACGGGACGGGGACCAACCCCGAGATCGACCCGGTGGTCACGACGTGCCCCGACCCCTGTCTGAGCATGATCGGCACCGCGGCGTGCATGCCGTAGATCACGCTCCAGACGTTGGTGTCGATGATCTTCTCCCAGTCGTCAATGGTGGCCGCCTCGTATGGGATGGTGCCGCCGACGCCGGCGTTGTTGAAGAGCATGTCCAGCCGGCCGACCTCCGCCACCGTCCCCTCGATCGCGCTCTGCACCTGCTCCTGGTTCGTGACGTCCACGATGAGCGTGCGTACCCGATCTCCATGTTTGGAGAGCTGGCTGGCAGCCGTCGCCACCTTTGCCTGGTCACGGCCTGCCATGTAGACGGTCGCACCCCTGTTCAGCAGCTCCTCCGAGAGCGCGTACCCGATGCCGGAGTTCGCGCCCGTGACGATGCAGATCTTATCCGTGTAGTACTCGTTTGCCATCTGATTCTCCTCTCTCGATTGTCGGGACTTCCTCGACCGTATCGAACCCGGCTCCGCCCGATCCGGGCGTGGCCGGAGGCCCGATCTACTCGAGGACGCGGGACTGCCCGGACCTCAGGAAACCGACGCCCTTTGTCAGCATCACAGGGGCCATCCCGCGCTCGGGCAGGTCCGCGAGCGCGTTGATGATGTGATGCTGCATCGGATTCTGCCACGGCTTCTGTCGGATCCACTCCACCGTGCCGCTCCCAACCCATGCCTCGCGGACCTCGCCGCCCTGGGGGTACAGGATGGGATAGCTCGCGGCCGCACCCGGGCCGCTGACATTCGGGATATAGCGCCAGCCGAAGACGTTGTTCTCCTTTGGCGACGCCCGCAGCGCGGCCTGCTGCTCTCCCGCCACGGGTGTGGCCCCGGACATCTCCAGGCGGAGAAAGGTGTTCCCGTCGTAGCTCGCGTTCGTGAAATAGTCGGGGGCGCCAAGGTAGGACGCGGCGTTCGCGTGCAGGTCCTGGATCTCCGCGTAGATCTTCGGGATGCCGGAACCGTCACGCCCGGCGAGGATCGGCGTGGTCCGGTTCTCCCAGGTAACCAGGTTGAGGGAGCCCTCGAGTCGGTCGCGCCTGCCCATAAAGCGGACCGGCACGTCGACCGTGATCACGTTGTAGTGTCCTCCTGCCAGCCAGTCGATCTCGCGCAGCTGGCCGAAGCCGACGACCACCTCGGGACGCAGGATCTCGAAGACGTCGGGCACATAGGCCGCGAGCCGGTCCTCGTCGGTGATACACGTGAACGAGAGCCCGACCGTGTCCCGCATGTAATTCGTGGTATCGGGAGCGGCAGGCATGTCACCGAAGTATCCCGGCATCCGATAGCTCCTGGTCTCGTCGAACCTGAACATGGACGTCTCCTTTGCATCAGGATGCTCAGAGAACTCTATATACGTTGCTATTTGTTTCTCCGGAGCGGGTTTTATCGCCCGCACGCGGATCGGCTATGCGTCGATCGGCGGGGATCAGCGGTACGTCCCCTTCGTCTCGAGCGAGACCCGACGGTCGCGCGCCATCTGCATGAGGAGGGCCTCCACGCCCGGGTCCCCGACCACGTATCCCCTCCAGAGGTCGGTGTACGGCTGTTCGGGCACGATGACGATCCCCTTCCGCTCTGCGATCCGGTCGAGGCAGTAGGCGGCCGCGGCATCGGCGGGGTACGCGTGGGCCGGGGTCCCGGTGCCGTGCCCCTCCCGGTCGGTCACCTTTGAGTAGATCGGGGTCGCGATGTCGCCGGGACAGATCACGGAGACGGCGAGCCCCTTCTCCGCGTACTCGTACCGGAGGCTCTCGGAGAGCCCGACGACCGCGTACTTCGAGGCGTTGTAGATGTCCTGCATCGGGAACGGGTCCAGGCCGGCCGCGGAGGCCGTGTTCACGATGTGCCCCGACCCCTGTCTGAGCATGATCGGCAGGGCGGCGTGGATACCGTAGACCACGCTCCAGAGGTTGGCGTCGATCATGCTCCGCCAGTCCTCGAGGGTGGCCGTCTCGTAGAGCTGGGGCCGGAAGATCCCCGCATTGTTGAAGAGCATGTCCAGCCGACCTGCCTCCGCCGCCGCCCCCTCGATCGCGTTCTGCACCTGTACCTGGTCCGTCACGTCCGCGACGAGCGTGCGGACGCGGTCGCCGTGCGCCTCGAGTTGTCCTGCGGCGACGGCGACCTTCTCGGGGTTGCGCCCGAGCAGGTAGACGGTCGCGCCGCGCTTCAGCAGTTCCTCGCTGAGCGCGTACCCGATGCCCGAGTTCGCGCCCGTGACGATGCAGACCTTCTCCCGGTAGTGGTCGCTCGCGTCCATGGTCCCCTCCGTGCCCGCCCTCAGAAGTACGACCCCTTCGTCTCGTACGAGACCCGCCGGTCGTGCGCCATCTGCATCAGGAAGGCCTCCATCCCGGGGTCCCCCGTCGCCCACCCCCCCCAATAGGTGGTCCAGGGCTCCTCGGGCACGACGATGACCCCCTTCCGTTCGGCGACGCGGTCGAGGATCTCGACTGCCGCCCGGTCGACGGGGTAGGCGTCCTCGGGGATCGGCGCCTTCTCGTTCACCGACCCGTCGGCCGTCCTCTGGAAGATCGGCGTCGCGACGTTGGCAGGACAGATCGTCGAGAAACTCAGCCCCTTCTCGGCATACTCGTACCGCAGGCACTCGGTCATGCCCGTGACGCCGAACTTGGTCAGCGAGTAGAGGGCCTGGAACGACGGTGGGATGATACCTGCCACCGAGCTGGTGTTCACGATGTGGCCGGAGCCCTGCCGGAGCATGATCGGTACGGCCGCGTGCACGCCGTAGATGACACTCCAGACGTTGGTGTCGATGATCGTCTTCCAGTTCTCGAGGGTCGCCTGCTCGAACGGCACGGTGCCGGCGATGCCGGCGTTGTTGAAGAGCATGTCCAGCCTGCCGGCCTCCGTCGCCACTCCCTCGATCGCTATCCGCACCTGCTCCCCGTCTGTCACGTCCGCGACGAGCGTGTGAACACGGTCCCCATATGCAGCATGCTTCGCGGCGGCGGACGCGACCTTCGCGGCGTCCCGCCCGAGCATGTAGACGGTCGCGCCGCGCTTCAGCAGTTCCTCGCTGAGCGCGTACCCGATGCCGGAGTTCGCGCCCGTGACAATGCAGATCTTCTCCCTGTAGTAGTCCTGGTCGGTCATTGTATCTTCCTCTGTGTTCTGGTCCATCTCCCTGGTCTCCCGGCACCGGGTCATTCGAGCACGCGCGAGCCCAGGCGGTCGAGCACACCCGCCCCCTCCACCAGCACCGCGCGCGTCACCCTCCGCACCGGCAGGGACCCGAGGCCCTCGATGATCCGGTGCTGCGTCGGGTGCTGCATCCAGGAGAGCGGGGTCCACCGCAGGCTCCCCGTGCCCGCCTCGGCCCGCTCGATCTCCATCCCCTGCGGGAAGAGGACGAACTGCGAAAGGTCCGCTCCCGGGCCGTTGATCCGCGGGATGTACCGCCAGCCGATGGTGTTCAGGGTCGCCATCCCGGCCCGCAGGTTCTCCAGCGCCTCGCCCGTGAGCGGGCCCGAGGACTCGAACTCCAAGGACAGGAACGTGGCGCCCGCGAAGCTCGCGTTCGTCGAGCAGTACGGCCCGAGCATGCGCAGGTCCTGGATCTCCGCGTAGACCTTCGGGACGCCGGACTGCTCACGGCCCCGCAGGATCGGCTCCGTGCTGTTCTCCCAGGTGACGAGCGTGTAGTCGCCGTCCAGGTGGTCGGTTCTCCCGTCGAACCGGACGGGCGCCGAGACGTTGACCAGGTTGTACCGCGCCCCGGCCAGCCAGTTGACCCCGGCGAACGTGGCGAACATCACCTGCACCTCGGGGGCGCGCAGCGCGAACTCGCCGGGGACGAACGCCTCGAGGAGCGCCCGGTCGGTCTCGTACGCGATCACCAGGGCGCTCACGCGTTGCGTGGCCACATGCCCGGGCACCAGCTCCGTGCCGCCGAAGTGCGCCGGCATGGAGTAGTCGAGGGTGTCATCGAGTTCGAACATGGATATCGCGTTCACTCCTGTCCCGCGCCGCGCTCCGCGGGGCCTGCTCCGGCGGTCATGCGGGGGAGCGGCGGCACCGCCGTCGGCGTCTCGCCCCGTTCCACCTGCTCCCCGCGCATCTTCGCCATCTCCAGGATGAACGCTTCCATGCCTGGATCGCCGTTCGCGTACCCCCGCCAGAGCTGGAGGAACGGCTCCTCGGGCACGACGATGATCCCCTGCCGTTCGGCGACGCGGTCGAGGATGAAGGTCGCGGCGAGGTCCGCGGGGTAGGCGCCCTCGGGGATACCCTGGTCGCCCGTGCTGCCGTCGAGGCCCTTGCTGAAGATGGCCGACGCGATAAAGAACGGGCAGACGGCCGAGAATGAGATCCCCCGCGCCGCGTACTCGTACCGCAGGGACTCGGAGAGCCCGGTGACGGCGAACTTGGTCGTGTTGTACATCGACTGGAACGGCACGGGGACGAGCCCGCCGATCGAGGAGGTGTTCACGATCTGGCCGGAGCCCTGCCGGAGCATGATCGGCACGGCGGCGTGGGTCCCGTGGAGCACGCTCCAGAGGTTGGCGTCGATGATCGCCCGCATCTCGTCCAGGCCGATCCGGTCGAACGGGACGGTCAGGCCGACGCCGGCGTTGTTGAAGAGCAGGTCGAGCCGGCCGGCCTCGCCCGCCGCCCCCTCGATCGCCGTGCTGACCTGCGCCTGGTCGGTCACGTCCGCGACGAGGGTCCGCACCCGGCCCCCGTAGGCCGCGAGTTTGGTGGCGGCGGCGGCGACTTTCCCGTGGTTGCGCCCGAGGAGGTAGACGGTCGCGCCGCGTTTTAGCAGTTCCTCGGCGAGGGCGTACCCGATCCCCGAGTTTCCGCCCGTCACGATGCAGATCTTCTCCCGGTAGTAGCCGGCCGTGTCCGCTGTCATGGTCTTCCCCGCGGATGGCCTACTCCAGGACCCTGCCCTGGCTCGGTTTCAGCGTGGCCGAGCCCTTCACCAGCATGACCGCCGGTTCTTCGAGGACGGGCAGGTCCGCGAGCGCACTGATGATCTGGTGCTGCATCGGGTTCTGCCAGGGCGCGAGCCTGATCCACTCTACCGAGCCCGTACCTGTCCATGCGGCAGTGATGCCCATGCTCTGGGGGTAGAGCACCGGCTGGCTCAGGGCTGCTCCGGGACCGCTCACGTTGGGGATGTACCTCCAGCAGAAGAGGTTGACCGCCGCCATCGCGCCTTGCAGCGCCTCGAGCGCCGCCCCCTCCACGGGTAACGGATCGCGCATCTCCATCCGGACGAAGGTGTTACCGCCGTAACTCGCGTTCGTGAAGTAGTCGGGCGCGCCGAGGTAGCCCGCGGCGCCCGTGTGCAGGTCCTGGATCTCGGCGTAGATCTTCGGCACGCCGTTCTCCTCGCGCCCGCCGATGATCGGAGTGGCCAGGTTCTCCCAGGTAACCAGGTTGTAGTTCCCCTCGAGCCGGTCGCGCGTGCCGGAGAACCGGACGGGGACATCGGCCGTGATCACGTTGTAGCGGCCCCCGGCGAGCCAGTCGATCTCCCGCAGCTGGCCGAAGCTGAAGACCACCTCGGGCCGCAGGAGTTCGAAGCAGTCGGGGACGTACTTCGAGAGTTCTGCCCCGTCCGTGGTGCAGGTGTACACCAACTGCGTGGCGTCCCGATTATTGACCGCGAAGTCGGGAGCGGAGGGGGCGTGCCCGCCGAAATGGGCCGGCATCCGGTAGGTCTGGGTTTCGTCGAACCTGAACATGGACCTTCACTATACGGGTGATGATGACGACGAATCGATAAATATTGTGATCTTAATTCTGGAAGCGGGATCGCCTCTCCGACCGTGTCGACCAGGCGCCGAGATCGGACATATCGACTCCACCCAGTCCCGACCTCCCCGCACCTTTTTTCCTTTCGCCGTCCCTGGTGTGACCATGACAGGGACACGCTCTTTCGAGGACGCGGTCAGCTTCCACGGCCACCGCTGCCCCGGGCTTGCCCTCGGGTACCGCGCGGCCGGCATCGGCCTCGAGGCGCTCGACGCCGACCCCTCGGACGACGAGGAGATCGTCGCCGTGGTCGAGAACGACGCCTGCGGCACGGACGGTGTCCAGGTGCGGGCCGGCTGCACCTTCGGCAAGGGGAACCTCCGCTTCCTCGACCACGGCAAGCACGTCTACACCTTCTACGACCGGGCGACGGGCCGGGGTGTCCGGGTCGTCTCCCGCCCGGACTTCTCGACCACGCGGTTCGACCCCGGCTTCGGCGCGCTGCGCGGGCGCGTCGCGGGCGGGACTGCGTCCCCCGCCGAGCGGGACGAGTACGACCGCCGCCTTCGGGCCGTCTGCGACGCCATCCTCGCCGCGCCGGCCGGCGACCTCTTCACCGTCACTCCCATTGAGGGGCCGCCGCCGGAACCGGCTCGGATCCACGCCTCGGCCGTCTGCGACGCCTGCGGCGAGTCCGTTGCCGCCCACCGCCTCGTGGAGCGCGGCGGGCGACGGCTCTGCATCCCCTGCGCGAACCGATGACCAAGCTCCTGACCTTCGCGCCCGACGGCGACGCCCCCGGCGAGACCGTCTGGGTCTGCGGCGACCGGGCCTGCCGGGCCCTCTCCGTCGCCGGCGCCCTCGAGGCCCTGCTCGGGACCACCGAGACCCTGACCTTCGCCCCCGGCCGGGACGGCTCCGGCGACCAGGACGTGGTCCCGCTCCCCCACTGGGACTCCGAGGCGGGTCTCTGGGACTGCTTTGCCGCCATCTGCGGCGTCGTCGACGAGGGCGACCGGCTGATCGTCGACCTGACCCACGCCCCCGGCCCGCTGCCGTTCGTCGTCTTCCTCGCCCTCCCGTACGTCCGCGCGCTCAAGGGGGCGTCGATCGAGCGGGTCTACTACGGCGCCCGCGCCGGGCGGGCCGCGACGGAGCTGCCCGTCCACGACCTGACCCCGTTCGTCGAGGTCCTCGACTGGGTCGGCGCCGTCGACGGCTTCCTCCGCCACCTCGACGCCGCCGAGCTCGCCGCGCTCTTCGCCGGCGCGCAGGACCGTGCCCACCGCGAGGGGCGCGACCCGCCGCCGCTGCAACTCAAGCCGTTCGCGAACAACCTGGCCCGCTTCGCCGGCGCCGTGCGGCTCTCGCGGCCCGTCGAGGCCTTCCTCGCCGCGCACCTCCTCCACGAGCGGATCGAGGTCGTCGAGGGCGAGGTCACGGCCGATCTCCCCGCGCTGCGCCCGCTCCTCGACCGCGTCGACCAGATAGCGGTCTTCGCCGCGGACGAGAGCCGGCTCGACACCGCCCTCCTCTCGCGCCAGCGCGCGCTCGTCCGGTACCAGCTCGATCACGGCCTCGTCCTCCAGGCCGTCGAGCTCGGCCGCGAGTGGCTCGTCAGCCTCCTCCTGCTCCGGCTCGGCTGCGACCCCGACGGCTGGCTCGACCGCGACGCCCGCCACGAGGCGAGCCGGACCGCGACCGGCGCCATGCTCGCCCGGCAGGGCCGGCCGTTCGAGCCCACGCGGCTCCTCGCGGCCTTCGAAGCCATGGACGACGTCGAGGGGTTCGTCGCGGTCTGGCAGGCGATCGGCGACCTCAGGAACGACCTCGCCCACTGCGGCATGAACGAGCAGCCAAAGGCCGTCCGCGTCATCGAGCGCCGGGCCGCGGCCGTCGTCGCGGCCCTCGAGGGACTCCCCTTCTAGGTCACCCGCGCGCGCCGGACCTGCCGGAGCGCGAACAGGAACGTAACAACCGCGAAGGCGCAGAGCACGCCGAACGAGAGCGCGAGGTCGCCGGCGCTGTAGGTGAAGGTCTGCCCGATCGCCTGGAACGAGGGGCCGATCGCGAAGTACCGGATCCCCACTACCATGTGCGTGAGCGGGTTGACCGCCGCCGCTGCCTGGAGCACGGGCGGGAACGCCTGCGCCGGGTAGAGCGCGTTCGAGGCGAAGAAGATCGGCATGGTGAGCAGGGTCATGATCCCCTGCATCCCCTCGGGCGACTCCATCGTGATCGCGATCGCGGCCGAGAGGAAGATGAAGCCGAGCGCGAAGATAGCGACGAAGCCCATGATCCCGGCCACCGCCACGACGATCTGCACCGGGGTATAGCCGGCGAAGAACTCCACGCCGAGCAGGAGCCCGAAGGCCAGGATGATCGAGGCCTGGATGATCGACTTGGTGATCCCCGAGAGGCCCGTGCCGAGCACGATGTTCGCGCGGCTCATGGGCGCGGCCATCACCTCGCGGAGCAGGCCCCAGTTCTTGTCGAAGAGGAGGCTCATGCCGCCGAAGAGGCTCGTGAAGAGTGTCGTCATCGAGATGACGCCCGCGCACATGAAGGTCAGGTACCCGACACTCGGAACGCCCGGCACGGGGGGCACCTGCGACCCGATCATGTCGAAGTTCGACGACATCGCGATCCCGAAGAAGGCGAGCCAGAGCGCCGGCTGGACCAGCGACGAGACGAGGAGGCCCTTGAACCGGACGAAGCGGAGCATGTCGCGCCAGTAGATCGTCAGGAGGCGCCGGTCGACCATCACCGCCTCCCCGCGCGGCTGAGGGAGGCCGCGGCGCTCTCCGTCCCCTCGTCGCGCAGCGCGCGGCCCGTGTGGTGGATGAAGACGTCGTCCATGGACGGCTTCTTCATGTTGATCCCCGTCACCACGACGCCCGCGTCACGCAGCGCGTCGAGCATGCCCGGCAGGACGCGCGTGCCGTCGTCGGTGACCATCACGAGGAAACCGCCGTCCTTGTCGCGGATCGCGCCGACGGACGGCATCGCCCCGAGCACGGCCCGAGCCCGCCCGTTCTCGGCCGTCTCGAGGTAGACGAGGTCCTGGCCGAGCGCGTTCTTGAGCTCGAACGGCCGCCCCTCGGCCACGATCCGGCCGTAGTCGATGATCGCGATCCGGTTCGAGAGCTGGTCCGCCTCGTCCATGTAGTGGGTCGTCAGGAAGATCGTCGTCCCCTCGCGGTTGACCTGGCGGAGGTACTCCCACATCCGCGCCCGCGTCTGGGGGTCGAGGCCGATCGTCGGCTCGTCGAGGAAGAGGACCGTGGGCCGGGTCATGAGGCCGCGGGCGATCTCGAGCCGCCGCTTCATCCCGCCCGAGAGGTGCTTGATCAGGGTGTCGCGCTTGGCCTCGAGCTCGACGAGGGCGACGAGCTCGTCGGTCCGCGCCCGCCGCTCCTCGCGCGGCAGGCCGTAGAGCCGGCCGTGGAACTCGAGGGTCTCGCCGACGGTCATGTCGCGGTCGAGGGTCACCTCCTGGAAGACGATCCCGATCGCCTCGCGGACGCCGAGGGGGTCGGTCCGCAGGTCGCGGCCGGCGATGATGACCTCGCCGTCCTGGATTGGGAGGAGCGTGGTCAGGACGTTGATCACGGTCGACTTGCCGGCGCCGTTCGGGCCGAGGAACGAGAAGACCTCGCCGGCCGAGACCGAGAACGAGACGCCGTCGACGGCGACCAGTTCGTCGAACCGGTGGCTGAGCCCGTCGACCCGGATCACCTCGCCGGCCATCGCACCTCCATCACGCGGCTCTCATAAAGAATGGTTGGGTCATCGGTCCGCGGCGCCGGTGGTGTGCCCCGGCCGGAGGAGGACGACGGTCTCGTCGGGCCCGGGGCGCCGCTGGAGGCAGACGCGCCCCTTCGCGGCGCGGAGATCGATCCCGAGGGACTCGAGGTAGGCGCGCGCCCGGCCCTCGCCGTGGATCAGCAGGTCCACGAGGTCCGCCTCCTCGTCGAGGTCGAGGTAGAGACGGAAGGAGTCGACGACCTCGACGGAGAGGCCGGCCTCGGCCGCGATGGCCAGGTGCTTCCGGATCGAGACCTCGTAGTAGTCGACGTGGAACCGGGCGGGGTCGCGGATATAGATGGCGTTGGTGCCGCCGCCGCGTCCCGGGGCGATGGCGACGTCGGCGGCCGAGCCGGCGATCCGGCGAACCGTCTCGGGGGTGACGAGCGGCAGGTCGGCCATGATCACGAGCACGGGCTCCGCGAGGGTGGGGAAGAGGGCGTTGAGCGCGGCCGAGAGGTCGGCGGGCTCGACCCGGACCTCGGCGACGGGGCAGTCGTAGGGGTGGGTGGCGAGGACGAGCGGTTCGAGCCCCGCGGCCCGGACGGCGTCGGCCACGTCGGCGAGCATAGCCCGGGCGAAGGCCTCGCGCTCGTCCCGCGAGAGGAGGCCCGAGAGCCGGGTCTTGGGGTCGACCGGCCGGAACGGGATCACGGCGACGGGCATGGATGGATCAGATTCGGTTCGCCCTCCGATATGAAAAGGGTGCGCCCGGGGCGGGTGCAATGACCACCGTTACAAATAGGATAAGACCCAATAGGACGATCAGGCACAGGTGAACCGTCGATGACATACCGGCTGCGCCTCCTCCTCTGCGTTCTCGTCGCCGCGCTCCTCGTCCTGCCCGGGGCCGCGTGGGAGCTGCGCGTCACGAACGACTCGGCCGTCCAGCAGGACCCGGCCATCTCGGGGACGAAGGTGGTCTGGGAGGACAACCGGAACGGGAACTGGGACATCTATATGTTCGACGCCGCGACGGGCCAGACCCGCCGGCTGACGGACGAGCCCCACGACCAAATAAATCCGCAGATCTCCGGCCATATCGTCATCTGGCAGGACTACCGGAACAGCGTGCGGCAGAACGAGAACCCGGACATCTACAAGTACGACCTGAGGACGGACGAGGTGGGGATCGTGCACCCTCCTTCGGAGAATACGTTCGGCGGCTACCAGTGCAACCCGGCCATTGACGATACGAACGGCGTGGTCGTGGCCACCTGGGTCGAGCAGGCCGAAGGGATCTCCGAGCAGGCCCGGGTATTCTACCGGTACCTTGAAGGGGGAACACGGTACCAGCAGGTCTACCAGGACTCGAACCTCCAGGCGGGCCCGTGGGTCTCGGACCAGAAGGTGGTCTGGACCGACAACGACCTCGGCGGGGTCTACTTCCGGTACGTCTCGGACAGCGATCCGTACACGACGACCCACATTCTCGAGCGGGCGACGAACGATACGATCGACGGTCTTCGGATCTCGGGCGAACGGATCGTCTGGTCCCAGTACCGGCCGGAGAGCATGGAGTACAATATCCGTGCATTCAGGCTCAACCCCGACCTGCAGTCCGGGATCGGGTCCTGGGTCTCGCCGGGCGACAGGTTCCAGACGGAGCCCGCGCTCGACGGGAACATCCTGGTCTGGCGGGACGAGCGGAGCGGCGCCGCTGACGTCTACCTCTACGACTTCGGGACGGGGCAGGAGCGGGCGCTGGTGACGGCGCCGGGCGAGCAGCGGGAGCCGGCGATCGACGGCTCGCTCGTGGCCTTCACGGACACGCGGAACGGGAATCCTGAGATCTACCTGGTGCCTATCTCGAGCTCGGTCCCCCTGCCGGGGCTCGCGACGGTGCCGGGCGGCACGGGCGCGCCGCGTGACCTCGACATGGACGGGCGGTGCGAGGACGTGAACGGGAACGGCCGCGCGGACTTCGCGGACGTGGTGCTGTACTTCAACCAGATGAGCTGGATCGCGGCGAACGAGCCGACGGCCTCGTTCGATTATAACGGCAACGGCCGGATCGACTTCGCGGACGTGGTCTGGCTCTTCAACCACCTCTGACCCCCTTTTTCGAGCGATCTCCGCCGGGCTCGGGATCACGCGGATCAGGAATTCACCAGTATCGGGAGAACCCTGTCTGGACACCGGGGGGGATCGGTGGTACCGGGACGTCGCTGATCCCCGGGAGTCCAGGGATTATCCGGATACTCTCATCCCTGGACCGCGAGGGCATGATTGTATCTCTCTCTCTCTCTCTCTCTCTCTCTCGTACGATCTACTGTGTACTCAGAACAGACAGTTACTGTCTGTTCAGCACAGACAGTTCACGGAGGCGGTAATCGGTGAGGACCGGTGCGGACCGGTGATATGATAGGTGTCCGGGTAAGCGCTCTCTCTCGTACTCGGTACTCGGAGTGGAGTACTCTACTCCACACTCTGTCGAGAACGAGTTCGCCGCCATACGTTCCGCCGTTTCATCATCGTCTACAACCGGGGGCTTGTCGGTGGGAGTACTGTCTTCGAGTAGTGTACTCGTCATGATGGAAGATCGGCCCGACGCGATGGACACCACTCTACCAGGGTGCCTCTTCTGTGTTCCGGGGAGTCCATGTTCCAGGAGAGCCGCCGGTGATCCACGTACCGCGCGACAGCATGCAGTCGGCGAGCCACTGTCGATATGACGGACCTCTATCCGCCAGCCTCCCGGAACTCGACGAACGCATCGGGGGGCCTGCCGGAGGCCCGGACGCGTCGACTGGCAGATGTATGCGAGCCGGATGTCCGGCCCGTCGGGCGATCGCACGCCGCGAGCGTGGGCGGACCGGGCCCGGCGGCCCCACTCGTTCTAGGTCCCGTCGGCGTAACCGCCGTCGGCGAGCCCGGCGCGGAACCGGGAGAGGTCCGCCTCGTCGACCGTCGGGAAGGGAGCGTGCCGGGGACGGGTCGTTGCCGCTCGCTCGCAGTCCTCTGCTCCGGAGGGTCCCGGGACCACCCCGCACACGCTTCCGCACCGGCGCCCCCCCCGGCGGGTGCGCGCGCCGCGGGCGCGGCGCCGGGCGGCGCAGGGGGCGG